>MPOS01000018.1 GCA_001896555.1 Candidatus Phosphitivorax anaerolimi
CCTCAGCCCCGTTGACCTTCACGATCCGACCATCACGAACCTGAAGCTCCAACTGACACCCAACACCACAATACGGACACGTCGTACGCACCTTCTCCACATCACTGAAGCGCGCTACCCCTATGGACTTCTTGGCGGTGAGCGCACCTACGGGACAGATCTGGATGCATTCCCCGCACTGGACGCATGTCGAATCTCCCATGGATGCGTCGAGACCGAAGCCGATCCTTGCGTCGTATCCTCTATTCACCACCCTGACGGCGCGGTTGACCACCACATGGTTGCACGCCTCAACACACCTTCCGCAGAGGATGCACCGGGTGTGGTCCAGGCGGATGAATGCCGAGCTGTCGTCGAAATCGGCGGGATATTTTTCGCTCCTTCGATCCTGGTCATCGATCTTCAGGTAATATGCGGCATCCTGCAATTCGCATTCCCCGCTCTTTTCGCAGACGATACAGTCGTGGTTGCCCGAAGAGATCGCGAGTTTGATCACGAAACGCTGGGCCTCGATCACCTGCTCGGAATCCGTGACGATCTCCATGCCGTCAGACACCGTGGTGTTGCACGAGGTCACCAGGGCGGGCCTGCCCTTTACCTCGACCACGCACGCCCTGCACCGCGCGGCCGCCCCGACTTTCTCGTGATAGCACAGGGTGGGGATATACACCCCGTGAGCCCGGGCCACCTCCAGAATGGTTTGCCCCTTGGTTGCAGTATATGGCCTGCCGTTGATGAAAACCTTCATTACTTTTCCCCCCTTGCAGACAGGAGTTCCTCGACCTTTCCCGTGAGGTCTGAAGGTTTGATGGGTTTGGTTAAAAAGGCATCGATGCCGATGTCCTCATCTGCCGGAAACAATGTTGAGTAATCGGTGTTCGCAATCGACGTCACCATGATGATGGGGATGTTGCGAAAAGCCGAATCTTCCCTCATGAAACGGCTCATGTTCACTCCGTCGAGGATGCTCGACATGATGACGTCCAGGATCACCAGTCCTGGTTTCTCCCGGGCCAGAACGGCCCTGCCGTGGCTGCCGTTACCGGCGGATATCACGTCGTATCCGTTCTGTTCAAGGACGGTTTTCGCAAAGAAAACAAAATCGGCATCGTCATCGACCACCAGTATTTTTGTCTTTTCCATGGGATTCTCCTTCTTATGTGCCGGGCGAATCATCAGACAGCCTTCACTTTTTCCTCGAATTCATCGCGGAAAAGCCGTAAGCCGGAGAGGATCGGTTCGGCCATGCCGGTGCCCATCGGGCAGAAGGTCCTGCCGTAGATCCCGTGGGCGAGATATTCGAGGTCATCGATGTCCCGTGCCGTGCCCGTGCCTGCCGCGAGCCTTTCCAGATGCTCCAGCATGCGTTTTCCTCCGACGCGGCAGGGCAGGCAGTTGCCGCACGATTCGTGCACGAAGAAGCGGGTGATGCGTCTGACTACCTCCACCATATCCGTTGTCTCGTCCATCACGATGACGGCCCCTGTCCCCAGCGCTGTGCCGGCCGCCTTCAGGGTTTCGAACGCCATGGGCGTGGATATCCTGTCCGCGCTTATGATGGGAGTGGATGCACCGCCTGGAATGATCGCCTTGATGGACCTCCCCATTCGGACGCCCCCCGCATGTTCATAGATGATGTCCTTCAAGCGTGTCCCCAGAGGCAGCTCGTAGTTGCCGGGACAATTGACATGACCGCTCACGCAGAAGATCTTTATCCCCTTGCTCTCCTTGGTGCCGATGCTTGAATACCACTGAGCGCCCCTCAGAACGATGTGCGGGATATTCGCAAGCGTCTCCACGTTCTGCACAAGCGTAGGCTTGCCCCATAAGCCGCTTTGTGCCGGGTAGGGGGGTTTGGCGCGCGGAACGCCCCGTTTGCCCTCGAGCGATTCGATCATCGCAGTCTCTTCGCCGCAGATATACGCGCCTGCACCGCGATGGACCGATACATCGAGATCAAAGCCGCTTCCGAGGATGTTGCGGCCGAGGTATCCATGCTGGTAGGCATCCGAGATCGCCTTGATCCACCGTTTGACGCCCAGGAAGAACTCGCCGCGGATATAGACGAAAGCCCGGTGAGCCCCGATGGCGTATGCGGAGATGATCACCCCCTCCAGGATCGAATGCGGATCCCTCTCCACGATGAGGCGGTCCTTGAATGTGCCCGGCTCGCCCTCATCGGTGTTGACCGCAAGGTATTTGACCGGGGCGTCTTTGGGCATGAAATCCCACTTGGCGCCTGTCGGAAAACCCGCTCCGCCCCGCCCTTTGAGCCCGGACGCCTTCACCTCGGCGATAATCGCCTCAGGAGACATCTTCAGCGCCTTCCGCAGCGCTGTATATCCCCCGTAACGCAGGTAGGTGGATATCTTTTCCGAGTTGGGGCGGTGGACGTTTGCCAGGAGAACTTTCTCGTGCTGTGGCATACTACACCTCCCCCATGAGGCGTTCGAGAATGTCGTCAATGCTTGCCGGAGAGAGGTTTTCATAGAGCTGATCGTTTACGCGCATGGCAGGCGCCGTGCCGCAGGAGGCAAGGCACTGCACGGTTTCCAGGGTGAACCTTCCGTCGCTCGTCGTCTCTCCCGGTTTGATGCCCAGTTTTGCGCCGACATACTCGACAACCCGTTCGGCGCCGTCATTCAGATAGCACGAGAGTCCTTCGCACACCTGGATGACATAGCGGCCGACGGGCTCCATCCGAAACAGGGTATAGAAGCTCGCCGTGCTGTATACCTCGGAGTCTGTCAATCCCAGGCGCTTCGCTACCTGGTGCAGGGCGTCCCTGGTGAGATATCCCTTCTGTTCCTGTGCAATGTAGAGCGCGGCAAGGAGCATGGCTCGCTTTGCCGGATCGATGATTGCCGTTGAATCGGTTTTTTTTGAAACTTTCGCGCCAGCCATTCAGCAGACTCCTTTCAAACAGCGGTAATACGCATGTGCATCATGCCGGCAGGATGCAACTGCGTATGGTGCAATGAGGTTGTCTGGGGTCAAAGCAATAATAATGCCATGGAAATCATAATAAAATAACCAAACAAATCAATTTGTTAAGATGATAAACCAATCATGTGGGAGAAAAATGGGGTATTTTACCCCTGCGGGAGGGGATATATGCCCCCCCTCTCTTTAGGAAGATAGGAAGAATGGGTGACAACCCTGCGAGAAGAGTGTATTTCAGTAACGGTCATATTAAAATATTTGTGTCAGGGAGGATGAAAGTCAGTAACTAGGTGCTTGTCCGGTAGGTTTTATTATGGTAACAATAACATAATTAATGGGTAAGGGGAGGAGTCCGTGAGGATAAAAACATCGATACTGATTGCGCTGATATTTCTCTGGGGATTTCCCGCCGCTGCTTCCGAAGGGAAGCTCCTTGTCGCGGTAGCTGCGAACTTCATGGCGCCCTTCACCGAGATCGCAGCCGCATTTGAAAAGGAGAGCGGATGCCGCGTCGAGCCCGTGTTCTCCTCAACGGGCAAGCTCTATGCCCAGATCATCAACAATGCCCCCTATGATATGTTCCTTGCCGCAGACAAGCAACGGCCCGGGCTGCTCTTCAAGGACGGCCTGTGCGAGGAGCCCTTTGTCTATGCCCGGGGAGAGATCGTCCTCTTCTCGCAGCAGAGCGATTTCTGCGCCCGGTTTGCCGACTGGACCGAGGCGGTGCGGTCGGACGCGGTCGAGAAGATCGCCATTGCCAATCCCGAGACCGCCCCATACGGCGCCGCCGCCGTGGCCGCTCTGAAAGAGGCGGGCCTCTTTGAGAGCCTTCAGGGCAAGTATGTATTTCCCCAGGATATCGGCCAGGCGTTCCAGTATGCCTCAACCGGTTCTGTTCAGGCCGGGTTCTGCGCCCTTTCGTCCGCCTTGACCGATGAGGGGAAGAAGGGCTGCTATTTCCCAGTGAAGCAGGCCCCTCAGGTCGTCCAGGCCGCCTGCATCCTCAAGAGAACGCAAAACCGCGAGGCCGCGCAGAAGCTCGCCGAATTCCTTTCGGCTCAGGGCGGTGTCATGATCAAGGAGAAGTATGGATACCGGTAGCATTCTCGGTCCGTTATGGATCTCCTTCAAGCTCGCGGCGGCTACCACGGTCGTGCTCCTTGCCGCCGGGTCCTTTCTCGCCTATCTCCTGGTGTATCGAAAGGTGCCGGCCAGGGCCGTGGTGGAGTCACTCATCAGCCTGCCCATCGTGCTTCCCCCCACGGTGCTGGGTTTTTACCTGCTGATCCTGATGGGGCCGAAGGGGACCTTCGGCAGGGCGTGGGAAGGGCTTTTCCAATCCTCCCTCCTCTTTACCTTCGCCGGTATCGTGATCGCATCGGTCATCTCCAGCCTGCCCTTTGCGGTCCAGCCGCTCAAGGCCGCATTCGCCAAGATAGACAGGAGGATTCTCGAGAATGCCCATGTCCTGGGCCTGTCGTCTCTTGCAACATTTTTCCGTGTGGTCGTGCCCAATTCGGCTGCGGGCTTTGCAGCCGCATCGATCCTCGTGTTCCTGCATACCATGGGTGAATTCGGGGTGATCCTCATGGTGGGAGGCAGTATCCCGGGAGAGACGAAAGTCGCCTCCATCGCCATCTTCGAGGCTGTTGAATCGCTCAGATACCGGGATGCCTGGGTCCTCTCCCTGGTCCTGGCCCTGGTGAGCTTTTCGTTCCTGCTGGTGATCAACGCGTTGAACAAAGGGGAGTACGATGGCATTAAGGGCTGAGATCAGGAAAAAGCTGAACCACTTCACCCTGGACATCTCCCTGGCATGCGCAGGGGGAAGGATCCTCTCTCTTGTCGGGCCTTCGGGCTCGGGCAAGACCACAATCTTGAGGATCATCGCAGGCCTGGAAAAGCCTGACGAGGGGACCATCACCTGCGGTGAGGAGATCTGGGTGAATACCGGGAGAGGCACATTTCTTCCAACGCAAAAGAGGCGCCTTGCCATGGTTTTTCAGGACTTTGCGCTGTTCCCCCACCTCAGTGTGTTCAACAACGTCTGCTTTGCCGCGCGGGACAGGTCCCTCGCCGAGATGCTCATGAAACGATTCGGGATATGGCACCTGAAGGATACCAGACCGCAGTCCATCTCCGGAGGAGAGAGGCAGCGGGCCGCCATCTGTCAGGCCCTGGCGCGTGAACCCAAGGTGCTCCTCATGGACGAGCCCTTTTCCGCCCTCGATCCGATCACCCGCAGGAAGCTCCGCATGGCCGTTGCGGAGATGAAGCACGAGCTGAAGATTCCCATCATCCATGTCACACACGACATCAGAGAGGCGCTCTTCCTGGGTGACGAGATCGTCCCGGTCGTCAGCGGAAAGATCTTTCAGAAATGGATCCTGCAGTTCATGCTCACGATGCGGGGCGAAGGTCTGTGTCCTGATCGCACCGCTCAGGAGGATCAGGGAGATATCGAACTGGAGATCTATGATGCGAGAAAGGAGTGTAAGAGATGAACATCGGGCCTTATTCGATTGAAGATTACATGCATCTGGTCAAGTCGTTTCACGGCAACGTAGCGCCGGGGCTTATCATCGGCGGGTTCATGGTGGACCTCGCCAAGAGTGAACTGCCCGACGGGGTGCTGTTCGACGCCATCAGCGAGACAAAAACCTGCCTTCCCGACGCTCTCCAGCTCCTCACGCCCTGCACCATCGGCAACGGCTGGCTCAAGGTCATGGACTTCGGCCGCTTTGCCCTGTGCCTGTATGACAAGTATGAAGGCAAGGGGGTGAGGGTGTTCCTGGACCCGGAAAAATTGAATTCCTGGCCGGAGATCAAGACATGGTTCTTCAAGCTCAAGCCAAAGTCAGAGCAGGACCCCGATGCCCTCAGAGACCAGATCGTAGAGGCCGGGACGGACATCCTCACGGTGCAGCATGTCACGGTTGACACGGCTTCGCTTCAGAAGAAGGGCAAAGGCGCCATCGCTCTCTGCCCGTCTTGCGGAGAATCATATCCTGCAAAGGATGGAGCGGCGTGCCTGGCCTGTCAGGGAAACAGCCCGTACAAAAAGGAGCCGCACGATGCGGCCCCCGGCCTCCGGATTGTATCCAAACCCAAAAACGACCGCGACTGAGTTGTATCCGCACGCCGGACCTTGATACTGATGTCTGTATCGCTACTCCTTAAGATTATCAACAGAAGGAGGAGCGGATACGATGAAGATAAGCGCACGGAATGTCTTGAAGGGCAAGGTGAAGAAGGTCACTCCCGGAGCGGTCAATACCGAAGTGGTCGTGGCGCTGTCCGGAGGCAGTGAGATCGTTTCCATCATCACCAGGGAATCGGCCGAGAACATGCAGATCGCCGAAGGGAAAGACGTCGCCGCGGTCATCAAGGCATCGAACGTGATGCTGGCTGTGGATTGATAACCCCGGCCCGGGGCTGAACCCCGGGCCGAGTTCGCGTCAGATCTCTATCGCGCCTTTCTGAAGCGTCTTGGTGGGCCTGAATATCTCGATGCCGAACTTGTCGGCGAGCTCGGTGCACTTCGCAACCAGGGTAGGGTAGCCGATGCTCTTGGCGAGCATGAAGGGTCCGATGCCGCCGCCTCCGTTGGCGATTGCGGTGTCGATGTCCTTCGGATCGGTCACCACCCCTTCCTCCAGGAGCTTGGTGGCCTCGTTCGCCTGGAGCGCGATCATGTGCGTGGGATCGTACTCGCTGGTGGGGCTGGAGACGTCGATCGCGGGCCTGCCGGCCGACCAGTCGTAGATCCCTTTACCCGTCTTCTTGCCGAGCCGGCCCAGGGCTACGAGGTCCTTCAGCGCCTTTCGCGGCGTATAGTCAGGTGAGAGGGTCTTTGCATAGTAGCCTTGCGTGTGCAGCACGATGTCCAGGCCCACGTAGTCGAGCAGCTCGAAGGGGGTCATGGGCATCACGGGCTTGAAGACCGCGTCGAAATCGTTGGGCTTGGGCGATCCCTTATCGAGGATGAGCTGCAGGAGCAGGGCCGTGGGGGCGTTGACTCGGTTGTAGATGAAGCCCGGCGAGTCCTTCTGCACGATTACCGGCACCTTGTTCATCTTTTTCGCCGTCTCGCAGGTGATCTCTATCGCCTCGGGCGAGGACTTTTCCGTGGATATCACCTCAACCAGCTTGAGCAGCACGGCCGGGTTGAAAAAGTGCATGCCCACCACGCTCTGAGGCCTCTTGGTCGCCGAAGCGATGGCGGTGATGCTCATGGATGAGGTGTTGCTCGCAAGTACGGCGTGCTTCGGCGCAAGCGCATCCAAATCGGCGAAGAGCCTTTTCTTGATATCCAGGTCTTCGAACACCGCCTCGATCACCAGGTCGGCGTCGCCCACCGCCTCCTTGAGGTCGGTGGTGGGTTTGAGCCGTGAGAACATCTCCCTGCTCTGGTCTTCTGTGATCTTGCCCTTGCCTGCGAACTTGTCCAGACTCTCTCTGATAGTGCTCACGCCCTTGTCGACGAAGCGCTGCTCGATGTCGTGCATGGCTACCGTAAAGCCCGCCATGATCCCTGCCTGGGCAATGCCGCTGCCCATGGCGCCCGATCCGATCACTGCAATCTTCTTTACCTCCATGATATCACCTCCTCCTTTTCCTTCATCTCACTCGCCCCTGAACTGAGGCTTCCTTTTTTCGAGAAATGCCGTGAAGCCCTCAATGGCATCCTTCGAGGCCGCGCAGATATTGCTCTGTTCGGTCTCCACCTTGAGCCCATCGTCCATGCCCTTATCCAGATGCGCCTGGACGGAACAAAGGACGGCCCGCACTGCAAGTGGAGCCTTCTCCGAGAGTTCCGCTGCCTTCTCCATGACCCTGGGCATGAGCTGATCAGGCGGGTAGACCCCATCCACAAGACCTATGGCGAGGGCCTCTTCCGGATTCAGGCGTCTGCTGAAGAGCATGAGATCAAGGGCCTTGGACCTGCCCAGCAGACGAGTCAGCCGCTGGGTCCCGCCCCAACCCGGAATGATCCCCAGATTCAGCTCGGGGCAGCCTATCCTGGCTTTGTCGCTGGCCGCCATATACCGGAAATGGCACGCCAGGGCCAGTTCGCAGCCCCCGCCCAGGGCATGGCCGTTGATGGCCGCGATAACGGGCTTCTCGAACCGGTCAACCTTGGTCCACAGGGCCCGGCCCACCGCGCCCACGTCCGGGTGGTTCACCGCATCGGCTACGTCCATGCCTGCACAGAACGATTTCTCTCCGCAGCCGGTGATGACCAGAACCCGCACTTCGCCGTCAGAGGCGACCTCGTCGAGTGCGCGGTCAATTTCACCGAGCATGGCATAGCTCACCGCATTGTTCGCCGGACGGTTCAGGGTCAGTACCGCAACCTTTCCTCTTTTCTCCAACAGCAGGGTTTCATAGCCCATACCAAGTCCTCCTTTCATGATAGAAATCGGGATCACATAACTCATGTTATTTGAACGATTCGAATATACTTGCTTCCCGATCGGGAATCAATGGATAAATAATATGATCTTACAATGATTCAGGTGTCATCAGGCTTTTCAGGGAGAAACAATCTTCGTCGATCTCCACATCGAACCGGATCGCCTCATAGGTGATCTCGGTGAACGCTCCGGATTCACCAGCCGGGGTGATGCGGATGATCGATGGCAGCATGCGCGAGCCCAGTTCCCGGATACCGGAATAGGTCATGGTCTGCACGAGGTCTGCCTTATCTCCGTAGAACTCGATATTGAGCGGGAGAAGATCCGATTGCCGAACCGTTGCAATCACCTTGCTCCATATCGTCTGGGAAGCAGGGTCGGGTCTCAAGGTGATCTCGATCACCTCGGTCTTTTCCCGGATGCCCGTGAAAGTGATTTCCGCGAGGTAATCCTCGGAGAGCATGTCTCCCCTGACAGCGTCGCTCAAGGTGAGATGGCTCCCCAGCCATGGTGCTCCCGCCATGGAAGGCGGGAGCTTGATGACCCGGCCGACATCGGGCAGATAGCTCCAAATACTCTTTCCCAGCTTTACGATCGAGTGCCCCCGCTGTCCCGACGGTTCCAGGGTCCTCACCAGGGTGTATTTTCTCCCCTTGCTCCAGGCCTCGAGCATGGTTTCGCGTTCGGAAAGACCGGTGGACACTCTCAACCTCATGACCGCATGGCTGGAGCTTCCCCGGTAAAGGTCGTCGATGCGGCATGCGATCTCTCGGGGAGACATATCCTCAGCGGACAGGGCCGCCCGGAAGGGAAGGACCGGCATGAAAAAGAAAAAGAGCAGCAGGCAGAGAGTATATCCCGCCCTGATCATGACACCACCTCCATGCTTTACATTAAAAAGTGCGGGCACTGTCCTTGCCTTCGGAAGGAGGCCGCGGTCCCCGCCGATTAAGGTCAGGCCTTGCTCAAGGCGATCCTAAAAGAGGTTTTTTAGCGTGCATCCTCTCTTTCTGCTCTTTCTGCAGGACTGACCGCGCATCCAGGAAAGGGCCCCTGGCGAAAAAAGAAACTATTCTGAAGGAATATAATAGAGAGATGAGACTGTATCACAAGCGGGGTGCAAGCAGGACGGGGAGACAGGGGTTGTCTTTCGGGCGGGGAAGGGGCATCTTCGTCCCCATGCCCTTTGAGCGGGAGAAAGGCGCCCTGCATGACCTGCGCAAAAACAGGGCTCACCTCCACCGAGCCGGACGAAGTGCAGAGGCCGATAAGGCAATGACGTATTTGCCCGCCTCATTTGCAGCCGGGCATGCCTGTAAAAGGTCTCGAGAAGACTAAAAGCAGGCGAAAAGACGGCGTCATTTCAGGAGCGTTCGATAGAGCGCTTTGAGTCCGGCGTCCGCGTACTTCTGGAAGATGCCGAAATGGAAGCTCAACTGAGAAGGCCCCTGGTCAACGATCTCGATATTGATGTTTTCCTGGTAGAGCGCGGCTGACGCCCTGGCAAGAACCCCGGGTGTGTTCCTCATGCCGATGCCCACGGGCGAGAGCAGGCACAGATCGTAGCGGATATCCAGAAAGTCGGGCGAAAGACTCTTGACGATGGTCTCTTTGAGCCCGTCCGCCTTGTCCATGAGATCGTGCTGATCGACGATCACCGCGATATCATCCTTGTCGGAAGGGTAGTGGTGCGTATTGATGCCGAAGTCTTTGAAGATATCGAGCAGTTCCTTGGTGAAACCGATGGTCTCGCCGATCATGTCCTTTTCGATATAGACATAGGCGATGCCGTCCATACGGGCGATGCCCACTGCCGTTTCGCCCGGGATGCGCGAGCTCACGATCCTGGTGCCCGGAACACTGGGGTTGTTGGTGTTGCGGATGTTGATGGGGATGTTCTTGTTCTTGCAGCTCACCATGGCGTCGAAATGGAAGACATTGAATCCCCGCGAGGAGAGCAGCCTGATCTCCTTGTAGGTCAGTTCCGGGATCACCGAGGCCTCGGGGATGAGCCGGGGATCGACCTGGTAGACCCCGTCGGTGTCGGTCCAGTTCTCATAGCACGAGGCGTCCACGGCATAGGCCACCTCGCCGCCGGTGAGATCCGACCCTCCGCGGGAGAGGACCGCGATGTCTCCTTTCAGGGTAATGCCGTAGTAGCCGGGGATGACGTAGATCGGCCCGTCCTTCAGGCAATCCCGTATCCCGGAATGGGCTGCGGGGAGCACCTTTGCATTGCCGAACCGGTCGGAGACGAGGAAGCCCATGTCCTCGGGCAGCATAAGCTTTGCATCCATGCCTTTGCTCTGGAAGTAGCGGGCAATGATCTTGGCGTTGTAGTGCTCACCTCGGGAGGCGAAGAAATCGATCCTCTTCTTGTTTGAGATGTGAGATGTAAGGTCCGACTCGAGGTCCTCCAGGATATCGTCGCCTCTGATGCCCAAGTCGGCAACGAGGGATTTGAACTTGGCGAGCACCCTCTCGAAGCTCTCACGTGCCGTGATGCTTTTTCCCCGTGAGCTGAAATGATGCCCGTTGGTGGCGATATTGAAGAGGTGGTCGGTAACCTTTTCCGATTCGCTTCCATCCTTACCGGGTGCCGAAACGACTACGAAACGGCGGTTTTCGTCGGCGCACACGATCCGGCGGACCTTTTCGATCTGGCCGGCATTGGAAACAGAACTCCCCCCGAACTTGCATACGATGCCTGCACCCATGGATCTTGCCCCCTTTCATGCTGAAGGTCTTCCCTGCTCGTGAAGCCCAGCCCTTTTTCAGCACCCTCTTCTATCCCAACTTCCGGCCCAGGGAAAGAGGCAATCGGAGGCCGGGCTTCCGTATGAGGGAGGACTGTCCATCAGGCGGCCTCTCATCGCCGGGGAGGAAATACCGAGGTATGCGGTTGTTTTTCTATTGGGCGCACGCATCGAGGATTTCTGAAGGGGAGAACATGATGCAGATCTGTATCTCCCTCACGGGACATGCAAGGTTGCATTGCCTGCCCCGGGGATATATATAGCCGGGAGACAGAGGCGCGGGAACCTTGAGAAACGCTTGATCGGGGGAAAGTGAATATGGAAGTGAATATATTTGATCAGGTCGTGAATTTCGTCTGTGCGGTAAACTGGAACGGGCTGGGCCATCACGCCTTCCGTATCCTGCTCGTGCTCGTTATAGCTCTGGTGGCAACCAGGGTGCTGAATCGATTGATGAATATCCTCAGGCAGAGGCTCGTGAGCGCCGGTTTGTCAAAGGGGGATTCAGCCGCCGAGACAGCAAAGCGCACCGACACCATCATCAGGCTCGTCAGACAGGCCTCGTGCATCTTCCTGTGGGCCATGGTGGCCCTGGTCCTGCTCAAGGAGGTGGGGGTGGAGATCGCACCCATTCTCGCAGGTGCGGGCATCGTGGGCCTGGCGGTGGGATTCGGGGCCCAGAACCTGGTGAGGGACGTGATATCGGGCTTCTTCTTCATTCTGGAGGACCAGGTCCGGGTGGGTGATGTAGTAGTGGTGAACGGCACCGGAGGGCTGGTGGAGGAGATGAACTTCCGGACCATCATCCTGCGCGATACCTCCGGGGTGGTGCATATCTTCCCCAACGGGACCGTGACCACGCTCAGCAACATGACCAAGGACTGGTCGGCCTACCTGTTCGATCTCAGCGTGGCCTACAAGGAGGACATTGACCGGGTGATGCGGGTCATCGAGCAGGTCGGGAGCGAGATGGTCCTGGACCCGAAGTTCGGCCACCTCATGCTCGAAGCCCCGGAGATCTTCGGGGTAAACGAGTTTGCGGATTCCGCCGTGGTGATCCGGGGGCGCATCAAGACCAGGCCGATCCAGCAGTGGGCCGTGGGCCGCGAGTTCAATCGCAGGATCAAGTATGCCTTCGATGCCGCAGGGATCGAGATCCCATTTCCCCACCGGACGATTTATTTCGGTGACGCGAGCAAGCCCTTTGACGTGAGGATCGCAGAGGCGAATCAGGGGGCTGCCGTCAAGGAAGGCCGGAAGGAGCAGGAGCGGGCGTAAGCCCCGGCGCGCAGAGCCGCCCGTTTCCCTTTGACCATGATAGTCCCTCAGGATCGGGTCTCGAGGCTTATCAGGGGCGTCGACCCGAACGCGTGGTATTCTCCCACCTGTCCGCCATTGTTCATGATCCACTCATATCGTCTTTGCAAGCTGGAGAATCTGGAGCGGCAGATCGATGCCGAGCTTCTTGGCCGCATCCAGGTCTACGATGATGATCAGGTTCTCCTGACGGATGATAGGAATGTCCTCGGGTTTGAGCTTGTCATTCAGTATCCGTGCCGTCTGATCCGAGGTCAAATCACCGATGGTGCGAAATTCGGGGGCGATGTACAGGAGAGACCCCTTGATGTCACCGGTAATGGACGAGATACAGGGGATCATGTTCTCATGTGACATTCTACCCAGATCAATGGCCTCTCTGAAGTTTCTCAACCCGTAATACTTGTCGATCGGAACGAAAAAGGCATCGATCTTCTGCGCAATCATCTCCTCGATGGCAGGGACAATGGAGTCGCCCATGCCCACCTGCTTGGATATCACCTGGACACCCAGCTGAGGGGCCTTAGCCGCGGTTTCTTCGGTATAGGCGACGGCATTCTCGTCGTCGCTGTGGATGATGCCGATTGTCTTCATGTTCGGCAAGGCAAGCTGGGAGATGCGGATCACATCGAGCGGGTCCATATAGATGGTAACTCCTGTCAGACCCTTGCCGGGCTCGGTTTTCGACGGACAGCCCACCAGCTCCGGTATGGCCACGCCGGTGAACACCAGGGGAATGCCGGCCTTGATGAACCTGTCCTTTGCATACTTGGTGGCCGGGGTCCCCACGGTGATGACCGCATCGGGCTTGCGTGAGACGATGTCGCCGGCGGCTCCCTTGATCTTGATGAGGATCTTGACCTTCTCCCACAGTCCTGCCTCGGCGTCGGCATCGATCACAGTGCGTCTGATGGTGAGGTTCTTCCCCTCCACGAGCCCGTGCTTTTCAAAGCCCTTGACCGTACCTTCGTAGAGGTGGTCGAAGGCAAGCAGGTTCCCCACCTGGAGAACCTCAACCGAGTAGGTTTCGGCCCGGCACGGACCGAACATGATGAGCAGGGAAAACAGACACAAGAGCATGTATTTCATGGCTATCCTCCTAAGTACCGTGTATCATCGCCCGGTACGAGGCTGGAATATCCCTATTCATCGGTAATCGGCGGTACTATCTTGAAGCGCCGTACAGGACAATTGTACTGCAAACGGGGGAGGGTGTGGGGCCGTGATCCCTCGGAGGACCGGCCCTGCGCTTCGCTCAGCTGCTCAGGTCCTTTTTCATCTCCTCGAACTGGGCCTTGGAGATCTCTCCTCTGGCATAGCGTTTTTCCACGATGTCCAAAGGGGTTTCCCTCCCGGCCTCATAGGATGCAGAGGGCCCTCTGGTGACCCTGATGAAGAGATAGACCACAAGCAGGATGAGGAGAAAGATGATGATCCACATGATCGCACCTCCAAACCACGAGTTCATCATGCCCCAGCCGTGGCGGTCATAGTAGCCCTGGGCCATAACGACGGTCGAGAATGCAAGCGTGAAAAGAGAAGCGAGCCACACGGACGTGCAGCGATAGGTATTCTTCACGCGGGCCTCCTTTCTCCTTCCGGCCCCTTCTCATGACCCCTGTCCCGCTGAAGAGGCGGAAAGAATCGCGAGCTCCGAAAAAGGCCTTGAGAGCCGCCCGGAGCCCTTGTCCCATGGTGATCTCATATAAAGGGTAGTGGCTGGACTTATGAAAATCAATCACCGCCCCTGCCTCGTCAGAGAAGAAAAGGGGTAGGGTTCGATGCTACAGGGACCCGTCGAGCACCTCGGCCACCGATGCCTTGCAGGCCCGGCAGCGTTGAGCCCCCCGGAAAAGCGGCTCCCCGCAGAAGGGGCAGTGGTAGCGCTCGCACTCGGAGCGAGCCCACTCAACGCTGCCTTCCTCGTCTCCGAGCTGGGCGACCTTCTGCCGCCAGATGGGTATCGTGCGCTTCATCACCCTGACGCCCGTGGCGAGACCGAAGTTTTCTATCAGGCTGCACGGCCACTCATTGCACTGGTGGCAGGAGTAGATTCCTTTGGACCTCACGCAGTCACGGATACGGCAGAGCCTGCAGAAACCATAGAGCTGCCTGGGGGGGTCGGGCTGCATGCATCCCTGACAGACGGTTTCCTCCGGCCTGGTGCCGTACAGCCCGCCCATCGCGGCCTTGAACTTCTCGTTGTTGTCGCGCGTGGCGATATACACGCCGCAGGTGCCGCAGTATAAACCGCAGGGCGCCATCAGCTCCCTGTTCCGGAACTCCTCTTCACTCCATCCCTTCATGGCATCTCCTTTCCCCGTCCTGAAGGAGGCGTCTGCCCTTCGGACAGAAAAGCCGGCAGCCGCTCGCTAAAGGGCAGGCGAGCCGGTAATACGGGAGTATACCCGAATTAACGGGAAAATCCGAGGGAAAATCACACCCCACAAAAAAGGCAAAAAAATAGCCAGAAGAAATTTTGGAGTAAGAGCATAGAAAAGGAAGGCTATGCTCCTTCTTCTGGCTTAAAAAAGGAGGTTTCTCTTACAGAGAGTAATTGTTTACTAACCTACCACTAAATAATAGTGTATAGGCGATGAGCTGAAAGGTGTGTAATCTCTTGAAGACCCGAGTTGTAAGCCCAGGTCCTACAGGGAGGGGCATGGGGCCTGCCTGACAAATTGATGAAGCAGCGGGGCTGTGCCGGCAGTCGAACAGCCTGGCCGGGCTCATCATGGCGTGTGGTGCTGCATTGACGCCGGTTATAGGACGGGGGACACAAGGATGGATACGGTCAGGCACCGCTGTTTCCCCGGGAGCGGAGGAAGGCTCGGTTGGGACAGCGGGGCCCGGGAACAGGGCCGTCTTCCTGAAGATCGAACAGGGACCTCTCGCGGCTGCTCTCTCATCCCCCGCTTGCGAGCACCTGTTTGATGACCTCGCCGAGATTTTTTATGCTGTAGGGTTTTCTGATGTATTTCCCCACGCCAAGCCGGATTGCCTCCTCCACCCGGATATTCTCCGCATATCCGCTTGCAATGACCGCCTTCTGCCCGGGATGGTCATGAATGATCCGGCGATAGGTCTCCAGCCCGTCAATGCCGGGGTCCATGATCATGTCCAGAAGGACCAGGTCCGCGGAGTTGCCCTTCAGGTATTCAACAGCCTCTTCCCCGCTGGATGCAGTGACCACCAGATAGTTCAGGCTCTTCAGTATCTCCGATGCGATCTTCCTCTGCTGATCGATATCGTCCACCACAAGGATGGTTTCTCCGCTCCCCATGAGATCGCGCATAGGCCGGAGTTCGCCTGTTTGCTCTCCGGCGGCCTTTCCCGCGCTCGGGAAATAGAGCTCAAAGCAGGTTCCCCTGCCCACTTCGCTCTGGACGGTAATGTATCCCTGGTGGTCATGAACCGTTCTCCACACCACGGTCATGCCCAGGCCGGTGCCCGTTCTCTTGAGGTTTTTCTTGGTGTAGAACGGTTCGAAGATCTTCTTGATATCATCCTGCATAATGCCGATCCCGTTGTCGCTGACCTTCAGGACGACATAGTCGCCTTTGCGGATCGTGTCATAGCCGGGCAGGGGCGAACACACAAAACGGTTCTGCGTGGTAATGGTGATCCAGCCTCCTTCCGGCTGGGCCTCCACGGCATTGATGAAGAGACTCGCGAGCGATTTTCTCAAATGGGTGAGGGAGCCTCTCACGGGATGGAGACCGGGATCGAGCTCTGTTTTCACCCGGATGGCCGCCCAGGCGTTTTTCAGCCGCTGGCATTCCTGTGACTCGAGAAACTCGAGCACCACGTCCTTGTTTATGTTCACCAGAGATGTACCCGGCATGTCCTGACTGGCCAGGATCAGGAGGTCTTCGACAATGGCGGCGGCCTTCAGGCCGGAATCCCTCATGAGCTGGATAGGCTCTCTCATGGGGCTGTCGCCGGGGAGGCCGAGCAGGATCAGCTCGGGATAGGTGACGATGCCGGTCAAGACATTGTTGAGGTCGTGGGCGACGCGGCCTGCCAGCATTCCCAGCGCCTCCATCTTCTTCGACCGGTCGAGTTTTTCGGCGAGTTCCATCTTCTCTGCATCGGCGCGTTTTCGGGATTCTGTTTCCTTAAGGAGCTGCTCACTGCTCTGCATCAGCTCCTGTGAGCGCTTTTCCACTAGGTCTTCCAGGTGCTGGTTCATCTGCTCCAGAGCATCCCGCGCCTCTTTTGCCTCGGTGATGTCGCGGATGAAAAACAGGACCGCCTCCGTGTTTTCCCAGGATATCGGAAACCTGCTGGTCTCGATCCACCTGATGGTACCGTCCTTCCGTATCAGTCTCAGCTGTTCGCCTCTCTTGACCGGCCCGCCGGACAATGGTTCGTACAGGTTTTCCAAGGCCTTCCTGTCCTCTGGATGGATGAGGTCCAGCGCAGGCCCGGGGACCAGGTCTTCCACCGGAAACCCGCTTATCTCCTCGATTTTGGGATTTGCGTAGATGCAGGTCCCATTGCGCATCACCATCACGCCTTCGCTTGCGTTGTCCACCAGGAGGCGATAATTCTGCTCGTATTGCCGGAGCCGCTGAAACAAACGGGACTGGTGCACGATCACGGCGATCTGCCGGGCGATCCCGGTGATCAGATCCACGTCGCTGCGGTCGAGGTCACGCCGCGATACGGCAGGATCGATGATCAGAAAACCGGTCGGTTCGTGCCGGAAAACAATGGGCGCCACGATGAATGACGAGATGCCTGTCTGCTCGGCAACCGCACCGAGCAGCTCGCCGAGGCCTTCGGGCATATTCCCCGCAGTGTCTGCGATAAAGGGGGCTGTCTGGGGGAAGACGGGGTTCTCTATACGGAACAGCCTTCTTCTCAGACCGTCCTCAGCCTGGGGGCTGATGCCGTACCCTCTGACGAGGTCGATCCGATTCGGGCTCTTCTCGCTGAAGAGCAGAATCAGTGCCCGGTCGATGTCCATGTGTTCTTTCAGACCCTCGAGGATTGCATCGAGGATCTCCTCGGTGACGCATGCCGATGAGATCGCGTTACCGACCTCCTGGATCAGGGCTGCATTATCGTGCTTGCTGTCGACTTCTCTGAGAAAAAGGGCGGCGGTCTCGGCCTGGTTCCGAATCTGTATTTCCTGGTCACGGCCTTCCAAATATTCCTTGGACAGGCAAAAAACCACGAACAGCGTGAGCAGGGTCAGGCTCATCTCCAGCCAGGAGTGATATGAGAGGACGAAGAACGAGGAGGGAACAAAGATGAGGATTGCCGCCAGGCCATATGAGCGCACCATGTTGAGATGGTATTTCAGGCCGTGGTCCCAGGTGACGGTGTACCTGCAGTGCGGATCGCCTTTGTGTACGCACTCGGGATGCTCCACCCGGGCATATTTGCCGGTAAACGGTTTTCCCAGACCCTCGATGAAGCCGATGCGGTTTTTGCACTGGCGGGGTTTGTCTTTCACCCCCTCTCTGGGTGTGCACACGATTTCCACCTTGTTTTTTCCCAGCTTCCTTGAGTCGATGGTCACCCCCCGGTTCAGTTTTGACCCGATGATAGCTGCCCCTTTGTAGGCAGCGCACGGAGTCAGGAATCCGAGAAAAAACTGGCGAATGGAGGTGAATGAGTCTCCGTTTGCCACCAGGCGGCCCGCCTCCCTGGGAATATCCGGATTGCCGGTCAGCCTGATACAGATATCCCCGAATCTGTCCGCCTGTTCCTGGGTGAACCAGTATCCCGGGTCTTTGAAATCGAGCGGCGAGATGCCGGCATACTCGAGGATAGAGCTGATATCCACATCCGGGTAATGCTTACGGATATACTCGATATAGCCCCACGTGATCCTGATGTTATACAGACGGGGCTCGTGCGCCCTGTCGGCAGGGGTCGTATCAAGGGTATCCATACAGCACACTCCTCGGAAAGACATCAAGGTTCACGTGATTTCAATGGGGAAAGAATTAAGCAGAAAACAGCTACTATTTCAAGTTAAAGATACCTGGGAGAAAAACGGCTGCCCGGCGAGGGTGCAAAGCGCCTCAGCGCGTCTGATGCGCGGCCGTCAGCCGCCTGCCTCAGGCGCGTCGCCGGTGCTGTCCGGAGATGTCCGGGGAGATCGGGCCGACACCTCGACGATCCTCACCTTTGCCGTTTTGTTCAGCACCCATTTGAAAGCGGGGAGAATCACCCCGTCAGGTCTGGAAATGTCCTCTATGACAAAGATGGCGACCGGTATGGCAAGGCCCCAGATGCCTCTTCCCATGGTTTTCTTCCTGAGCTGCGACAGGCCGCTGTTCAGAATGCCTTTCACGGCCATGCCCAGCGGTCCGGTGGCGGGTATGCTTCCCATGCGTGTACTCCTTGATGTGTCTCAACGGATGATATCAGATAATTCCCCACGGTGAAAGCGTGCCCCTTAAGGAACGAAGGCCCAGCCCCATGATCCGGGTGTAAAAAAACCTGTACAGGCAGGGAATCAGGGTGTATTATTTTCCTGCATGGCATGGACGGCTTCCCGGTTCGCCCGGATGTGTCCTGACGGGTTCAACGGGATTGATCACCCCTAGTGAAAAGAAGACACGAAAAGGAGGTAGGGTATGAGGAAGGTTCTTTTGTCGGCGGCGGTCCTGATCGCCATGGTTCTGCCGGCGGGCGTCCTGGCACAGGACGGGCTTGAAGAGGCAAGGATTCTCCTGGAGAAGGATCACGATCTCGATGCATTCCAGAAGGCCATCGATCTGTGCACGGCTGCTGCAGACAGTCAGCCGGATAGCTTCGAGGCGAACTGGATGGCGGCCAGGGCCTACCGGTTGTACGCGGATGAGGTGAAGCAGCGGCAGCTGAGCGGCTGGGAGGGCATATGCCGGGATTACGGCAAAAAAGGCATGGGTTATGGAGAAAAGGCCATTGCCCTGGCGCCTGAAAAGGTGGAAGGCTATTTCTGGTACGGCACCTGCGTGGGCTCCTATTCGGACGGCGTGAGTATTCTCACCGCCCTGAAGGAAGGGCTCAAGGACAAGACCCAGACCAGCCTGGAGAAAGCATACTCAATCGACAAGATGTATAACGAGGCAGGCCCTATCCTCGCCGTAGGCAGGTTCTGGTCGGTGCTCCCCTGGCCTTTGAAAGACAAGAAAAAGGCGCTGACCTTCATCGAAGAATACCACTCCCACTATCCCGACAAGCCCGAGGGGCTCGTCTATCTCGGCGAGGCCTATCTCGATGTGAAGGAAAAAGACAAGGCAAAGGCGGTTCTTGAGAAGGCTGCCGCTTCCGACGAGACATACTACAGCGACTGGGCAAAAAGGCTCCTGGCCGATATGTAACACCGGGACCGGACGGCGTCCGCACAAAAAGAGGCGCTCCACATGCCGTGGGGCGCCTCTTTTTATTCTCATCTCTCCTGGCGGGAACGCGAAAGCTTAAAGCGCCGCACACCCTGGTGTGATCCGCGGTCGATACGCGAAAAGAGAATGCCTTAAAAAAGAAAGAGCTATCGCCGGTACTTTCTGATCAACCCGGCCAGGCCGGCCATGCCGGTGCCCAGAATCAGCAGGGTGGACGGCTCGGGCACGGGCTCGCTCCATTCATACTCGATATTGTCGATGCACAGGGTATGGGGGAAGTCCGCGAGGAAGCTCTCCACCGGAACGCCGTTCCCTGCCCACAGGGCGAAGAGGTTGATGTTCTGAAAGCCGAGCTGATACCGGGTGAGCTGAAACGCATCATCGATCAGGAAGGATTCGAGGTACTGAACGCGGTTGCCTGAAAACCCGGCAGCGTACACCACCTGATCCTGAAAGAAATACGAGCCAACACAAAGCGCTGTGAGGGTGAACGGTCGTTCCATGTTTGTCATGGACAGCTCTTCGGCATACAGGTAGGTAAAACCGGTTTCATCCATCCAGAGAAACGCCTCTGCCGTGGCGCAGGAAGGGCTCCCCGCAAGAGGGTTTCCCGTCCTGTCCAAAGACCAGGAGAAACCCGAGTAGCCGTCTGGAACAGGCTGTGTGTCTTCCAGGAACAGGTCGGTTCCCGGAAGATATCGGGTGAGATCTTCAAAGTCGATGACCCCGGCAAAAGAACTGTTAGCGATCAGCAAGAGCAGACCAGTAAAAAGCACCGTGCGCATGAGGACCTCCTTTGGTCGGTAAGATCGTTCTCCGGTCACCACAGGGATGAAAAACAGGGTGTGTGCCTTTTTCATCCATACTGGATCAGCGGTAAATATTTTTCTTTAGGGTAACCTGTTCTTACAAATGCCATCGAACACGAGCGTACGTTTTCGTGCCGCTCATTCATGAAGCTCTTGAGCTATGGCCGTATATCTCGGAAATGGGGAGACCCCGGTGTCAATGCTGCTTTTTTTAAGAGGATGCAGGCTTTCCCGAAGGATCGCTGATACATCCTCTAACCAATCCATAGCATCACTCAGTAAATAAGATATTCATCCCCTGATGAAAAACAATGCCCCATAGCCTGATCAGTCCTCAACCAGCAGGAAAGCGGATGGATTAACAGGATCTGACCCCGACACCGATGTTGACACCCTGAGAGCGGCACTGATGATCCCGGCACCACCACTGCAGTACCAGCCACTTGGGCAGCCATATGCGTTGAGAACGATATCAGCGGGCATATCATTGATCGGTAGGGGCGAATAAAAGAAATTGAAAAGACATGGAGGTATGGAAAATGGTGAGTGCTGCCGATGTGTTAGAGGCCATAAAAGGCATTGACCTGCCAAAGAGCAAATCCGAGCTCGTGGACTATGCCCGGAGCAGGAATGTGCCGCAGGACGTCATTGACGTACTGAACAGACTGCCCGACCGGCGGTATAGAACCGCCTCGGATATCACCCAGGCAATGGGCGATATCGAGTGAGCGGGCAAAGGGGACGGGACCATCATCGAAAGGGTTTTCCCTCAAGGCGGAAAGATCCTGTTCCCCGTTCATTCCCGGATCATCCCCCTTTCGCTTCCCGGCGAGGCTTCCCTTCCACGCGGAGGTTCCCCGGCACACCTGGCGGCATATGCCTTGAAATCCAGCTTTCCTCTGATTGTTTCTTATGTCCGATTGCTTTAAGCCATCTGGTATACGGCCGGAACCACTGCTCCCGGGTGTTTCCCAACCACCAAAGCCATCCATGACTGCATGGAGGCGCCCAGTTCCCGGAGGGACTCACTCCCCTCACCAAACCGGGCGGCATCGGCCGATCTGGAAAAATACCAGCGGTAAGATCCGCCCTTCTGCTGCAGCGGATCGTCCGGAGGGCTCAGAGTGAATGAAATAGATGCGCCGGCCATACCCCGTGCATCAGGTGACGGGCAGCACCGCGAAGATGAACGCACTCCACACCGAGTGGCACACGATGAGGGTGTCCAGCCGTTTCAGCTTCATATAGAGCAGGCCCCAGAATGTCCCGGCCACCGCCGCCGCCCCGAAAAGCATGAAGTTGAACGAGAGGATGTGCACGCCGGCGTAGATCGCGGTTGCCAGGATCCAGCCCCTTGTTTCACCGCAACGGAGCATGAGGTTCTTCTGGAGAAAGCCCCGCCAGTAGATCTCTTCACACGGACCGGTGACAAGGAGCAGGAGCAGGAACACGACGGGCAGGGGAAATCCGGCCCCTTTGGCGTAGATGGCCCCGACCTGCTGCGGGGCGAAGGGAAAGATCAGCGACGATATCTCGTTGCCGATCCAGAAGATGCCGTAGAGCACAGCGGCGAAGAGCAGGCCCTGGAACACGGCGGTGCCGTCGAAGGCGAGCCTGTTGTCCGCAGCGGCGCCCGCCCGCAGGGCCAGGGCGGCCAGGATGCCTGCGGAAAGGGATATCTTGATCCAGAAGCTGTACCACGGCAGCGAGAAGGTCACGAACCACAGGACAAAGGCCAGGATGACGGTGGGCCAGAGGAGACGATGGCCGGCGCCGCTCATCCTGTGAGCCCCTGAATGATCAGGGCTGCCACGAGAAGCACGCCGAAGGCAGTATCGAGCTTGGCGGTCCGGGCATCGGCATCCGGAGGGACGCCCTGCTTCATCTGGCGCAGGAGACTGGCCGCCAGAGGCAGGGAGAGAAACACCAGGAACGCCCACGGGGTGAGCACGCCCGAGAGGGTGATGAAGAACATGCTCACGTAGGCGAGCACCATGAGCAGGAGATAGGCATGAATGCCCCTTCTCGAACCGAGCCGGATTGCCAGCGTACAGATGCTCCGGCTGCTGTCGTGGTCGATGTCGCGGATGTTGTTGGCGAAAATCGTGAGCGCCACCAGGACACCGAAGGGAATGGAGACCAGGAGGGCCTTCATGCTCAACGTCTGCATCTGCACGTAGTACGCGCCCTCCACCATGAGAGGGCCCCACATGAGGAACACTGCGGCTTCGCCCAGGGCAATGTATTTGTACTTCATGGGAGGGGCTGTATAGCCTATCCCGGCCGCAACGCCCACCATTCCGATGATCAGGACCATCCACCCGCTCACCGCCGTGAGGTACAGGCCGATGAGCGCCGCCGTGCTGAAGAGCCCGTAGGAGGCCCACATCACCTGCCGCGCAGGGATCAGCCCGTGGACGATCGGGTGGGGCCGGTACTGCGCAGTTGCGGCGGATTCTGTGTCCAGGCCGTTCTTTACGTCATAGTAATCGTTCAGGAGATTGGTGCCTGCATGCATGAAGACCGCGCCGATAGCGGCCAGAGCAAAGAGCGCAGGGGAGAACCGGCCGTCGAGGGCCGCAAGGGCGCTGCCCACGCTCACCGAGATGAGGGTCATGGTAAAGGACCAAGGCCTGGTCGCGATAAACCAGTTTTTCAGCAACTCCCCTGACACCGGGACCTCCTGTGCACGTTTCTTCTGAATCAAATGCGGCATCTGCCCGCGGATACTGATACCCGAGGGGCTGTATGCTGTCAATACACTGGTTGCGCCAATCCATGTTTACTGGCGGCTGGTCAGGGGTCCGGCTTCAGAGCCGTGCAGCCATAGGGATGCCGTCCGTGCAGAAAACGACCTTTCAGCCTTTCCTCATCAAGAGGTGTCGGGATATGGCGTAAAGGCAGCTTTTATGGGCATCCGGAGTGTGATGCACGGCCCGCGATGCGCAACGCAATAAATAAGGATCATCCGTCAGACCATCACCGCCACCAGACCTCCTGCAGCTGCTGCCACGCCCGATACCAGTGCCGCGGCGAACACCCACCACGCGGCGGACGAGGCGGTCTTCCTGATTTCCTCGGCGTGATAGAGGGCTGTCTCTTCGGCCTGCTTCACCCTGGTCTGCACCTCATCCCGCATTCTCTCGGCGCGGGCGATCACGTCATCCCGGGTGTTTTCCACCTTGGAGACCATTCTCTCGACATCCTCTTCCTGCATATTGGGGTTGGCCCGGAGAATCATCTGTTTGATGTCGTCCCGATTGATGCTCCTGAGCCGGTGAATGAGCGAGTCCGCCCCGGCCCGGGGATCGTGCAGCATGGTCTCGAAGTCGGCCTTGATGCCTTCGTAGTCGAGCTCGGGGTTGTCCGTAGACTCCAGGATTCCCTGTACTCTTCCCCCGATGCCCGCCTTGCTCTCCATGGCTGAGGCCTTTTCCCGGCCGGACTCTTTCGTGGTCTGATAGCGCGACTTCAGGCTGTTCACCGTTCCCGCCACCATATCGACCACCCGGGTTGCCTCTTCCCGGTTCATATCCTTTCTCTGCGCCAGGATCGAGGTGATGGTGGAGCGGTCCATCTCATTGAGCCGGGCGAGTATGGCGTCGACACCCGCTTTCGGGTCGGAGACGAGCCGGTCGAGATCGCGTTTGATCCCCTCGGGATTCAGCTCGGACTTGCCGGTCTTGGCAAGGTAATCTTCGATTTTGTGCCGGTACTTCTCGGCGTCCTCGCGCGACATGCCGGCCATCCGTGCGGCCGCATCCGCGATCTTCTCGACCCTTTCCTTATCGGTGCCGGCCTCTTCCGATATGATGTCCCTGGCGGCTTTTGCCTGTTCCTTTGCCTGAGAAGCGGCGGCCCTGGCCATACTTCCGGTATGGAAGCGTGCGGTGAGGGTCTCCCGGTCGGGAGATGCATGGATCTCGATCTCGGCATTGTCGAGGATCCCCTCGATCTCTTTCACCAGCTGGCGATAGCTCGGCGTTATCTGGCCCACGTAATTCTGGATGGTTTTTCTCACGTCGATATCGCCGAACACCTCGCTGCGCACTGCATCGATGATGCTGCGGGTCGTGTCAGCCGCCTGCTTCTCCTCCGAGGTTCCGAAGATTCCAGAGGCCGTCGCGGAGACCGACCGGAAGCCGGACCGCACCACGTCCATGAGCGATCCCACCATGGAGGAGACCGCGGTCATCTCCAGGACCGCGGTTGTGAGATAGAAGAGCCCCCAGATAGCCAGGCCCAGGGTAACCCCTGCCACCGCGGTCAGTGCAACGCTGAACTTCACGGCGAGCCATGCCGCGAAGAACAGGGAAATGGCCGATGTGATGACAGCCCAGATGCCGAACGTCATATTGACGGTGCGCATTTTCTCTTCGATGGGCTCTGACTCGCCCTTTCCCTGCTCTTTCCGTTTCCCGTCTCCTGTCCTGACCCTCTCCCGCACCGATTCCAGGGGGCTGTGGACGGCGCTCAGGCCGATTGCCGCCGAAAGGTTCGTCAGGATGAGCTGGAAGCCGAATGCCAGAATAATCCCCACCACCAGCGCGGTGATAAAGCTCGCCCCGGGAACCAGAAGATCCGCCGGAAACGTCTCTACCTGGGCGAAAAGCCCTACCGGGACCAAGGTGATGAGGAAGATGAGCATGATTTTTCTCATGGCTTTTCTCCTTTCCATTCTCCCGGGCATTCTCGCTCGGGGTTTTTCTGAGAATCCCCCCGGCTGTAAGGCTGTCAAGACAGACGGCCGATCTTCAGCCGGTCATCGGGGACCTGCACCAGGAGCCAGGAAAGCCGCATATCAGTTCGCCAGCACTCGTTCCTTTCGCGGGACACCATACGGCAACCTGCTCCATGGCTGATTTTTTAGGGGTGGAATTTCAAGGGTTTTCTTCTTAGATTCTGGGTACTGTCCCTCCGCATCCCCGGCCTGCTCCCCGCTTTGCCATGCCGGTGC
The DNA here is from genome assembly GCA_001896555.1 of Candidatus Phosphitivorax anaerolimi. Taxonomy (GTDB): domain Bacteria; phylum Desulfobacterota; class Desulfomonilia; order UBA1062; family UBA1062; genus Phosphitivorax; species Phosphitivorax anaerolimi. The sequence goes on from MPOS01000018.1 coordinate 25,546, forward strand.
AGCATCTCAGGCCGTTTTTCCTTTGTTTCGGGCTGGGAGCATCCCCCTTACCCGCTCTCGCGCACGTTTTGCATGCGGGGAATGCGCTGCATACACATATAATGGTGATCAAAGCGGCGTTTGTCCACCACGCCTGAGGCATGCGGTCATTGCTGTACAGCGGGAGTCAGGGCTCTATTGATGTAGGCCTGAACCCCATGACTGATTCACCGGGAAGTGTTAGGAAAGGCAGACGAGGAGGAAAGAATGCCTTTGATGGAAAAGCCGGAAAAAAACGATGGATAAGACGGCCTTGACACGCCGCCGGCGGGAAAGGGCCGTATGTGTCCTTTACGAACCCTTCATGCCGCGTCTCAGCAGCAGGAAAGCCACCATCGCCAGAAACAGGATCGAGTATTTCCACAGCAGCGAGAGCAGCGTTCCGAGCACCCACATAGCCATTCTCATGCCGATGTAGCCCGCCACTACCAGGGCCAGGGGTTTTACGGTGCTCATCACGGTGCTGTATCTGCGGGCGAGCTCGCCTTTCACCGCTTCGAGCTCCCGGGTCGTGCTCTGAATCCTCTCCCTCAACTCTCTTTCAGCCATGCGATATCCTCCTTGATCCGGCCCATGTCCACCTGAGCCCTCCTGACCCCTCTGCGCGCCTTCCTCATGCCGGCAATACCGAGAACCAGGCCGCACAGCAGGAGCAGGAAGGTCATGATCAGGGCCGAGGCCCACGGCGGAAACCACACGTTCAGGAGCAGGGTCAGTGTGATCAGGAGAAACACGCCCGAGAGCGCCAGGAATATGAGACCTGCGCCGCCGAGGGTGATCCCTGTCAGCCCGGTCCTGACAGAACCCTGGACTGCGGTTTTGAGATAGGTTTTCTGATCGGACACCAGTGTCCTGATCAGGCTCACTGCATGTGCAAGCAGCGCGGCCAGGGACATGTTCTCATACTTTTCCATGATTTTCTCCTGCCGACCCGGCAGCGAAGCAGCATAAACAGCGGGTTTCCTCTGAAGCGGCCGGTTCCTTTTTTCAAGCCGGGAGAGGACGGCCTTTTTCCCCATACTTTAAGGAAAAGGATAGGAGGTAAGAGCCAAGTTTCAATACACTTATCAAAACCCTGGACTTCTCCCCCAAGATCGTGCAGCAGCCTTTTCCCGGGGTGAGACGGGGTGGGCGGCCGCAGCCGGACCTTGATCTGGCCTGATTTGTCACAAATTTGGCAGGAATGGTCATATCTTTTCCCTTGAACCTGTGATTTCATATGATGCCGATCATGTGCCCTGTTCAAGGCATTGCCATCGTGAGGATTTCTTCTCATCCATAGAAAGAAAACGCCGGAGCAGGAATTGCTCGTTGCTGGGTTTTCGCACCTTTTGTTTCCGGGTCTTCGCTGAAGGGGCGCCCGGATGGGTTTTCCACAAGGAAGGCAGTCATCCATGATGAAAGGAGGAGCTTTATGTTCCTGAAACGTGTTCTGATCGTTCTGGGGATTCTCGGCGTAGTTTTCGTACCACAGGCACGTGCACAGATCGACAACCTGACCAACATGAGCGCAGAATGGGTCCGACTGGCAAACCGCAATGCCGCCACGGACGCCGCGGACATTGTGGTCTATAACCCTGCCGGTCTGGCGAGTCTCTCGGACGGGTTCCATCTCAATGTATCGAACCAGACCCTGTTCCGCAAGCCGCAACACGAGTTCGTCGATCCCATCACATCAGGACCGGTGAGCTTCGAGCAGGACGACCCGGACTGGTTCATGCCCAATGTCTACGCTGCTTACACCAAGGACCGGTGGTCGGTGTTCACCGGGATCTACATCCCGGGGAACGGCGCTTCTCTGGACTATCCTGATGGATCCATCACCACACGCCTCATAGGATTGGAGCTGATACAAGAGATAAATCAGCAGATCTTCGATGCATTCGGTGTGGAAAACGCGTACACGGCTCTGGCAAATGAGAGCATTGAGGCCAGCTCGCTGTACCTCACAGGGACCATCGGCGGGACATACCGGGTAACTGATATTGTTTCTCTTGCGGCAGGGGTCCGATACATCCGGGCGGAAAATGACATTGAGGGCGAACTGACCGTAACAGGAGGGATATTGGGGGGGAAATGACCCCGGACCAGCAGTTTGTGGTGGACGTGGATCAGTCGGCCGACGGATGGGGGTTCGTGCTGGGGATTCAGGTGGTACCAGTGGAGGATCTGGTTCTTGCCCTGCGCTATGAATCAGAGGTGAACCTGAACTTTGAGAACGATGTGCACGGCTCGGACAACCTGGGCATTTTCATCGACGGGGAAATGAATCACCGGGACTTCCCGGCCATGATCGGTTTCGGCGTATCGTATCAGATCACACCCGAGCTCAGGGGAGAAGCCGATTTCAACTGGTTCTTCCAGGAGAATGCTGACTGGGGGAGGTCGGAGACGGGTGAACGCATTTCGGATATGGCGGGGGATGTCTGGAGCTGGGGTCTGTCGGCCGCCTATCAGGCAACCCCGGAGCTTGAGGTGAGTGCGGGCTTCCTGTATACCGACCACCTTTGGGACGACATGGATGGATATTTCCAGAGTGCTACCGGGGCAATCGAAACCCTGTACTCGGACAACTGGAATCTTTCGACCGGCATCGGCTACCTGATCAGGCCGGGCATCAGGCTGAACCTCGGCGTGGCCTTCACCATCTGGGAGGACGAAACCATCCTGATCAATGCCGGTCCGCTGACGATTCCGGTGAAGACCGAGAACAGCACCACGACAGCAGCCGTGGGGGTCGATATCTCCTTCTGAGGGCTGTGAACGACGGGATAATCAGAGGATTCAGAGTGCGGTAAGCACCGGCCCCGGCTGGAAGGGCGGCGTCATCCCGTCCTGCCCGGCCGGCCGGCGGCAAATCCCGCAAGGAGCATACCCAGCATCCTTCCTACGTCGTAAAGGATCTCGGCCGTCATCCTGTCCAGCTCTTGAAGGGCCGGGGCGTTCGACTCTCGGAAGATGACCTGTGCCGCATCGGCTGAGCATTTCCTGGTCTGTTCCGCCGCGTCTACACGGCTGTTTTGGTCAAGGGATGCATATGCATCCACGAGATCGCGGCCAAACCGGTCCATGAGGAAGCGGAAGATAGGGTTCAAACGGTCCCTGGCAGTGCGAATGTACCCGCCCAGAGCGGCGAACACGTCACTGCGTGATGACCGGCCTTCGCAGGCGCCTTCGGTCAGGGCTTGCCTGAATGCGGGAAACCCTTCGCGGAACCGCCGCTCGCTGTACACCTCATAGCCGGTGTGGGTGGCGGACAGCACCTGCATCATCCGGTGGGGCGAGGGCAGGCTTTTCAACAGGAAGCACCAGGGAGCGGCCTTCACATGGAAGGGATGGCCCAGATCGGCGAGGTAATGCGTGGCCCGGGACAGGAAGCGCCACCCCCAGTAGTCGTTCCCGATGGCAAAGGATTTTCGGGCAAGCTCGGTGTGATAGCGAAACGATTCGGGCGCCATGCCGATGGTGAGCCCGGGCAGACTGAACTGCATGTGCCGCCAGCCATGGGAGCCGCCGGTGATCTTCTGGCGCTTGTTAAGCTCGAGGTCGCAGTCGAGCAGGAGATCGGGCTCCGTGCTGTAGATGACCAGTATCTTCCAGGGCTCGATCGAGTCCTGCACGGGCGGCTCGTGAGCGAACTCGCCGTTACGCACTGCATAATCGTATGAGCTGAAAGGGTCGAGCCGCCTCACCTCCCGGTATGACTCCTTGTAGAGGTCCACATGGTTCGGCCCCGTGGGGAAGCGCCCGTCATGGAACCCGGGGTTCGGACTCACCCTCACCGGGGGGAGATTTATGATCTCCGGCAGGGAAAGGGCGGTGAAATAGGTGATGTACTCGTGGGCGAACCAGGGCCCCCACGCCGCAGGCATCCGCGGGTCGTCGTGCAGGTAGCTCTCCATCGGGTGACGGTCCTCTCAATTCAGCTCGGAGAGGCGAGGGCCGCGGTTCCGACCCTCGCCGGTTCTGTGATGGGATGGGGCGCGTTTTTGCAATTTTTCAAGCGATCTTGAACTCGGTCTTCTTCTGCCAGATCCCGAGTGCGATCCCCAGCTCCTCGTGTTCCTTGGCGTATTCCTCCAAGGGCACCCCTTGGAGCACGGCGTCGATGGCCTGGCGGAACGCCTTCACCCCCGCGGTCGGGCCCTTGGGATGGGCATGGATACCGCCGCCCGAGCCGATCATGATCTCCTTTCCCAGCGAGTTTATGATGTCGGGCACATTGGCCGGTGTGATGCCGCCCGAGGGCATGGGCAGCACGGGCTTCAGATTGCCGAAGGGATAGGTGAGGTTGCGGCAGGCAGCCATGAAACGGTCGTGCATGTAGATGCCCTTGCCGCCGAGCGAGAAGGGGAGCACGATGCTGTCCGCGCCGCAGAGTCTGGGGATCTTGCCGAAGATGATGGGTGAAGCGATGCCCTGGTACGGCGACATGAAGTACGCACCCCCCACGTCCATGTGGGCCAGGATGGGCACGTTTATCGCCGGGTCTTCGGCCAGGGCGCGCATGGCCTCGGGCCCTACGGCCAGGTAGTTGACCATCATGGCGTTGGCCCCGGCGTCGATGCAGCGCCTAGCCAGGTCGAACATCCGCGGCAGCCGGTCGGTGACGTTGACGGTATAGAGCGTGTGCTCGCCCGTCTCCTCAAAGACCTGCCGCTCGATCTCCATGTAGGCCTTCACGCGCTCCACCGCGCTGTTGTAGCACATGTTCGCGATGAGTTCGTCGTCCTTGATCACGTCGCAGCCGCCCATGGCCACCTCGCGGAAGAGCCTTGCCCCCACTTCAAGAGGATAGCCGCTGCACGGCTTGATCATGTTGTTCATGATGGGCCTGTTCTTCTCGATGCCCAAGGCCTCGTACCACCCGTCAATTCCGAAGCGCGGGCCCTGGTACTGATCCAGGGTGGCTTTGGGCATCCTTAGGTCCAGGAGCTTGAAGTTGGGCACCAGGGAGATGTTTCCGATCGTGGCGGTGAGCAGCATGGGGAGCTGGTCCTCAACGTTGGCGGCCGGGAACGCGATCTGGACGATGTACTGCCGCTCCTTCACATCTTCGGGCAGCCCGTACTCGTGCGAAGGCGCCTCGTAGACGCCGATGACCTTGGCCACGTGCTTTGCCCTGACCTCGGGTGTCTCGCCCGGCACCGGCACCCAGGTGCCCGTGGTCTGCTCGATGGCCAGGATCTGGCCCATGAGCGACATGTCCATGTTCTTGTCGGCCTTGGCCCAGTAGGTGGCGATCACGTGGCTTTCCATATCGATGCTCTCGGGTATGGCGATGGGTTTGTCAGCGAATGCATCTGCCATTTTTCATCCTCCTTTGTTTCTCAATGAATGGCTGATTTCGATCAATCCGGTTATCCCCGGGGAATGAGGGAGAGCAGGTACTCCCACACCTCGAGGGTCTTGTTCAGGGCCTCGTCGTCGTGTTGCATGCACGAGTACATCCGGGTCCCCGCCAGGGTGCACAGGCCGTGCGCAAGGGTAACGACCTGGTATTCGTCCGCGGTCTGCTTGCGCGTCATGATCTGGGTGAACGCGTCCGGACTAAAGAGGTCAACGGCAAAGAACGCGGTGGTCACATAGTGCATGATGGGACCGAAGTTGTAGGCAAAAAAGCCCAAGTCGCTCCGGGTGGAGAACAGGTCGTTCAGGGACGCGGTGAGCCGGTCAGCATAGGCTGTTGCCTTACCCACTGCATCGTGCTCCTCCATGAGCTTAAGCGCATAGTAGCATGCCGCCGTGGTGATCGGGTTGGCTGCGAGCGTCCCGCCGATGTAAATCTTCTCTCCCATGCCTCCCTGGCAGACGCTCATCACGTCTCTCCTGCCGCCCACCGCGCCTGCCGAGGGGTAGCCGTGGGCGATGATCTTCCCGAGGACCGTGATGTCCGGCATAATGCCGAAGTACTTCTGGGCTCCGCCCATGTCCAGCCTAAAGCCGGTCACCACCTCGTCGAAGATCAACAGCGACTGGTAGTGGTCGCACAGTTCCCTGACCCGCCTGTTCCAGTCAGGATGGACCGGGTGGGTGCCGGATTCTCCGCCGATGGGCTCCACGATTACCGCGGCCACCCCGCCTTTGTCTTTGCTGTCTTCGAATGCCTTCTCCAGGGCGGCGAAGTCGTTGGGCTTAACGTCGATGAGGTGGGCATAGCTCTCGGCGGTGATGCCCCGGGAGTTGAGCAGCCCGGTGCCGGGCACGTGCAGGGAAAAGACCATCTGGTCCGACCACCCGTGGTAGCTTCCGCCTACCTTGATGATCTTCTGCTTGCCCGTAAAGGCCCGGGCGATGCGGATCGCCGCCATATCCGCCTCGGTGCCGGACTGGAGGAAGCGCACCATTTCCACCCCGGGCATGTGCCGGATGATCTCTTCGGCCGCAAGGATCTCGTACTCGGATGTCAGACCCGTGGCAGGTCCTTTTTCCCGGATGATCTCTATGATCTTCTCATCCAGGGAGTCGAAGGCGTGACCCAGGATGATGGGAGCGCCCGACATGAGGTAGTCCACATAGACGTTGCCGTCCACGTCCCACATATGGTAGCCCTTGGCCCGGTCCATGGCGAGCGGAAAGGGCTTGCTCTGGCTCAGGTTGTGCTCCACCCCTCCGGGGATGAGGTGCCTGGCCTTCTCGAAGATTTCGAGCGAGCGCCGGTTCCTCTTCTGATAGAGGTCACGCTCCTTTTGAAGCCGGTCCTCGGGGATGGGTTTCACCGGCCGTGCAAGGATCTCCTGGTTCAGTGTCATGATTTCCTGGTATTCCATCAATCGCCGACCTCCTGTTTTGTTGTAGTGGTGAGATCCGGTACCGAACACACCGGAGGTGCCTTTCTGTTCATGCGGGCGCAGATCTTTCTGTGTGCGTGGTAGAGATGCAGAAATTCGGTAAAGATTTCATCGTATACCTTGCGGTTGCCCGGGTCGGGAAGATATTCTCTTTTGATGCGGATATGACGGGGGATATCCTCGGCCGTGATGCGGCCCAGTGCGATGGAGGCCAGAAAGGCCGCGCCCCGGGCGTTGGCATGGACAGGGTCTGTCACCTGGCGGATGGGCCTGTCCAGAACGTCGGCGAGGATCTGCGACCAGACGTCCGAGTTGGCGCCGCCGCCGATGAAGTTCAGGTACTGGAATCGCCTGCCCATGAATTTCTCCACGGATTGAAGCAGCCATTTCTGGTTGAAGGCCACGCCTTCGAACACGGCCCGGGCGATGTCCTCGCGAGTGTTCTGGAGCGAGAGGTTGAACAGGGACGAGCGGATGTGGCAGTCTTCAACCGGCGTGCGCTCGCCGTAGAGCCAGGGGGTGAAGATCACGCCGCCTGCGCCCGCGGGTACCCGTGACACGATCCGGTCCAGGAACTTGAAGATATCCGGGGCGTTTTCCTCCTGCATGAGCTCGTCCTTGTGGTAGAGCACATTGTCCTTGAGCCAGGTGAGGCACTTGCCCGCGCATTCCTGCTCGTCCAGGATCAGGTAGCGCCCGGGCAGCGGGCTCGGGAAGGAGCCGAAGCTGTGGAAGAGATCGGTCTTCTTGAAGGGCACGTGTGCCGAGATCCAGGACGAGGTGCCGATGTAGAGGTGCCCTTCGTAGTCACGCACCGCGCCGGAGCCAACGCACGCGGAATGCACGTCCGGCGTGCCTCCGATCACGGGTGTGCCGGGGCGAAGCCCCAGCTCCCCGGCCACCTCGTCCTTTACCGGGCCCAGCACGTTTACGGCCCGGATCAGGTCCGGGAGCTTGTCGCGCTCAAGTCCTGCCATCTTCAGCAATTTGTCATGGTAGACCACCCGTGAGGGGTCCCGGTTGTCCGTGACCCAGTGGAGCAGGATGGAGTCATAGGTGGCTGCGAATTTGCCGGTGAGGCGCAGGTTGATGTAGTCCTTGGGCTCAAGGAACTTGTACGTCCGTTCAAATACTTGAGAGCATTCTTTCTTGAGCCAGAGGATGTGGGCCAGGGGGTCCTTGCCCGAGAGGGCAGGGGCCCCACCGGTGAGTCTGAGCCAGGTCAGGGCCTTCCACAGCGGATATCCCTCGAGCCGCGGGAACCCTTTCAGGATGTCCTGGAGCGCTTCGCAGCCCCGGCAGTCCATCCAGATGATGGCGTTCATGAGGTTATTGCCGTCTCTGTCCACCGGAACCGTGCCGGACCACTGGGTGGTCACGCTCACGGCGAGGATATCGTCGGGAGACGCCTGCCCTTTGGCCAGCACCCTGCCGGCCGTGGAAACGATGGCCTGCCACCAGAGCCCGGGGTCCTGTTCGGCGCCGCCGCCCGGAAGCAGGATCACGGGTACGGCCTCGAACTCGCTGCACGCCACCTCGCCGTACACCGAGATGAGGGCAGTCTTGGGCCCGGACGTCCCCAGATCGATAGCCAGAATGTATTTGTCCTTGTTCATCACCGTCTGCTCAGGATATCCCTGCCCGGCATGCCGGGCAAAGGTTTTGTCCACCTCTTCCTGCGAGGGCCGGTTGCACAGGTGAGCAGGCACTTCATCGGCCGTCTCCCATTTCGTTTTGGCACTGTCTGATCTGCCGGTCCATCACCCACTCCACCAGGGAGGGAAACACGCGCTTGGCCAGGTAGATCATCCTGGACTCCAGGCCCGGGATGATGAGGAAACGATCCGAGGCCATTCCCTTGATGAGCGCCAGCGCCACCTGCTCAGGAGTCATGATCTTTGCGGCGGAAGATATCATCTTCGTCTCCCGGGGCTTGGTGAGATTTTCGGCGGCATATCCCGGAGTGTCGGTGTCCGGCGGGCAGAGCACCTGGACCTTGATGCCCCAGGGTTTGAGCTCGCTGCGCAGCGCCTCGGAGAACCCGATGACACCGTACTTGGACGCGCAGTAGTCCGTGTATCCGAACACGCCTACTAAGCCGGCCACCGAAGAGGTGTTGACGATGATGCCCCCTTTCTCCTTCATACAGGGAACGAGCGCCCGCGCAATATGGATGCAGCCCATGAGGTTGATCTTCAGCGTCTCCTCAGCCCGTTCCATATCGATCTCCTCGAACCGCCCCGGGCATGCCCTGCCTGCACAGTTGATAAGCACGTCCGGGGCACCGGTGGCGGCCACTGTGTCCCGCATGCAGGCAGCCACCTCATGCCAGCGGGAGACGTCCATGGACACGGCCGAGCAATGCTGGTCAGGGGAAACCCTGAGGGAAGAAAGGCTCCCGAGCGCCTGATCCAGCCGCTTTGTCTCGCGGGCGATAATGACGACATGGGCGCCCCGTGAAGCCAGCTCCCTGGCTGCAGCAAGGCCGATGCCGCTGGAGCCTCCCACCAGATAAGCAACCGCTCCCGCGAAATTCATCATCCTTTCCTTCCGTCTCCTGCTCAGAGCCCTTCCCGGCGATTTCGCCGCCCTCATGATCTTACCAATAACCCGGAACACCCGGGAATGAATAGTGCAGATCAGGTCAAAAACATGATAAAACAGGCCAAAAGAGGGCCTGTTTGACTTGCGGGAAAAAACAACGTAAATTGGGGACGAGTTTACATTTGGAGCTGCTTAAGCCCGCTGATGCTGAGTTCTGCTTCGATGCAATGGTTCATACTTGGGGTTTTCTCAGGATGACTTGAAAGGCTGGCTCACAATCCCCTTGAGCGCGCGATGGGATGGGTTGGGGCAGTGGCTCGCCCTTGGGTTCATTTCGCTGATTGTGGTGGAGTGGAGTGCTATCGGTTGTAAGGGGTTCTCATTTGTTTGAAACGGACCCTATGATGACTCCATGACTGTAGTATTTGAGCGATAGGCGTATTGATGGAACGAGGTTTTTTGAAGGTGAGGGAAAGAATTCCATCAGACAGCGCGAGGTGGCTGGTGAGGGAGATGACCTCCATGGGAATCCCTCTGGAGCGCATCCTGAAGGGCACGAACCTGTCGGATGAGTGGCTCAAGGACACAGGCGCCCTCATCACACCTTCACAATACTTAAGCATTGTGACCAATGCGCTTGAAGAGAGCGGGGACCCGGCCCTCGGGCTCCATGTGGGTCCGAGGCAGCAGCTGGGCGAGCTGGGTTTCTGGGGGTACGCCATCATCAGCAGCCCGACCTTGCGGGAGGCAAACCAGGTCGCCCTGCAGTTCTGGGAGCTGAACGGTTCCCTGGTCACCCTCGATTTTCGGGAGGAGCCTGGCTATGCCGTTTGGAGGATTCTCCCCGCATTCCCGATGAAAGACGGGCGGTTGTGGATCTTCGCCGTGGAGGAGCTGCTCACCACCTTCCAGACCGCTGCGTCCTTTCTTACGAACCACGAGTTCCGCTATGCCCGGATCGATCTGTCGTATCCCGACCCCGGATATGGAGAGCTCTATCGCGAGCTGTTTGAGTGCCCGGTCTATTTCGGATCGGGTGAGGACATCTTCCGGGCCGCGGTTGAAGATACGGACCGTCCCACCTTCACGGGCCATCCCCGGATGGCGCTCGTCTGCCGGGAGCAGTGCCGCGAGCTCCAGGCCAGGCTCAGGTGGGGAGATGAGCTGACAGGGGCCATACGGGAGATCATCATTGCCTCCATGGGCCGGATACCCCACCTGCCCGAGGTCGCCCGAAGGCTCGCCATGAGCCCCCGGACGCTCAGGCGCAGACTTCAGGAGCGCGGTACCACCTATCAGCACATCCTGGACGAGGTGAGAGTCGAGCTGGCAAAGGAGTACCTGGCATCCACGACCTTGAGCGTTGATCAGATCGCGGGGCGCATCGGGTTCACCGATGCCACCACCTTCCGAAGGGCGTTCAAGAAGTGGACCGGGACGAACATCAGGGAGTTCCGGATGAACCGGGCTTCCGGGAGTTGCGGCCTCTGAGCCATTTGGAGACGATCCGGAAGTGATCCGCCCCGGGCGCACCTTTCAGGAACCTGCCCGACTTCATGACCATCCTGACCTTGCTCAGGGCCTTAAGATCCTTCAGGGGATTTCCCTCCACTGCGATCATGTCAGCGATCCTGCCCGGTCCGATGGTCCCGATGCGATCATCCATGCCCAGGATCGAGGCGTTGCCCGATGTGGCGAGCATGAGCACCTGCGCAGGTGTGAGGCCTGCGAGCTCAAGCCGCTGAAGCTCTTCTACATAGAAGACCCCGAACAGGGCGGTGGGAAGACCGCCCGAATCAGTGCCAACGCCCACGCGGCCTCCTGCGTGGAGGACCCGGCCCACGTTTGTCAGGGCATTTGAGAACCCGCGTGCGATGAGGGGAAGATCGAAATAGGGCTTCCTCATATAGGTGCTCCGTTGAGGCGGGTAAGATTCGGTGCGATAGGTGCGGATGTGGCGCCTCACCTGCCGTAAGGGCTCCGGCTCCAGGATGGACGGCCCCCGCTCGTCCAGGACGGATTCAACGGTTTGCCACAGCTCGTCGCTCCCGACGTCCAGGCAGGCCAGCGTAGGGTTGAGGACCATGCTCCGGGCCGCAAACTCGACAGCGGTCTTGTCGGGAATCTCATCGAGCGGGCTGTGCTCGAAGGTGTCGACCCCCATGGACATGGCATACTCCAGGTCTTTCAGACTGCTGATGTGGCAGCACACCTTTTTGCCCGATCGCCTGGCCGTATCCACGACCGCCCTGAAGGTATCCGGGTCGAGCACGGGAAGATCGCCCCTTCCCAGCAGCCACGAACGGTGCTGGCAATAGACCTTGATCCACTCCGCGCCCAGCCGGACCATCTCGCCTGTCTGCTTGGCGGCCTCTTCCGGGTTGCCGACCCGTTCGGCATACTGTCCGCCGAGATAGGCCTTCACGAAGCTCCGGAATGAAGGCACCCAGTCGGGGCATCCGCCGGGCGCGGTGATGCACGAGTTGCACCTGATGATCCGGGGGCCTGGGATGTCGCCGCTGTCGATCGCCGAGATCAGGCTGGAAAGTCTCCCGGGAAAGCCGCCGGTATCCCGCACCGTGGTGATGCCCGCTTCGATGCACGCCCGGGCGTTGCGCTCGATCTGGCGTCCCATGGCAAAGGAGGCCCGGGGAGTCACCTTGTGCATGAAGGGCACGGTGATGTGCACGTGGACATCGATGAGGCCGGGCAAGAGCGTGAGCCCGCCGAGATCAACCGGGGTGAAGGAACCGAAACTCCCGGCTGAGGCGCCTTTCTCCACGGCCTTGATCTTCTCGCCTTCCACCAGCACCGACCTGTCGTGAAGGAGTCTGCCCCGTTCGCTGTCGAAGAGCCGGCAGTTGAAGAGAACAAGCCGGTTGTCGAATTTCATCCATCCTCCTGTTCGCCGGAAGTGATACGGTCGGGTAAGAACGAATGCTTCGGGTGCGGGGCCATTGTTTCAGTACCCTCATGCCGGAAGAGAGGTAGCCTCTGTCAGACGTTTCCTCAGGCCGTCATGGAGCTCTCCGTTGACCGGCTCAATAACGATCTCCGGAACTCCGCCCGATATACGGCAGGCGTGCATGAGAACCCGGTCGTCCCAGACCGTGCGGATGTCGTCCTTGGTGAAAGTCTCGGATAGCAGGGCCTGTCCGATGCCGCCCAGCATGCTGACCACATAGCGGTTGCCCACTCTTGCGACCATACGGCTGGTGTCCATGAACCCGTCCTTTTCCGAGGAAGGCATCACCTGCCTGTTTTCCAGCAGCCATGCAAGCGACACCATATCATGTGCGATAAGCGATGTCGACGCGATGACCAGCCCGGTTTCCGGCTCGAAAACGTACCCGTCGTCAGGCCCGAAGGTGGCGAGGATCTTGTCGGCGGCCGCCACAACCAGGCGCTGCTTTGTGCGCAGGGTTTCCACCGTGTTGCCTTCCGCGGTTTTTTCCTGGAGGGTGGACGCCTCCCGGTGATACTCCAGACGCGTGTCGGTACGCCAGTAGCCGACCACCGCCTTCAGACCGAGGGTGCTGCCTGCCAGCACGTGACGGGCGCATCTGGGCATGAGCACGATGTGGTCCATCTCTTTGAGGATGTCGGGCATCATGATGCCGGTCTTCCAGTGTGACGGTGACGCCGGCGCTTCCTCATGAAAGGCGTCCCATCCCGCCTCTTCAAAGAAGTGCAGTTCTCCGCCCGCGGCTAGCACCGCCCGGGCCATGCCGGATGCCTCCATCAGGCGGCGCGAGCTGCCGGAGAGCTTATCGGGAGAGAGCTTGACGTGCTCGATGCCCGACATGTCTCCCACCACCACCCGGCCTGCGCCTTTGTCCCTGAGGAGCTCGATCATGGCCCCGATGGCTTGAGGGCTGGTGGTGGCAGGGTAGGGATTGCCCGAATTCAGGACCGGTTTGATAAACACGCTGTCTCCTCTCGACAGCCAGGAAAAATCCGTGGCTGCCTCCGCTGCGGCGCGAACGGCGCGGCGCACGGCATCCTCACCGGATCCTCTGCCCACTCCCGCCAGGAAAACGGTTGCTTCTCCCTTCCGGGCAGACGTATGGTGAACGGACGCCGGGGCCGTAATCCTCCCTTCGGCGCACGAAGAAACAGCCGCAGCAGCCACGCCTGCCGCCAGTTTCAGAAAGTCTCTCCGCTTCATTGATTCACCTCTTTCAATATCCCCGGCCCCGCAATGTCTCCCGCTTTGCATGCACGGCCTTTATCCGCACACCGGACCCTGTTCATGTTTTCTTCTCGGATGCTCACAGCAAGGATGACCAGCCTCTGCCATCGGACCATATGGGATCGTTTCACTTTCGGCAGGGTGATTATACTCCGGTCAGGTCTTTTCTCAAGACATGAATTTTACCATCACACTGTCAAAGTGCCGGGAAACTCCCGGTCAGGAGTCGGGAGAAGGGCGGGTGCGGGAATTTCTTCCCTTGTAGGAACACAGATGATAGGCTGTCCGGACCGCTTTCCCGGCACCGGAGATACAGCGGAAGAAGGGGCTGTGCCCTGAAAGGACCGGGGAGTGCTGTACCCGGCAATCCCTTTGAGAAATCCGGCCGGCTCTTGTAGACTATCAGGGGCCGTGCTCCGTCATAGCGGAAAAGAAAGCCTGTACAAGCCCTGTTTTTGGAATGTGCGATTGCGGCCCATGAGGGTGACGTGGACCTGGACAGGACGCACACAGGGCCGGAGGCGGTGGAGATGAGGCCTCCAAAAGCCGTGGCGGGGGAACCCTGGAAGAGATGGGAACATAAGGTCAGGAATGAGAAAAAACCTCATGAGAAGAACAAAGATGCATCTGCTCCGGGCGTGTCTGCTCCTGTTGCCCGCGCTCATGCTGCTCGCCGGGTGCGTGACCGTGGGACCCGATTATGTCGCTCCTGAGACCAATGCGCCCCCTGCATGGAACGCCGCGACGGGCGGGAGCCTGAAAGCCGGCCGGGCAGACCCCGAAGAGCTGGCGCACTGGTGGGAGACCTTTCAGGATCCGGTGCTCACTTCCCTGATCGACCGGGCAGTGAAGGGAAACCTTGACCTGAAGGAGGCCTCGGCCCGGGTTCGCGAGGCGCGCGCCAGGCGGACCGCTGCAGGCGCAGGCTTGCTCCCCGCGCTCGATTCCACGGCCTCCTTCCAGCGGAGCGGCGACAGCGAGTCGGCGCGCAATCTCTATTCTGCGGGGTTCGATGCCCGGTGGGAGATCGATCTCTTCGGCGGGGTCCGCAGGTCTGTGGAGGCTGCGGATGCAGACCTCCAGGCCGCATCAGAGGCGATGAACGACACCCTGGTAACCTTAAGCGCCGAGGTGGCCCTGAATTATGTAGAGGTGCGGACGTTCCAGTCGCGGCTGGAAACCGCAGAGGCGAACCTGGCCCTCCAGCAGGAGACCTACCGGATCGAGCAGTCTCTCGCACAGGCCGGGCTCAGCGACGCGCTCGCACTTCAGAGGGCCCGGTCCAACCTGGAGAGCACCCGGGCCCTGATCCCGTCTCTGCGCGCCTCTCTGGAAGAGGCGAAGAACCGGCTCGCCGTGCTCCTGGGTGAACACCCCGGCGCGGTTCATAAAGAGCTCGCCCTGCACGGCCCCGTGCCCCTGGTGCCCCCGGCGATCTCCATAGACGCCCCTGCCGCTATCCTCAGGCGCAGGCCCGACGTGCGGCAGGCGGAGCGTGAGCTCGCGGCCCAGAGCGCGCGGGTGGGCGTGGCCATGGCCGAGCTCTATCCCAGGATCACCTTAAACGGCTCCATCGGCCTGAGCGCCGTCTCCTCTGGGGATCTCCTCACGGCCGGAAGCCGGACCTTCAGCTACGGACCCCGCATCACGCTGCCCATCTTCTCCGCAGGCTCGATCCGTGCAGGGATCGAAGCCCGGTCCGCATTGCAGGAGCAGGCCCTCATCCGGTACGAGTCATCGGTTCTGACCGCCCTGGAAGAGGTGGAGAACGCGCTGAATGCCTATGCACAGGAACTGGAGCGGAGATCCGCTCTCCAGGAATCCGCGCAGGCGGCTCAGGAAGCGGCCGAGCTCGCAGAGTATCAGTACCGGTCGGGGCTGGTCGATTTCACCGCTCTACTCGACACCCAGCGCTCACTCCTGTCCGCCCAGGACGAGCTGGTTCGGAACAGCGGCGCGCTCACATCCAATCTGGTGCGGCTGTACAAGGCGCTCGGCGGCGGGTGGCCGGCGCACGAGGCTGAACAGTACGAGAAGGAAGGATCATGATGAAGGAACGCGAACACACCCAGGCCGACATAACAAAAATTCTGGGAAACGGCGGCAAGGGCCCTGCCGGGAGCGCGAGGCGCTGGATCGTATGGGCCGTCCTGGCTGCGGCGGCTGTTCTGGCGGTTTTTGCATGGGGATTCTCCGGCGGCAAGGAGCAGGTATCCTACCGGTTTCATGAGATGCAGCGCGGAGATCTCACCATCACCGTGAGCGCAACCGGAAACCTCCAGCCTCTGAACCAGGTGGATGTGGGGAGCGAACGCTCCGGGATCATCCGGAGTGTGGAGGTGGACTACAACGATCGGGTGAAGGTGGGACAGGTTCTGGCGCGGCTCGATACCGCGATGCTTCAGGCCGAGGTGAAGAAGGCGGCTGCAGCCCTGGAATCGGCGCAGGCTAGGGTCCTGCAGGCCCAGGCCACTCTGAGGCAGGCCAGCGCGGAGCTCGACCGGATGAGGCAGGCCCACGAGCTCACCGGCGGCAGAGTCCCCTCCTCAAGGGAACTGGATGTGGCTGAGGCCGAGCTCGAACGGGCCCGGGCCGACGAGGCCGCGGCACGCGCCCAGGTCTCGCAGGCCCGTGCGACCCTGGAGTCGAATCAGACAGATCTCTCCAAGGCCCTGATCCTCTCTCCCATAAACGGCATCGTGCTCTCGCGGAACGTGGAACCGGGCCAGACTGTGGCCGCATCGCTGCAGGCCCCGGTCCTGTTCACCCTGGCCGAGGACCTCGCGCGGATGGAGCTGCACGTAGACCTGGACGAGGCGGACGTGGGCAAGGTGAAACCAGGGCAGCAGGCGACGTTTACGGTGGATGCCTATCCCGATCGGATTTTCGCGGCAGAGGTCGTCCAGGTACGGTACAGCGCAAAGGCCGAGGCAGGGGTGGTCACCTACGAGACCGTGCTCAAGGTTGACAACGAGGACCTGCTCCTGAGGCCGGGCATGACCGCGACAGCAGACATCACGGTGAACGAGATCAAGAATGCCGTGCTGGTGCCCAACAGCGCCCTTAGGTTCATACCCCGCGATGCGGGAAATGAGACGCAGGAGAAGAGCAGTGTGCTGAGCAAGCTCATGCCGCGCCCGCCGAGACCCGCCAGGAGGAGTCTCCAGAACGGGCGCGGCAGCGGGGCCGGCAGGGCCGAACAGACGGTCTGGATGCTCGAGCAGGGCGCCCTCGTGCCTATTCGGGTCTTCACCGGGGCTACGGACGGCATCATGACCGAGATTCTCGAAGGGGCTGTTGAGCCCGGCATGAGAGTCATTACGGGAAGCATGAGCATCCAGAAATGAACATGACGACCCCTGAATCCATAAACAGCCCTCTCATCCGGCTGGAGGGCATCACCAAGGTGTACGGCTCGGGCCCTGCAGCGGTTCACGCACTCAAGGGCGTGGACCTTACGATCGACAAGGGGGAGTTTGTGGCCGTGATGGGGCCCAGCGGATCGGGCAAGTCCACCTGCATGAACATCCTGGGCTGCCTGGACACGCCGACCGCCGGGACATACCGGTTCAAGGGCGTGGACGTGGGCGGCCTGTCGCGCGACCAGCGGGCGCTCCTGCGCAGAAACTATCTCGGCTTCGTGTTCCAGGGCTTCAATCTCCTGAGCCGCACCTCTGCCCTGGAAAACGTCGAGCTCCCCCTGATCTATCGCGGCGTCCCGGCCAGGGAGCGGCATGCAAAGGCCCGGGACGCGCTCAAGGCGGTCGGGCTGGAAGGATGGGAATTCCACACCCCGGCGGAGCTCTCGGGCGGGCAGCAGCAGCGGGTGGCAATCGCCCGGGCCATGGTGATCGAACCCGAGGTGCTCATGGCGGACGAGCCCACCGGCAACCTTGACTCCGTCACGGGCCGCGAGATCATGGACCTGCTCTGCTCATTCAACACCGAACGGGGCGTAACCATCGTCATGGTCACCCACGACGCCGGCATGGCCGGCTATGCCGGACGAATTGTCCGGTTCTTGGACGGCCTCATCGATTCCGAGGAGCCCGGCAGGAGGCACGTCTCATGATCTGGGAGACCATCATACTGGCCCTGCGCGCCATCCGGCGCAATGTTCTGCGCTCGTTCCTCACAATTTTGGGCATCGTGATCGGCGTGGCCGCGGTCATTACCATGGTCACCCTGGGAGACGGGGCCACCGAACAGGTGAGGGCCGACATATCGAGCCTGGGCAGCAACATGCTCCAGGTCAGGCCCGGTCAGGGGTTCAGGGGGCCCGGCGGTGTGAGGGTCTTTGCCGAGAGATTCAAGCTCTCCGACGCACAGGCCATCGAACGAGAGATCGCAGGCCTAAAGGCCGTGGCGCCCCTGTCGGATCAGTCCGGCCAGGCCATCTCCGGAAACCGGAACTGGTCCACCACGGTAACGGGGAGCACGAATGACTATCTCACTGTCCGCAACTGGCCGCTTGAGAGCGGACGTGTCTTCACCGAGTCGGAGCTGAACTCAGGCAGGGCGGTATGCATCCTGGGCGCCACCATCGCCAGAGAGCTCTTCGGGGATCAGGACCCGCTGGGAGCCTTTATCCGGCTGGACAGGCTCTCCTGCCAGGTGGTGGGCGTCCTTGCATCAAAGGGCCAGTCGAGCTTCGGGCAGGATCAGGATGATCTGGTGATGGTGCCCATCAGGACGATGCAGAGGCGCATCGCGGGCAATACCGATGTCAAGGCGATCCTGGTCTCCGCCATGGACGGCGTCTCGACAGAGGCTCTAAGGGAAGATATCGAGCGCCTGATGCGCGAGCGGCGCCGGGTTTCCGAGGGGCAGGACGATGACTTCCACGTTCGCGACATGCAAGAGATCGTGAGCACGCTCACGAGCACCACCCGGGTGCTCACGGCCCTGCTGGGTGCGGTGGCTGCGGTGAGCCTGCTGGTGGGCGGCATCGGGATCATGAATATCATGCTGGTCTCGGTCACGGAGCGCACCCGCGAGATCGGCACACGCCTGGCGATCGGGGCCCGGGAGGGCGAAGTGCTCATGCAGTTTCTCATAGAAGCAGTCGTGCTCTCGTCTCTGGGCGGGCTCTTCGGCATCGCCCTCGGCCTCGGCGCAGCGGCCCTGGGAGCCCGCCTGCTCGGAGTGCCCTTTGTGTTCAACCCGGGCATCGTGATCCTGGCCTTCGTGTTCTCTGCATCCGTGGGGATGATCTTCGGGTTTTTCCCGGCACGCCGGGCCGCGCGCATGGACCCCATCGAGGCCCTGCGGCACGAGTGAAAAGCCCGGGGTCCGAGAAATCATCCAGTCCCCTGTCTGCTCCAGATCCGGCTCTTTGCGGCTTTCCTGCGAAATGGCCAGAAATGAAGGTCCCACGTTGTCTGGTGATATTGGCTTTGCGTTTCCAGGGCTTATCATGAATTCCATCCGGCCTTGAAAAAACCGCATGTCTAAAAAGCCGAGGGAAGGGACGGCTCTTTTCGCGGAAGAGGAGGACCGCGCATGAACGATATCTGGAACATACTGTGGCTGCTGCTCATTGCGGCCATCCTCATCCCGGTCGTCCAGCAGAAGCTGATTCGGATGAGACGGATGCGGCTCATCAGGGCCATTGAGAAGAAGAGAAATTCCCGCCTGATCACCCTGATCCACCGGCAGGAGATCATGAAGTTCTTCGGAATCCCCCTCCTGAGGTACATCGATATCAACGACGCCGAGGAGATCCTGCGGGCGATCAGGTTCACGCCCGAGGACATGCCTATCGACATGATCGTCCACACCCCGGGCGGGCTCGTGCTCTCCTCCGAGCAGATCGCCATGGCCCTGAAGCGGCACCGGGCAAAGGTGACCATCTTTGTCCCTCACTACGCCATGTCCGGAGGCACCCTGCTGTGCCTTGCGGCAGACGAGGTGGCCATGGACGGCAACGCTGTGCTGGGGCCGGTGGACCCCCAGGTGGGAAAGTACCCGGCCGTCTCCATCATGGCCGCTGTAGAGAAAAAGGAACCCAAGGACATCGATGACGAGACCTACATCATGGCCGACATCTCGCACAAGGCGCTTGAGCAGATGCGGGAGTTCGTGGAGATCATCCTCTCGGACCAGAGGAGCCCCGCAGATGTGGAGAGGATCGTGAAGGCCCTCACCGAGGGCAGGAGGACGCACGATCACCCGATCTTCCTCGAGGACGCGAAAAGACTGGGGATCAACGTGACCGGCCGCGTCCCGGACGACATCTACCGGCTCATGGAGCTGTTTCCCCAGGCCGAGCAGCAGCGTCCCTCGGTACAGTACATTCCCGTTCCCTACAAGGATGACGGGCGCGAACCAAAAGAATAGCGCCGGCTGGTCTTTTCGCCTCCCACAGGAGGGGGCGGTTGATTTTCCCTCTGCCTGCGTTACTTAACTCACTATATCCCGCAAGAATCGCATCTCTGCCTGCATGCGAAAAAAGCACGATTGCCCAAAATGGCATCTTCACGCGGCAATTCTAAAGCCCGTGAAGGCCTGAGGATTCGGAAGAGATCCAAGGAGGAACAGATGCAGACGTATATCATTCTGAGCAGACTGTCCCCTGATGCGCTCAAAGATCCTGCCATCTACCGGGAGATGGCGGCCAAGGTGTCGAAGAAGATCAAGGAAGAATGTCCCGAGGTCCACTGGAAGCAGAGTTTTGCCGTGATGGGGCGCTTCGATGTGGTGGATATCGTGGAGTCGGACAATCCCAAGCAGGTCGAAAAGGCGGCCATGATCATCAGGGCCTTCGGCAACTCCACCACCGAGACCCTCTTTGCCACCCCATGGCGCGAGTTCCTGGACATGCTGTAACCGGCCCGGGTATCAGCGGTAAGGTCTTTTAGAGAAAACCTCTCCGGTCATGCCCTCTTGTACCAGTCGGTCAGTATAGCCGCAGGGTTGTGCATTTGCCGGCCGGTCACTACCGGGCTGCACCTGCGGTCTGCACTCTTGGGTTCGTACTCCCGCTTACGCCATTCCTTAAAAGACTAAGGTGTAAGATGCAGTGCCCTGTTTTTTTCAGAAGAAACGAGCCTTAGTTGAGCGGCCGGGTTTTCGCTCTCCTGCGCCCGTTCTTGAGTTGAAAGTGCGGGCTGCTTAGTATGTAGCTTACTGGAGGAGGTTTACCCATGATACACCCATTCATACATCCATTTCACACTCGATCTCTCAAATCACTCGTCCTTCTCACGCTCGCGCTACTCCTCTCGTCGTGCAACAGCGACAGCGACGATCACAGTCCCCAGGCCCAGAGCAGCACCGGCTCTGGAGAAGTTCTCTCATCCATTACCATCAGCCCGGGAACCACAAGCATGGACATACAGATGACCAGGCAGTTTACCGCGGTGGGCATCTTCAGCGACGGTTCTTCCACGATTCTGACCGAATCCGTGACCTGGTCGACATCGGACGAGAGTATCGTCAGCATCAGCGAAACCGGGGTGGCCATCGCCCATGCTCAAGGTGAGGCCACCATTACGGCCACCAGGGATGGGGTCTCGGGCACTTGCCTTGTGAGTGTTTCTCTATCGGGAACCTCAGACACCTCGGACCCTGCGCCCCCGGAGAAGCCCGATCTTCTCCCCCCTGCCTCGGCCGTCATCATCGACCATACCGCCACAGACATCTATGCCGTGCCGGATGAATGGATCGAGCAGGCTCGAGAAAGCCTGTGTATCGCATACGGCCACACCTCACATGGAAGCCAGATCATCGAGGGCATGAAAGGGCTGGTTGATTTCAGTGGAAGCAGCTACGCCTTCAACGCAAGCGGTGCCGGAGGAGCACTGGAGCTGCGCGACACGCCGTTTGCCGGCGCGAACGATCTCGGCAATCCTGACCGCACTGCATGGGCCGAGGCCACCCGGGCCTATCTGGACGAGCACCCCGAAGTCAATGTGGTCATGTGGTCATGGTGCGGCCAGGTCTCTGACGCCACAAAAGCGGACATCGACACCTACCTGCACCTCATGAGCACCCTGGAACAAGAATATCCCGACGTGCGGTTCGTCTATATGACCGGTCATCTCGATGGCACCGGCCTGGAGGGGAACCTGCACCAGAGGAACGAGCAGATTCGGAGATACTGCAGACAAAACGGCAAGATACTTTACGATTTCGCAGACATAGAATCCTACGATCCTGACGGCGTCTTCTACGGCGACCGGTATGCGAACGATGCCTGCGACTACGACTCCGACGGCGACGGGGACCGTGATGCAAACTGGGCCGAACAGTGGCAGAATGCCCACGTCCAGGGCCAGGACTGGTACGACTGCTATGCAGCGCACTCACAGCCGCTCAACGCAAACCTCAAGGCCTACGCGGCCTGGTGGCTCTGGGCAAGGATCGCAGGCTGGGACGGGCGGTAGCGGAACATCTGCTGGGATATCTCGGCGGCATGATCGACCGGTACAGACGGCGGCGGGGCAGGGTGCTCGACGCAATGGGGCTCGGTCCGCGGGAGACCCCGTCGGAGACCGTGCTGAGGGGACCGACGTACACGCTGAGGTTATACGGCGGCCAAGGAGGCAAAGGCCCGGCGGTGCTCATTGTGCCGGCACCCATCAAACGGGCATACATCTGGGACCTCGACCATGAGATCAGTGCTGTGAGGCGGTTCCTGGGCCAGGGCATCCGGGTCTGGCTCATCCGCTGGGAGATGCCGGGGATTCAGGACCAGGGGCTCGGGCTGGCCCATTACGCCGGTCGATATATTCTCGACTGTCTGGAAGCCATGGAATCCGGGCCGAAAAACAAAAGGCCCATTCTGGCAGGGCATTCTCTCGGGGGCACCTTTGCCGCGATCTTTGCCGCCCTGCATCCGGATATGGTCGGGGGGCTCGTTCTGCTCGGCGCCCCGATCAGGTTCGGACCCGGTGTGGGGGCCATCGACTCCCTGGTCGCCCGTGCACCAGGCGCTTGCGTGTTCACCTCCATATCGGGAAATGTCCCGGGCTGGTTTCTCGGCGCCATGAGCACCCTGGCCTCTCCGGCGAGCTTCCAGGCCGAGCGGTGGGCCGACTGGCAGTCGAGTCTGACTGATCCCCGGCTGCTGAGGACGCACATGAAGGTGCGGCGCTGGACCTTGGACGAACTTCCCATGCCCGGGCTGCTCTTTGAAGAAGTTGTGGAAAGGCTCTACCGCAGGGACTGTTTCATGGGCTCCAGGCTCGATATCGACGGCAAATGCGCAACGCCTCGGAGTATCAGGGCGCCGATCCTCACGGTGGCGGACAGGCGCTCGGTGCTGGTTCCGCCGGAGGCCTCCCTGCCGCTGAACGACATCGCCGGAAACCAAGCCAACCGCGTGCTCTGGTACGAGGAAGAACCGGGAGTTGCATTGCAGCACGTGGGGATGCTGGTGGGCAGGAGGGCCCACCAATCCCTGTGGCCTGCAATCCTCAGATGGATCGGCGAATGCGGCAAGGCCTGACCCGGCCGCGCTTCCCATCATCAGAGATAGGGCGGGTCCTAAACCGGTGCTTTCCTGCTCCTCTTTGACATGGTTCATGATATCGCCGGATGAGATTGTCCTTCCCTTGAGGGCGGTTCCTGGGGTAATAAGCTCAATCTTGAGAAAAATCATGAGAGGTGCTGGTTGTCGTGAACGTACAACCTGCAACTATCGATGATTTCGAGAGCTGGATCGCTCTGGCAGGAGAAGTGGAGCACCTGTTCGGGGCCATGGTCCACGAGCCCTCGTTTCACGACGCCCTGAAGGAGGCGCTCCGCGAGGGGCGGGCATTCTGTGTGAGGCAGGACGATGCCGGGGCCGGCGCGCCCCTGCTTGGCGGCATCACGGTCATGTTTTCTCACAACGAGATCGAATGGTTCGCTGTTTCCGGGAAGTGCCGCGGCAAAGGGGTGGGAAAGGCCCTGCTGGCCCATGCCCTGTCCCAGCTCGATGCCCGCAGGGACATCACGGTCAGGACCTTTGACCGCTCCTCCGAAGAGGGGAAGCCCGCTCGCCGGCTCTACCAGGCCTTCGGCTTCCGCGATCATAGATCGTGCGATCCCACGTCCACGGGATTTCCCACCGTGATCATGATCCGGAAAAAAGAGGCATAGTTTCAGGCGCGCCTGCCGAGAAAATCATCTATGCCTTGTTTTTTGTTGGTTATTCGTTTAAATGTAAGGTTATTGATCAACTGGCGGATTCTCTTTGCAGACGGTTCCTCTTCGACCTGGCTTTTTTAGGATTTCCTCTTCATGTCCTCCTGAACAAGAGCTCTCTCGCCGCCTTAGTTCACAGAAGAGATGGATCGCGTGTGAAGGGAACAGGAGAGATGATCTCCCGATATCCCGTGAGCAGGGCTCGGGAGAGGGTGTTTCTGGGTAGAGCAGGCGGTGTACCTTTACAAGGGTAGCCTCGGAAACTGCGGACCAGCCGGTGCGGCCGTCATGCATGCTAAAGAGCGGCTCTGTGGTCTGCCGGGGAAGAAAGAGGCCGCGGCGCCTGCCTGGCACGGCGCCAAGGCCCACTGAGAAATATGCTCTTTTCAAGGGGGTTTTATGGGATACGATAGATGGAACAGGATGGATGTCCAGGAGCGCGACTATGTCCAGCACCTTTTCGGCAAGCACATCTCCAGGGGGCAGGTGAGGTACCTCAGGTGCGCGCATCTGGATATTTACGAGCGCGACCGGCAGGGCTGCACGGTTATGGATGCGGTGTCGGGAAAGAAATTTTTCGACTGCTTCAGCTCTGCGGGATGCTTCAATGTGGGCAGGGGGAATCCGAAGATCAGGGAGGTTCTCCAGAAGGCCCTGGACGAGTGGGACATGGGCTCACACCATCTGCTCTCAGAGCCCAAGATCAGGTTTGCCGAAAAACTCGCGTCGCTCTGTCCGGGCGATCTCGACAAGGTGGTTCTCTGCGCCTCGGGTGCGGATGCCTGTGCAGGGGCGATCAAGCTGGCCAGGGGCGCTACCGGCAGAAACGGTGTGATCACCATGAACAAGGCCTATCACGGGCACGAAGGCTTCAGCCTCTCCGCCAACGGCAAGGACTACTACAAGGAGCTCTTCGAGCCTCTGATGCCCGGATTCCACATCGTTCCCTTCAATGATCTGGAGGCGGTCAGGAGGATTGCATCCAAGGACATTGCCGCCATTATCCTGGAACCGGTGCAGGGTGAGGGCGGCATTCACGTGGCCACCCAGGAATTCATGAGCGGCTTAAGGGAGCTCTGCGACAAGCTGGGGATCATGCTTATCTTCGATGAAGTCCAGACCGGATTCGGCCGAACGGGCAAGATGTGGGCCATGGAGCACTACGGTCTGGTCCCGGATATCATGTTCACGGCCAAGTCCATCAGCGGCGGTCTCTACCCCAACGGCGCGGTGGTCTACCGGGACATCAAGGTTCTCACCGACTATGTGGAGAAAAATCCCTTCTTCCATACCTCTCACTCAGGCGGTTCCGACTTGGGCTGCATCGTCTCGGAGGCCGTGCTGGACTACCTGGTGGAAAACCGGGTGTGGGAGCATGCCGCCGATATCGGCAGGCGGTTCAAGGATGGGCTCATGGAAATCTGGCGGGAAAACAGCCATGTTATTCGCGAGGTCCGGGCCCTGGGCCTTATGATCGGCGTCGAATACAAATACGAATTCCTGGGCGCGCTCATGGCCGAATGCCTTGCGAAGCAGGGGGTCTGGGCGGTCTACTCGGGAAACGCCCCTGAGGTCATGCGGTTCCAGATACCCATCACCGCCAGAGTGGAAGAGGTGGATGAGCTGCTGGCACGCATCAGGGCCGCGGTGAACTCCATGAAGATATACCTGGTCTTTCTCCTCCCCCTGGCACGGATTCCGATGTTCAGGATGATTCTCGACAATCTCAAGGTGCAGATCACCACGTTCAACCTTATCCGTGATCTGGAAGAGTTCGTGTCAAGGTATGTTCTCAAGGCGCTGGAATTCAGGGGGTGAGAGGATGAAAAAGAATATTTCCACAAAACAGACTGACAGGGACATACTTTTCGCCGCTGCCGAAAAAGTGTTTTCAAAGAGCCTCGTGGACGAGATCCGGGGAAGGGGGCACGGGTTCCTGGAAGCCGGAGGTGAGGGGGCATATGCCTTCGACACGGACGGAAACCGTTATCTCGACTGTTCATCATCGGCCGGGACGTTTAACCTGGGCAGAAAGAACCGGGTAATAACCGCCCGGCTCAAGAAGGCCCTTTTTGAGACCGACCAGGGCAACTTCGTCATGCCGTCCGAAGAAAAGGCCATGCTGGCACGGAGGATCGCCGAATTCGTTCCCGGGAATTTGAGCTGCGTGCTCTTCGGGGTGACCCGGGGCGAGTCCATGGAAGCGGCCTGCAAGCTCGCACGGGGGTTCACGAACAGGCCTGGTCTCATAACCGTCAGCGGCGGCTGCTACGGAGAGTCGGGATTTGCCTTAAGCCTTTCGGAGAGGCAGGGCAAGGAGCAGTTCGGCGGACTGATCCCCGAGGTAACGGTCGTGCCGTTCGGGGATGCGCAGGCCGCAGAATCGGCCATCGGAAATCGGACCGCTGCCTTTGTCATGGAGCCGATCCAGGCGGAGAACGGCTGCCGCGTTGCGGATAGGGAGTATTACGCCCGGGTGCGCTCCCTGTGCGACCGCCACGGCGCAAAGCTCATCTTTGATGAGACCCAAAGCGGTTTCGGCAGGACAGGGACCAGGTTCTTCTTCGAGCAGACCGGCGTGGAGCCGGATATCCTTATCGTGGGCGAGGCATTGACCAGCGGGGTCTTCCCCATGACCGCCATGATCTTCACCCCCGAGCTGAAACAGTTCTTCGACGAGCACCCTCTCATTCATCTCTGCACCTTCGGCGGTCACGACCTGGGCTGCAGGGTCGCCATGGCTGCGCTGGACGAGTACGACCGGGAGAGCCCCTGGATCAATGCCCGGGAAACGGGCGAGGGACTGCTCAAAAGGCTGGGCAGGCTTGCGGGGAAGAAGAGGGCTCTGAAGTCGATTGCTGGCCGGGGGCTGCTGGTATCACTGAAGTTTGCCTCAGGGGAGGTTGCACGCGCGTTCTGCGCCCGTGCGGCAGGGCACGGGCTCATGGTTGAAACCGGAAGGGTGGATGGCTCGTGCGTTCTGCTGAGGCCGAGCCTGCTCATCGGCAAGGAAGAGGAATCGTTCATTGCAGATGCGGTGAAAAAGACACTGGGCGATCTCTAATCACGCCGGTTGGCTGCTTCAAAGGGCGGCTCTGCATCCCAAGGGGCCTTTCGGACATACCCCTCCTGTACACGATCGGGGTATGTCCTGATGACGGGGTTGACCATGAAAGAGCGGCGCGGGGAAAGGGGATGCCCTCGCCCCTCTCGCCCGCGCCTGATGAAGGTATGACTACAGGGGATAGAATCTTACCTGGAGCAGCTTTGTCCCGTTGTTGTCCATGCTCCAGAGATCCTCGATGAAAGCCCCGATGTTGAATACCCATTCGTTCAGGTATTCCGCGCAGCAGGCCTGAGCCCCCTCGCACAGGGAATCATCTGCCATGGGGGAACACTCGTCGAATATCCCGTCCGAGTTCTTGTCTACACAGCAGGAATCCGGCGGCATGAAGCAGCCTTGGGCGATGAGGTTGCAGACACTCCCCGACCACTGGAACAGGCCGGTGATATCAAGTGCCCGGGACTTGGCCGAGGTGCGGACAAAGCTGGCAGAAGAGGTCAGGAAGCCCCTGTCCGTTACCAGGCCGAGATAGAGCAGGTCGTTGCCGTGCTCATCCTGTACAACGGTGAACTCGGGGTCGTAGATCTCGACAGCCCTAAGTCCGCCGTCATTGTTTGAGGATTTGCCTGTGACCCTGATATATACCCGGTAGCCCTTTTCGTGTTTCGGCAGGCGCAGGATTGCGGGGTCGTCCGGGGAAAAGCCGGTGCAGGCGTCCGTCACCTGCAGATCCGTGGCAACGGGCGAGCCTTTGTGCCCCTTCGTGCTTGATTCCATGATGATCTGCATGGCGTATTCCGGATGTTCCGGAATGAAGATGACATTCCCATAGACCGGATCTCCGAACGCATCACAAGGGGCGCCCGGGCATGATAAGTCGCCTTTCCTGGTCATGATATCGAGGCTGAAATGCCAGCCCGAAGGAAATCCGTCGGGTCTGACCCCGCTACCCTGCCCGGCGGGGTACGCATAGCCGGCAAAGAGGAAAATCAGTATGCCCGCGAGGATTGCCTCTCTCATCATCTTGCCCATTCTTTGCGCCCCTTTTTGTGATTTTTGCCCGCTCCGGTCCAAGGACCTCTCCCGGTTCTCTTTTCCATTAAGGGAGATGCTCGATCTTTGTTACACCGGAGTGCATATCTTGGAATATCAACAATCATGCCGCAGGTAACCACATGATATGAAAAATATTATTTTGAAATATAGCCTTTGTTGATACACGATTTCGTACTTGGCGTTTCAAGATCTGCATGGAAGGAGCGCATTGACTCTTGCCCGAATGCGTGTCAGTCATTCGGTAATAAAAGAAGAGGCGAAAGGAGACCCCCCATGGCCGATACTCCCCCGAATAACCATTCCCACGAGCAGAGGCCGGTCCCTTCGGTCAACCCGGGTGCGAGCCCGCAGGAAGAGGTGGCGATCGTGAATGAGGAAAACACCGTCATCGGCAGCGCCATGCGGGCGGTGATGCGGCGGGACCGGCTCATCCACCGGGCCTCGTATATTCTCGTGTTCAACTCCCGGGGGCAGCTCTTCGTACAGGAGCGCACCCTGACAAAGGACATCTTCCCGGGATACCTGGACCTCTGCGCCGGAGGGGTGGTGCTCGCGGGCGAGAGTTACGAGGAGTCCGCCCTGCGCGAGCTAAACGAAGAGCTCGGTATCAGGGATGCCGGGATTGAGTTTCTCTTTGACTTCTATGGCGAGTACCTTGGCCAGAGGGTATGGGGCAGGGCGTTTTCCTGCATTGCGGAAGGACCGTTCATTCTGCAGCCGGAAGAGGTGTCCGGCGGCGCGTTCCATTCCTTGGACGCGGTCATGAGGATAATCGACGAGAAGCCCTGCACCCCGGACAGCGTATACGTACTGCTCAGGTATTTGAAAAAACATGGTAATTCGGCCGGGCAGGGGAAAAACCTTGGAGAGCGGCTGTAGTGAAGAGAATTCTCCTGGTCCATCCCCCGGTATCGAAGCCGAGCGAGTCTCCCGCCGGCCTTGCCAGGCTCGCAGGGGCTCTGAAGGCAGGAGGCGCCCAGTTTCGGGTGATCGACGCCAACATGGAGGGGCTGCGCTTCCTCCTCGACGATTGCACTGAGCCAACCGATACCTGGACCCGCAGGGCCTGCCGCCGCATCAATGAGAATCTCGCCGTGCTCCAGAGACGCGAGACCTACCGGAACCGGGGCAGGTACATCCAGGCGGTCACGGAGATCAACCGCGTGCTGGCCCACAGGTCAGGGCCCTACCGGTCGAATGTCAGCCTCAACAATTTCACTCACGACGAGCTCTCTCCCGTAAAGAGCCGGGACCTGCTCCGTGCGGCCCAAACGCCTCAGGACAACGTGTTCTATCCCTACTTCAGAAGCCGCCTTGCAGAGGTCCTTGGAGAGTATGCACCGGATGTGGTGGGCTTCTCGCTCACCTTCCTGAGCCAGGCCCTGACCACCATGGCCATGGTGGGATTCCTGAAGGAGCAGGCGCCAGAGGTCAGGATCGTTCTGGGCGGCGGGCTGGTTACCTCGTGGATCAGGGGGCCTGCATGGAGAAACCCCTTTTCCGGCCTCGTGGACGATCTGGTGGCAGGTCCGGGCGAGAATGCCCTGCTCACCCTGGCAGGCCTGGGAGGCGCCGGCGGGCACTTTCTGCCGGATTACGAACCCTTCCGGGACTACCCCTACCTCTCACCCCGGCCGGTTTTGCCGTACAGCGCCTCGTCCGGCTGCTACTGGGGGAAGTGCTCGTTCTGTCCCGAGCAGGCGGAGGCAAATCCGTATCTGGGGCTGCCGGCTGAGCGGGCCGTACATGACATGGAGGAGCTGGCGCGGGCCGAGCCTTCGGGCCTGATCCATGTATGCGACAATGCCATGAGCCCCTCTCTGCTCAAGGTTATGGCACAGGGCGGGCCTCGTATTCCCTGGTACGGGTTTGCGAGGATAAGCCCCGCTCTTGCCGATCCCGGTTTCTGCTCCGATCTAAAGAGCTCGGGATGCGTCATGCTCAAGCTGGGGATCGAGTCGGGCGACCAGCGGGTCCTCGATGAGCTCGGCAAGGGGATCCAACTCCACGAGTCTGCACAGGTGCTTAAAATCGTGAAAAGCTCTGGTATCGCCACCTATGTCTATCTCCTGTTCGGCACGCCCCCCGAAGATGAAGCCGCGGCGAAAAAGACCCTGGAGTTCATCGGGCAAAACCGTGATTATGTGGACTTTCTCAATCTTTCCATCTTCAACCTCCCCAAGGGGAGCCCCGATGCCGCCGGGCTCGATACGTACGATTTTTCACAAGGAGACCTCTCGCTCTACCAGGGCTTCGTTCATCCCCGGGGATGGGACAGGAGGAGGGTGCGCCGGTTTCTCGACAAGGAATTCAAGCGCGATGATGCCATCGCCCGGATCGTAAGAAGGGACCCTCCCTCGTTCACCTCGAATCACGCCCCGTTCTTCACCAGCGGTGTGTGGTGAGAAATCCTTCCGAAAAATCCTGATACACCGGTTCTTAGGAGATGGGTTTTACGGGGCGGCGCCTTCGATCCGGGCCGTAGATCCCCATTCTCACATGTACTTCGTACGGAATGGGGAACGAGAGATTATGCCCTCTCCAATCGCATCGTTTTGATCCCCGTTTGAGCCTGCTGCTTTAAAGGGTTAAAGGGCCATGCCAATGATCGTACGGCTCGAAGCAGGGTAAAAGGGCCTGTCCTTCAAAAGGCCCATACCATTTGGATGAGTGTTCCTCCGGCCCGGGCAGGACTCCCGGCTTGTGATGCTCTTTAAAATCCACAAAATAGACGGGTCCGGGCCTGTCTTTTATGAAAAATGCACATATGAGATATTTGCAAAGAAGAAATAGAGATTATATAGAAAATATGGCAGTCTGTCTTATGCAAGGGACGAGGTAAGAGAAATCCATGACAAGCGAAGTCTTTCCCGAGGACAGGGCCGAAAAGCCGGCGACAGAGAAGGCAGGGCGCCGGAAGATACAGCCCATGGACTGGGCGATGATGGCTTCTATTTTGGTGATCCTCGGAATCTTTGTCTACACCAGCGTATTTACAAGAGAATTTAAGGTCGATGTGGTCAGCGTGGCCCTCCAGTACCCCTACCAGACGTATACCCGCTACACCGCCGCCGGAACCGTGGTTGCCAAGCGACGGGCGGAAGTGGCTGCAAAGGTTCCAGGCCAGCTGGTGGAATTCGCTGTTGGAGAGGGTGCTCTGGTAGAGAAGGGGCAGGTGATCGCGCGCATCGAGAGTGCGGATGCGGTCGCCCGAAAGGACCAGGCCGAGGCCAGGCACCGGCTCGCCGTCGCCACTCTCGAACAGGCCAGAGAGGACCTGGCGGAAGAGAGATTCAACCTTGCGCGCTACAAAAAGCTCTACGAGATGGGCTCGGTGTCGAGGTCGGAGTATAAGGCCGCCGAGGCCGGACACCGCAAGGCGGTCTCTGCGCTCAATGCGGCCGAGGCCTTGATGAAGGCCGAGGCGGCTGCCTTGCGGAGTGCTGAGATCACGCTCGACAACACCCAGATAAGGGCACCCTTCAGCGGCATGGTCCTGAAATTCAATGCAGATATCGGCGACATGGTGACCCCGCCCGGTCCTGTAGGAAGCACGGACTCCTCCATAGCCACTATCGCGGATGTGTCCGAGCTCAGTGTGGAGGTGGAGGTTCCGGAATCCGTGATTAGGGAGATTCATAACGGTCAGTCCTGCATTGTCGAAACCGGCGGCCTGCCCGATGTCCATTTCACCGGTGAAGTGACCGCCGCCCCGCCCCCGGGTGAGAAGATACAATCCAAGTCCCTGGTGAAGGTGCGTATTCTCGAAAGCGATCTCCGCATCCGGCCGGATATGGCCGCACGGGTCTCGTTCCTTTCCCGCCCCCTTTCCGAGGGCGACGACGTTCCCCGCATCCTGGTCCACAGCTCGGTGATCGTGACCGACCAGGGCGGCCCTGCGGTTTATCTGGTCAGGGACGAGCGGGCGGTTCTGAGGAGTGTCCTTACCGGCGCCCGGTTTCACGACCGGGTGGAGATACTGGGCGGCGTCTCCGTGGGAGATAGGCTCATCGTAAATCCGCCCAAGGGGATCAAAAACGGCTCGCGGCTTGCCCTTTAGTCCGGGGTTGGTTTCCTCTCGGATCGTTCGTCCCTCTCTGGCCCCGGGTGCTTGCGCTGGTATCTTGGGGAGACAAGGCGGAAAGGCGATCGTCCCGGGCATCGTTTGAGGACCTCCCGGTCTGCCGGCCTCCCAAGCATTCCGACCTCGGATGACAACTCCCGGCACCGGCATGCCGCCGAACATGGCCAACTGAAGGCTTCCCAGGTATTTTGACTGCGAATGAAAAGGCGCATTGCCCGCATCGAATCTATTGCCTGGAAAATCCGCTGCCCAAGCCGACTTGAGAGCAGGTTCCCGATTTATGTTCTTGACAGGAGGCGGGAAAGAAAGGATGAATACAACCGACACGTTTTAAGACGTTTGAAATGGTGTCTGATTGCCGGGAGGTCCCGGCCTTCTGCAGAAAATGCAGGGGAGGAGAGAGATTCATGGCGTTACAGCACGATACTCAGAATATGGCGGTGTTCTGCGATTTCGAAAACGTGGCCCTGGGGGTCAGGGATGCGAAATACCGGCAGTTCGATGTGAAGAAGATACTGGAGCGGTTGCTGCTCAAGGGGAGCATCATCGTAAAGAAGGCCTACTGCGACTGGGACCGATACAAGGACTACAAGCCCGTGATGCACGAGGCCTCCTTTGAGCTCATCGAGATTCCGCATGTCCGGCAGTCGGGCAAGAACTCGGCCGACATCCGCATGGTGGTGGATGCACTGGACCTCTGCTATACCAAACTGCACGTGGACACCTTCGTGATCATCAGCGGCGACTCGGATTTCTCGCCCCTGGTGAGCAAGCTGAGGGAGAACAATAAGATCGTAATCGGCGTGGGGGTGAAGAACTCCTCGTCCGACCTCCTGATCGCCAACTGCGACGAGTTCATCTTCTACGACGACCTCGTACGCGAGAGCGAGACCAAAAGGCCCAAGATCAGGAGACCTCTGGCCAAGAACAACGCTGCGGCCCCGGCCAAGGCGAGCTCCAAGGAGAGCCAGGAGGAGGACCGGAAGCAGAAGGCCCTGGACCTCGTTCTGGAGACTGTGGAGGCCATGTTCGCCGAGCGCGGCGACGACGACAAGCTCTGGGGCTCCATGGTGAAGCAGGCGCTCAGACGCCGCATGCCGGGCTTCAACGAGAGCTACTACGGGTACAGGTCATTCAGCCGGTTGCTGGAAGATGCCAGAGACCGGCACCTCCTGGAGATCGAGCTCGACGAGAAGTCAGGCAGCTACATAATCAAGAACGTAGTCCACGAGGATTAGCATCCCGCATGGGGTCATGGGGTCACATCATGGGGCGGATCTCTATATAGGCCAAGGGCTTAGAGTTAAGGGGTCAGGTCTTTGGATGGTCCCGATCTTTGACCCCAATACCGCGCCACACTCCACCGCGGTAGTATAAGGGGCAAAAAGGAATCTTTTATCCCGCAGCCTTTTTCCTGGCAATGCTCCGGTCGTGGCGCCTGCCGGCGGAGAGCTCGGTCTTGCGGAGCCTGATGGACTTGGGCGTGACCTCCACCATCTCGTCCTCCCGGATGAACTGCAGGGCCTTTTCCAGAGTCAGGGGCGTCACGGGCGAGAGCAGGATATTGTCGTCGCGGCCGGCGGCCCGCATGTTGGTGAGTTTCTTCATCTTGCAGGGGTTGACGTCGATGTCGTTCTCCTTGCTGTGCTCGCCGATGATCATGCCTTCGTAGACCTGCTCACCAGGAGTGATGAATAGCCTGCCTCTCGGCTCGAGGTTGTACAGGGCGTAGGGCACGGCCACGCCTCTGCGGTCCGCCACGATGGAGCCGGTGAACCGGGTGGGGAACTCCCCCCGGTATGGCTCGAAGCCCAGCAGATATGAGCTCATGATCCCGCTTCCCTTGGTGTCGGTGAGGAACTCGTCGCGATAGCCGATGAGCGCGCGCGAAGGGACGTTGAACTCGATCCTGACCCGGCTGGCTGCATGGTTTGCAAAGTTGATCATCCTGCCCTTGCGGATGGAGAGCTTCTGAGTCACGACGCCGAGATATTCCTCGTCGCAGTCGATGTAGAGATGCTCGATCGGCTCGAGCAACTCTCCCCCTCGGATCACCGAGATGACCTCGGGCCTTCCCACGCACAGCTCGAAGCCCTCACGCCGCATGGTCTCGATGATGATCGCGAGCTGGAGCTCGCCCCGTCCCTTGAGGATGAAGCAGTCCTTCTCGGGCGGCACCTCGAGCCGGATGGAGACGTTTCTCAGGGTTTCCTTCCGCAGGCGCTCATAGATCCGGTTTGATTGCACCCAGGCGCCCTCGGTGCCCGCCAACGGAGAGTTGTTGGCCGTGATGCGCATCGACACGGTAGGCTCGTCAACGGTAATCCTCTTGAGTGCTTTCGGGTTTTCCTCGGTGCAGATGGTGTCGCCGATCATCACATCGTCTATGCCGGAGAGCACCACGATGTCTCCGGGCCCCGCGTGGTCGATATCGCGCAAGCTCACGCCCTCGTAGCCCTGGAGCCTCGTGACCTTGAGCCGCTGGTGCTCGCCGCGTTCGTCGATGCAGACCAGGGTATCGTTTGAGTATGCGTGGCCGTGGAAGATCTTTCCGATGGCGAGCCTCCCCAGATAATCCGAGTAGTCCAGGTCAGAGACCAGCATCTGGAACGGCTCGCCGGGATCGTACGCAGGCGCGGGCACCTCGGCCAGGATGGTGTCGAAGAGCAGCTTGAGGTCTTTTGCCTCACCGTCCGGGGAATCCATGACGATGCCCTCGCGGCCCACGGCGTACAGACAGGGGAAATCCACCTGGTTATCGTCCGCGCCCAGGTCGATGAAGAGGTCGAAGATCTCGTTGAGGACCTCCAGGGGTCTGGCGTCTTTCCGGTCGATCTTGTTGATCACCACGATGATCTTCAAGCCCGACTCCAGGGTCTTCTTCAGGACGAACCGCGTCTGGGGAAGCGGGCCTTCGGCCGCGTCCACCAGGAGGATCGCGCCGTCCGCCATGGAGAGCGCCCGTTCCACCTCGCCCCCGAAATCCGCATGCCCGGGTGTGTCGATGATATTGATCTTGACCCCCTGCCAGGAGACCGAGCAGTTCTTGGCCGCGATGGTGATCCCGCGCTCGCGCTCGAGCTCCATCCGGTCCATGATCCGCGACTGGACCTCCTGGCCTTCGCGGAACACGCCGCTGAAACGGAACATGGCGTCCACCAGCGTGGTCTTGCCGTGGTCGACGTGGGCGATGATTGCGATATTCCGGATATGATCGTTTGTCTTGAGCTGCTTCATGATCTCGTATCCTGCCGATGATGCGATGTGTCCTCCCGGATAATCTTCCCTGCCCGGCAGCGCACAGAGCCATATCCCACACGCCGTTCTTTTGCAACAGAATTATCTGAGGTTTCATGACATTTTCTTTTTGACAAAAGATATATCACCCGTTATTAATTAAAGTATAAGAATTCTGATTCGATATTCTCGTGATGTCATAACATGAGGAAGGGGGGGTGATGTCTCATCTCTCTGGCGATCGCAAGGCAGAGACGAGGTCCATGATCTTCCTTGCCGCTCGCAAGGTGTTCAGCGAAAAGGGATATTATAAGGCCCAGATCGCGGACATCGTCAGGGAATCGGGCACGTCAACGGGCAGCGTCTATGCGCATTTCAAGGACAAGCAGGACCTGTTCCGTCAGATCATCCGGGAAACCCTCGACAGTCTGAGGTCCAGACTCAAGGAACTCAGCGACACCTCGCCGCCCGGCGACATCCAAGAGCGGGTCAGCCGGTGGCAGCCGGGGTTCGAGGCCTTTTTTGACTACATAGAGAACAACCCGGAGCAGGTGCTCTTCATCATCCGAGGCGGCTTCGGGGTCGACGAGGAGACGGAAAACACGATCTGGGAGTTCTTCAGGGCCTTTGCCTCCGATATCGCCGAAGACGTTCGCAGATGGGAGTGTCTGGGCTACATCGAGGGGGCGAACGCCGTTCTTGTGGGGCACATCATTACCGGCATGTGCATCCACGTCGGGCTCAGCTACCTGCTGGAGAGGCAGTTCACCCGCGAGGAGGCCATCAGCAGTCTCCTGGCCGTCACCCGCTCCCTGGTGCTGCAGTATCTGACCGACAAGGGCAGGAGAGAGCTCGGCTACCTGCCCGAGCTGAAGCGGTGAGGGGCACTGCAGGGCACGCCCCTGAAGAATGCGTGCGTGAGTACACAGTTTTTACGGGTTTTCTCCGCCGGGCATGATTTCCGGCTTGAAGGATATGAACAGGTATGAGGAGGTTTTTTATGCTGTCCAGCGCAGAAGTGTCGAACCGGCTCTCCAGTTTCCCAAGGTTCGAGGATATGTTGCTGAGCCTGCCCTATGCCCCGCGCATGCCAAAGGGCATGGTCAGAGAGACGCGGGAGGTGGTCGCGATCGCCCGCGCGTTCAATGAGAAGGTGGCCCGCCCCCGGGCCCTGGAGCTCGACCGCAAGACCCACGAAGATCCTGACTACATGCCCCGCGACCTCGTAGAGCTGGCCAACCGGTGGGGTTTCTACACCATGTGGATACCCCGGATCTTCGGCGGCAGGGGATACAACATGCCCTCCATGTCGTACTTCGCAGAAGAGGTCGGCTCGGTGTGCCTGGGGATCATGAACGTCATCGGGGTGCACTACCTCGGGGTGGCGGGCGTGGTCGCCTCGGCCAACACCCGCCTGGCGAAACGGATTCTGGGCGAGGTGGCCCGGGGAGAGAAGACCGGGAATCCCTGTCTCATCGCGCTCGCCACGACCGAGCCCGGCGCCGGGACCGACGTGGAGGAGGTGGAGCTCGTGGACAAGGGCAGGGTCGCCTGCCATGCCAGGAGGGTCAGGGGCGGATACGTGGTGAACGGCACCAAGGTGTTCATCTCCATGGGGCATGTATCCACCTGGACCGTGCTCTATGCGTACGAGGACCTGAAGAGGCCCTCGGAGACGACCGTGGGCCTGATGGTGAAGACCGGCACACAAGGCTTCTCGTTCGGTTCCCACGAGAACAAGATGGGCCAGCGGGTATGTCCGGCGAGCGTGCTCGTGTTCGAGGACTGCTTCATCCCCGACGACCAGGTGCTCTTCAGCACGGACATGGTGAGGAAGTTCACGAAGAAACCGATCCGGGAGGTCGCGCAGCGCTACATCGATTATGTAGTCGGCGCCACGAGACCCGGTGTCTGCGCATTCGGGGTGGGCGCGGCCCGCGGCGCGTTCGAGACCGCGCTCAAACACGCGTCCACGACCACGATGAACGGCACCCTGCTCATCAACCACGAGTGGGTGCAGAGCATGCTCGCCGAGATGTACAAGAACGTGGCCCTGGGCAGGCTCGCCTACACCGAGGCCAACTATGCCAACAGCCACCGGGGCCTCTACAAGATCCTCCAGCTCAAGCCCGTCTACTACTATCTCAGGCTCATGCCGCAGGCCTACTTCGACAAGGTGATCGGGCCCATGCTGGAAAAGGACTATTCCACCAGGCTCATGGGCAAGCTCTCCTATGACTGGGCCAGACCCGAGGACCAGCGGTGCTGCTCGGGCTGGGCGTCGCTCGCCAAGGTCGCGGGAACGGACCTCGGGGTCAGGAACTGCCAGATGGCCATCGAGCTCATGGGCCGCACCGGCCTGAGACAGGACGCGGGGGTGGAGAAGATGCTGCGCGACATCAAGCTCCTGCAGATCTACGAGGGCACCAACCAGCTCAACCGGCTCAACGTGTTCAAGTGCCTCATCGCGCCTGAGGTTCCCCAGGCGCGGGTGTTCGATGAGGACAGGTAGGAAAGGAGGCGTTATGCTGAGTTCATTCAAGAGCGAATGGAAACCCTTCGAGGATCTGGCCCGGTCGTTTGCCGCAAAAGAGCTTGCAGGCAAGACCGAGGAGCACGACCGCTATCCCTTCGGGGAGTTCTTTCATGATGTCCTGGACAAGGCGTACGAGGTGGGGTTTCTGGGGATCATGCTGCCCGGAGAGCTGGGCGGCGCCGGTGGAAGCATCGGCACACTATGCGCTGTTCTCGCCGCCCTCTGCCGGGTCGACAGCTCGCCCGGCGGCATCGTCTTCACCAATGCCTTGGCACAGGAGATCCTGCTTGCCGCCGGCGCCCGGGACATAGCCGGGGAGATCTTCGGCAAGACGACCTCGGCAGGCGGGTTCCTGGTCGCCTTTCCCTCGTACACTCATCCGTCCCATCAGGACAACCTCCCCGAGTACAGGCGGTCGGGCAGGGGCTACACCATCACCGGCACGGTCGATCTCCTGGTGCTTGGCGGGCTCGCCCGCCGGGCGATCGTTCCTGCAAGAAACAGATCGAAGCAGCAGCACTCGTTCTTTCTGATCGACCTCGATCACGAGGGGGTGAGCAAGAGCGAGCCGGTTTTTACCCTGGGGATGCACGCCTGCCCTGCCGTGGATGTCCGACTCGACAGGGTCAGGGCCCGGCTTGTCGGTGAAGAGGGCAAGGGCGGGGAGTATTTCGACCGGGTCCTGCCCGCCATGCACATAGCCGCTGCCGCCATGAACGCGGGAATCATGAGAGGGTCTCTCGACGAGGCACTGGCCTATGCCCGGGAGCGCTTCCAGGGGGGACGGGAG
The DNA here is from genome assembly GCA_001896555.1 of Candidatus Phosphitivorax anaerolimi. Classification (GTDB taxonomy): domain Bacteria; phylum Desulfobacterota; class Desulfomonilia; order UBA1062; family UBA1062; genus Phosphitivorax; species Phosphitivorax anaerolimi. The sequence goes on from MPOS01000018.1 coordinate 64,010, forward strand.
ATCATCCGGTGGAGCGAGGTTTCCATGCTGCTCGCCGGCATGGCTGTCAAGGCCGATGCAGCCGATATGTGTGTCACCCTGGCATGCCAGGCCCTGGAGCAGGGAGACCCGGGCTGGTCTTCCCGCTGCGCTGCAGCCGCGCTCCACATTCACGAGATCGCCTGCGAGGCCGTCACCGACGGTGTCCAGATACTGGGCGGCAACGGCTACATGAAGGACTACGGTCAGGAGAAGCGTTTCCGCGACGCCAGGCAGGTGCAGGCCCTTCTGGGCAGTGTGCCGGCACGCAAGCTCGATCTGATCCGGAAGGTATCAGGCGTCTGAAAAAAGCACAGGATCGAAAAGAGCAGGCCACACGCTTGAGGAAAACGAAAAAGTACAACACTGATTATTATTTCAGAGGAGGGAGCTTAAAAAAATTTATGAAGGTTCTTGCCAAGAAAACAGCAGCGATTACGGGAGCCGCCTCGGGAATCGGCAGGGCCCTTGCCCTGAACCTGGCCGGCGAGGGGTGTAACCTGGCTCTGGCGGACATCGACGAGCCCGGTCTGAAGGAGACCTCAGGGCTGATCGGTGCCGCCGTGAATGTCTCCACCCACGTGGTGGACGTTGCACGGCACGAGCAGGTATTGGGCTTTGCAGAGGAGGCCGCCCGCTACCACGGAGGCGTGGATCTCGTCATCAACAATGCCGGGGTGGCCCTGGGCGATTTTCTGGAGACCGTTCCCCTCGAGGATTTCCAGTGGCTCTTCGGGATCAACTTCTGGGGGGTCGTACACGGCACCATGGCGTTTCTCCCCTACTTGCGCAAACGGCCCGAGGGGCACATCGTCAACATCTCGAGCATGAACGGAATCATCCCGAACCCCAACAACGGCCCCTACTGCGCCGCCAAGTTCGCGGTCAAGGGATACACGGAGACCCTTGCCCAGGAGATGCATGGAACCAACATCCGGGTGAGCTGCGTGCACCCGGGCGGGATAAAGACCAATATCGCCCGCAACGCACGCTTCAATCACGCCATGTTCTCGCTTACCAAGGAAAAGTCCGTGTCGATCTACGAGAAAGAGATCTTCCGGACGACCGCTGACCGGGCCGCAAAGGTCATCATCGCCGGAATCAAGCGCAACAAGAGACGCATCCTGATCGGGGCCGATGCAAAGGTCCTGGACCTGCTCACCAGGCTCTTCCCGGTGACCGCGGTCACCTTGAGCTGTCTGGCCAGCAGGTACATCGCAAAATCGTACGCGTGCAGAGAAGACTGAGAGATTTCGGTCGGGTGGATCATTCCGGATAGGGGATAGTGAAAAATTGTCCATGAAGAACGTGAGGAGGATGTATGAAAAAAGGAGAGTTTTTCAAAGGGGTAATTCAGTGGGAAATGATGACCAAAGACCGGTCGATCGAAGGCAAGCTCCCGGTCTTTTACTATGACAACACAGCCATGACGGCCATTTTCACGGCCTCTACCGAGAAGATCCGGCGCCATCTGCCTTTGCCGGAGATGCATCCGGTCGAGGTCTGGAAAGACAGGGCCATGGTCGCCTTCACGGCCTTCGAGTACCGCAGCACCGACATCGATCCGTACAACGAGTTCTCGATCTCCTTCCCCATCACCTTCGGCAAAAAACCCATTCCGGGATTGACGGTCCTGGGCATGATGGCGAAGAGATACTTCACGGCATACGTCTGGCAGCTTCCCGTGACCACCGAGCGCGCCCGCAGGGGAGGCGTGGATATGTACGGATATCCCAAGTATCTCGCCGACATCGTGTTCACCGATGAGGGCGGCATGCTCTCCTGTTCGCTCTCCGAAGGCGGCAGGAACATCCTTATCCTCAAGGGCAAGAAGCTTAAGACATCATCGGAAAAGGTGAACCGGTTCAAGACCTTCTCCGTCAAGGACGGGGTGCCCCTGGCGGCGAACGTCTATATGAACCCGCTCAAGTTCGGCAAGTCCGTAAGCAGAAAGGCCGCGCGCCTCACCCTGGGCGACCACGAGGTATCTCGCCAGCTCCTCGATATGGATTTAAGCCCCTGTCCGATCTTTTTCCAGTACATGCCCCTGATGGAGGCCATCCTGTTCGGACCGAGAAACCTCATGGACGACTGATCGTTGAAAGGGGACAGATTTATTTTCGGGTGAAAAATAAATCCGTCCCCTTTAGGGGTCTTTTCGGGTGAAAAATAAATCTGTCCCCTTTAGGGGTCTTCGGGTGAAAAATAAATCTGTCCCCTTTAGGGGTCTTCCGGATAATTTCCCCTTTCCAAAAAGTGCGTGTCCCGTTATAGATGAACGAGCCCGGGTCCCTTAGCTCCTGTGGGCCGGACCCGGGATCTTTGTATGGTCGAAAAGGAGCTTTCCCATGAGCAATGGAGCTGAGAAGATCATCTACACCATGATGAAGGTCGGCAAGATGTACCAGGGCCGGCCCGTGATCAAGGATATCTCCCTGTCCTATTTTTACGGTGCGAAGATCGGGGTCTTGGGTCTCAACGGTTCGGGGAAAAGCACACTGCTGCGCATCATGGCCGGGGTCGATCATGAGTATGAAGGCCATGCCGTGCTTTCACCGGGCTATACGGTCGGTTACCTCGAACAGGAGCCGGTGCTCGACCCGGCCATGACTGTCAGACAGGCGGTGGAAGAGGGCCTGAAGGAGGCCGTGGACCTGGTGAACGAGTACAACGAGATCAGCCTGAAGTTTGCCGAACCCCTTTCGGACGGCGAGATGGATGCGCTCATGGCCCGCCAGGGCGAGCTGCAGGAAAAGATCGACCACCTGGACGCCTGGGATATCGATTCCCGCCTGGAAATGGCCATGGACGCCCTGCGCTGTCCCCCGGGAGACACCCCGGTGAGCGTACTTTCGGGCGGCGAGAAGAGGCGGGTGGCGCGGTGCAGGCTCCTGCTCAAAAAGCCCGATATCCTGCTCCTGGACGAGCCCACGAACCACCTGGACGCAGAGACGGTCGCCTGGCTGGAGCGCCACCTCCAGCAGTATGAGGGCACGGTGATCGCAGTCACCCATGACCGCTACTTCCTGGACAACGTGGCCGGATGGATCCTCGAGCTCGACCGGGGACACGGCATTCCCTGGAAAGGCAACTACTCCTCCTGGCTGGAGCAGAAGCAGCTCAGGCTCAGGCACGAGGAGAAACGCGAGACCGAGCGTCAGAAGACCCTGGAACGCGAGCTCGAGTGGATACGCATGTCTCCCAAGGGCCGGCAGGCCAAGGCCAAGGCCCGCGTGAGCGCGTATGAGACGCTTTTGAACCAGAACGTGGAAAAGCAGGAAAAAGAGCTCGAGATTTATATCCCGCCCGGACCCCGCCTGGGCAAGGTGGTTATCGAGGCCGAAAAGGTAAGCAAGGCATACGGCGACAGGCTCCTCTTCGAGGATATGAGCTTTGCCCTGCCTGCAGGCGGCATCGTGGGCGTCATCGGTCCCAACGGTGCAGGCAAGACCACCCTGTTCAGGATGATCACGGGCAGCGAGAAGCCCGACACCGGCACCATCAGGATCGGAGAGACGGTCAAGCTCGTCTATGCGGACCAGGATCGCGATGCACTGGACCCGTCAAAAACCATCTGGGAGGTGATCTCCGGCGGCCGTGATCTCATAAATCTGGGAAAGCGCGAGGTCAACTCCCGGGCCTATGTCGCACGCTTCAACTTCTCCGGCACGGATCAGCAGAAAAAGGTGAGCATGATCTCGGGAGGCGAGCGCAACCGGGTCCACCTTGCCTGCATGCTGAAGGAGGGAGGCAATGTTCTGCTTCTGGACGAGCCCACCAACGACCTGGACGTGAACACCATGCGCGCCCTGGAGGAGGCCCTGGAGAACTTTGCCGGGTGCGCCGTGGTCATCAGTCACGACCGCTGGTTCCTCGACCGGATCGCCACGCACATCCTCGCCTTCGAGGGAGACAGCCGGGTGGTCTGGTTCGAGGGAAATTACTCCGATTACGAGGCCGACAGAAGAAAGCGGCTCGGCAAGGAGGCCGATACACCCCACAGGATCAAATACCGTCATCTCACCCGGGGATGATCTTCCCGGCGGGAGGGAAAAGAGGCAGAGAGTTCGTGAACCCTCTGCCCGTCCGTGGCGATCTGTTCCTTGCTCCAATGCACGGCTCCGCCTGAAAGGCGGATGCCGATGCTCCGGGCTGTTTTTAACCTGGGAACCTTCCTCTCTTTCCGCCTTCTTACGAATCCGGTTTGCCGGCCCTCGGGCTAAACCTGCACCCCCCCGATTGTTTCAAGAAATTATTCTGAGAAACCGAAAGATCTGAGCAAGGCGGATACAGATGAAGTCGTTTTTCGATTTAATATCCATACGCGGAAAGCTCCTGCTGTGTTACGGCTCAGCCTTCATTTTCGCTATCGTTCTTGCCAGTACAGCGCTTCACTACATGGTCAGACAGACCATCGAAACACTCATCGAAAATGAGTTAAGAAGCTTCACCGGCAGCATTTCCACGATGCTCAAGGCCTCGGCTGACATCACCATCAAGAATCATCTGCGCGGCATCGCCCAGAGAAACGAAGATATCGTCGAATACTACTACCAGAGATTCCTTAAAGGAGAACTCTCCGAGGAGATAGCCAAGCGCAATGTGCGCAGGGTCCTGCTGTCCCAGCAGGTCGGGAAGACCGGCTACATCTATTGTGTCAACAGTGCGGGAGTGGCCGTTGTCCACGGGGCTCCGGGGGTGGAGGGGGTCAATTTTTCCCACCGGTCTTTCGTCCAGGAGCAGATCAGGAGGAAAGAGGGGTATCTCACCTACGACTGGCAGAATCCGGACGATCCCGAACCCCGGCCGAAGGCCCTGTATATGACTTATTTCGAGCCCTGGGACTGGATCATTTCCGTATCGTCGTACCAGGAGGAATTCTACGATCTCATCAATGTGGATGACTTCAGAGAGAGCATCCTGGGCCTGAGGTTTGGGAAGACGGGTTACTCCTATGTGCTCGACGGAAAAGGGAACGTCATCATCCATCCCTCGTATACGGGATCGATCTATGACATAGAAGACGAGGACCTTCGGGCAACCGCAGCCAAGATCATAGACCAGAAAACGGGCAGGATCGTCTATGACTGGCGCAATCCCGGAGAGGATACCCTCAGAAAAAAGATCGTGATGCTCAACTACATCCCGGAGCTCGACTGGATCGTTGCCTCATCCGGGTACATGGACGAGTTCCATGGCGCCCTGATCCATATCCAGAACGTTATCTTCGTCATTACCGTGATCGTCATGGCAGTGGTGCTCATGATGACGCTCTGGATCGGCTCGGTCATCACTTCACCGCTGAGGCGGATGATGAAGCACTTTTCCACCGGGGCTACCGGCGATTTCTCCGTGCGCATGGATGATTCGGCCCGGGACGAGTTCGGCAAGCTGGCCCGATATTTCAACTCCTTCATGGAGACGCTGCAGCAGTTCAGCGGCAGCCTGCAGGAAGAGGTACTGGAGCACCGGAGGTCACTGGAAGCGCTCAGGGAGAGCGAAGAGCGGTTCAGACTGCTGGCCGAGAATTCGCCCGATATCATCATCAGCCTCGATCAGAGGGGATGTATATCCTATGTAAACCCGGTGGTGGAGAAGATCCTGGGTTATACACCGCATGAGCTCGCCGGCAAGAGCTTCCTGGTCATGGCACGTGGGCAGGAAGCAAATGAGTACATCCGGCAGTTCAGGAAGGTCCGCAGCGGTGAGATTCTCCTGGATTATACCGGAGTGCTCGTTCATAAGAACGGCTCGGTGCGGCATTTCATCTTCTGCGGCGCTCCGGCCACCGACGGCAAGGGCAACATGGTGGGGATCGAGGGTGTCCTGAAGGACATCACCGATCGCAGGAACCTGGAATTCCAGCTCCAGCAGGTCCAGAAGCTCGAGGCGGTGGGCACCCTGGCAGGCGGCGTGGCGCACGACTTCAACAACATCCTCACCTCCATACGCGGTTCGCTCGACATCTCCCTGCTTATGGTGGATCAGAATGACCCCATCATGAAGAATCTCCAGCAGATCGAAAAGGCGGTGACCAGGGCGTCGGATCTCACCCGCCAGCTCCTGTTCTTCAGCAGGAGGCAGCCCGTGGAGATGGCACCTCTGAACCTGAATCAGTCCGTAGACAACATTCTCCGGATCATCGAACGCCTCATCGGCGAGAACATCGCCATCACGCTCGATCTCGCTCCTGATCTCCAGCCGGTCATGGCTGACGGGGGGAACATCGAGCAGGTGATTATGAACCTCATGATCAACGCCCGAGACGCCATGCCCGAGGGAGGCACCATCACCATCAGGACACGCAACGCCACTGTACGCGACGAATATGTAAAGACCCACCCCTATGCCAGGCCGGGGAAATTCGTGTGCCTCTCCATAGAAGACACGGGCATTGGCATGGACAGTGAGGTCGCGGAACACATCTTCGAGCCGTTTTTCACCACCAAGGAGCAGGGGAAGGGTACGGGCCTGGGTCTTGCGGTGGTTTATGGAATCGTGAAAAAGCACAAGGGGTGGATCGTGGCCGACAGCAGGCCCGGTGAAGGAACAGTGTTCACCATCTTCTTCCCTGTCTCCACAGAAGAATCAAGCCCTGAACCCGGCCGGCATGCACGGAATTCCGGAGACACCCGGGGACGGGGTGAAAAGATCCTGGTCATCGAAGACGACCCCAGCGTTCTCTCCTTTGCCGGGGCAGCCCTCAAGGGGAACGGATACACCGTGCTCACCGCCGCGAGCGCCACGGAGGCCCGCGTGGTGTTTCATGAACACCAGGACAGCCTGCACCTGATCTTCAGCGATGTCGTGCTGCCGGACAAGAACGGGCTCGATCTGGTCGATGAATTCGAAAGAGAGAAGCCGGGCATTCGGATTCTCATGACCAGCGGATATATGGACGAGAAATCCCTGAGCAGGATAATCAGGGACAACAACCACCGTTTTCTCCCCAAGCCCTATGCCATGAAGGACCTGATCAATACCGTGCGGGCCCTGCTCGACGGTCCGGACCAGGCATAAGGGATTATGGGGCTGCCCCCCTCTCCTTTGGGAAAACTGCTCGACCACGAAGGAGCATTGGAGGCACATGCGGCTACCCCCCTTCCTCTGAAGGGAACTTCCGCCCAGCCGAGGCGGCGCCCTCCAAGGTTCTTCCCCGGCGCATCTTCTCCAACTGCTTTTTCATATTTTCTCCTGTTGATCCCGCCAGCCATAATCGAGTAAGCTCCTGTCCGGAAACAGCAGGGGAGAGGGACCACACCCAAGCCAGGCCGCAAGGGCGGCGGAAAAGGCTCCGATGGGTCCGTTACTGTGGCTGACGGCCGTGAGGCGGGAAAGAACAGGGGCTCTCGACCCCTCCGGGAAAAGCGGCAAAAGAAAAGACTGGAAGGAGGAAGCGATACGTGAAGAAAATCAGCGTTGTTTGTTTGATCATGATAACCGGGGCATTTGTTCTCCAGGCTTGCACCACCGACCCGTACACCGGCCAGAGAAAGATGAGCAAGACCGCGTGGGGTTCCATCATCGGTGCTGCATCGGGAGCCGCTGTCGGCGCCGCCACGGGGAAGGACGGCGAGGCGCGCCGCAAGAGGGCACTCATCGGCGCAGGCGTGGGAGCCCTTGCCGGGGGGGCCGTGGGCGTATACATGGATAAGCAGGAGTCCAGGCTCAGGCAGCAGCTTCAGAATACAGGCGTGAGCGTCACCCGGGATGGAGACCGTATCATCCTGAACATGCCCGGCAACATCACCTTCCAGGTCGACAGCTCGGACATCAACGCCAACTTCTATGATGTGCTGAACTCCGTAGCCCTGGTCCTGAAGGAGTACAACAAGACCATCATCAACATCACAGGCCATACCGACAGCACCGGCTCGGATTCCTACAACCAGGCGCTCTCTGAAAGGAGGGCCGCCAGTGTGGGCAGGTATCTGACGAGCCAGGGCATCGACCCTATGAGGATCGCCACGGCCGGGATGGGAGAGTCTATGCCCATAGCGAGCAACGATACACCCGAAGGCCGGCAGGCAAACCGGCGCGTTGAGCTCGAACTCGTGCCGCTCACCCAGTAGCATTCACCAGCCGGCCCGTATCGCCCGCCGGGCGGGGCGGGCCGGCTCTTTCCAGCAGCAATTCCAGCACCTGACAGGAATGTCCCGGACAGACCGTGGGGGTCAGGTGCGTCTCTTATGCTCTTTAACCGATTTTCTTGAGAGTGGTCCCGCCGCGGCGCACTCTATGTATATGTATTAGGTACGGCTACCGCACAGGAGAGCCTGGCGGCGTTTTTTTGTCTTTTAACAGGAGGCGTGCGTGCGAATCGTTGGATAGAACCGACCGTGGAGGGAATACCATGAAGAAGACGACCATTATCCTGATGATATTCGTGACCGGACTGTTCGTTTTTCAGTCGTGCACCACGGATCCCTACACCCGTGAAAAACAGACGAGCAGGACCGTCTGGGGTTCGGTGATCGGCGGGGCTGCAGGGGCGGCTGCAGGCGCCGCCACGGGCAGAGACAGCGAGTCGCGCCGCAAGCGGGCGCTCATAGGCCTGGGCATCGGTGCCCTGGCTGGAGGCGCCGCGGGCGCCTACATGGACCGCCAGGAGGCCCTGCTCAGGCAGCGGCTCGAGGCCACGGGCGTGAGCGTTACCCGCGTGAATGACCGAATCATCCTGAACATGCCCAGCAACATCACCTTTGAGACCGACAGCGCGGAGCTCAAACCCCAGTTTTACGATGTGCTCAATTCCGTTTCCCAGGTGTTGGAAGAGTATGATAAGACCCTCGTCAATGTCGTGGGACACACGGACAGCACCGGCGCCGCGTCATATAATAAGACCCTTTCCGAGAAGAGGGCCAGGAACGTGGCCCAGTACCTGATAGCTCAAGGGGTGAATCCCACCCGGGTGGCCGCTGATGGTATGGGGGAGGAGCAGCCCGTTGCATCCAATCAAACCCCCGAGGGCAGGCAGGCAAACCGCCGGGTGGAGATCACGCTTGCCCCGCTCACAGAAACCGGCTGAACCGGGATATCTACCCGGTTGAATCATCCGCTGTTCCATTCGGCAGGCAGCGCTGACCGGTTTTTCGGCTCCCCGCTCGGCATCCCCTCCCGGGCTGCCCTATCTGACCAGGAGGACGGGGCACCCGGCATGATGAACCACCTTGTCTGCCACGCTGCCGGTTAAATGCCCGATGAGGCTCGATCTCCCGTGAGACCCGACGATGATCAAATCGGCCTTTTTGTCTTCCTGCTCCTTGAGTATCTCCTCTGCAGCCTTGCCTATTCTCACGTCAAAGGTGATACCCACCTTCCTGATCCTGGTCAGGTTCTCCACCTCGGTGCGCATCTTTTCCCGTGCTGCCTGCATGCTCTGTTCCTCGATCTGTCTGACCGTGCCCTCGCTGATGCAGTAGTCATTGACGCATTGCTGGATCGTCTCCACTACATGGACGAGGAACACCTGAGCCTCACAGGCCTTGGCAATGTCGAGTGCATAGTTCAAGGCCCTGTCGGAATGCTCCGAAAAATCAGTTGCCGCCACAATTCGTTTCGGCACAGGCATGTGCTCCCACCTCCTTGGCGGAAACGGGCCTTTGCCTTGCTCGTACGGAATTGCCCGCCAATTCCGGGTTGTTCGTATGAATGCCTGCCGCAAAAGCCTGATCCGCTGAGAAAGCCCTTGATCTCGCCGCTGGCTGCATCGGGAGCGCTCATTCCGCCCTCCCGCTCACCCGGCTGCGGGGCTGTTCTCTAATAATCCTTGTACGAGCTGGCCGGCGTTTCTCAAGACAGCTTCTACCGGGATCAGGAGAGCACGGGCAGTATCCGGCCGGGGGTGGGGATGCAGACGTCCACCGGGCCTTCCTGGAGGATTTTGCCCTGCCTGCTGATCATGATGTGGCTCAAGGGGATGTCCGAGCCCGCCGCCTTCAACGCCTCTCGCGCCGCCCGGATGAACCCGCTGCAGCAGGGCACCTCCATGTGCACCACGCATAGACTCCTGATGCCGCCGTAGCGGATGATGTCCGTGAGCCTCTCGATGTGTGCGCCTAAGTCATCCAGCTTGGGGCATCCCATGGCCACGGCCTTTTTCCGAAGCAGCCTATGGTGGAGGTCGGGCAGGCACAGTGCGCAGCAGTCTGCCATGAGCAGCAGGTCTGCATTCTGCAGAAAGGGCGCCCGGGGATTGATGAGCTGGAGCTTGACAGGGAAGTGCGTAAGAGCCGATTTGACATCACCGTGCGGCATGTCACAGCCGTCATCTTCGGCGCCTGCATTTATCACCATCGCTGCGGTTCCCGGGCAGCCGCAGGCAAGGGGTTCAACTCGTTCAGGCTCGTGTGAGGACCTTTGAAGTGCCTCGACCGCCTTTTCGTCGAATGCCTCCGCCTCCCGCTCGATGATGGTGAGCGCACCGGTTGGGCACTCGCCGATGCATGCGCCCAGGCCGTCGCAGTAGACATCGCTCACGAGCCTGGCCTTGCCGTCGATCAGCTTGAGCGCCCCTTCAGCGCAGGCGAGGATACACTGGCCGCAACCGTTGCACAGCTCTTCGTCGATCTGAATGATCTTTCGTTTCATGGTCTTCTCCTTATTAAGAGTTGCATCTTCCTTCTCAGGCCCGCTTCGAGGGGACTTTAAGAAGGGATGGTCACACTCCCTGCCCCTCAGGCTTCAAGAGGGGCCATGGTGTGCCGTCTAAAACCCATACCACCCATTTGTGGATGAACAGAACCGGGCCTTCCGGAGTACAAAGGGAAGGCCCGGCCGTGTTTCCCTACCTGCCTTCCCGGATGGCGGCCAGGTCGTCCTGCACGTTGCCGGTGGGCATGATGTCGAACTTTTCCACCAGCACTTTTGCAACGTTCGGCGACAGGAACGCGGGCAGGGTGGGACCCAGGCGGATGTGCTTGACACCCAGGGACAGGAGCGCCAGCAATACCGCCACCGCCTTCTGCTCGTACCATCCGATGTCGAAGGATATGGGCAGCTCGTTGATGTCGTTGAGGCCGAAGACCTCCTTGAGCTTCAGGGCGATGACTGCAAGCGAGTAGGAGTCATTGCACTGCCCGGCGTCGAGCACCCGGGGAATGCCGCCGATGTCGCCCAGGCCGAGCTTGTTGTAGCGGTACTTGGCGCAGCCCGCGGTGAGGATTACGGTGTCGTTGGGCAGGGACTGCGCAAGCTCCGTGAAGTAGCCTCGCGCCTTTGATCTGCCGTCGCAGCCCGCCATGACCACGAAGCGCTTGATTGTGCCTGACTTCACCGCATCCACCACTTTGTCAGCCAGCTTCATGACCTGTGCGTGGGCAAAGCCTCCCACAATCTCGCCGGTCTCGATCTCCACCGGGGGAGGGCATTCCTTTGCCAGGGCGATGATCTCGGAGAAGTCCTTGGGCGACCCGTCGAGAGGCTCCGGGATGTGCTTCACATCGGGATAGCCCACCATGCCCGTGGTGAAGATCCGGTGCCTGTAGGAGTCTTTCACCGGGATCAAGCAGTTGGTGGTCATGAGGATGGGCCCGCCGAACTGTTCGAACTCCTCGTTCTGCCTCCACCAGGCGTTGCCGTAGTTGCCCACGAAATGCCCGTATTTCTTGAACGCGGGGTAGTAGTTTGCCGGGAGCATCTCGCTGTGTGTGTACACGTCGATGCCAGTGCCTTCGGTCTGCTTCAGGATCTCCTCGAAATCCTTCAGGTCGTGGCCGGAGACCAGGATGCCCGGATTGCCGCGCACGCCGATATTGACCCTGGAGATCTCCGGGTCGCCGTAGGTTCCTGTGTTGGCCGCATCCAGCAGGGCCATGGTCTTGACCGCCGTATTCCCGCACTCCATGACCAGATCGATCAGCTCCTGCGCGGTCAAGTCCCTGGTGGTCGCTTCCAGACCCTTGAGCAGGAAGGAGTAGATGTCAGGGTCTCTATACCCCAGCACCGCAGCGTGCTCGGCATAGGCTGAGATCCCCTTCATGCCGTAGGTGAGCAGCCAGCGCAGAGAGCGGATGTCTTCGTCGTGTGTCGCAAGGACGCCCACGCTCCGGGCCTTGTCCATGAACTCATCCTCTGTGTCCCCATACCACACCGCCGCGTCGGGAGAGGTGAGGGTCAGCTCTGCGGACGCCTTGATCGCCTCCCGCCGCTCCAATGCTTCACGGATGAGTGCACTGATCCGGTCGTTGTCGAAGTTCACGTTCGTGATGGTGGAAAACAGGGCTTTTGTAATGAATCGGCCCGTTTCCGAGAGGTCGGCCTTTCCCCCCGCCTTCAAGGCACACACGGCGAGCCCCTTGAGGGCGAACAAGAGGAGATCCTGCAGATTGGCCGTGTCCTCGGTCTTCCCGCACACACCCCTGACGGTGCAGCCGGTGTTCTTTGCCGTTTCCTGGCACTGGTAACAAAACATCATTTTTTACCTCCTGAACTTTTTTAATGAACAAAGGATATCACTATGAAAATAAGAAGAACTTGACTTGGGTCAAATATCAAAGAAAATATGCCCACACAAAAAACAAGGATAACCCATGGAACTGACCGATATTCTCAAAGACGCCTTCCCATCGCTCTCGGATGAGTCTCTTGCCCTGATCGCGGGCCGCTGCAGCCTGGCCGAGTATCCCAAAAGCGAGGTCCTCTTCCTGGAGGGGGACAGGGGCAGTCATTTCTTTTACCTGATCGAGGGTGCGATCAAGATCTTCAAGACATCTCCTGCAGGGCAGGAAATCGTGCTCAAGCTCCTGGAGCCGGGCACCTTTTTCGGCGAGGTGATCCTCCTTGAGAAAAACGAGTATCCGGTGAGCGCGGTGGCGCTCACCGGCTCGCGGGTGGTCCGGATCCCTGCAGACCGGTTCGTCGAGCTGCTCGACGAGCGGTCTTTCCGCAACGACTTCATCGCCATGCTCATGGCCAAGCAGCGCTACCTCACCGAGAGGGTCCTCTACCTCACGAGCTACGACGTGGAAGAACGGTTTTTCCGCTTCCTCATCGACAGGTACGGCCTTCGCACCTCCTATGATCTGGACATCTCGAAGAAAGACATCGCATCCGCCATCGGCACCATCCCCGAAACCCTGTCCCGGTTGATCGACCGGCTCAAGCGCCGCGAGGTCATATCCTGGACCGGCAGCACCTTGGTGGTGCAGGCCGACTACCTGGAGCAGTTTTCCCCGGATGATACTTCAGATTTTCCGCCGGACCGGATGCTCCCTGGAAAAGGGCGTATCCCATGAGCGAATCGAGAGAATCCCACCACCTTACCATCGCCCACGAGCTCAGGATCAGGCCACAGCAGGTCAGCGCCGTCGCAGGCCTTCTGGCGGAAGGGGCCACGGTGCCTTTTATCGCCCGCTACCGCAAGGAGCTCACGGGCTCGCTCGACGAGGTGGCCGTGGCGGCTATAAGGGACCGGCTGGGCGAGCTTGAGGCCCTCGATTCCAGAAGAGAGGCGATCATCCGCTCCCTGACCGAACAGGGCGTGCTCACCGAGGAGCTGAGCGCTGCGGTCAACAGCGCCCGGACCCTGCCCGAGCTGGAAGATATTTATCTGCCCTATCGGCCGAAGAGGAGAACCCGGGCCATGATGGCCCGCGAAAAGGGGCTCGAGCCCCTGGCGGATATCCTATTCAGGCAGCAAACCGGCACCGACCCTCAAGCCGAGGCCCAGGCGTTCGTGAATCCGGAAAAGGGCGTAGAGAGTGTGGAAGAGGCCCTGGCGGGCGCACGGGACATCATCGCGGAGCGGATCGCGGAGGACGCCGAGGTGAGGGCTGCCTTGAGGGCCCTGTTCGAGAAAGAGGCGCAGCTCAGGTCCGAGGTCTACACGGGCGCAGAGGAAGACGCCGCCACCTACCGTGACTATTTCGATTGGCAGGAAAAGGCTGCCACAGCGCCAAGCCACAGGATCCTGGCCATATTCAGAGGGAACCGCGAGGCCCTGCTCAAGGTCTCTGTCCGCCCGCCCCAGGACCGCGCCCTTGCCGTGCTCACGGGCATGGTACTTCAAGGTCAGTGCCCCTCAGCCGAGCAGGTGTTGCTCGCGGTCGAAGACAGCTACAAGCGCCTGCTCATGCCGTCACTGGAAAACGAGATGAAGGCCGCCCTCAAGGAGCGCGCGGACGACGAGGCCATCGCGGTCTTTGCCAAAAACCTGCGGGAGCTCCTCATGGCGCCTCCCTTAGGGGAAAAGCGGGTGCTCGCGATCGATCCGGGCTATCGCACCGGATGCAAGGTGGTGTGTCTGGGCGCCCAGGGCGCGCTTCTCCACCACGACGTGATCTATCCGACTGCATCGAGTGAGAAAGAGGTCGAAGAGGCGGGCAGGACCCTCAAACGTCTGGTGGAGAGGTTCGATATCGAGGCGATCGCCATCGGAAACGGCACCGCGAGCCGGGAGACAGAGCGATTCGTGCGGGGATTGAAGCTCGAGGTGCCGGTGATCGTGGTCAATGAGAGCGGCGCGTCGGTCTACTCGGCGTCTGAGACGGCTAGGCGGGAGTTCCCGGATCACGACGTCACGGTCCGCGGGGCCGTGTCCATTGGCAGGCGCCTCATGGACCCCCTGGCCGAACTCGTCAAGATCGACCCCAAGTCCATCGGCGTGGGCCAGTACCAGCACGATGTGGACCAGGCGAAGCTCAAGCGCAAGCTCGATGATGTGGTGGAGAGCTGCGTCAATGCCGTGGGGGTCGATGTCAACACCGCGAGCCCCGAACTGCTCACCTTTGTCTCCGGCCTGGGACCGGTCCTGGCGGCGAACATCGTCGCGTACCGGGACAAAAACGGCCCGTTCACCACACGGACCGGCCTCAAGAAGGTGCCCCGGCTCGGCGCAAAGGCCTTCGAGCTCTCGGCCGGGTTCCTGCGCATCCGGGGCGGGGCCCACCCTTTGGATGCCAGCGCCGTCCACCCGGAGCGCTATGCCCTGGTTGAGCGGATGGCCCGCGATCTCGGCTGCTCGGTGGAAGACCTCATGCGCTCCAGATCGCTCAGGGAGCGGATCGACTTGAGACGCTATGTGGACGGCTCTGTTGGCATGCCCACCCTGAAGGACATCATGGCCGAGCTTGACAAGCCCGGCAGAGACCCCAGGGAGAGCTTCGAGGAGTTCAGCTTCGCAGAAGGGATCACCAGCCTCGACGATCTGGAGCCCGGCATGGAGCTGCCCGGCATCGTCACCAATGTCACCAACTTCGGGGCCTTTGTGGACATCGGCGTCCACCAGGACGGTCTGGTGCACATCAGCCAGCTTGCCGACCGCTTCGTCAAGGACCCGCATCAGGTGGTCAGCGTGGGCCGGCGGGTGAAGGTGAGGGTGCTCGAGGTGGACCGTGTACGCAAGCGGATCTCACTGTCCATGAAGAGCCCTGCCGCGAGGAAGTGAGCCGGACCTCTGCAGACTCTCCTATACCGGAAAGAGACCGTTCCACGAGCGATACTCCCACCGAATACGGCAGGGTGTTTGATCAGGGCCGGATAGAGCGCAAGGGCAAGGAAAGGCCGTAAATCCCTCTTCACCCTGCCTCATGCAGGCTGTCCACTCACTGTCTTTTTATGATTGCTCGGGTGGATGTATCCGGGCTGCGATGACGCCTGCAGAACTGACCAGGACCGCCCCGGCCGCGGTCAGGGCGTCGATGGACTCGCCCCAGAAGATCCAGCCGATGAGCGCGGCGAATACCACGGCCGCATAGATGAAGGGCACCACTACGCTCGCAGGGGCCAGACTGTAGCCCCTGGTCATGAATATCTGCGCCGAAACAGCCACCACGCCTACCAGCAGCAGGACGAGGAAGGCTTGCCTGCCTGGGGTCTGCCATGCCCACGACAGGGGCAGGGCGGAGATCAGGGTGGAAAACAGGGTGTAGTAGAACACGATCCTGCCCGGGGGCTCGCTGAACGACATGCGGCGGATGCTCACCATGGCGAGCGAGGCGAGCACGGCCGCGAGCAGCGCAATGAGAGCGACCGGCTGGAAGATCCCGACCCCGGGCTTGAGGATGAGCAGGACACCGGCAAAGCCGATGACCACCGCCCTGATCACCCTGCGATCCATGGGCTCACGGAGCCAGAGAAAGGCGATGATCGGGATAAACAGCGGGCTTGTATAGGAGAGGAGCACTGCTTCGGCCAGCTTCATGTGCGCAAGGGAGTAGAAGTAGCAGTACATGGCCGAGAGCCCTGTTGCCGCACGAAAGAGATGGAGCGGCACCATGGAGCGCGGAGGGCGCAGCGACACCCCGGTGCGCCGGTAGAGGAGAATCGGCATCAGGAATACGAGAGCGAAGATATTCCGGAAGAACACGACGACCTCGTTGGAGAGCGTGGAGGAGGCGAGCCGGACCAGAGCTCCCATGACGGCGAACATCAGGGCTGCGCCGAGAATGTTGAGCGCCCCTGTAGCGGGCTTTCCGCCAGTGTATGGTTTGGTTTCCGTAGTCAGGCCGATTCTCCATGAGCCGCGCGGGGAGGCGCTTCCGGGCTTTCTCTCCGAGGATCTCGGGCGAGGGAAGAATGATTACGTCTTTCAATCCTCATCTTCGCACATCCTTGAGGACGTTTAAGAAATGGTGCATCCCCTTTTCGCTTACGGCTTCGCCCGGGTCGAAGGGCCTGTCTTTCGGAGGCCCATGCTATTGATAAGCCCCGGCTGCGGGCTCCTGTCCATGCCGTCTCCTGCCTGTAATGGGCAGAAAATCTAACAGAGAAGGCCAGGTATTGTAAAGAAACAAGAGCATCCGGTTGTGGCACGGGAAACCCTTGTTCTGAAAGCCCGGAAGGGCCGGTCCCAATCAGAAATACCAACCCTTGTGCTCCGGTTGACTTATATCTGCCCGCTGCGATTTATAATACTAGAAACTGCCGCAGATGGGATGGCCCGGACTTCTTCCTTTGCCCTGTGCCGGTTTCCGCCGAGGTCGTATCATCACAACCTCTATATGCAAGAGGAGATCCATGACCCAGGTAGTATCCACAAGACGAAACGATATCGACTGGCTGAGAATCTTTGCCACCTATCTACTCTTCGTGTTCTCTGCAGCCAAGGTATTCGACTCAACGCCGTTTTATCATATCAAGAACAGCGAGCTGTCGAGCTCGTTGAGCTATGTCACCTTTTTCATCTATCAGTGGCACCTGCCGCTGTTTTTTCTCCTGGCGGGATGGTCGCGCAAGACCTCCCTGCAGACGAGGTCGGGCATGGAGTCGCTCAAGGAGCGCATGTTCAGGCTGGTGATTCCGTTCATCACGGGATGCATCCTCATATGCCCGCTGATCAAGTATGTGGAGCTGCTCGGGGGGCAGTCTCTGGGGTTTTATGGTTATGTGCGCACAGGCGGACCTGCCGGGAAATCCTTTGGTGCGTTCCTGCCGGACTTTTTCACCCGGCTCGACACCTTTTCCTGGGCTCACCTGTGGTTTCTCATCTATCTCTTTCTCTTCACCCTGGTGTCGTGGCCGTTCTTCACCTGGCTGCTCAAGAGAAAGGTCATGCCCCTGAAAATAGGCAGTACCTTCGTCTACTTGCCCATTGTTCCCCTTGCACTCATCCAGCTCACCATGAGCGGGCGCTGGCCCGACTCTAAAACGCTCCTCAACGACTGGACCAATATCCTGTATTTTTTCCTGTACTTCGTCCTGGGCTTTGTCATCTCCCGCTACAGCGCATACGAGCGGGCCATCCACAGTGAATACCGGCGTGCGGGCATGCTGGGCGCCGGGTTGTTCATCCTGCTTGCCCTGTCCGCATCAGAGCTCGCTATGCCCTCGATCCGGATGATAGCCGCAGCAGGAGGCTGGTGCATTGTAGTGTGGCTTCTTGGATTCGCCAAGGCCCGCCTGGAGCATATCACGCAGGGGATCTCCTACTTAAGGGAGTCTTCCCTGCCGGTATATCTGCTTCATCCGGTTCCCGTAGTCCTCCTGGGGTTTTTCCTGATCGGGCCGGTTCGTGCGGGCATTGCGATGAAGTTCTTATCCCTGCTCGTCCTGTCCGTTGTCTCCACCATGGCGGCATACCATGTCATGATCCGCAGAATCCCGGTTTTGAGGTGGGCTTTCGGTATGAAGTCAGAACAGAAGCCAGGAGAGAGCTGGAGGGATCAGGCCACCAACCGGGGGTAGAAGGGTTGTCTTCGCGGGGCGGCCGTCCTCGTTTCTCCTGACTGGGGCGAGCTTCCGCAGCCGGGGCAGGACGTGCAGGGAGAGACGGCCGCCTGCCGCGCGCGCCTCAGCGCTTGGACCCCCCTGTGGGGCGGGCCGGGGCCTTGGCAACGAGCACATCTTTTTGCTGCTGCCTCTTCCGCCGTTCTTTCTCTACGAACAGGCTTCTTACCCCCGCAGGATCTCGGCCGGTGTGATACATGACCCCCGACCAGGTTGAGGGCAGCGGGGTGAAGATCTGGACCTGCTCCGGGTTGATCCGCAGCCTTTCACGGGTAAAGCGCCTGAGCTTGAGCATGTCTTCTTGAGTGCAGCCGGGATGTGCGGCCATGAAGTAGTAGGTGAGGAACTGCTTTCTGCCGCTTTCACTGTTGAGGCGGTCGAAGAGCTTCTTGAAGGACTCCAGGCACGACGGGCCGGGCTTTCCCATGAGATCGAGGACATGTCCGGCGGTGTGCTCGGGCGCGATCTTCATCTGGCCCGAGATGTGGTGGTTCACCAGCTCCCTGAGGTAGCGCTCGCCGTTTCGCGTGTCGGCCATCACCAGGTCGTGCCGGACACCGGAGGCCACAAAGACCTTCTTCACCCCGGGCAGCCCGCGCAGCTCCTTAAGGAGCTCGATCTGCGGCCCGTGGTCGACCTGCAGGTTCCTGCACACCCGCGGGAAGAGACAGCCTTTGCCCCTGCAGGAAGACTCTCTCTCTTCACGGCTGCACCCCATGGCGTACATGTTGGCCGTGGGGCCTCCCGCATCGGAGATGATCCCCTTGAACCGGGGGTGGCGGGTAAAACCCATTGCCTCGCCGATGATGGAATTCCTCGACCGGGACACCACCCGCCGTCCCTGGTGCGTGCCGATGGAGCAGAAGCTGCATCCGCCGAAGCATCCCCTGTGGGTGGTGATCGAAAACCGGATGGTCTCCAGGGCCCTGACCGGTCCCATCCGTTCGTAAAACGGGTGCTGATCGCGCTCGAAATCCAGGGCGTACAGGGAGTCGAGCTCGCCTGTTGTCAGAGGGGGCTGCGGGGGGTTATGAACCAGATAGCGGCTGTCGTGGAGCTGGTAAAGCACAGAGGCGCCGGGCCGATCACTGTTCTCGGAGAACAGCCTGAACATTTCCCGGAATGCTTCCTTGTCGCGGGCAGCCTCGGCATGGGAGGGCAGCTCGATACCGAAGAGCGGCTTCTCACCGGATGCGTAGCAGATCCCGCGGATCTTTCGCACGTCCTCTCCACTCGAGAGGCACCGGGCAAGTTCGAGTATGGCCCGTTCACCCATGCCGTACACCAGGTAGTCGGCCTTGGCGTCGAAGAGAACAGACCTGCGGACGCTGTCGGAGAACCAGTCGTAGTGTGCGATTCGCCGGGTGCTTGCCTCGATCCCGCCCAGGACCACGGGACAGGTGTTTTTGAAGTAGCGCCGGATGAGGTTCGTATACACGATGAGCGCGCGGTCGGGCCTGCGGTCGTTAACGCCTCCCGGGGTGTAGTCGTCGCTCTTGCGACGTTTTCCGGATGCCGTGTAGTTGGCCACCAGGGAGTCCACGCTGCCCCCGGTCACCCCCCAGAAGAGTGCAGGCTCTCCAAGCCGGGTGATGTCTGCCGGGCCTTCGGTGTCAGGCTGGGCGATGATCCCGGTCTTGAAGCCCGCGTTCAGGAGCACGCGTCCGATCACGGCCGCACCTATGCAGGGATGGTCGATATAGCTGTCGCCCGAGACCAGGATCACGTCCAGCCGGTCCCATCCCAGGGCATTCATCTCTTCACGCGTGGTCGGGAGAAACATGACGGGGAAAGCATAGAGGATATTTGCCCTCCATGCAATGTCCCTCATCCGGCTGGGAGCATGTTGAGAGATGGTGCCCTGGGATGGGGTGAATCCTCATCCTTGATAGTTTGATTCCGAAGGGCTTGCCCTTCTCAGGTCCATCCGTTGATCCGATTCAGGGCTGGCGGAGAGGCGGAGCGTGGCCGCATGCGTGTGCGGTTTTTGTTCATGGTTGTTACAATTTTGTAACAGCTTTAAGCCGGGCCGTCGGCAGCCCGCAGAAAAGCGGAAAAAATTCACCAGGCGCGGAAATGCCCGTTTCATGGCATGCTCGTTGCTTACTTTCTGCACTGTTCGTTGCATCTGTGATGATAAAGGAGTGAGACACCTCGGCAGGAAGAAGATGAGAGCAGGAAGACTCTGCACATAATCTCTTCCATGCTCCCGGGATTTCTTCATCGGGCGTTTCCCCGGTGAGCCTTGACCGGCCCATGGCCCGCTGAACACCCGGAGAAGCTGGAGAGCGGAAATATATAGGGAGTACCCGGTCATCCGTTTGAAAGCTGCCGCACGAGACCGGGCAAAAGAACAGAAAAAGAAATGACGCCACTTATTTGGCCCAGCTCTTGACAGAGCCGGGCCCATTTTTTTTAGGCCTCTTTTCAATCGAACAGCATCACGGCGGGGAGTGCCGCCAGTAGCAACCGGCTATCAGGGTTTGTGAGGCATGAGAGAATATCCGGCCGCATCCGGCCGTTGATGGCTGCCCCTGGTGTTTTTGTTTTTCAACCCGGAACAAAAAACTTTTTACTTTCGGATCATAAGTGGTTATATTCAGAGATAGGTTTGTATGGTTATCTCCCATGGATGGCGGGTATGTCGATGAGCGGGGATGATGATAAGGGGGGTGGCATTGGCTCGTATACTGATCATAGATGACGATGGAGATGTCAGGGATCTCTATCGCCAGATGCTCGAACGAGAGGGTCATCTGGTCCTCGATGCCGGTGACGGGTATGAAGGGGTGAGGCTCTTCCAGGAGGAAGGCGCCGACCTGGTGATCACGGATATCGTGATGCCCGGAATGAGCGGGGTGGAGACCATCATGGAGCTGAGGCTGATATCTCCCGACGTAAAGATTATCGCCATATCCGGAGGCGACCATATCGCGCCGGAGTATTACCTGAAGGTGGTGAAGAACCTCGACACCCTGTGCGAGCTGAAAAAGCCCATTCACCGCCAGGAGCTTCTCAGCGCAATAGAATCACTCCTGTAATGCTCCTTATGAGGTTGCCGGTGACGCTCCGGGGGTTCGCCGGTCAAAGGTCTGTGCTATAAATCGTTCCGCCCTTGTTTCATAGTCTCATGTTTCTTTACTGTCAGGATCATCCGGTGATCGGCTCTTTGCCTGATGGACATTTCGCATGCAGCGGACAGTAAGCCTCGGATATAGGGGAGATAGATGAAAGAGAGCGAAGACGTGTTCCGCAGGGTCAGACTGATCTGCCCCCGGTGCAGGCAGGGGAACCTCGAAACTGCCTCGGAAAGAGCGGTCTTATGCCCGGTGTGCGATGCCCGGTATCCCCGTGAGGGGAGGCTCGTTGATCTCCTGCCGGAAAGGAATTCCCCCCTGTCCGCCCCTCAGCATGTGATGGAATCGAGCCTCGTGGTCCCGATCTACGACAGCCTGCTGTGGAGGAGGAATCCACTGCTCCAGATGTTCATGGGTCTGACATTCGACGAGGAGGCCGCGACGATCCTCCATGCGCTCAGACTCAAGCCGGGCGCCACGGTTCTCGATCTCGCCTGCGGAACCGGGATCTATGGCAGGAGGATCGCAGAGCGGTTTCCGGTCAGCTTTGTCATCGGACTCGACCTCTCGCTTCCCATGCTCGAATTTGCCGACAGGCGTTTCGATGCGCAGAGTTCACAAGACCTTCTTCTGATCCATGGAGACGCCCAGGACCTCCCCTTCGGGGATGGAACCATGGACGCTGTGCTGTGCGGCGGGGCCCTCCACCTGTTTCCCGATCCGGCAAAGGCCATCGGAGAGGCAGGGAGGGTGGTGAGGCCGGGAGGTGCCTTTGCTGCAGCCGCCTACTATCGCAGGCAGAGCTGGCTCTCGCTCTTTGTCGAGCAGATCGCGGGCCTCATAGGCGGGATTCGCGGGCATTCACGGGACGAATACCTGCAGATGATGCATGATGCCGGGTTTGAACAAGCAGACCTTCTCCACGAAGGTCCTGTGTGGATGGTCCTATACGGGGTCAAGGGATAGAAGGCCATGCGCCTGGTCCGGCGATGTTTCTTGAGGAATGCCGGTTGCCTATCGTGCGGTGACCTATCCCTTTCCCAAAGCCTTGCGTACCTTTCTGGCAAGGTCTTGAATAGAAAAGGGTTTCTGTAAAAAGATCATCCCCTCATCCAGGATGTCCCGGTAGGTGATGACATTGGCTGAGTACCCTGACATGAACAGGACTTTCATATTGGGATAGAGGGCGCATAGACTATTGTAGAGCTCCCGGCCATTCATCTCCGGCATGATGACATCGGTAACAAGCAAATCGATATCTCCAGCATGTTCCTTGGCCAGGACCAGAGCCTGGCTTGGCGTATCCGCCATCAGCACCCGATATCCCAGTGTTTCTAAAAATTTCCTGCTGAGCTTAAGAATCGCCCGATCATCTTCAACCAGCAGGACCGTTTCACCGTTACTTTGATGGGTCTCGTCTTTTTGATCGAGGCTCGTCTCAATTCGTTCACCCTCGTGGCGGGGCAGGTAGATCCGGAATACCGTTCCCTTGCCTGTTTCACTGTATACGTTGATAAAACCCTTGTTCTGCTTGACGATTCCGTAAACAGTTGAAAGGCCTAAGCCGGTGCCTTTTCCCAATTCTTTGGTTGTGAAAAACGGCTCAAAGATATTGTTTAAGGTCTCGCGGTCCATGCCGCAGCCATCATCGCTCACCGATACCATGGTAAAATCACCTGGGATAAAGCCATCATGGTTTTTGCAGTAGGCTTCATCGAAGGTCGCATTATCCGTTTCGATGATTATTTTTCCAACGCCGGCAATGGCGTCTTTTGCATTGGTGCACAGGTTGACCAGGATCTGGTCAAGTTGTGAGGGGTCGATATAAACCGGCCACACATCGGCACCGGGCCGCCAGATCAGGTCGACATCCTCGCCTATGAGGCGCCTGAGAATCTTGAGCATTGTTGTTATCGACTCGTTCAGATCGAGAACCTTGGGTTCCATAGCCTGTTTGCGGGCAAAAGCCAGTAGTTGGCGGGTGATACGGGCGGATTGCTTGGCGGCGTTTTGCACCTCAATAAGATCGCTGCGAAGCGGGTCTGACGGGCCGACTTTTTTCAAGGCCAGTTCAGTATAGCCAAGGATCACGGTGAGCATATTGTTGTAGTCGTGGGCAACCCCTCCGGCCAACTGGCCCACGGCTTCGATCTTCTGTGCCTGACGATATTTCTCTTCTACGTTGCGTTTATCTGTGATGTCGTGGATGATCGAATGAAGAAAAGTTTTGCCGCTTATATCGATTACACTGCTGAACACCTCGACATCCCGGACACTGCCATCGGCCAGCCGGTGTCGAGACTCGAAGCAAGACTGCTTCATGTGTTCGGCCTTTTCCATCTCCGCCTTCATTTGCTCAGGCGAAAGCATACTGATTTCCTGGATACGCATTCGCAGCAACTCTTTTTTGGAATAGCCGTAGAATTTTTCGGCGGATTCGTTTGCTTCAACAATGTTGCCGTCTTCAGGATTGATAATGAGTTTGACAGCTGTATGCTTTTCAAAAAGATCACGGAACTTTTTCTCGCTCTCTGTCAGCATCTTATTTGTGAGGCTCAGATTCATTGTTGCAGCTCTTACTTGCCGGCGAAGCAGCCAGATAATCAAAAGTCCGAAAAGACTTACGCCGATCAGGCCGAACAGGAGATATATGATGTAAAGCGGAATGACAGCCTTTGGCGTTTGCTTTATCCAAGCCTGCAATGCCTTGTAATAGGCTGAATCGGACTGTGCCTTCATTGCCAGCAAATTTCTATCGATCGCCCTGAGCAGATCATGGTTGGATCCAGGCGCTGCGGCAAAATGCAGTATAACAGGATTCAAAACGATATAGGTCTTTTCCAAGCCGTATTGCTCATGAAAATAATCGCCGAAATAATGATTTGAAACAGCCGCATCAGCAGATCCTTTGGCGGTTAGATCAAATGCCTCTTCAAATGATCGCGATTCGATAAAGGAAATCTGCAGATCGAACCCTTTTGCCATCTGCTCTATAACCTTTTGCTGAATCGAGCCTTTGAGCACTGCTATTTTCAGACCATTCAAGTCATAAATATTGTTTATGTTTTTGCTTTTCCTGGCATAGACTGACGACCAGCTGTTGAGTATCGGCTCGGCATTGAAATCAAACTTTTCATGCCGTTCCAGCG
>MPOS01000043.1 GCA_001896555.1 Candidatus Phosphitivorax anaerolimi
CACACCCTCGATGATCTTCGGAATCACCTTGATGCCCCGCGAGTACACCGAAGAGCACAGACCCACCAGGTCGCACCCGCCCATGATGTGGCGGATCACATCGTCATAGGTGAACACACCGCCGCCGCCAAGGAAGGGCATCTCGGGTATCGTGGCCGTGGTCTCCAAAATCTTCGCCAACGAGAAAATCTGCCACGGACGGCCCATGAGCCCGCCCATGGAACCGGGCACTCCGTAGAACTCGGCCTTCTCGTGGTCGATCCAGGCGCCGTAGAACGCGTTGTTGCCGGAGATGGCATGGCCGCCGGCCTTCTGAATGGCAAGTGCAAGGGCGGCTGCATTCACACACTGAGGCGTGGTCTTGAACATGATCGGGACCTTCGCGATATCGACACAGGCCTTGGTGACCTTGTAGGCAATGTCGGGGTCCAGGGCAAGGGGAGCACCCACGTCCTTGTGCGCGTCGATTGCGCCAAAGGTCGCATGGGGACCGCCCGTGTCAAGCTCGATGATCGGAACGCCGCGCTCCTGCAGATCCAGGATGAACGGCACCCAGGTCTCGGCCACCGGCCCGATTCCAGATACCGAGCCGATGTAGAGCACATCATGCTCCTTTGCAACCTTCAGACACTTGGGCAGCTCCTCGTCCAGCCACTTCTCATAGGGCATGTTGTGAAACATCTGCGAGCAGATCCACACGTCCTTCAAATCGTTGCCGTAGTGACGCAGAGAATAGAAGTACGGCCGCGGCCAGCGATGAGGACCATCGATCTTGTGGACCGTCTTACCGATGATCCAGCCTATCCCGGCCTTGCTGAACCGCTCGATCATCTTGGCCGTCCCGCCAAAATCGCAAGATGTAATACCAACCGGATTCTTCACCGGTAATCCGCAAAAACTCGTTGATAAGTCAGCCATGTTTCCTCCAAATTCTTGTGTGTATTAGCTGGAAATATATGCACGCTACATCATGCGCCCGACCGTGACCTCCAGACCGTGCCTCTTGACAATGTCGCGGGCCCTCGCCACCTCCAGCTTGTCCAGTGAACGATAGGCACCATAGGGAGACTCAAGCCCCAAATAGGCATATTTGTCGGTACCGAGCTTGTGGAGCGGGTTAATATCGATGTACCCCACTCCCAGCGACAGCGCGAACTCGGCGGTGGCGGAAAGGTTCTCTTCGCTGTCGTTGTAGTCTGGTATCAGCGGCAGAGAGATCCTCACACTCCGCATGGACGCCATGATCCGGGCATTCCGCAGAATGAGCGCATTATCCACGCCTGTTCCCTGCCGGTGCTTCTCCGGGTCCATATGTTTGATGTCCAGGAGAACCAGGTCAGTGTATTCCATGATCTCTCTCACCACCTCGGATGCTGCGCACCCCGAGGTGTCCAGGACAGTGGAGATTCCTGCTTCCTTGCTCTTCCTGAAGATCTGAAGGGCGAATCCCGCCTGAAAAAGCGGTTCTCCGCCGCTCAAGGTGACGCCGCCCTCCTTTCCGTAGAACGGCTTGTCCTTCTCGATCTCCCTCATGAGATCGTTCAGGCTGTATACCTCGCCGACCTGCCTGAAGGCGCTGTTTGGGCACTCGGCGGCGCACTTCATGCACAAGGTGCACCTCTTTCGATCCACCTTTGCATCGAGATCCATGCTCAAAGCCTTCTCCGGGCAGATCTCTACGCACGCACCGAACCCCTTGCATCGCTTGGGCAGAAAGTAGAGCTGGCTGTGGGGTGAGATGGTCTCGGGATTCGAGCACCACCTGCATCGAAGCGGACAGCCCTTGAGAAAGACGGTGGTCCTGATGCCGGGTCCGTCATGGGTGGCGAATTTCTTTATCTCGGTGATCATCCCGCTGCTGGCCGGCACGATAGACATTTCAGGGCCATCCTCTCTTGTTTGCGTTGTTCGCGCAGCTTATTTTTCCGGCTTTCTCCGCTGCCCGTTGAAAAAACCTTTTGTCTCATCTTTAAAGAAGCCTGCCCGGGATGCATTATCAGGATGCAGTCTCGTTTCGGGGATTGAGTGCATCCCGGGCAGGCTGGGGCCTTATTCTGCGTAGATGAGCTTTGCCGGCACTTCCTTGGCCATGACGTTGATCATCTCCTCGCTGATCCCCTGTGCGAGGCAA
>MPOS01000023.1 GCA_001896555.1 Candidatus Phosphitivorax anaerolimi
CCCCGGGCAGGCCTGTGCCAAAATGGCAAAATCCCCCGGCGCATGCCGGTAAAACCGCGACATTCTGGCAGCGAAATCCGATGCTGGAAGGAGATGTGAAAGGGATGTGATTTAAAAGGATCCTTTGGGTATGATCCTGGACACGCTCAAGCATTGAGTGAACAGGGCTCCATCGGAGAGGTCAATTCAAAGAATTGATGCGGACGCCCATGTCTTCGTAGGCGGAGAGCCTCGACTGGAAGCTGCTGATGAGCATTCCGTTGTCGTCGACATAGTCGTAGATTACGGCCTCGTCCTTGCCTTCGGCAACCCGGAGCACGCGGCCGATATACTGCTTCACCCTGCCGGTGAACCGGATGGGGGTGGCGAGGAAGATGGAGCTCAAGGTCTTGAGGTCGAAGCCTTCGCCGATGAGCTGTGAGGTAGCGACGAGAACGTGGGTGCGGGAGCGGTTCAGCCGCTCCACGAGTTCACTCCGCCTGACCATGGGGACCGAGCCGGTCAGCAGCGAGGCCTCGACGCCCTCGGAGGTGATCATCCGGTGAAGCTCCTCGCAATGGGAGACCCTATCGGAGATGACGAGAGCGATGCCGCTTTGCCTGGTGCGGACGTGATCGACCACGTCGCGTACAATCACGGCGTTGCGATTGCGGTCTGCGATCAGGGTGGAGATCATGGACTGGTACTCATCGGCGTCGAAATAATACGCGCACCGGGTCTTGCGCACCTTCAAGGTGGCCCGCATGATCTTGTCGATTTCCTGGAGCTCGCGGGGAAGGATGGTGTGGAGGCGGTCTCCCAAATAGAAATAGATGAGGCGGGTGAGCTTGTCGCGGCGGTATGGGGTGGCCGAGAGGCCGAGCATGAACGAGGTGTCGAGCCCGCCCACCACCTCGGTGAAGGTCCGGGCAGGTGTGTGATGGCACTCGTCAACGACCACGTGGCCGATCGTGGGCTTCACCTCGTCCATGACGCGGTAGAGCGAGTTGATGATGGCGATGGTGAGCTTTCTGCCGATGTCCTTCCTGCCGTCGCCGATCAGGCCTATCTGGTCTTCGCCCGCATCCAGAAACTCAGTCGCCCGCCTGAACCACTGGTACATGAGCTCCTTGGTGTGGACGACCACCAGGGTCCGCTGTCTCCTGCGGGCGATGATATTGAGCGCGATCACGGTCTTGCCCGCCCCCGGCGGGGCCTCGAGCACCCCGAACCTCCGGGCGGTGAGGTCCCTGACCGCCGCGAGTTGATAGGGGTGGAGGCGTGCCCGGAAACCGAAATCCACCGGATCGAGGGTACGCGTCCGGTCCACGACCAGATAGGGGCGACGGCCGAGCCTGCCGATGAGATGGTTGATATAGCCCCGGGGGAGCAGGAGCACACCGTTTTGCCGCTGGTAGTAGGTGAGCATCTCGGGCTGGAAGTTTCTCCTCCTGCTCCTGCTGTATTTCTCCACTTGCTCCCATTTGGGGTTGGGTAGGGTGAGGTCCGCCTCGATACGCTTGATCAGCTCCGGCGGGAGATCCGCTTCAAGAATGCGTACGGCATTGTCCACATGGATGGTGATCTCCACGGCTTCTTTCAGCTCCATCCGGATGGGTGGACGTGATCGGGCATGGTCATGAGATCGTGTTTTTCAGCTCATCCGCGAGGCGCTCGATCTCCTGAGGGCTCAGCTCGATCGTCACCGTGCCGCCGCCCGGGTGGGCAAAGGTCAGGTCTGCGCCCGCGCCCTTTTTCCTGAGCAGCCACTTTTTCCCTTCAGGCATCTTCTTCTGGGGAGGAAGCCAGTCATCGGGCTGGAACTCAGCAATCTGGATGAGCATGCCGAAGGCGTCTCTCGGGTGGATGAACAGCTCTTTCCACACCGGCCCGTAGTCATGGAACCCGAAATAGGGGATTCCGTTTTCTTCGAGGATCTGACGGGCCCGATTGATATCGGGTGTCTGCATGGTGACATGATGGATGCCTCCCTGACGGTTCTCGAGGAAACCGTCCAGAAAGCTCCCATCGCCGGTGGGTGTGAGGAGCTCGAACCTGCTCAGATCGCCCAATGAACAGATCTGCCACAGGTACTTCATGGAGCCGTCTTCGGCATAGGCCCCCGGGACCGCGCCCAGAAGCTTGGTGAAGAAGGCCAATGCCTTTTCGTAGTCCTTCACTGCAAGCGCGACATGGTCGATTCGTAAAATCATGGAAAACACTCCTGATGATATGATGTTTCTTCGTACAGGAAAGACCGGAGGCCGTCAAATGGTTTATGGACCCGTCTCCAGAGGAAACTGTTGCTGATCGGGGCTGTTGCAGTATTTCAGCCGGCCGTGCCGGGACCCGGGGGGGTACATCCAAGGGTCAGGCCGTTGCAGGGGAGGAGGGCCTTTTCCCCAGCTTGCGCACGAGGTCTCTGATGCTCCTGTCCCTGTGAGTGAAATCAATCGCCACGCCGCCCGGGGTGGCTCTCACCACGCGGCCCCTTGCCATGAAGAATTCCCCGGGATTTTTCCCGGAGAGGTTTGCGCTGATATACCTGCCTTTGGCATAGGGTTTCCGGGTGATGAGGAACATGCCGCTCTCGCTGATATTGATGACATAGCCCGGCATTGAGGTGTCATCGCCCTGGGCCTTGTACACGATTTCGAGCATCATGGGGTAGCGCCTGGCCCTTCGCTTGTCGGCCAGGTGACCGCGTGATTCCATTGACTGGAGCTCATCGGATATGGCCTGTGCAATGGGCGTATAAGTAATGCCGAGCTCCCGGGCGGCCCTGCCGCCGTCCGCCGAAACGCCTTCACGAAGCGTCGCGAGATAATCACGGGACAGACCCCGGAAAGGAGATTTTCCAAGAATATCGGTTACGGCGGCAAAGGCCGTGCCCGCGATCCTGGCAGCGGACCCGGATACGCCGCCCTGTGAGAGCCTGGCGTCGGAGGACGTTTCGAGCAGTGCCGCAAGACGGCGGATCGAGAGGCACTCGCCCGCGATGAAATACCGCTGCCCGTCCGGGAAGGGCCTGCTCAGGATCCGGCTTACCGCCTCGACCACATCACGGACGTGCACAAAGGTGTGAACGGCAGTAAGAAACGCCCGGTGCACCCTGATGGTATCGAGCAGTCTTTCGACAAATGACGTCCCGTTCCCGGCTGATCTGGCGCCAAGGACTATGCCCGGGCAGCACACCACAAGGGGGAGCCCTTTTTTTATATGAAGTCCCCAAGCGATTCGTTCGGCCTCATACTTGGTTCTGGCATATTCACTGAACCGTACAGGGCCCACCATGCTCTGTTCATCGAAGGGCTTTCGGGCGGGCCTGCCGTAGACATGCAGGGTGCTCATGTGGATCACGCGGGGTATATTCGACTCCAGGGCGCATTCCATGACATTGCGCGTGCCTTCGGTATTGACCCGGCTGTAGATCTCACTGTCATGCTCCCAGAATGAGGTTGCGGCGGCCAGATGGACCAGGGCGTCGCACCCCGACATGCCGGGCAGGAGTGACCTGCGGTCCTGCACATCGCCCATGACAGGCTCGGCTCCGATGTTCTCGAGCTCGCGGATGTTGCTCGACCTTCTCACGAGACAGACCAGATCGTGGCCGCGAGAGGCGAGATCCCCAGCCAGATGCGTCCCGATAAAACCTGTGGCACCGGTGAGAAAGATCTTCATGCCACCCCCTTTTCATGATCATACAATTAAAAAGCAGGCCGTTCTTTTTGCACATCCGCCGCAGATTCAAGAATGACCGCTTGAAGATGGGTGGAAAATGTCGATAATTGCAAGACATATTACGACGGGACAGATCGAATATCAAGGCCTGAATATCTAAAGCGTGCTGCGCGGCATCGGTGAGCGGGAGGCGCAGCCTGCACGGCTTCCAGGCACCTGCTCATCCGCGCACAATGGGCGGGGCGGGTCAGGGGAAAGGCAGTTCTATTTTCTACGGTCGCGGCTTAAGCCTGTCCGCCCGGGCGCTCACACCTCGATCACCATGCCGTCCTGTGCGCACTCGAATTCCAGAGAGCCGCACCTCTTGAGCATGGTGTCTCCCAGGTGGGTCAGCACGATACGCCGGCAATCAAGCTCGTGGCGATGATCGAGCAGCGTGAGATAGTTGATATGGTTGCCTGCCCTGTGCCGGTATTCATAGGTTTCACAGATAAAGAGATCCGCACCCCGTGAGACCTCGGGGAGCATGTCGTTCCATTCGGTATCGCCGGAATAGGCGATCACGGTACCCCTGCAGTCAATCCTCAGCGAGAGGGGACGGGTCTCGGGGGGATGGGCTGCGGGATAGGCTGTGACCAGGAAATCACCGATCTGCCGGGTACCACCGGCGGAGAGGACACGGAAATCGGGCCAGAAGCCCGACCGGATGTCTTCGGAACCGGGGAAGAGAAGCTTCAGGAGCCCTTCAACGCGGGGTTCAAGACCCTCGGGCCCTGCAATGGTCATGGCCTTATCCCTGGCGCCGGTGACCTGGATTTCCTTGATGAGAAAGGGCAGACCACAGAAGTGGTCTCCATGGAGGTGCGATATGAGTATGGCATCGACAGCCGAAGAATCTATCCCCTGGCGTTTCATGCCGCTCAGGGCTGTCGCTCCGCAGTCGATGAGCAATCCGACCTCCCCGGTCTGTACCATTACACAACTCTGCAGCCTTCCGCCGCTGCCGAAGGCATCGCCCGAACCGAAAAAACAGACCCTTAAGGAGCCCATGACAACTATTCTCCTCGTTTCTCCCCGGAAAACACCGCGCGGGAACCCGGGAGCCTCCATCGGCATGTCCCTCTGGAGTGGCTATTTGACTCGATAGGCTGCAGGTTCCCGTTTGGTCATTCTGGTTATGAAACGATAACCTATGGCGATAAAGAACACGGTGCCCGTAGCTGCCAGTACAATGGTCATGAAGCCTTTCTCCTTTCTGTGGCAGCCTCATGCAGGAAACCCCTGAAGCCCAGGATGATCCCGATCACAAGCCCCAGAAGGGTGAAGTTCGGTGCCATACCTGTTACCTTGTCGAGGTAGAGTCCTCCGTAGAGGCCCAGGAAGGTCATGATCACCAGCACGAAGCCGTAAGCGCTGATTCTCGTGAACTGTCCGAACAGAGTGCGTGAGAGTCTCTGTTTCTCCATATGCTTCTTGCCGCTAAAAGAGCTGGGCTATGATCTGGCGGGCCGGGCCGGTATTGATGCCGACCAGCATCACGATGAGCACGAACACCGCTGTTGCCTCAACCGGGGTCAGACCCAGTACCCGATACATGAACCTGATGCCGATCCCTGTCAGAAATAGGCAGCCGATAACTATCCAGATGGCGAGCATGATCTTTTCTCCTTTGTTTAAAAATACTTTTCACCGGATCAAAGGGCAATATCCATGCCATCGCAAAAAGAAGGTAAGGCTATGAAAATACATAATAAAATTAAACAGCATCTCAATGGCCTGTGACACTTTGGCAAAAACAGGCCGTTCCTTGGCAAGGAAATGTGCCAAATTGACAAAAACATGCGATTCAGAAACCTTGGCTTGACAATCTGTCAATCGCTGCTCGCAAGACAGCACAACCGCAATCTTTTCTGGTGTGCACATAGGCAAAGAATTCACCGGGAAAGATCTTACCAGGCGATTTCGTAGGTGAGGTTCACATACGATTCCACATTGATCTGCCCTGGAAGGATCGGGGTGACGGCCTCACCTTCGGCCAGGGCCAGCTCCATTCCTCCCGGCTGCATCATGTTCGGCACGAACTGGATATAGGTGATGCCCTTGAGGTTTAGGCCCGCCGCCTTTGCCAGGACCTTTGCGTTCTCGATTGCATTCGCAAGCGCCATGGCGGCGGCCTGTCTTTGCAGTTCGTCGCTGTCGCTGCGGGAGAAGGACAGGGACCCGATCCTGGTCGCGCCGGCAGCGACCGCCGCATCGATGAGCTCGCCGATCCTTTCGATCCGGCCGGTCTTCACCACGATCGAGTTGCTGACCCGGTAGGCCTTAGGGATGAACCCTGAGCTCGATGCGTCCGTTTTCTTGTCCCTCTCATGGACCGGCTGAATATGAAAGCCCGACGTGGACAGGGTGATGTCCTGCTCCGCTTTTTGCTTCAGCGCACGGATGACCCCGTCTGCAAGCTGTGCGTTCTTCTTAACGGCTGAGGCAGCCTTTGCATCGGCCGTCTCGACCGTAAAGGTAATGATCGCCTGGTTTGGAGCAACGCTCATCACAGCCTGGCCGGTGACGTCCATGGACATCACCGGCTGCCGGTCCTGTGCACCGGCAGGCAGCGTCAGAAGGACGAACAGCGCTGTGAGCACGCCGATGGTATGGTAGCATTTCCTCATAGCTCCCTCCTTGAAAATATGATGGGACACGCTTGATGCTGTTTCCACCATGAAACGACCCCTTAAAAACACTTACGAGAATGGATGGATACTACCACATATCCAGGCGGAAAAAATGATGAAAAAGGTCCCAGAGGTATTCACAAGCAGGGATTTTGTTGGTATAATACATGTGCAAATGATGAAAGCACCTCTGGTTCTCATCGCTGCAGCCAAGGTTTTCTGGATAAGCCTTTGTGCTGTGTTCATCAGCCTGGTGCTCTTTGTGCCCGTGACGCTTGCCGCGATCATGAGCTCGACCGGGAATCTGGCCTTTACGCTCTCGAAGCAGTGGGCACGCTTCATGCTGTTCGCCACCGGCGTGAAGGTGGTGATCAGAAACCGTGAAAAGATCCGTCCGGGCACCTCGTATGTCATTATCTCCAACCATCAGTCAGAGTATGATATTCTCGCCCTGGTCACCAGCCTGGGGATCCAGTACCGGTGGGTCATCAAAAAAGAGCTGCGCAGGGTTCCTTTGTTCGGATATGCGCTCTATGTTTCGCGCAACATCTTTATCGACCGGTCCGATCCGGTCAAGGCCATCGAAAGCATCAACGTCGGCTTGGACCGTCTTCCGCCAGGCGTCGGCGTGCTGTTTTTCGCCGAGGGTTCCCGGTCGCCTGACGGGACCATCCGGGAGTTCAAAAAGGGCGGGTTCATCACGGCTCTTCAGAAGAGCTTTCCCATCCTGCCTGTGACCGTCAACGGGTCGCGGAAGGTACTGCCCAAGAAGAGCCTGGTCTTCAGACCGGGCACCATAGAGGTCGTGGTGGGAGACCCTGTCGAGACATCCGGACTCACCCGCGAAGATCTCCCGGCGCTCATGGAACGGGTGAGGGGGATTATCGTGAACAATCACCGGCCCGACTGATCTTGGATGAGGGACTTAAAGGGCAATCTGAAGGAAACTTGACTCGTAGATGCCGGATCGGCTATAGGTTTTCCGCTGATCAGTACAGATGTGCGGGTTCTCTTTTAAGCGATCCCGCAGATAACGCGCCGGGCCGAAAAAGCCCGGCTGATGGAGAAACGGGGGACGCGGGCTTAAGGACATACTGATCATGTTTTCCCGTGTCTTGGATTCAATCACGTGTGTGAGGAAGGTATTGTGAGCGAACCGAAGAAGATCTGGTACCGGCTGCGTGGAGCACTCATCGTTCCATTCTATCTATTTGCGCTTCTTTTTAATCTCTTTTAGGGTTCAATTCCCCGCAGCTTGCTGCGAGAGGGTGTGAGTGGTAGGGTAGATGGGTGAGCATATACTTACACAAGAGTCACA
>MPOS01000016.1 GCA_001896555.1 Candidatus Phosphitivorax anaerolimi
AAGGGGAACCAGGTCATGAAATATCGCTTATCTCAAGCCTAACTCATTGATTTGTCTCGTCCCAAATCATTAATTGAATTTATTTTGGACAGTAGTGATAAGACAATAACAATTCGATGTAATTTAGTCAAGGCTGACCGGGAGTGGATTGTGAAAACATGGTCTGTGATTATAGGCGAGAAGAAATGCCCAGGGTGTCCAATCATGATGTGGCAACACCACGTGCCCTTTTTCGCTGTTTTTCTTGTTTTCGGGAAAATCTGCAAGAATGCATGGCCGGCTTGCTGCGTGGGACCTTGACTTGAAAGCGGCTTCTGTGAGAAGCACATTGCCATGAAGTATCCCCAGATTGATCCGGTCTTTTTCGAGATAGGACCTTTGCAGCTCCGCTGGTACGGGCTGATGTATATCATCGGGTTCGTGTGCGCGTACTTCGTTCTGATGCACCTTTCGCGGCGCGAAAACTATGACATCAACAAAAAGGAGATCGAAGACCTGCTTGCCTATGGTGTTGTAGGCCTCATCGTCGGGGCCAGGCTCGGGTACTGCCTGTTCTACAACTTTGGATACTATCTCTCCCATCCCCTAAAGTGCCTGGCCATCTGGGAGGGGGGGATGTCGTTCCATGGCGGCCTCATCGGGCTGGTTCTCGGCGGCTGGCTGTTCAGCAGGCTCCGGAACAAATCGCTCATCATGCTTGCCGACATGGGAGCCCTGGCCGCGACCCCGGGGCTGTTCTTCGGGCGGATCGGGAACTTCATCAACGCCGAGCTCTACGGCAGGGTCACAGACGTGCCGTGGGGCATGGTCTTTCCCGGGGCGGGAGGGCTGCCCCGGCATCCATCGCAGCTCTACGAGGCCTTCTTCGAGGGGATCGTGCTGTTTGTGGTCCTCTTTTTCCTGAGCAGGAAGGTGCGCACCCGGGGCATTCTCATCTCCGTGTTCCTTGTGGGCTACGGCCTCATACGTTTCATCCTCGAGTTCTTCCGCGAGCCGGACCCCCAGTTGGGGTTCATCATCGCGTCCATCACCATGGGCCAGGTTCTTTCTCTTTTGATGGTGGCGGCCGGTGCGGTTCTGCTGATCACGCGATTAAAGTCGGGCGGGTTTTCACGCGATAACGCTCGTACATGATGGATTTCGAGGCAAAGGTCGCAGCCGGTGTCAGGGCGTTCACCCATTACAACCGCCGGAAAAAGCGGTTGATGGAGTTGAGCGATCCTCTCGGGTCAAGGGTCATTCTGGACCTTTTCCCCTTGTGCGTTCATATCAATCACCCTGCACTGCCCGGCTACACCGGAGACGACGACTGCCCCTGCGGCGTCAAGTGCATGGAATGGCCGGCGAACACAATCAACAGTCTGAGCACTTTCTCCCCCATCCGCCTGCGGCCCGGCGAGGTAAGGAACCTGGTTCCCCGGAACCGTGAGATCGAGGGCCTCTTCACCATCGGCTCCGTGGGCAGCCTCGGGCAGACCAGGGAGTCCGACTACGACGTCTGGGTGGTCGTAGATTCCGAGGCCATAGGCAAACCCCGGCTCACGCTGCTGGAAAGAAAGCTCAAGACCCTCAAGCGCTGGATATCGAGCCAGTATATCATCGATCTGCACTTTTTCCTGATGGATATCAATGACATCCGGAGGAACAATTTCGGTACCGTATCGCAGGAAGGGGCGGGTTCGGCGCTAAAGAGCATCCTCAAGGAGGAGTTCTATCGCACCCTGACCCTGATCGAGGGCAGGGTACCCATATGGTGGGTCACGCCCGTCGATCACGGCGACGACGCCTACGAGCAGACCATCGCATGTCTCGCCCGGTCGCTGCAGTTCGATTACATGGACTTCATCGACATGGGCAACATCACCTCCATCCCTGAGCAGGAGCTGCTCGGGGCCGCACTGTGGCAGATGCACAAGGCCTTGGACGACCCGCTGAAATCCGTGCTGAAGATGGCGCTGGCCGCCACCTATCTGGATCGATCGGGCGAGGATGTTCTCTTGTGCGAAGAGCTGAAGAGACACGTCATGCAGGATTCCCAGGACGAGATCATCGATCCCTACATGGAGATCTTCCAGTGCGTGGAAAACTACTATCGCAACCGGGGAGACGAGAAGACCATCGATTTGTTGAGAAAGTGTTTTTATCTGAAGGTATCGCCCTTGATCACCACTAGGGACCTTCTCAGGGTCAATCAGCAGGACAGGACCGTCATGATGGTTGAGGTCGTCAAGAAATGGGACTGGCCTATGGGCTTTATCCGGGAGATGAACCGCTTTAACGAGTGGAGCGTCGAGAAATACCGGACCTTCGGAGACGAACTCCATGACTATCTCAAACGCACCGCCGTGCTCCTGATCCGCAGGGCCAAGTCATTTCTGCTGGATTCACAGCTCGATCAGGATGTGGAGATGGAGGTGCTGCGCAGAAGGGTCGAGGCCTTCTATGTAGCCAAGGAGAACAAGATCGAGTCGGAAAAACGGGTCAAGAGAAGAGAGCCTGCCTACGAGGAGATATATTTCGCCCACAAGAACCGAAAGTGGCATATCTACGGATCATATCCGGGCAAGAAGAGAGAAAACCCCATCATGAGCGCCGAGAGGGTGGTGAGGATACTCGCCTGGCTGGTCTATAACAAGAGGGTCGATGCCTCGACCTCCTTCCACATGGTGCCCAACACCACCGGCGTAGCACTCTCGGATATTCAGGCCCTTCTAAAGGAGCTTGACGCCCAGATCCCGGACGCCAACTCCATAGGGCTCGACCGGCAGGCGCTCATGGACAAGAAGTTTGTCAAGAAGGTGGTGCTCGTGGGCAACATGGAAAAACCGAACGCCTTTGACGGGATCCATGAAGTCGATGTCTTGCACATTAACTCCTGGAACGAGTTTTTCTGCATCCATATGGCACCGGGATCGATCAGAGAGTGGATGAGAGAGATCCGGACCCCTTGGACCAAGATCAGTGTCTGGCTTCCCAAGCACAGCAAGTCGAGACGTCTCGTCAATGCGATGAATTCGCTGTTTTCCTGATGGACTTTCCTCAGAGATACGGCGGATCGACCCTTTTCAGTTTCTCACACCCCGCGCCGTTTGCCTGAAAAATCATTGACGAAGTCCCGGGTTTGCCGATATCACAGGGGTGAGATCGGGGACAGTCTTTTGAGGATGGTTCACGTTTTAAGAAAGGGAGCGCCGATGGATACGGTGGCGATTGGCATCTGCCAGATCAGGCAGGGATATGATTTCGAAGACAATCTGAACCGGGCGTATGCCATGATCGATCAGGCCGCGGGCGGCGGTGCAGAGGTCGTGGTCCTTCCGGAGATGTTCTTCACTCCTTATGAGCCTGCCTCCATCCGCAATGCCGCTCCCCTCGCGCACAGGGCGGTGGAGGGCCTTCGGCAGCGGGCGGCGCGGCACGGCATCCTGCTCGTAGCGGGGTCCATGCCCTGGGAGGGAGACGGGAAGCGCTTCTTCAACAGGTCGTTCGTCTTCGACAGTAACGGCGAGGAGATCTACCACCACGACAAGGTGCATCTCTTCGACTGCACCCCACCGGGCGGCCCTGCAATCAGGGAATCAGACGTCATCATGCCGGGCGACGATCTGGGGGTGTTCGAGACCCCCTGGGGGGCGGCCTCGGTGGTCGTGTGCTACGATGTCCGCTTTTCACCGGTGGCTCAGATCCTCGCGGACAGGAATGTCAGGATACTCTTTGTTCCCGCCGCGTTCTCCCTTGCAACCGGCACCGCCCACTGGGAGATGCTGGTGCGGATCAGGGCCCTGGAGATACAGGGCTTTGTGGTGGGCGTGCAGCCGGCGTACAATCCCAAGCTCGGGTACATCCCCTATGGGCACTCACTCGTTGCCTCGCCATGGGGGCAGGTTCTCTATGATGCAGGCGCAGACGAGGCCTTAAGCGTGGTGAACATCGATCTGGAGGAGATCAAGCTCATCCGCGAGAAGTTCCCGCTCCTGGCGCACCGGAGGAGAGACCTCTACCAGACCTCGTGGCTGGGGAAATCATGATCAGGATACGATCTCTCTACAAGTCATTCAAGGGCCAGATGGTCTTTTCCGACCTGAACCTGGACATCCCCGAAGGCGGAGTCACGGTCATCATCGGCCCCAGCGGCACCGGCAAGAGCGTGCTCATGAAACACATCCTCGGACTGATCAAACCCGATTCGGGCAGCATCCTCATCGACGGCAGGGATGTCACCACCATGAAAGAGGTTGATCTCAAGGATGTCAGGAAGGAGTTCGGGGTCTGCTTTCAGGATGCTGCGCTCTTCGACTCCATGACCGTAGAAGAAAACGTAGCGTTTCCCTACACCATCCATACCAGACTCTCCAAGGACGAGATCAAGCGCGAGGTGGCCAGGCTGCTGAGGGATGTCGGCCTCTCGGGGATCGAGGAGAAAATGCCGTCCCAGCTCTCAGGCGGGATGAAGAAACGTGTCGGCCTTGCCCGGGCCCTGGCCATGAACCCCAGGTTCATCTTTTTTGACGAGCCCACAAGCGGGCTCGACCCGGTGATCTCCCGCGCGATCAACATGCTCATCTGCGATGTTCAGAAGAAGACGGGCGGCACCTTCCTCGTGATCAGCCACGACATCCAGGGCGCGCTCGAGATGGCCGACTACATGGCCATGCTCTACCGGGGCAGGATCGTCTTCGAAGGGGTTCCGGAAAAGTTCAGGACCACGTCCGATCCTCTGATCACCCAGTATATCCATGGAGACGTGGAAGGCCCCATCAGCCCCATAGACTGACCGATCTTAAAGGAAGAGGCCTTCTTGCTTCCGGTCTTCAGCACTGACTGGGAGGCGGCGCCTTACGGCATGGCAAAGACCGTGTTCGGATGTCTGACCGAGAGAACCGGACAGGGCGACTTCTTTACCACCTTCTCGGCGGTATGGCCGAACAGGACGTTCTTGATGCCGGTCCTTCCGCGGGCGCCGATGACGATCAGATCGATCCGTTCCCGGTAGGCGAACTGGAGGATCTCATGGAAGGGAACACCGTGGAGGATATACGTATCGCAGCACACTTCCCGGGGAACCAGGGTGCTCACCATTTCTTCGAGCCTTTTAGCGGCGTTTTCCTCGAACTCTACATAGAGCTGGGGCAGGATCGTGGGGCTCAGGTCGTATTCCGAGAACTCGGTGAAATCCTGGAGCACATGGAGAAGATAGAGCCTTGCCGTGAGTCCGAGCAGCTTGTTCAGGTCGACGGCATACTTCAGCGCATGGCGGGACGATTCGCTGAAGTCTGTGGGTATCAGGACCCGTTCGATCATAGTACCATATAAATTAATGATGATTTTTCCTGTGTCAATACCTGTTGTATTTAACCGGAGCTCTTCTATACAATGTGCGATATGCGGATGAGAAAATTTCCGGCTGTTTTCGTCCTGTGGTTTGCTGTCCTGGGCGGCTGCGCCTCGCTTGAGGTGCCGAAAGACAGCACCTATCCGTTTCGGGCCTCCTTTACCGGGTCGGCGACAATCCAGGGGCGCGATGTACGCTTTGACGGGGCACTGGCCGTCAACTCGCCCGAGCAGGGTTTTGCCCAGGTATACGGGCCGGGCGGTCTGGTCGCCTATTCGGTGGGCATAACAAAAGGCGAGGTGACGATTCATGATCTGTGGGGCAGAACGATCAGGCAGTACTCGATCCCACTGGATCAGTTTCTGGGGCTCGTTGCCGGGGAACCTCCGGATATGCGGTACCTCTGGAGGCGCTCGCTCGACGGGCTCACTTCCGTGACCTACACCTGGGGCACGCTTGTCGTAGACAGAAATCTCCTTCCGCATGAGCTCCAAGTCAAGGGCGACCCTAAGCTGAACGTTCGTTTTGTTCAGACAGACAACACAATAACATTGCTGATGAACCGCGGTTCTGATAGATTACGGCTTGTCCTGGATGTCATCCGGGGCGGCAGGTGGATGAAGGGGCCCCTGACGAATACAGAGAGGACCATGGAGCTTCCATGATTGTGATAACATGCCGTTCATGCGGAAAAAAAGTGGTGTGGGATGATTTTCAACCCATGCATATCACGTGTCCCAACTGCCGGGCGGAACTCAATGTCAAGGCCTCGCTGCAGCAGAACATCCGTGACCGCGAGATGCAGGAGGGCAGAAAGATGCACCGCTGTCCCCACTGCAAGGGTCTGGTACCCCGCAGGTGGTTTATCCAGTGCAGGCAGTGCCGCCACTGGCTCTTCGGCCCGGCCTCATTCAGCGGGAAGTGGCCGTTCATACTCGGAGCGGCCATCGCGTACCTGCTGTTCACCCTCTACTATGTGCTCTACCTACACTGAGATCGTAAGGTCTGGAAACCGGCGGTTGCGTCTTCGCGCGAGGGGAGGGCGGGAATTTCTGTGAGCGGTCAGTTCGTCAACCCGGAAAAGGTCAGGGATCTGGAAGGG
This sequence comes from Candidatus Phosphitivorax anaerolimi, assembly GCA_001896555.1. Taxonomy (GTDB): domain Bacteria; phylum Desulfobacterota; class Desulfomonilia; order UBA1062; family UBA1062; genus Phosphitivorax; species Phosphitivorax anaerolimi. Next base: position 6,435 of record MPOS01000016.1, read on the forward strand.
CGGATGGCGACTTTGGGCATTCGTGAGGCCGATATCCAGGAGAAATTCATCCACGCCCGTGGACGTGGAGGCCAGAAGGTCAACAAGACCGCTGCATGTGTCTATCTGAAGCACCTGCCCACCGGCATCGAGGTGAAGTGCCAGGAGTCCCGGTCACGGGAGGCGAACCGCTTCTTTGCCCGCCGCCTCCTGACCGACAAGATCGAGGACTCGATCCTGGGCAAGGATTCTCCCCGTGCGCGGGAGATCGAAAAGATCCGCAAGCAGAAGATGAGACGGAGCAGGCGGGCCAGGGGGAAAACAGGTGCCGGCGAGAAAAATTCTGAAGGTTGATCTTGCCACCCGCGAGCTTGAAAGTTATTACTCAAGTTTCGCACCCCTTAATCCTGAGATGGGGGCATAGAGCCTGATCGATCGAGTCGATGAAAGGGGACAAATCGTCTTCGATTTTCAAGAGCG
>MPOS01000021.1 GCA_001896555.1 Candidatus Phosphitivorax anaerolimi
CGTTATCGCTGCCGTCAACGTCGTCTTCCCATGATCTATGTGCCCAATCGTCCCCACGTTCACGTGCGGCTTCGTCCTCTTGAATGTCTCCTTAGCCATAGAGTTGTCCTCCCCTGGTCTCTTTTACCTGTGCGGAAATGTTGGTTGGCACCGGCTCGTAGTGCGACACCTGCATGGTGAAAGTCGCCCGTCCCTGTGACTGGGACCTCAGGCTCGTCGCATAGCCGAACATCTCGGCGAGCGGAACCTGGCTGGCGATGACCCGCACGTCAGCGCGGGTGTCCATGCCGAGCACCTTCCCCCTCCGGGAAGAGAGGTCGTTGATGATGTCCCCGATGTACTCCGCAGGGCTCACGACCTCCACGTCCATGATGGGTTCGAGCATGATGGGCCCGGCCTTCTTCAGTGCGTTCTTCATGGCCATGGACCCGGCGATCTTGAACGCCATCTCGGAGGAATCCACCTCGTGATAGGAGCCGTCGTACAGGGTCACGCGTACGTCCTGCACCGGGTACCCCGCGCAGGGGCCCATCTGCAGGGCCTCTTCGACCCCTTTCCTGACAGCCGGTATATACTCGCGGGGAACAACGCCCCCCACGATCTTGTCGACGAATTCGAAGCCGGAGCCGCTCTGAAGGGGCTCCACCCTGATGAGCACATGGGCGAATTGGCCGTGCCCGCCGGTCTGCTTCGCATACTTGGTCTCTTCCTGGGCCTCTCTCGTGATGGACTCGGTGTAGGCGACCTGAGGTCTGCCCACGTTGGCCTCCACGCCGAACTCGCGCCTGATCCGGTCAACGATGATCTCAAGATGCAGCTCGCCCATCCCGGAGATGAGGGTGTCGCCGGTGTTTCGGTCGGTGTGTACCTTGAAGGACGGGTCTTCCATGGACATGCGCGAGAGCGCCATGGCGAGCTTTTCCTGATCGGACTTGGTCTTGGGTTCGATGGCGATGGAGATGACCGGCTCCGGAAAGTCCATGGACTCGAGCACGACCGGCCGGGACGCGTCGCACAAGGTCTGGCCCGTGATGGTGTTTTTCAGGCCCAGCGCCGCGGCTATCTCGCCTGCGTGGATGGACTTGATCTCCTCGCGCTTGTCCGCGAACATGCGCACGAGCCTGCCGATGCGCTCCTTCTTTCCGCTTCCGGTGTTAAAGACCGAATCGCCGATGTTCAGGACGCCGGAGTAGACCCGGATAAAGGTGAGCTGGCCCACATACGGGTCGTTCATGACCTTGAAGGCAAGGGCTGAGAAAGACTCTTCGTCGTCGGGGTAGCGCACCTGCTCCTGGCCGCTCAAGTCCTTGCCGGTGACCGCCCCCACCTCGCGCGGAGAAGGCAGATAGTCCACGATGGCGTCCAGCAGGGGCTGAACGCCCTTGTTCTTGAACGCCGAGCCGCAGAGCACCGGGGTGAGCTTCAGTGTCAGCGCACCCTTCTTGAGCGCCAGCTTGATCCGCTCTTTTTCGATCTCCCCTCCTTCGAGGTAGATCTCCATGATCTGGTCGTCCACGTCGCAGACGGCCTCGATGAGCTTTTCGCGGTATTCCTCCGCCTTCTCGCGGTACTCGTCTGATATCGGAACGATCTGGAACTGTGCGCCCTTGGTCTCGTCGTCGTAGACCACCGCGTGCATCTCGATGAGATCGATGACGCCGGTGAAGCTCTCTTCCCGGCCGATGGGCAGCTGCAGGGCCACGGGGTTTGCCGCGAGCTTGTCCGAGAGCTCGCCCAGCACCTGGAAGAAGTTTGCGCCCACCCGGTCCATCTTGTTCACGAAGGCGATCCTGGGCACGCGGTAGCGCTCGGCCTGCCTCCACACGGTCTCGGACTGAGGCTGAACCCCGCCCACCGCGCAGAAGACGCCGACCGCTCCGTCCAGCACGCGCAGCGACCGCTCCACCTCGATGGTGAAATCCACGTGACCCGGGGTATCGATGATGTTGATGAAGTGGTTTTTCCACACGCAGGTGGTGGCCGCCGAGGTGATGGTGATCCCCCGCTCCCTTTCCTGCTCCATCCAGTCCATGGTGGCCTGGCCGTCATGGACCTCACCCATCTTGTAGCTCTTCCCCGTGTAGAAGAGGATTCGCTCCGTGGTGGTGGTCTTCCCGGCATCGATGTGTGCCATGATGCCGATGTTTCTCACTTGTTCTATTGGTACCGATCTTTTCAAAGCTCTTATTCTCTACCAGCGATAATGCGCAAAGGCCTTGTTCGCCTCCGCCATCTTATGCGTGTCTTCCTTTTTCTTTATCGATGTTCCCCGGTTGTTGTATGCGTCGAGAAGCTCCAGGGCCAGCCGCTCGCTCATGGTGTTCTCGCTCCGGGAACGGGCCGCATGGATGAGCCAGCGCCGGGCGAGCATGTCGCGCCTCTCGGGCCTCACCTCGGTGGGCACCTGGTACGTGGCGCCGCCGATCCGCCTGGACCTGACCTCAAGCGAGGGCTTCACGTTGTCGAACGCCTTGGTGAAAATCTGAAGAGGATCTTCTTTGGTCTTGTCGGCTATGATGTTCAGCATGTCGTAGAAGATCTGCTCGCTCACCGATTTCTTCCCGTCCCACATGAGGCAATTGATGAACTTGCTGACGACCTTGTCCCCGTATTTGGGATCGGCTGTCACATCCCTCCTCAGGCTTCCTCTCTTCTTTCTTGGCATGGTAAAAACCTCTTACTTTGGTCTCTTGGTTCCGTATTTCGATCTTCCCTTGCGGCGCTCCTGAACACCCTCGGAATCCATGACCCCGCGGATGATGTGAAATCTTACACCGGGCAGGTCCTTGACACGGCCGCCCCGGATGAGCACCACAGAGTGTTCCTGCAGGTTGTGCCCCTCGCCCGGGATGTAGGAGGTCACCTCGTAGCCGTTGGTGAGCCGCACCCTGGCGACCTTGCGCAGAGCGGAGTTCGGCTTTTTCGGGGTCGTGGTATACACGCGCACGCATACCCCCCGCTTCTGCGGGCACTGCTGCAATGCCCTTGTCTTCTTCTTCTTGATGATGTCTTTCCTGCCTTTTCGTACCAGTTGGTTGAGTGTAGGCATCCTAAATCCCTTCTTTTCCATTTAAAAAATTGACGGGTTCCACCGTCAGAGTGGACCGCAGTCTTCTAACAATGGACGCCCTTCCTGTCAAGGGTTTTCTACAGCTCATCGTCATAGATATCTTCCTCTTCGACCTTGATATCCACCCTGTTATAAACAGGGAAACCGGTTCCCGCGGGGATGAGTCTTCCCATGATCACGTTTTCCTTCAAGCCTACCAGATGGTCCACCTTGCCTTCCACGCTCGCCTCGGTCAGCACCCGGGTGGTTTCCTGGAACGATGCGGCCGAGATGAAGCTCTCGGTGTTCAGGCTCGCCTTGGTGATGCCCAGGAGCGACGGTTCGGCAACGGCGGGGCGTCCGCCGGCGGATACCACGCGCTCGTTCTCCTCGGAGAAGAGGTACTTGTCGACATACTCTCCTTCGAGGTTCGCGGTGTCGCCGGCATCCTTGATCCGCACTCGCTTGAGCATCTGCCGGACGATCACCTCAATATGCTTATCGTTAATGCGAACGCCCTGGAGCCGGTAGACCTCCTGTACCTCGTCCACCAGGTAGCGGGCAAGGTCCTTCTCGCCGCTGATCCTCAGGATATCGTGCGGGTCCACGGCGCCGTCCATGAGCGGCTCGCCTGCTCGCACAAAGTCTCCCTCGTGCACCGAGATGTGCTTGGTCTTCGGAATCATGTATTCCTTGGCCTGACCGACCTCGGGAGTGATGATGACCTTGCGCTTGCCCTTGCTGTCCTTGCCGTATGAGACCTCACCGTCGATCTCGGTGACCGTTGCGGCCTCCTTGGGTCTGCGCGCCTCGAAGAGCTCGACGACCCGGGGCAGACCGCCGGTGATGTCCTTGGTCTTCGTGGTTTCCCGCGGGATTTTCACGAGGACGTCGCCTGCGTACACCTGGTCCCCTTCCTTCACGAACAGGTTGGCGCCTACAGGGAGAGTATACCGGGCCAGATTTTTGCTGTCCGGAATCTTGACGACCTTGCCGCCGTCGTCCACGATTTGGATGCGCGGACGCAGTTCGGGATTCTTCGGTTCGATGATGACCGAACGGCTCAAGCCCGTCACCTCATCGATATGTTCCTGCACGGTGATTTCTTCCACCAGATCGCTGAACCGCACCTTGCCCGGAACGTCGGTGAGAATCGGGATGGTGTAGGGGTCCCACTCGGCGAGCAAGTCGCCGGGTTTGACCTGTGCGCCGTCCTCCACCTTGATTCTGGCGCCGTACACGATGGAATATGCCTCGCGCTCACGGCCGTTTTCGTCTTCCAGGGTCACCATGCCGTTGCGGTTCATGACCACGAGCTCGTTGTCACGGCCGCGCACGGTCTTGAGGTTCTTATACCTGACCACGCCGGTATGGTTGAACTTGATGCTCGACTGCTCCACAACCGTGGCGGTTCCACCGATGTGGAAGGTTCTCATGGTGAGCTGGGTGCCCGGCTCTCCGATGGACTGGGCCGCGATGATGCCCACGGCCTCGCCGATGTTGACCATCCGCCCCCTGGCCAGGTCCTTGCCGTAACACTTGGCGCAGATGCCGTGCTTGGACCGGCACGTAAGGGCCGAGCGGATCACCACGTGTTCCAGACCCACATCCTCGATCTTGTCAACATGAGACTCGTCGATCATGGTGTTCGCCTGAACCAGGATCTCTCCGGTATAGGGGTCGCGCACGTCGTCGAGCGCCACCCTTCCCAGGATTCTCTCGCCCAGGGTCTGAATGATCTCGCCGCCCTCCACCAGGGCCTCCATCTCGATGCCGTCCAGGGTTCCGCAGTCTTCTTCCGTGATCACCACATCATGGGCCACGTCCACGAGCCGCCTGGTGAGGTAGCCCGAGTTCGCGGTCTTCAGCGCGGTGTCGGCCAGACCTTTTCTCGCACCGTGGGTGGAGATGAAGTATTCCAGGACATCGAGGCCTTCACGGAAATTCGACTCGATGGGGGTTTCGATGATCTCGCCCGAGGGCTTGGCCATCAGACCCCTGATACCCGCCAGCTGCCTGATCTGCTGAGCAGAGCCTCTGGCGCCGGAATCGGCCATCATGAAGATGGGGTTGAACGACGGGATTTCCTCGGTGTGCCCGTCAGGATAGGTGACGATGTCGGTCTTGATGGTGTCCATCATGTCGGAGGCCACGTGGTCCGTGACCTTGGTCCATATGTCAACGATCTTGTTGTAGCGCTCACCGTCGGTGATGAGCCCCTCGTTGTACTGGGTGATGATCTTGGCCACGTCCTCTTTTGCCTTGTCGATGATTTTCGGCTTGGACGCCGGGACGAGCATGTCTTCGATGCCGATCGAGATACCCGCCTTGGTGGCGTAGTAATAGCCCAGGTCCTTGATCCGATCGGCCAGCAGAACCGTGTTCTTGTCGCCGGCCACCCGGAAGCAGACATCCACGAGGTCCGCCAGGGCCTTCTTGGTCATGGGCCGGTTGATCGTTTCGAAAGGTATCTCCTCGGGCACGATTTCGTTGAAGAGCACCCGCCCCACCGTGGTGTCGTGGTATTTGCCGTCCATGCGCACCTTGATCTTTGCATGAATGGACACCACGCCCGCGTCATGGGCCGCCCTCACCTCTTCAGGCCCGAAGAAGATCATGCCCTCTCCCTTGGCCAGGGGTTTTTCCCGCGTGAGGTAGTACACCCCGAGCACGATGTCCTGGGTAGGCACGATGATCGGCTTGCCGTGCGCCGGAGAGAGGATGTTGTTCGTCGACATCATGAGCACCCTCGCCTCGACCTGGGCCTCAACCGAAAGCGGCACATGCACCGCCATCTGGTCGCCGTCGAAGTCGGCGTTGAAGGCCGGGCAGACCAGCGGATGGAGCTGGATGGCCTTGCCTTCGATGAGGATGGGCTCAAAGGCCTGGATGCCGAGCCTGTGCAGGGTGGGAGCACGGTTGAGCAGCACCGGGTATTCCTGTACCACTTCCGCAAGGCATTCCCAGACCTCGGGGGTTTCCGCCTCCACGAGCCTCTTGGCGCTCTTGATGGTGCTGACATATCCCTTGGTCTCCAGCCGGTTGTAGATGAACGGCTTGAAGAGCTCGATGGCCATCTTCTTGGGCAGGCCGCACTGGTGGAGCCTCAAGTCAGGGCCGGCCGTAATGACCGAGCGCCCGGAATAGTCCACACGCTTGCCCAGCAGGTTCTGCCGGAAACGTCCCTGCTTGCCTTTGAGCATGTCGGAAAGGGACTTTAGCGGCCTGCGGTTGGCGCCGGTGATGACCCGGCCCCTGCGGCCGTTGTCGAAGAGCACATCCACGGCCTCCTGGAGCATCCGTTTCTCGTTGCGCAGGATGATGTCCGGCGCATTGAGCTCCATGAGCCTCTTCAGCCGGTTGTTCCGGTTGATGACCCTTCGGTAGAGGTCGTTCAAGTCCGAGGTGGCAAAGCGTCCGCCGTCCAAGGGCACCAGGGGCCTCAGATCCGGAGGCAGCACCGGGATGACCTTGAGGATCATCCACGAGGGATCCTGCCAGGGCTTGAGGTAGTCGATCTCGTCGTGCGTGAGTCTGCGGGACTCGATCAGCCGTTCGATCACCTCGTTGACCTTGGGGATGATGGCCTTCTTCTCCGCATAGCCCGGGGCCTCTTCCCACCGCTTGCCGATCTTCCGGCACTCGGTGAGGATCTCTCCCAGCACCCGCCTGAACTGCTCGTCCTTTTCCAGGTGGAACCGGTCTTCGATGAAGGTCATGAGATCGGCCGGGTCGATTCCCTTGAATACGTTGACCATCCTCAGGCGGCGGCTCAGCTTCTTTTTCTTGGCCTCGCTCTTGGTGTTCTGGATCTCGTCTCTGAGCGTGACCGAGAGCCCGAGAATATCCTGATCCTTGATGAGGTCGTCGACCGCCTCGGCGCCCATCTTGGCGACGAAGCTGCCGATGCCGTGCTTGTCCACGCAGGAGCGGAACTTGTCTTCGGTGAGCAGCTCGCCCTTGCCCAGGGGCGTATCCTTGGGGTCGGTCACGATGTAGCTCTCGAAATACAGAACCCGCTCGAGCTCCTTTATGGAGAGGTCGAGCAGGGCCCCGATCTTGCTGGGCAGACTCTTCAGGAACCAGATATGCGCCACCGGGGTGGCCAGCTCGATATGACCGAGCCTTTCTCTCCGTACACGCGAGTCGATAACCTCGACGTTGCACTTCTCGCACACCACGCCGCGATGCTTCATGCGCTTGTACTTGCCGCAGATGCACTCGTAACTCTTGATCGGTCCGAAGATCCTGGCGCAGAAAAGTCCATCGCGCTCGGGCTTGAAGGTCCGGTAGTTGATGGTCTCCGGCTTCTTTACCTCTCCGTAGGACCATGCCAGGATCTTTTCAGGAGAAGCAAGGCCGATCCGAACAGCCATGTAGTTGGAAGGGTCTTTCGGTTTTTCGAAATAGCTATACAGGTCTTCCAATCTTTTTCTCCTTTGCTTAGTGCTGTCCCTGGCCTTCGATCAATCCGATGTCCAGGCCAAGGCTCTTGAGTTCTCTGGTGAGAACGTTGAACGATTCGGGGATGCCGGGCTCGAGCTCGTGCTGTCCCTTCACGATGGATTCGTACATCCGGGTTCTCCCGGCCACGTCGTCCGACTTGACGGTGAGGAACTCCTGGAGTGAGTAGGCGGCGCCGTAGGCCTCGATGGCCCACACCTCCATCTCTCCGAGCCGCTGGCCGCCGAACTGTGCCTTGCCGCCCAGCGGCTGCTGGGTCACGAGTGAGTAGGGGCCGATGGACCGGGCGTGGATCTTGTCGTCCACCAGGTGGTGCAGTTTGAGCATGTACATCACGCCCACGCTCACCTTGCTGTCAAACGGCTCGCCGGTCCTGCCGTCGTACAGGACCACCCGGCCTCCGTCGTCGATCCCGGAGATGTGCATCACATCCTGGATCTCCTGCTCGGTGGCCGAGTCGAACACGGGCACGCCCACAGTGAGACCCTCGTCGCGGATCGCCCGGGCGAAGTCCATCAGCTCTTCCCGCGAGCTCTGATCCAGGATCTTGCGGATCTTTTTCGAGGTATAGAACTTCTTGAGCATGGACTTCAGCTCGTTCTCGTCAAGCTCTTTCTCGATCATCCGGTTGACGACGTCGCCGATGCCCTTGACGCCCCAACCCAGATGGGTCTCCAGAACCTGTCCCACGTTCATACGGGAAGGAACGCCCAGCGGGTTGAGCACGATGTCCACGGGACGGCCGTCGGTGAAGAACGGCATATCCTCCTCGGGAAGGATGCGGGAGATAACCCCCTTGTTTCCATGCCTCCCCGCCATCTTGTCGCCGACCGAGAGCTTGCGCTTGATGGCCACGTAGACCTTGACCATCTTGTTGACGCCGGGCGGCAGATCATCGCCTGCGCTGAGCTTCTCGATCTTGGAGTCGTAGAAGCTGTTGATGAGCCGCTTCTGATTGTCGAGCATGGAGATGATCTCTTCAACCTGTGCCTCGATTTCCTCGCCGTCGACGATGCGGATATCCTTGAAATCGTCGATGGAGAGATCGGTGAGCATGTCCGCGTCTATCACGGCACCGCTCTTGGCGATCACGGTGTCGCCCAGGTGCGAGAGCAGAGGTCCGGCGAGCTTCTTGCCCGTAAGCAACTTCACCAGCCTGCCTCTGGCCGCGTCGGTGATGATCGCGACTTCGTCTTCCTGGTCTTTCTTGAAGTCCTCGATCTCCTTCTCTTCAATCTGCCGGGTCCGCTCGTCCTTTTCCTGGCCCCGGCGGTTGAACACCCGGGCGTCGATCACGGTGCCCTCGATTCCCGGAGGCACCCTGAGCGAGCTGTCCTTGACCTCGCTGGCCTTCTCACCGAAGATCGCCCTCAGGAGCTTCTCCTCGGGGGAGAGCTGGGTCTCGCCCTTGGGCGTGACCTTGCCTACGAGGATATCGCCGGGTTTCACCTCGGCGCCGATGCGCACAATGCCGGACTCGTCGAGGTCTTTCAAGGCCTCTTCCCCGGCGTTGGGGATGTCGCGGGTGATCTCTTCACTGCCGAGCTTCACGTCGCGGGCCATGACCTCGAACTCCTCGATGTGCACCGAGGTGTAGAAGTCTTCCTTCACGACGCGCTCGCTGATCAGGATCGCGTCTTCATAGTTGTACCCGCCCCAGGGCATGAACGCCACGGTCAGGTTCCTTCCCAGGGCGAGCTCGCCGTCCTTGGTGGCCGGACCGTCCGCAATGATCTCGCCCCGCTTTACCTTCTGGCCCTTCTTGACGATGGGCTTCTGGTTGAAGGACGTGTTCTGGTTGGCACGCTTGAATTTGATGAGCCGGTAGATATCGATGCCGGTGTCGTTGAAATCTTCGCCGACATCATCGGCCATGATCACGATCCGCTCGCTGTCAACATCCTGCACGGTCCCCGAGCGCCTGGCAACGACGCACACGCCCGAGTCGCGGGCGACCACCTGCTCCATGCCGGTGCCGATCATGGGCGGCTTGGGGAACAGGAGCGGAACGGCCTGGCGCTGCATGTTAGCTCCCATGAGCGCACGGTTCGCGTCGTCGTGCTCCAGGAAGGGGACCAGGTTGGCCGAAACCGAGAAGAGCTGGTTGGTGGCCACGTCCATGAGGGTCACCTGCTCGCGGGTGGCCGTGCTGTACTCGCCGTTGCGCACCCGCACCCTCACCATGTCGGCGATGATGCGCCCGTGCTCGTCGAGCGGCTCGGTGGCCTGCACGATGACCTCGTGGTCTTCCTCGATGGCGCTCAGGTACCGGATCTCACCGGTCACAACGCCGTCCTTCACGACATAGTACGGGGTCTCGATGAACCCGAACTCGTTGACCTTGGCGTAGGTTGAGAGCGATACGATGAGCCCGATGTTCGGTCCTTCCGGGGTCTCGATGGGGCAGACCCGCCCGTAGTGGGACGGATGAACGTCGCGCACCTCGAACACGGCCCGCTCTCTGGTGAGTCCTCCGGGGCCCAGGGCCGAGAGTCTGCGCTTGTGGGTGATGGCGGACAGCGGGTTGGTCTGGTCCATGAACTGGCTGAGCTGACCCGAACCGAAGAACTCCCGGATCACCGCGCTCACGGGTTTCGGGTTGATGAGGTTGTTGGGCATCATGGTCTCCACGTCCTGGAGGCTCATGCGCTCCTTGATGGCCCGCTCCATCCTCACCAGGCCGATGCGGTACTGGTTTTCCAGCAGCTCGCCCACCGAGCGCACCCGGCGGTTGGACATGTGGTCGATGTCGTCGACCGACCTGCCCTGCACGCCGTCCTTGAGCTCGAGCAGGTAGCGAACGGTGTAGAGGATGTCTTCTTTCCTGAGCACGGTCATATCGAGCGGGGCCTCTTCATCGGAGACGCCCAGCTTCTGGTTGATCTTCATCCGGCCGACCCGGGAGAGGTCATAGTATGCAGGATTGAAGAACAGGTTCTCGAAAAAGTTGGTGGCGATCTCCAGCGTCGGCGGGTTGGAGGGCCTGAGCCTCCGGTAGATCTCGATGATGGCCTCTTCCGGGGTGTCCACCTTGTCGAGGGCGAGTGTCTTGCTCAGAGACGAGCTGTAGCTCACCTCGTCGTAGTAGATGGTCCTGACCTGGGTGATCCCTTGGGCATGGATCTGATCGAGAAGCTCCCGAGTGATCTCGTCGTTGGCGTCCGCGATGATCTCGCCGGTGGAGATATTCACGATGTCCTCGGCCAGGATCTTGCCCAGCAGGTCGTCCTCTTCCATGATCACCGGCTCGATTTCCACCCCCTGCATCTTCTTGATGAGCTTGGGTGTCACCTTGCGGCCCGCCTTGAGTATGACCTCGTCGGTGCCCTTGATCTTGATGTCGGTGTCCACCTTCATGCCTTTCATGTTCTCGACATCCACGTGCTTGAGCACCTTGCCTTCGGTGAATTCGAAGCGGTGGGTCGGATAGTACATTCCCAGGATCTCCTGGTTGGAGAAACCCATGGCCTTGAGCAGGGTGGTGACCGGCATCTTCCGCCTGCGGTCGATCCTCAGGTAGAGAATGCCCTTGGTGTCGAAGTCCAGATCGATCCACGAGCCCCGAGCCGGGATGATGCGTGCGGAATAGAGCACCCGCCCGCCCGACTGCGCACGGGCAGTGGTCTTGTCAAAGAATATTCCAGGCGAGCGGTGGAGCTGAGAGACGATCACCCGCTCGGTTCCGTTTATGATGAAAGTGGAGCTTGGGGTCATCAGCGGTATCTCGCCGAAATACACCTCCTGCTCCTTGATATCGCGAATGCTCTGGGTCCCGGTCTCTTCGTCGCGGTCCCAGACCACGAGACGTACTTTGAGTGTCACAGAGGCGGCATAGGTCATGCCTTTCTGGATGCACTCGTCGATGTCATACTTCGGTTCCCCGAGCCGGTACTCGACGAATTCCAGAGAGGCGTCCTCATTGAAGTCCTTGATGGGGAAAACTGATTTGAACACCGTCTGAAGACCGATATCTTTCCTTTTCTCAGGCGGAACGTCCTTCTGCAGGAAGGCACTGTACGACTTCTTCGGCAACTCGACCAGGTCGGGTATTTCGAGAATCTCTTCTCTCTTCGCGAAACTCTTCCGCCTTAATTGGGGGTCTAAAAGGATTTGTTCTATCATCTACAGTCTTCCTTTTTGATTTGGGTTTTACTCACTATTTCAATATGTCAAAATAAGTACGGAAAGGGGTTGGAAAAAACCCAACCCCGTATAATGTTCTTGAAGGCCGGCCGCTACTTGATCTCCACGACGGCACCGACTTCCTCCAGTTTCTTCTTCGCGTCTTCGGCGTCTTCCTTGGAAACGCCGGTCTTGATGGGTGTGGGCGCGCCTTCGACAGCCTCCTTGGCTTCCTTGAGCCCGAGGTCGGTCAGAGAACGGACCACCTTGATGACCTGAATCTTCTGAGCGCCGGCATCTTTGAGGATCACGTCGAACTCGGTCTTCTCCTCTGCAGCCGCTGCAGCCGGAGCCGCGCCGCCGGCCGGAACCGCCGCCACTGCCGCCACGGGAGCCGCAGCACTCACGCCAAACTTATCCTCGAGCTCTTTCACGAAATCCGCGAGCTCCAGGACCGTCATGTTCTCAATATATTTGACTACATCTTCACGCGTAATCTCAGCCATTTTTCTTACTCTCCTTGTTTTTTCTGATCTTCAATTGCCTTGAGTACATACACCAGCTGCCGCAGCAGTGCGGCAAACACCCCGACAAAGTTGCTGACGGGCGCATTAAGGGATCCGAGCATCTTGGCCAGGAGCACTTCCTTGGGCGGCATCTTGGCGAGCGACTGAATGCCGTTCTCATCCAGGATCTTGCCTCCGAGGACACCTCCCTGAAGACCGAGCTGCTCGTTTTCCTTGGCGAAATTCACCAGGGCCTTGGCGATGGAAACCGGATCGTTCAGTGCGATCGCAATGGCCGTAGGACCCGAGAACGAAGCATCGAGCATTGCTACGGGCGTTTCCTTGGCCGCCCTGCTCAGCAGGGTGTTCTTGACCACCTGGTACCTTCCGCCTGCATCCCTGATGCTCTTTCGCAGCTGGGTCATCTTCTCGACGTTGAGCCCCATGTAATCGGTGATGAACACCGCATGGGACTTGCCCAGCTCGTCATGCAACCGGTTTACGAGTACTTCTTTGTCTTCTCTCTTCAATGAAATACCTCACCCCTTTCTTTTATGATCTATCCTGTCAAAGGGTGCCGGGGGATTCCCAGATCTCGGCGGGCAAACGTTTTAAGTCCGCCTCCTTAACATAAGAAGGCGGACACCCGCTGTCTTTGACCAGGACGCTTTGCCTTGCTACTTCAGCAGCTGTGGAACCTCGACCGGGTCGATCTTTACACCGGGACCCATCGTGCTCGACAGCGCGACACTTTTGAGATACGTACCCTTGCTTGATGACGGTTTGAGCTTGAGGACGATTTCGAGGAGAGCTTTCAGATTGTCCATAATCTTCTCACTGCCGAAGGAGACCTTGCCCACCGAGCAGTGAACGATTCCTACCTTGTCCACCCGGAAATCCACGCGGCCCGCCTTCATCTCACTCACGGCCTTGCCCACGTCGAAGGTCACGGTGCCCAGCTTGGGATTGGGCATCAAGCCGCGGGGGCCCAGGATCCGGCCGAGCTTGCCGACCGTGCCCATCATGTCGGGGGTGGCAATCACCTTGTCAAACTCGAGCCAGCCGCCCTGGATCTTCTCGGCCATGTCCTCGGCGCCCACGTAGTCGGCGCCTGCTTCCTCGGCCTCCTTGGCCTTTTCGCCCTTGGCGAACACGAGGACCCGGGTTGTCTTTCCCGTACCATGGGGCAGGACGATGGATCCGCGGACCATCTGATCGGCATGGCGCGGGTCGACCCCGAGCCTCAGGGCCACATCCACGCTTTCGTCGAACTTGGCGTACGCGCTTTCCAGGACAAGGTTCAGCGCATCCTCCACCGTATATTTCTTCTGAGGATCGATCTTCTTCTTCACCTCAATGTATTTTTTCCCATTCTTCGCCATTGCTCACTTCTCCTTCAATCAACGATGTCAATACCCATGCTCCGGGCAGTACCGGAGATAATCCTGACAGCCTGGTCCATGTCATCGGTATTGAGGTCTTTCATCTTCTGCGTGGCGATTTCCTTGAGCTGGTCCCTGGTGAGCTTCGCCACCTTGTCCTTGTTGGGAGTCGATGAGCCTTTTTCGATGCCGGCAGCCTTGATCAGCAAGGTGGATGCGGGCGGGCTCTTGGTGATGAAGGTGAAAGAGCGGTCCTGGTACACCGATATTTCCACCGGAATCTTGAACCCCCGCTGCTTGTCGGTGGCGGCGTTGAACGCCTTGCAAAACTCCATTATGTTCACCCCATGCTGCCCCAATGCCGGTCCGACAGGGGGGGAAGGTTTTGCTTCGCCTGCGGGTATATGAATCTTAATTTTCGCTACGAGATTTTTTTTCGCCATGTGTTACCCCTTGGGTCTATTTCTTGGTTATCTGATCAAAATTCAGTTCAACCGGCGTGGACCTGCCGAATATGCTCACCAGCACTCTGACCTTGCCCTTGTCCGGCTTGGTATCGTCCACCACGCCGCTGAAGTTCTGGAATGGGCCCTCGTTGACGATGACCTGATCGCCGACGTTGAATTCGCTCTGGTATGCGCGGCCCTCCATCCCTTCTTCGAGCTGGGACTTCAGGTGCTCCACCTCGGCATCCGGAATGGTCGAAGGCGATGTCCTGCCCCCTACGAACCCCGTGACCTTCGGGGTGTTCATCACCACGTGCCAGGTCTTGTCAGTAAGCGCCATGCGTACGAGGATATATCCGGGGAAATACCGCCTGCCTCCGGATTTCTTCTTCCCCGGCGCCGCTTTCTGCTCCTGTTCGGAAGGAACCAGAATGCCGGAAAAATAGTCTTCCACGTGAAAGGCCTTCACCCTCTCCTCAAGAGATTTCTTGGCCTTGTGCTCATAGTTCGAATGTGTGTGGACGACGTACCACTTGTGTTCGAGATTTTCCTGCATACGATCAACTCAGCACGAGCCTGACCACTTGGGAGAGACCGAAGTCGATGACCCACAGAAAAAGGGACACCACGCCGCTCAAGACGAGCACTGCGATGGTCCCGCTCACGACTTCTTTTCTGCCGGTCCAAGTGACCTTGTTCAGCTCGGCCCTGACTTCCTTCAGGTATGTCTTTACGGCTTCGATTTTTTCCATCTTTTCCCAACCATATTGGCAGGCCAGGAGGGACTCGAACCCCCAGCATCCGGATTTGGAGTCCGGCGCTCTGCCAATTAGAGCTACTGGCCTGCACTCATATTTTGTTCCTACTTTGTCTCTTTATGCACGGTATGCGTACGGCAGAATGCGCAGTACTTCTTGATCTCCAGCTTTTCCGTGTTCTTCTTCTTGTTGCGGGAGGACATGTAGTTGCGCCTCTTGCACTCCGTGCACGCTAAGGTAATAGAATCTCTCATGTAGCTTCCTGCCTGTTCTCTACTCGATGATCTTGACGATGACGCCGGAGGCGACGGTTCTGCCGCCCTCTCTGATGGCAAACCTCAAACCCTCGTCCATGGCTATGGGCTGGATCAG
>MPOS01000032.1 GCA_001896555.1 Candidatus Phosphitivorax anaerolimi
ATATATTTTCAAATCGATTTCAACCATCTTTACCCGCTAAACACCGCTATGCCTTGATGTACAGTCTTTTATCTGCTAAACGTTGGGACAGTAGTGATTCTTATTGACTTTTTACCCCCAAAACCCCCCAATAGGGGTGCGAAACTTGAGTTATTTATTCCATAACGCGTAACAGCCGTAAGGCCGCGAGCGTTTGGCGACGGCCTAATGTTGTGGAAAGATTCATCTGGTATTGGGCAGGGCTCCTTAGTGATGCTCTGTTCCCATTCATCTAGAACTACCTTGATACGCTTTTGTGCCTTAAATACGGCATCGTAATCGCTATCAGTCGGAAGGCGGTAACTCCTGCCATGAATATCCGGATTAAGGGTTACCACCACAAGCAAGCGTGCTCCACCAACGCGTTTCCCGTTTGTGTCGAAAACCACATCCGCCCCACCTCTCTGGCCAGATAGCTGGCTGCGTACCCGTTCTGGTGGTAAAACTGTATTACAGCATGGGCATGTGGCATTGGCCTGCGTAATTGTTCCTTTGCATACGTCTTTGTCTTCATTTGGCTCAAATATCTCGAACTCCACTTGTGGAGGTCCGTTCTCTGCTCGGATAACTTTGTGTCGAAGCGCCCTTTTTCTACTGGCCTTCTTGCAAAGCCAGAATGATCGCATAAGAGGAATCTCAGCCCCGCAATTGGGCGACTCGCATTTCACCGTCCGTGCCCAGAGGTAGGCAATGGGATTGGCCCCATCCGGATCTTCTGGATAGAACTCAGCCAGTTCCTTTTCAGCCTTGTCCTTGATCTCCTTCCCGACCCGCCTCAACTCCTCGGCGAGTTCCGGGCCATGGCGCGGGATATCCTCCAGCATGACCTTGAGGATGAGACAGGCCACCGGGTTGAGATCGCTTGCAAACGCTTCGCAGCCGAGCCGAAGTGCTTCAAGAGGGATAGAACCTCCACCGGCAAAGGGGTCCACCACAAGCGGCGTCTCGTCAGGGTGGGCTGCAGTGACAAGACTGCGGGCCACCGAAAGGTAATCCATATTTGCAGAGTTGTCCCAGTTTGCAAGGTCCCCGATAAAGGTGAGCAGGGCTTTGCGCAGACCCTCTTCCGATCTCAACTGTTTGTTCATTTTCGGGGTATTCCATCCCGGCACTTCAAGCAAGGCTTCCTTTGCTTTCGATTTGAAATCCACCGGACAGAGCGGATCGCAGGGATCGGGCAGCAGAAGCGCCATGAGCATGGCCCGGCACGCTGCGAGCGGCCTTCGTGCCCACCACAGGTGAAGTGTGGAGGGATGGCCATGGCGTATCGATTTTTCCCGGGCCGAGTGTTTCGAAACCACGGCGATGGGGAAATCAACCTCTGCCAGGCGCTTACATTCTTTTGGAATCATTTATCATCCTTGGCTCAAATTAAAATTCATTGCTTGCGAGATCAGGTTCTTCCCGGTGAATATTTTCATTTTCACTGCCAGCTAGCGAGACGATTTTTTCAGGACATATACCTTTTTTGGGTCCCTCGGGCCGGTGCCGATCTCGGCCAGGACTCCCTGCGTAACGAGCTTTCGTAGCCGCGCCCGTGCCGCCCGATCCGACACATCCCAAACATGCGCTGCATGTGCTGTGGAAATTTCATTATGTTCAAGCAGATAGTGCTCCAGCCGCACTTGCCATTCTTGTTCTTTCTCTGATGGTGCGGTAACGTGCTTGTTGAAAAGGGTCACCCTGAAGCTGTTCCCGACCTCTTGGAAGAGAGGAGGCTGGAGCCCGGACTGCCTGCATACTGCCATTATTCTGCCGATCCCGGACCCCCACTGTTCGATGAGCTTCAATTCCCGGAATACCCGGCCGATCACCCGGTTCCGCAACTTGGAGACGCCCGAAAGGGCGGCCTCAAGCGTGAGTCCGAAGGGCAACATCCCGGGATTGGTGATCTCAATCCGGTCGTCAAAGACCGCAACCCTGATGTTCATTCCGGAGATGGAATAGTCGGCATGAACCACGGCATTGATTATGGCCTCCCTGATCGCAGCCGGAGGGTACTCATGGATGTCCCTGCGCTTGACAGCGCCGATCTCGGCAGCGTGCATGGTATGGCGTTCGATAAATGCAACAGCGACTTCGACAGCCCGGGGGAGATACTCATCTATTTCCGTCTGATCGATAATATGGGCTGTGGTGAGTCCGCTGAAACGGGCACACCGTATGACGGCATCAGGAAAGATCGATCGGCGGTCTTTCCCAAAAAGCAAGATGGCACCACGGGTTGGCAATTCCTGACCGCCATGGTTCACTACCAGGCCAAGGGAGCGCCGAACAGAATCAGAGATCGGGCGGGAGACCTGAGAGAAGAACTCGGAAGCAGCTCGGAAGTCTATAGCTTCCGAGTTGACTTCCGTGCATGGCAACTCATCAAACAAAGTATTCCTTGCCAGACGATGGATATCGGCAACAAGCTCCGGCCCTGCACGCCGGTTTGTGGAGCCAAGGCGGATATAAACCCCTTCTTCAGGGCCTTCTGACCCGACATAGTAGGGGCCGACAAGATGCGGGATGTTGACCACGATCAGCTCCCGGTCCCGCCAGGAAACGATCTGTATTTCCGGAATCAGGGTGGGTTTGATGCTGTCTGCAAAGGCACTGCTCATTCGTTCTTCATCACTCAAGGGGTCTTTGACGCCTATAACCTCTTTGGTACGGTCACGGACACCGATCAAGAGTGTCCCTCCCGCGGTATTGGCAAATGCTACCGCGGTTCGTACAATGTTCTGCATCGAGCGGCAATTCTCTTTGAACTCAAGGGTCTTGCCCTCATTTTGTGTCAAGAGATCCTTTATCAAATCAGATCATCTCCTATCATGTGTCTTCAGTCTCCATACGGCGAGGGGTCTTCCCTCACCTGCATCGGTTTTGTCATGGCATTTACTTCCATCTGGTAATGGGCCACCTTGGACACCTCCCGCCAGGGGAACCGTGCCGGATCTTTGATGGGTTCTTGCAATGTGGGCTGCGTCGCGCAGTTGGTGACAATATAAAGCCAATAACAATCGCGCCGGTCTTCGGCCACTCGCCTCTCGTTGGGGGTGAGCAGTATGGTGCCCGTGACCGCAGACAGGCCCTTTACCTCAATAAGGCGCAGTTCGCCGGAGTTGACGTCAAGGCTGGTTACGTCATATCCAAGATTTTTTTCATGCACATCAAAGACCTGCCGGCCTTGAGACCTCTCATATTCCATCACCGTATTCATAGCAATCACTTCGGTCTCAAAATTTGGACGCAGCCGCTGAACATCCGGGGCTTCGCGTTCCGGATGGGGAAGGACCAGCACACTGGCAATCCGTTCCACGGCCTGCAGCGATAACGACCGCTGTCGTTCGAGCTCATGTCTGCGTTGCTCACGCCGCGCGAGCAGTTCGGCGTGACGGTTTTCGGCCTGTGCCAATCTGCCGTCGGCGCCGGTAACACCCTTGTCCTTCTCCTCTATGGCTTTTCCGATCTCTTCGTCAGCGCGTTGCAGCAGTTCAGTCAAGGAAAGCTCCACATGATCGGAAATGCGTTGCACCTCGTTCATACGATCTTTTCGCGTTCTTTCCAGGAAAGGCTGGAGAGCATTATCGTACAGCCATGCAGAAGCCTCTGGCGCCAGGGTCACAGTCGGAACCTGTTCCGGCATCGGTGCGGGCGAGAAATTTCCAAGCATGTTTGGTTCGCGCAAGCAGGGTTCGCCGTGTTCAGTGAGTTCCACAGCAAACAGATGCTCGTGAACAATGTGACCGAGGCCATCCACAACTCGGGCACGGTAAAAATCGATCCGGGAGGGCTTCTCGTGCTGCAGCGAATAATAGCAAGCCCCCTTGCTGAACGCTTCGGCGGCCTTGTCAGATGCATGCCTCCGAATCGCCTCGAAGAGTGGATGACCGGGTGTGACCCATTCAAGGTTGTTTTTCTCGGCAGTTTCGCGGTCGGTCGAGCATCGCGGATACTTCAGTGCAAGGCTTGGGAGTTTCCATGTAGGCTCACGCTCGAATCGTTTCAGTGCTGGCGGCGTGCGGGCAGGCTCAAAGGTATGTGCCATTGTTTCAATGACTTTCAGCTTAAAGGGAACGTATTCGGCTGCATCACGAATGAAACGCGCAATGGTTTCGGGCACAACGCGGCATTCCTGTGCACGAGCCCTGCGTTCGACAAGCATCTCCAGATTGAGCTTCTTTGAAGCCAAGCCTTCAAGAGCATTTTGGCAGATAGCCCGGAAACGTCCCTCATCCACGTTCTCTAGCAGGCGTTCTTCAAGGTCCGCATCGCCGAGCTTACCCGAATAGTAATCCCTGAGTATACGCTCAACATGGGCGGCAGGGAGTATTTCTCCCACGACATTGAAGACCGCGTCATCGTCCAATGCATCACGTATTTCCTGAAGCTTTTCCAGTAGCCGCTGAAGAACCCGCCCCTCAATTGTGTTGGTCGCAACAAAATTGAAGATCAGGCAGTCTTTTCTCTGTCCGTACCGGTGGATACGACCCATGCGTTGCTCCAGGCGATTCGGGTTCCATGGGATATCGTAGTTGAAAAGAACATGACAGACCTGCAGGTTGATTCCTTCCCCGGCCGCCTCGGTAGCAACAAGGATTTGAATGGCCCCCTCGCGGAATTGCTGTTCCGAGTAGAGACGTGTGCCAGGTTCGTCTCTTGAACCCGGCTTCATGCCGCCGTGGATACACCCCACCCTGAACCCCCATGCCTTGAGCTTAAGTGAAAGATAGTCGAGCGTGTCCTTAAACTCAGTAAAGATGAGCAGGCGCTTATCGGGCTGATCGAAAAATCCTTCCTTTTGAAGAAGATCCTTGAGCTTTGTCAGCTTGGATTCAGCATCAGAGTTTTCCACTGTTTGCGCCTGTTTCGCAAGTTCTCGAAGTTCCGCTATTTCCTCATGGATCTGTTCAGAGTTTCCCGCCAGGGTAACCGCTTCGAGCATCTCTTCAAGTCGCTCGCGCTCGTGTTCCTCCATCTCTTCCAGTTCCTCAGGATCGGGAAGGTCCGGTGGTGCCAGCCTGGCCAACTCCTGTGCCCGCTTTAAGCCTTCTTCCAGTCTGCGTGCACGATTTTCGAGGCTGTGCCTCATGGAATACGTGCTGGATGCCAGCCTGCGCTGGTAGAGAGACATCAAAAAGCCGACAGCCCGGGCGCGGGGGTCATCCCCTCGTGCAGCTGCCTTGGCGCTCTGGCGTTTCACGAAGCGAGTGACCTCCTTGTAAAGGTCGAATTCCGGCCCGTCGATCAGAAAATCGACAGAATGCGGGATACGCTTCGTAAAGATCTTTTCCGCAGCCCAGGTACCATCTGAACGCCTCTCCGGGAAGTAGACCATCGCCTCCTTGGTACGACGGAGGTAGAACGGGGCACGGCGGCGTTCCATGGCCTCGCGGATAGAACGGACATCCGCATAGACATCCGGATCGAGAAGTTGAAGAAAGAGCGAAAAATTGGACGGGTCCCCTTTATGGGGTGTTGCTGTCATGAGCAATATGTGGTCCGATGTATCTCGCAACAGCTCACCGAGGGCATAGCGAGCTGTCTTGCGTGCAGGCGGTGACCATGACATGCGATGAGCCTCATCCACGATAACGAGATCCCACTGAACCTGTCTGAGTCCAGGCAGGATCTCTGTTCGTTTTGCAAGGTCGAGCGATGTAATGATTTTCTTTTGTTCCAGCCATTGATTGACGCCGAACTGATCGCGAATGTCTCCGCCTTTCAAGACAAGGAATTTTTCATCGAACTTTTCCTTCAGTTCCCGCTGCCACTGAAACGATAAATTTGCCGGGCAAACGATAAGAATTCGTTCAGCAAGCCCCCGGAGCTGGAGTTCACGGATAAGGAGACCTGCCATGATGGTCTTGCCGGCTCCGGCGTCATCTGCGAGCAAGAACCGGACGCGGGCCAGCTTGAGGAGGTAGTCATAGATGGCTTCCAACTGGTGCGGCAGCGGGTCGACACGGGAGATAGAGAGACCAAAGTACGGATCAAATTCCCACGCAATACCCAATGAATATGCCTGGAGTCCCAGGCGAATGAGATGGCCATCACCATCGTAGGTGAATTTCGCATCGAATATAGATAAATCACGAAGTTCATGATCAGTGAGAGTTACTCTGCGGAATCGTTCAGATTGCATGCCTACCAGGCCAAGGGTCCATGTCCCATCGCTCTCGGCCCGTATTGTCTCGACACGCATCGGCTCACTGAAAAGTGAACCTCTGATGATACAACCCTCGTGAATTTCTTCGCTCAATAATGTTCTTATGTCAGACAAAGACCAATGCTCCCGTTCACTTTAGGGACAGTGCTGCACTGAAGTTCATCATGCCCATGCATCTACATTATAATGACCAGTCTTTCATTTCGTTTATCAATACTATCTTACGCCAAATCTATTCAGAGGTCAAAGAGTTAGAGCATAGCCAGCCTTTGAGCTGATAGGCTATGCCCAGGGGGATATACTGTATGAGTCACGATCTAATCGGACAGTTGATCCCCTTTCTGAGGTTTGTCGTCAGATCAGATCATAGTCAATCAATTAACACTCCCAAGGCACTGCCACATCTACTAATTTGACGAAACCGTGGTGCCCCTGTGGTGCCCTATAGCCAGAAAGCTTGACTGATCCAGGATGACCGGAGGTTCAAATCCTCCCCCGCTACCAACTAATTTCCGGGTCTGAAACTGCAGGAAAGTCGGCAGGATAAAACTACCCCCTAATGCGTGCTCGGCTCTTATCCCGATCTGTTCGGGAATGATCGTCGTTACAGGGGCCTGAACATCGGCAGGCTTATATCGGGTGTGGCATCCTTCCATACTACGGTGACAGGCATCTCGCAGGAGACCTCCTCAGGCGGGCATCCCACGATATTGGTCAGGAGCCGCGGCCCTTCCTGGAGCTCCACCACGGCGACCACATAGGGGAGATCCTCCAGGAAACCTTGATGATATGCCACGTGATACACCGCATAGGTATATACCTTCCCGATACCGGCTGATACGATCCACTGAAAATCTTTGCGCAGGCACTTTGGACACACATAAGACGCAGGGAACCGGATATGTCCGCACGAAGCGCACTTCTGGAACCTCAGCTCGTGGTTCCTGCATCCTTCCCAGAACTCCCGGTTGTCGCTGTTTATCCGCGGCAGCGGCTTTGTATACTCCATCGTTATATCCTCCCCAGGATGCAGCAGGAGTGAGTCTGCAAGATCCCGCCGTTGTCGCTCACCAGGATAATATTAGGCTCCTTCGTCTGTGTCGCGGGGCCGAGCTGGCGGTCTCCGCATCTGCCCATGATCTGCATGGCAGCCTCGCTCAAAGGGGTCAGCCCCATATAGTATGCCTCGGAGAGCTGGCCTCCGGAGGTATTGACGGGCATGCGGCCCCCAGGGCCGGTCGTGCCTCCCGAGAACCAACTTTCTCCTTCGCCCGGCTCGAAGAACCCGTAATCCTGGAGCGTGAGCTCAACGGTATAGGTAAAGCAGTCGTAGATCTGGCATGCATCGATATCATCTCTGGTGATGCCTGCAATTGACAGTGCGGTTTCGCACGCCTTGCGCGCCCCGGTCGAACCGGTCAATATGCCTGACTGCGTGACCTGCACAGACGGGTTGTGCTGGCCGAGGCCCAGGATGACGGCAGGCCGGTGTTTGAGGTCTCGGGCCCGCTCAAGGGTGGTGACGATGACGGCCCTGCCGCCGTCGTTCACCAGACAGTTGTCCGGCAGGCGCAGCGGCTCCACCACATACTTCGAAGACAGGTAGTCGTCGAAGGACATGGGCTTGTCATACATCATGGCTTGAGGATTCAGGTTTGCCCAGGCACGCTGGGCAACTGCGATGTGCTTCCATGTCTGCGGACCGGTGTTGAATTCGTGCATGGCCCTGCGCGCTGCAAGGGCATACCCGCCGGTGGCGCCGAAGTGGCCGAAGACCGCGTCGTCACCGGCAAAATCCATGAGCATGGTAAACAAGCTGTCGCTGGAGAGCGCATTGTGACCGTAGGAAATGAGTACATACCGGCACAGGCCCGCATCGAGCACGCCGACCGCGTGCTGGAGGTGGCTGCGCGATCAGTTTGCGTCCTGGCTCAGGTAGTTGGGCTCGATCCCCAGATGCTGCGCCACGAGGTATGGGGTGAGATCGTTTTCGTCAGAAGACGCCGGAAAATGCCGGTAGCAGATGAGTCCATCGATGTCGTCCTTTGAAATGCCGGCATCGGTGATGGCATTCGCACATGCTTCCAGATGAAAGCTTAACGATGTCCTCCCCGGCACCCTTCCCTGCGGGGTATACCCCACGCCGACAATGGCATACGTTTTTTCCCTGTTCATGAGTATGGTCTCCTTTTCCACTTCTCCGCCAGGGAGAAACTGTCGACACCTATAAACGAATATGAGCGTAAATGCTCACTCTGCCCTTTGTTTTAACATTTACCACATCTGTATCAGGGCATGCATCCAAAAAGAAGATAGGGGAGCTCATCCCAGGGATTTCCCCGTGCTCGACATGCTGAGGGTGCCATGGCGGACGCCCTTGACCGACTGCAACGCATTGGCCAGTTTCTGAACCTCTGTTGCACGCCCCTTCACGGCGACGATCTCGAGGCAGTTGTGATGGTCGAGATGGATGTGCTGGGATGAGATGATGATTTCCTGATAGCCGTGCTGGATGCTGGTAAGGCGGCTTGTAAGCCCTCGCTGGTGGTGGTCGAAGATGAACGTGATAGCGCCTGCCACCTCGTCGTCTTCTTCCCATTCCTTTTTGATGAGTTCCTGACGGATAAGATCGCGTAATGCTTCGGATCGTGTCGAGTAGCCCTTGTTCTCGATGTGGCGGTCGAATTTTTCAAGAAGGCTGCTTTCGATTGATACACCAAATCTCACGAGCTGTGCCATAACTCACCCTGTGTTATTTTTTCATGGTAATCGTGCCACAGAGAAAAGAAGGTGTCAAATCTGTATCCTTAAAAAACCTCGTATTCCAAGACTCGGGCATGCTGAAAAAAAGCCGGGCCCTTACAAGAAAGGCCCGGTACACCGTGGATCAGCATTTCGTTTGCCGTGCATCGCAGAAGTTGTTTTATTCGCTCATTCAAACAACTCTTAATAAGGAGGATAAAATCATTTAATCATCCGCCTGAACTCCCTGGTCAGAGGGTGATCTTCGGGCAGGTGCTCGGGGATGGGCTCTTCCGCCAGTGGAGTGGAGTTGCCCGGGATCGGGAGCACATCGAGCACATGGGCGTAGGATATCCATTGCGGGATGTCCAGACGCTTGCCCTGCGGATGGTTCCAGGTCTTGTACCAGAATATCTCGTTGACCGATTTCCGCTCGTTCATCGCCTGTATCTCGGCGATAAAGGCATCCTGCTCGCTCTTGGCCGAGATGGCGATCAATGCCAGCATCTTGTTGGTCGGAGGCAGGTGTGGCGCCAGGATGTTCCAGAATCCCTGACCCCATCCGCGCTTGAGCTCATCGTCCGTGTCCAGGAGCTCGGCCGAGTGGATCGGGCCGGTCATACAGAAGGCGCCGTAGAGCAGATCCTTCTCGTCCGGGACATTTGTGGTGCCGTCGAGATGCACGGAGTTGAGCCCTGCTTGAATGGCGCTGCCCGCGACCTGCTCTGCAATATCGATCGGGATGCCTTTTTTCTGAAGGGCCTCCATGTCGAGGTAGACAAAGAGCATCTTGTGCCCGTCTTCGCGGGGCTTAAGCACCTTCTGGCCGAGGTCGCACGCGAACTTCGCCATGTCGCGGTACATGTCGAAATCCAGGTCGGTGCTGCCATCGGCCAGATTGTCCGGATAGGCCGCAAGGATATCGTCATAGCACTTCTTAAGCCCGTCTCCTATGCAGTCGCGCATGGATGCGAGCATGGACGCGCCCTGGGGGGTGTTTCCTTCAATCATGATAGCCTTGACGATACCGTGCAGCCCTGCCTTTCGCAGCTCACGGTTCACGGAGAGGAAATAGCGCGACATGACGACCACCGGAACCTGTCGCGAGAAATCCGCATTGCGCCGCTCGCTCTTGCGCTCGATGATCTTGGCGGCGGCGAGATCCATCATTTCCTGATCAAAGCTTTTGCGGTCTCCGGGCTGCTTGAGGCCGATCTGCAGGATACAGGCGATGGATGCCTTCGAGTCCATACCCTCCACAAAAGCCACGTTCCGCAGGGCCTCATAGCCTGCCCTGTTCGCTCCTGTTGCCAGGGGTTTCGCCAGAGAGCACCGGATGACGTTTACCCCATACTCGCCGCCGAGTACAGCGCCGACCGAGCTTCTCAAGTTGTGCTCGAAGGTGCCCATATCGAGGTTTTCGAGGCTCTCCATGCTGGGCGGCAGAAGACGGCGCCTGAGCTTGAGCATGTCCATGAACACCCCGGCATAGCCGGTATTGAAGAGCACCACAGTGGCGAGTGCGTTTTTCACGAACCTTTCCGAATTCGCCATGGTTTCAAATTTCGAAAAGGCATCCTCGATTTGGCGGTTGAAGGTCCAGTCGAGGTACATGCCCTGCCAGTGCTGGGAGTAGGTGGCCACTGCTGCCTTCAGGCCGCACGCAAGCACCTGGGCGAGCTTGTACTTGTTCGGAATCGACGATACCTCAAAGGGGCTGAAATCCTTGCCCTGGTAGTCGCTCGCACGCCAGATCGCGCGGATCGCTGCGTTCATGCGCCTGGTAATCACCCGGGGGGAGCGCAGAAAAGGCACCTGCGACCGTCCCGGGTGCATCGCGGGATACCACTGCGAAGCGTGCACACTGTCCGTACCATGAGGTCCAACCCGCCTGCCCTTGGCCTTGCCGAAAATTCCTGTTTCCTCCTTGTGCATATTCGGGTATCCTTTCATATTGTAGTGTATGCTGTACCGTCATCGGGACGGCGCCGGTGCAGGGACCGTCTCCATGATTGCGCCGGCATGGCAGTGCCAGCGAAGGAGACACCCCTTCCGGGCGCCGTCCCCCTGACGGGGGCATCCTTGTGAGTGTTGCGTCATCAGCTGCACCTTTGCTCCTAGGGGATGTCTTTCCTTAAAGGTTCCGGCGGGGGAAAATACCGGGTCTTGCCGCTCTGCTCGCCGACAAACCCGTTCAGGAGCACCTCCAGGATAACGGGTATCTCGTCGGTCAAGGGATAATCCATCTGGCATCGGAACCATCTCTGGGCAACGCCGTCGATGAAGCCGAGCGCTCCATAGAAGGTGGAATAGAAGCTCGTGGTCTTCAGCCGATGCTCCCGGTTCAGGGCCACGATGCGCTCCTTGAGCATGGGGAGGTGCGAGACGATGTAGTCATAGAACATGGTCTTGCCTCCGGGCCGCTGGAATATCGCCTCGCTCTGGATGAGCCGGTAGACCAGGGGGTTGGTCTCGATGAAGTGCACCCAGAACACGATCAGCTCGCGGATCTGCTGGAGTATGTCGGTATCCTGGCTGCAGATGTCGCTGATCTTTTTGACGATCTCCTGATAGTATTCTTCCAGAAGCTGATCCAGAAGCTCTTCTTTGCTCTTGAAATAGGTGTATACCGTGCCCTTGGCCACTCCTGAGAGTGCGGCTATCTTTTCCATGGTTGCCTGGTGGTAGCCCTCCTCGGAGAAGATCTTGAGAGCGGCGGAATAGATCATGCGCCTCTTCTCATCCGCAGACTGGCGATGCTGGGGCTTCTCTGGAGCAGCCGGAGAAACGCTTTGCATGATCTCGCCCAGGAGCTTCGGCGGGAGCACGACCGAGGTCACCCCCATCTTCCCGGCTTCGTCCATGGCCGCGACTGAGAGCCGGACCGCAGCCTGTGCCATGCCCTTTTCAAGGAGATAGGTGAGAATATCACTGAGATATGAAGAGAGCCACTTTCCCTGTGCGTCGAGACGCGTATCGTCAGACTGGCCATCGCCGCCGGCCTTGGTGAGCTGATCTCTCAGGCTTGAGCGAAATGCGGCATCGTGGAAATCCCCTTCTGCCGTAAAATAGCTTCCGACTTCGGCATAGAACGAAATCCGCCTTCCGCCTGATTTTTCGAGGATGACACGTTTACCGGTCATGTGATTGCCCTGTGCTCCATTCTAATATGACTGACCGGCCAGTCATATACAATACAATCCAGGGCCTGTCAAGGAGGTAGTGGCTTTTCCATGAGAAATGCCAGAACCCTTCGATAGGGATGGTTCAGGGACCCGGGCAGGAAGATGGGAAGATTCTGTCTGGAAGACACTGATACGACAGTGCTTGTACTTTATCCTTGAGCTCATTCTTGAGAATCGTACCCAGTAGGTTTTCGGGAAGTTGCCAGTCTCAGGCGATTCCTGCTGAGGTTTCCCGGGCGTAGCGTCGGTGGATCATCCTTTTTCGGGTTCACGAAAAGCGGATGGTGCACCTCTGCTGAATCCGTCACTGGAATGATATGTCATAAGTTTCACTCTGATGATCGCGGCAGGTTCCACAACCGACCATCTTCATGTCGCCCATCCCCTTTGACCTGAATTCGGCTGTGATATCACACTCGAGAAAGCGCACGGTCCTGTTGCCGAGATGGGCCTTGCCGGAAAACTGAAGCAGGGGCAGGTTCGCCAGCTCGATAATGGGAGTCTCGCCTGTTGTCACGAGCGTGAAGGGGCCGGTGATGTCGCCATAGGGGGTGCCGGGGAAGGTGATGGCCCCGGTCTTGTACTCGGAGTCAAAGCTCACGGTGCCATAATATATACGGCCTTCCTGGTCGACCAGGAGAGCCTCATTGCTCCATTTGCACCCGGCGACCAGAGCCGGGAGCACGATTGCAGCAAGTGTGAAAAAACCAAGCTTCACGATATAGCCTCCTCACTCTGAATATCAAATGAAACAGGTAAAGCTCGATTCTGTATAAAAAAGACTGGGTTGTCAACCATGGATGAGGCCAGGCCGGTGTGCGGGGGATGGGAAGGTCATGCGCAGATCAAAAGATGTCCTGACTTGCATCAGGCGCGTGCTGCATCGATGCCGGCGACTTTCGCCAAGTGGTTCGCCTGCTCGCGGGGCGAGGGTGTCCAAGACTTTTCGCTGCTGCTGGGGCTCGCGGTTCGCCTACTCGTGAGGAAAGGGGTGCGAACCGTATAGGAGAGAAAGTGGCCTACGGGTGTTGCTTTGTAGATCAGATGAGTCGAAGTACAACACCAACAGCGTGGGAAGAGGGGATTATGCTCTCTGGACAGCCCCTGGTCAGCGTCCAGAGAGGAAAAGTAATGTCCCCTGTGCCTTAATCCATATTCGAATCTCGTAGTGCATATACACTATCCGATCATACCAGGTGCACTACAGATATCACCCTTTTTAAAGCCCCCTTTTTCATCATTAAGACGCGCACAGGAGACATTCAAAATATACCTTATAATGTCTGGGGAAATCAAGGATTATTTTCTCATTCGTGTACTTGCTTGATATCCTTGTGATACTCCTGGATCGACTTGACCATATCCTTGCCATTGCGGCAGGCCTCGATTCCCCGGGCTGCAGCGATGGCTGCGGCGAGTGTGGTGATGTAGGGCAGCTTGTAGCGTATGGCCGCCTTCCGGATATAGGAATCATCATGCTTGCTGAGCTTGCCGCTGGGGGTGTTGATGATCAGATCGTACTCCTTGTTCTTGATGCCGTCGATAATGTTGGGCCGCCCCTCGTGAAGCTTGAGCACCTTTTTCGAGGGGATTCCGTGTTCATGGAGAAACTTATGAGTCCCCCGGGTGGCCCATATGGTGAACCCGAGAGAATGGAAGAGCTGAGCGACTTCCAAGACAGCCGGCCGTTCCCTCCGGGAAACCGTCAGCAGAACCGTGCCCTCCTTGGGCAGGATCTGGTTGCCCGCCTCGGATGCCTTGTAAAAGGCCAGGCCGAAAGTCCTGCCCATGCCCAGCACCTCGCCCGTGGAGCGCATCTCCGGACCCAGGAGCGGGTCCACCTCTGGGAACATGTTGAAGGGGAACACCGCCTCCTTTACCCCGAAGTGCGGTATGACCCGGGCATTGAGATTGAAATCGCTCAGATGCATGCCAAGGACAATCTTGGTTGCGATGCTCGCCATAGGGATGTTGCACACCTTTGACACCAGCGGCACCGTCCGGGACGCCCGGGGATTTGCCTCGAGCACATAGACCGTATCGTCCATGATGGCATATTGCATGTTCATGAGGCCCACCACTGACAGCTCCATGGCGATTCTTCTCGTGTACTCGTTGATCGTGTCGAGATGCCTCTGCGGGATGCTGATGGGCGGGATGACGCAGGCCGAATCGCCGGAGTGCACCCCGGCTCGCTCGATATGCTCCATGACCGCGGGCACGAATGCGTTTTTGCCGTCGGAAATGGCATCCGCCTCTGCCTCGATGGCGTTGTCCAGAAACTTATCGATGAGTATGGGCCGCTCAGGAGTCACCCCGACTGCGGCCTGGACATAGGTCTGGAGCATCTCCTCGTCGTGCACGATTTCCATGCCGCGGCCCCCCAGGACATAGGATGGCCTGACCATCAGGGGATAGCCGATTTTCTCGGCCGCGGTCAGGGCCTCTTCCAGGGTGCTCGCCATGGCGGACTTTGCCATGGGAATGCCAAGCTTGCGCATCCGCTGGTCAAAGTGCTCCCGGTCCTCGGCCAGGTCGATGGCCGCAGGCGAAGTGCCGAGGATCTTCACTCCCGCTTTTTCAAGCTCATCGGCGATGTTCAGCGGCGTCTGCCCGCCGAACTGAACGATCACGCCTATGGGCTTTTCCTTTTCATAGATGCTCAGAACCTCTTCCACGGTCAGGGGTTCGAAGTAGAGCTTATTGGAAGTGTCATAGTCGGTCGAGACCGTCTCGGGGTTGCAGTTCACCATGATGGACTCATACCCCATCTCCCGGATGGCAAAGGCGGCATGGACGCAGCAGTAGTCGAACTCGATCCCCTGGCCGATCCGGTTGGGCCCGCCGCCCAAGACCATGATCTTGGGCCTTTCGCTCACCGGTACCGTATCGGTGCCGTTATATGTGGAATAGTAGTACTCCGCGTTCTCCACGCCGCTCACCGGTACGCGGTCCCATCCGTGGACGATGCCAAGGGCCTTGCGCCTGGCTCTGATGGCCTGCTCGCTTAAGCCCAGGAGCTTGGCCAGATACCGGTCGGCAAAACCGTCCTTCTTGGCCTGGATGAGCAGCTCGTCGGGCAGTTCTCTGCCCTTGTATGAGATGATCCGTTCCTCCAGCTCGATCAGCTCCTGCATCTGCTCGATGAACCAGGGCTTGATCGATGTTTTGTCCGCAAGCTCGCGGACCGACGCGCCCTTTCTCAGGGCCTCGTACATGATGAAATGGCGCTCGCTGGTCGGCTCGGCAAGCAGGTCCATCAGCGACTTGAGGTCCAGCTCGTTGAAGTTCCTGGCGAAGCCCAGGCCGTAGCGCCCGATCTCAAGCGAGCGGATGGCCTTCTGCAGGGCCTCCTTGTAGGTCTTGCCGATGCTCATGACCTCGCCTACCGCGCGCATCTGGGTGCCGAGCCTGTCCTGCACGCCCTTGAACTTTTCGAAGGCCCACCGGGCGAACTTCACCACCACGTAGTCTCCCGAGGGCGCGTACTTGTCGAGGGTACCCCCCTTCCAGTAGGGGATCTCATCGAGTGTGAGCCCTGCAGCGAGCTTGGAGGATATCAGTGCGATGGGAAACCCGGTTGCCTTGGACGCCAGGGCCGACGACCGCGAGGTCCGGGGGTTGATCTCGATGACCACCAGCCGGTCGGTCTTGGGGTCGTGGGCAAACTGGACATTGGTGCCGCCGATGACCTCGATCGCCTCCACGATCCTGTAGGCATAATCCTGAAGCCTTTTCTGCAGCTCGCTCGATATGGTGAGCATGGGGGCCGTGCAGAACGAGTCGCCGGTGTGCACCCCCATGGGATCGACATTCTCGATGAAGCACACGGTGATCATGTTGTTCTTGGCGTCCCTGACCACCTCGAGCTCCAGCTCTTCCCACCCCAGTACGGACTCCTCGATGAGCACCTGGTTGATGAGGCTGGCCGACAGACCCCTGCTGGCGACCGCTCTGAGCTCTTCAATGTTATAGACCAGTCCTCCGCCGGTACCGCCGAGGGTATATGCCGGCCTGACCACCACCGGATACCCAAGGTTGGCGGCGATGGCTTCGGCCTCCTCGACCGTGTAGGCCGGCTCGCTCCGGGGGATCTCTATGCCGAGACGGTTCATGGTTTGCTTGAAGGCGATCCGGTCTTCTCCGCGGTCGATCGCGTTGGCGTTGACGCCGATAATCTGCACCCCGAACTTCTCAAGAATGCCCTTGCGCGAGAGTTCGGAGGTGAGGTTCAGGCCGGTCTGGCCGCCTAAGTTCGGGAGTATTGCGTCGGGACGTTCTTTTTCGATGATGGCCGCCAGGGTATCGACGTTGAGCGGTTCGATATAGGTGATGTCCGCGATTTCAGGGTCGGTCATGATGGTGGCGGGGTTCGAGTTGACCAGGACGACCTCGTACCCCAGCTCTCTGAGGGCCTTGCACGCCTGGGTCCCGGAGTAGTCGAACTCGCACGCCTGCCCGATGACGATGGGACCCGACCCGATGATCATAACCTTGCGGATGTCGTCTCTCTTCGGCATAGATGTCGTCCTCCTGGAAAAATGCGACTGCACTATAGGAGAGCCCACAGGGTGAGTCAAGACAAAAGGGGGAAACAATACGGCTCGTTCGGATACGCGGGGAATGCCTGAAGAGACTTGTCCCCTGCTCTCTTATGGATCGGCAGAGAAAGAAGAGGCGCGCCCTTTTCCCGCTGCACCGCCTGGCTCAAGGGGCGGACATGCATCAAAAGGGCGCGCCATTATTACTGAGTACCGCTGTAATATGAAGCCGGCTTTTCGTGAAAACCGGTTACAGCCCCTTGCCCGCTATGTAGGCGGCCAGGTCGGCCGTGCGGCATGAGTAGCCCCACTCGTTGTCGTACCAGGTGACGAGCTTGGCCATGGTACCCTTCATCACCTGGGTGAACTCGATGTCCACGATTGATGAGTGCGAGTTGCCCTTGAAGTCGGTCGAGACCAGGGGCTTTTCCTCGCAGGCCATGATCCCCTTCAGCGAGGTCTTCGAAGCCCTGATGAGGCAGCGCCTCAGCTCCTCGGTGGTGGTCTCCTTGTTGAGCTTGGCCGTGAGGTCCACTACCGAAACCGTGGGCGTGGGCACCCTCAGGGCGTACCCGTCCACCTTGCCCTTGAGCTCAGGGATGACCAGTGATACCGCCTTGGCCGCACCCGTAGTGGTGGGGATGATGTTCATGGCCGCGGCGCGGGCACGCCTGAGGTCCTTGTGAGGCATATCGAGGATCCTCTGGTCGTTGGTGTACGCATGTACCGTGACCATCATGGCGCTCTCGATCCCGAAGTTCTTGTGGATCACGAGCGCGGGCGGTGCCAGACAGTTGGTGGTGCACGAGGCGTTGGAGATGATGTGGTGTTTGTCGGGCTTGTAGCTCTTGTGATTCACGCCCATGACCACGGTGATGTCTTCCTGCTTGGCGGGCGCCGTGATGATCACCTTCTTCGCACCGCCATAGAGGTGCGCTGAGGCCTCGGGACCGGTCCGGAACAGACCGGTGGACTCTATGACGATATCGACTCCTTCGTCGTCCCAGGGTATGGATGAAGGATCTCTGAAGGAATAGCTCCTGATCTTCTGGCCGTTGATGACGAGTGAGTCTTTCTTGACCGAGACATCACCCGGAAACCGGCCGTAGTTGGTATCATACTGAAAGAGGTGGGCATTGGTCTCCACGTCGAAGAGGTCATTGATCGCCACCACCTGCAGGCTGTCTGCGTGCCGTTCTATAATGGCCTTCAAGACCTGTCTTCCTATGCGACCAAAGCCGTTGATTCCGCATCGGACCATGTGGCTGCCTCCTTATTAATTGTCATCCAGACGGTATTTGTGGGCGATGAGCAGTTCATAGTTGGTCTTCAGAGCCTGATGGAGCCTGGCGTTCTCGAGCGCCAGGGCGCTTAAGTTTGCCACCGACTCCAAGAACTTGGTTTCCTGCTCGTTGAATTCCCTGACCTTGTCGGTATAGACCCTGAGCACTCCGATCACGTTCTTTTCCACCTTCAGGGGCACCACGATCACCGACTTGATCCCCTCAGCCTTCGCGCCTGCGCCGTACTGGAAGCTCGGATCGGTCTGGGCGTTCTTGATCCAGATGAGCTGGCCGGTCATGGCCTTCTGATCGAGACCGCTCTCCTTGATGAGCACCGGGCCCTTGCGGATATAGCCTTTGGAAAGGCCGTAGGATGCGCCCATGATGAGGGACTTCTTCCGGGAATCCAGCAGGCGGATGGAGCACGCCTTGGCCCCCATGGCAAGGGCGACGGACTTGACGATCTCCTCGAGTACGGTCGTCATCTCCAGTGATGCATTGATCACCTTCACCACATCGTACAATGCCAGAAAATAGTCTTTTTCCTTCACCTGCACGCTCCTCCTTCCTGCCGGATAGGTTCTTCGTATATCACTGTTACCTCCCATATCTCCCTTGTCCGGGAATTCTCACGACCCGGACGGTATAAGGTTTCTCCTTATGCAGCTTAACCTACACTGCCGCCGAGTCAAGAGTCCTTTTCGGAGTGCATGCATTTTTTCTGAAATACAGCCTTTCTCAGGTTGGGTTACCGATTTTACCTTTCATGGTTGTGGGGGGCGAGGGATCAGACAAGGGTGATCAGGACTTCACGCTTGGCTCTGGGGCCGTCGAACTCGCAGAAAAAGATATTCTGCCAGGTGCTGAGGACGAGCCGGGAGTCTTCCACCGGGATCACCTCGGATGGACCGATGATGCCCGCCTTGATGTGTGCGTCGCCGTTGCCGTCGATGCGGTCGTGGAGCCAGACACCCTTCGGCACGAGCCTGTCCAGGCAGGTGATCACGTCGGCGGGGATGTTGGGGTCCCAGTTTTCCTGGACCATGATAGCGGCGGTGGCCCCCATGGCGTAGAGCGCGCAGAGCCTCGCACCCGCCCCGTGCTCGGCAACCACGGCGCGGATACGCTCGGTGATGTCGACGAGTTCCTGGTTCCTGCGGGTGGGGAAGGTGATGGAGAATCTCATGAACACCCCTTTTTTGCCCACGCTATACCACTCCTAAAGTCAGGGGGCAAGGCGCCCTGTCTTGAAGAAGATTGCGGCATTTGCCCCGGGAATCAATATCTTGATAATGGAGCTATTCCATGTAATACTGCAACCCGCATTCCTTATGAGGAGGAATAAGTCAGAACATGAGAAGCGACTCTGCCAAGAAATCTTTCGAAAAGGCCCCTCACCGGTCATTGCTCAAGGCAAACGGCCTCACCGACGAAGAAATAGCACGGCCCTTTGTGGGCATCGTGAACTCCGCCAATGAAATCATCCCCGGGCACATTCATCTCAATCAGATAGCCCGGGCCGCAAAGGATGGTGTGCGCATAGCGGGCGGCACCCCCATGGAGTTTTCGGTCATCGGCATCTGCGACGGCATCGCCATGAACCATGCGGGGATGAGATACTCCCTGCCGTCAAGAGAGATCATCGCCGATTCCATCGAGCTCGTGGCCATGGGGCACGCCTTCGACGCCCTGATCTTCATCCCCAACTGCGACAAGATCGTCCCAGGCATGCTCATGGCGGCCCTGCGCATCAATGTCCCCGCGATCTTCGTCTCCGGAGGGCCCATGCTCGCCGGCAGGCTCAAGGGCAGGGCCGTTGATCTGATCAGCGTGTTCGAGGGCATCGGCAGGCTCAAGGCGGGTGCGATCACTGAAGAGGAGCTCAGGGAGCTCGAGGGGTGCGCCTGCCCCACAGCTGGGTGCTGCTCGGGCATGTTCACCGCCAACTCCATGAACTGCCTCACCGAGGCCCTGGGCCTGGGCCTTCCGGGCAACGGAACGGTCCCCGCCGCCTTCTCAGAGCGGATCAGGCTCGCCAAACTTGCGGGCATGAAGGTGATGGAGCTCCTGGAGAAAGACATCAAGCCACGGGACATCGCGAGCCCGAGTGCCTTCAACAATGCAATCGCCGTGGACATGGCCCTGGGGTGCTCCACCAACACCGTGCTCCATGTCCCGGCGGTGGCATATGAGGCGGGCATCGAGCTCGATCTGGACGACTTCGACCGGATGAGCAAGCGAGTGCCCCACCTGTGCAACCTCTCGCCGGCCGGGCCCCACCACATCGAAGACCTCTACTACGCAGGCGGGATCCAGGCGGTGATGAAGCGGCTTGAGCCCCTGGGTGTCCTTGACACCGGCGTTATCACGGCAACGGGCGGAACACTGAAGGACAACCTTGCCCGGGCCGAAGTTCTGGACCCCGAGGTGATACGTACCCTGGAAAACCCCTATCACCAGGAGGGCGGGATCGCGATACTGCGAGGCTCCCTGGCGCCCGACGGGGCGGTGGTGAAGCAGTCGGGCGTGCTGCCCGAGATGATGAAGCGTGAGGGAACGGCCCGCGTGTTCGATTCCGAAGAAGAGGCGGCCGAGGCGATCCTCGCCGGAAAGATCCGGGCGGGCGACATCGTGGTCATCCGATACGAAGGGCCCAAGGGAGGGCCGGGCATGCGCGAGATGCTCACGCCCACATCAACGATTGCGGGTATGGGGCTGGACAGGGATGTTGCGCTGATCACGGACGGCCGGTTCTCAGGCGGCACCCGGGGTGCGGCTATCGGGCACTGCTCGCCCGAGGCGGCCGAGGGAGGGCCGATCGCCCTGGTTCAGGAAGGCGACCGCATCAGGATCGACATCCCTGCCCGGAAGATCGATCTTCTCGTCGACGAAGCCGAGCTCATCAGACGCAGACAATCCTTCAGACCGCCTGAGAAAAAGCTCACCGGCGTGCTGAAGCGCTATGCGCGGGAGACGCTCTCGGCAGACAAAGGGGCCCGATACAGAGACTGATGAAACAGGCACGGTACTGGAAAGCACGTGAAGACGGCACAGTGGAATGCCTGCTGTGCCCCCACCGCTGCACCATCAAAGAAGGCAAGAGAGGAATATGCGGGGTGAGGAAGAACGAGGGAGGCACGCTCTACTCCTTGGTCTGGGGGCTGAGCGTCTCCGCGAGCGTGGACCCGATCGAGAAGAAACCGCTCTATCACCTGCTGCCCGGATCGCTGTCGTTCTCCATCGCAACCGTGGGCTGCAACATGAGATGCGCATTCTGTCAGAACAGTGACATCTCGCAGTATCCCCACCACACCGGAGATATTACCGGAGAGGATCTGCCGCCCGAAGAGGTGGTCCGGGCCTCGCTCGCCCGGAGATGCGCGAGTGTTTCCTACACCTATACCGAGCCTACGGTATATCTGGAATACGTGCTCGACACGGCGCGCCTGGCCAGGCAGGCAGGTCTGCTCAACGTCATGGTCACCAACGGCTGCATCTCGCCCGAGATTGTCAAAAACGACCTCGCCGGGCTCATCGACGGCGCCAACATCGATCTGAAGTCGTTTTCCGACGGTTTCTACCGAAGGCTCTGTTCAGCGCGGCTCGCCCCGGTGCTTGAGGCCATCCAGGCCTATTTCGAGGCCGGCATCTGGATCGAGATCACCACACTCGTCATCCCCGGGGAGAACGACTCCGAAGAAGAGTTCCGGGAGATCGCGCGGTTCATCCGGAGCATGAGCCCGGACATCCCCTGGCACATCAGCCGCTACTTTCCCCGGTACCGCTATCAGGACGCTCCGCCCACGCCGGTCGAGCGCCTGGAAGCGGCCCGTGAGATCGGTCTGGCCGAGGGGCTCCGTTACGTATACACCGGAAACGTCATGGGGCGCGCCCATGAGAACACCGTCTGTCCGGGTTGCGGGCATGAGGTCATCACCAGGAAGGGATTTTCCATCGAGAACAGGAGCATGCAGGGCAGCCTCTGCAGTCGCTGCAGCCAAAACATACCAGGGAGGTTCACATGAAAAACCAGAACTACGTGCTCAAGGTCGTGGATGCAAAGAAGGCTGATATCAAAAAAGCCTTGAAAGATGCGGGAATAGAAGTCCGCGCCATTACCGAGGTGTATTCCGAAGAGGTAGCCGGCGAGGCAAAAGAGGGTGGAGATGCCGAGAAAAAGAGCAACGGCTAAACCCGATCTGGTTCATAAGATCAAGTCCGGGTGGGAGATTCTCAAAGAATCTCTTGCCGAGGTCGAGTCGTACAACCAAGAGTACCTTAAGTTTCTGACGCAGGTGAAGACCGAGCGCGAGGCCGTGGAGTATTTCCGGGCCCGTGCAGGCGAGGCCGGCGGGCTCGAGCTCGTGGAGAACCGGGGCAAGGCCCTGGCCGTATGCAGGAGGGGAGCGATTCCTCTCAAGGATGGGGTCCGGATCGTGGTGGCCCACATCGACTGCCCCCGGCTCGACCTCAAGGCCAATCCGCTCTACGAGGACACCGACCTGGCCATGCTCAAGACGCACTACTACGGCGGAATCAAGAAGTATCAGTGGCTCGCGCGGCCGCTCGCCCTCCACGGGGTGGTTGTCAAGGAGGACGGGAGCCTGCTCAAGGTGCTCATCGGCGAGGACCCGGACGATCCCTGCTTCACCATCGAAGACCTCCTGCCCCATCTGGCCGCAAACGCCCAGTATTCGAAGAAGCTTCCCGATGCATTCCAGGCCGAGAAGCTCAATATCATCCTGGGCTCCCGGCCGGACCTCACGGCAAAGGACAGCAAGGTCAAGGCGTACATTCTCTCCCTGCTGCACGAGAGATACGGCATCGTGGAGCAGGACTTCGTCTCCGCCGATCTGGAGATCGTGCCGGCCGGCCCGGCGCGAGAGGTGGGGATCGACCGGTCCCTGATCGGCGGCTACGGCCAGGACGACCGGGCTTGCTCGTGGGCGGCCTTTGCCGCGGTGCGTGATGCCGCATCGAAGGGCTTCACGTCGATCGCCCTGCTCATGGACAAGGAGGAGATCGGCAGCGAGGGCAACACCGGCGCCAAGAGCATGTTCATCGAGGAGGTGCTCTGGGAGCTGGCCTCCCGTTTCGGAGAGGAGATCGTTCCATCGCGGGTGCTGTTCCGGTCAAAGGCGATATCCGGGGACGCCAACGGCGCATTCGATCCGGATTACCCCGAAGTCCACGAGAAAATGAACGCCGCCAGACTCGGCTACGGCGTATGCGTCACCAAGTTCACCGGTGCCCGGGGCAAGGTGGGCTCCAGCGAGGCCCATGCCGAGTATATGGCCTATATCAGGTCCCTCCTCAACCGATCGCAGATTCCCTGGCAGACCGGCGAGCTGGGCAAGGTCGACGAGGGGGGAGGGGGAACGGTCGCGAAGTTCCTGGCCGAGTACGGTATGGATATCGTGGACATGGGTCCGGCGCTGCTGTCCATGCACTCGCCCTTCGAGCTTTCGTCCAAGGTTGACACCTATTCCACCTATCTGGCGTATCGTGCATTCATGGAGGATAGAGGATAAATGAAGCAGAAGGTGCTCGCGCACATCGGTTCCCTCATGGGGGGCATGGTTCACAACATCAATACCCCGCTCATGTGGATCATGGGGAGGGCTCAACTCGTCCAGTCGAGGAACGAGAAGCTCGACAGCCTCAACGGAAATGACGGAGAAGAACTCCGCACCATAAAGGCCAAGAACAGCAAGGATCTCAAGTCCATCCAAGACGGAGCGGACAAGATCGATCACATCCTGAAGTCGCTGGGCTACAAGATCCAAATGGCCAACGAGGGCTACACCTCGATCGAGCTCAGGGAATTCCTGGAGAGGGAGACCGACTTCCTTCTGGCGGACATGCGCTTCAAGCACGAGACCAAAAGAGAGGTGACGTCCGGTCCCCAGTCGTGCTACGTGAAATTCGACTACAACGCCCTGGCTTGCGCGTTCACCGGTATCATCGATACGATCATGGATGTCACGGAGAAGGGGAGGAACCTGAAGATCTCCCTGGAGAACGGCGCCATTCTCTTCCGCTGTCCGGAGCTGAAGCTGACCCCCGAGGTCCGGGCAAGGATAGAGAGCGTTTGTCTGGAAATCAGGGGGCGGGCCGACATCGTGATGGGAGGCGAGGACGAGGCCGAGTTATCCCTGTGGATAAGGGACACGTGATGGCCGCGAAGGAATCGTTCGTCTGTCCCGTGTGCGGGCATGTCATGGAACGCTACAGGAATCCGGTGCCCACCGTGGATGTGATCATCGAGTATGACCATGGCATCGTCCTGGTGGAGAGGAAGAACCCTCCTCTGGGATGGGCACTGCCGGGCGGGTTCGTGGACTACGGCGAGACCGTTGAGCGCGCCGCCGCCAGAGAGGCGCGTGAGGAGACAGGCCTGGTTCTGGAAAACCTGCAGATGTTCCACGTATACTCAGACCCCTCAAGAGATCCCCGGATGCACACCATCACTACGGTCTTCACGGCCTCGGGCACCGGGGCGCTCCAGGCCGGCGACGACGCCGGGGGCATCGGGGTGTTTGCTGAAGGCGAACTGCCCGAAGCAATCGCATTCGACCATTCCCGGATCATTGAAGACTACTTCGCCTTCAGGCGCGGAGAAAGGAAAGGCATGACGTGCCGCTGACGGAAAACAGAGAGGTCTACCTCATCGACGGCAGCTCGTATATCTACCGGGCGTTCTATGCCATGAGAGACATGTCCACCTCCCAGGGCATCCCCACCAACGCGGTCTTCATCTGTTCGCGGATGCTCATCAACCTCCTGAAGGAGAAAAGGCCCGGGCATATCTGCTTCGTGCTGGACTCACGGGGCCCCACCTTCCGCCACGAGCTCTACCAGGACTACAAGGCCACCCGGCAGAAGATGCCCGAGGGTCTGGGAGTGCAGATTCCCTACATTATTCAGATCGTCGAGGCACTCGGGATCCCCATCGTGCAGAAGCAGGGCTTTGAGGCCGACGACATCATCGCGACCCTTGCCAGGCGGTGCGGGCAGGGGTGCACGGTCTACATCGTCTCGGGAGACAAGGATCTCATGCAGCTCGTGAACGACACCATCCTTGTCTGGGACACCCTCACGGACAAGATCTACGACCGCGAGGCGGTTAAGGAGAAGTTCGATGTCTATCCCGAATACATCCCCGACCTGCTCGCAATCATGGGAGACGCATCGGACAACATCCCCGGCATCCCCGGCATCGGCGCCAAGGGAGCGGCCGCCCTGATCAGGGAAATGGGGCATCTTGAGGACATCCTCAACAACGTGGACGCCGTCGGTTCTCCCAAGCAGAAAAAGGCGCTCCAAGAACACGCCGATAAGGCCCGGGAAGGCTTCGAGCTGGTGAGGCTCGACCGGGAGATAGAGCTCGATTTCGGCGTGGAAGACCTCAAGGCGGTTCAGCCCGATACCGAACGCCTCCGGAAGATTTTTACGGAACTCGAGTTCAAGAGCCTTCTCAAGGAGCTGAACCTCATGCCCGACGAGGAGAGGGCCTGCATGCACGAGGGCAGGATCGAGTATGCCTGCAGGTGCGACTTTGCCGGAGAGATGGGCATGTACGTGATGCCGGGCGTCGGGTCGGCTGTGTCGCAGGGCGGGGTGTCCACGGTGTGCCTGGACCCTGAAGCCTGCCTCGACCCGCTCAAGAGCGAAGGCTCGTTCGTGTGCATGCACGATGCAAAGCAGGCCTTCGTAGCCGCCATGATGAAGGGGATGGAGATCCGCTCCGGCGTGTTCGACACCATGCTCGCCGCCTACTGCATCGATGCGGTCAATTCCCAGGCCGGCCTTGAGGACCTCGCCAGGTCCTACCTGGGGACTGATATCCCGAATGTGAGCGACCTTCTGGGCTCGGGCAGAAACGTCCGCAGCATTACTGAGATCGAACGGGAGACCCTGGGCAGCTATCTCGCCTGTCACGCGAGCGTGCTGGTCCCCCTGAAAGAGCGGCTCGCAACAGAGATGACCCGGGTGGGGGTGGACAGGATATTCTACGATATCGAG
This sequence comes from Candidatus Phosphitivorax anaerolimi, assembly GCA_001896555.1. Classification (GTDB taxonomy): domain Bacteria; phylum Desulfobacterota; class Desulfomonilia; order UBA1062; family UBA1062; genus Phosphitivorax; species Phosphitivorax anaerolimi. Next base: position 25,970 of record MPOS01000032.1, read on the forward strand.
ATCCCGCTCACCACGGTGCTCTCCTCGCTGGAGGCGTGCGGGGTGCTCGTGGACACGGCCGGGCTCGGGAGAATATCAGCAGAGATCGACAAGCTCCTGGAAGGCATAGAGAAAAAGATCTTTGCCCTGGCCGGCGGTGAGTTCAACATCAACTCGCCCAAACAGCTGGGGATCATCCTGTTCGAGAAGCTGGGCCTGCCTGTAGTGAAAAAGACCAAGACCGGCTATTCCACGGACAGCAAGGTCCTGGAGTCTCTCGCATCCAGGCACGACCTGCCCGCGCTCATCCTTGAGTACCGGATGTTTTCCAAGCTCAAGAACACCTATGTGGATGCGCTGCCCTCCATGATCAATCCGCAGACCGGAAGGATTCACACCCGGTTCAACCAGGCCGTCACCGCAACAGGCCGGATATCCTCCTCCGAGCCTAATCTCCAGAACATCCCGGTGCGTTCCGAGATGGGCCGCAGGATCCGGCAGGCCTTCATCGCGCCCGAGGGGCACCGGATTTTAAGTGCCGACTACTCCCAGATCGAACTCAGGATTCTCGCCCATATCACCCGCGACGCCGCTTTGATGGAGGCCTTTACCCACGGCCAGGACATCCATGCAAAGACTGCGGCCGAGATCTTCGGCATACCCCTCGACGAGGTGGGCGAAAACCAGCGGAGGACGGCCAAGACCATCAACTTCGGCATCATGTACGGCATGGGGCCACACAAGCTCTCCCAGGAGCTGGGCATCCGGCGCGACACGGCCAAGGCCTATATCGACAGCTATCTTGCCAAGTATCCGGGTGTGAGGGAGTATACCGAGTCCATCGCTGCAAAGGCCGAGCGGGACGGGTTTGTCACCACGCTCCTGGGCAGGCGCAGGTCCATCCCCGAGATCGCATCGTCCAACTTCAACGAGCGCGAGGCAGGCAGGCGGATTGCGATCAACACTCCTATCCAGGGGACCGCGGCCGACATCATCAAGATCGCCATGGTCAGGATATACGAACGCCTGAAGGGCCTGAAGAGCAGGATGATCCTGCAGGTGCACGACGAGCTGGTGTTCGAGGCGGCCGAGGATGAGATCGAGGAGCTTTCCGCCATGGTGCGGCATGAGATGGAGCATGCCTACGAGCTGGATGTGCCGGTCCGGGTGGATATCGGCACGGGAAAAGACTGGGCGGCCGCCCACTGAAGCGATCTTCCCCGGCTTAAAAAGATCCAGGCAAATACCTTCTGAAGAACAGAAGGAAAGAAAGGCCGAATGCGTTGCTGGAGAACAGAAAGCGGGGCGGGCGCAGAGCCCGCCCCGCAGAGTTTTTGTCGAATTACCGCATTCCCAGGACGTTTCTGGAGATGACAACGCGCATGATTTCGTTGGTGCCTTCGTAGATCTGGGTGATCTTGGCGTCTCTCATGAGCCGCTCTACGGGGTATTCGCTGCTGTAACCGTAGCCGCCCAGGATCTGCACCGCCTCTATCGTTGCGTCCATTGCCGTGTCGGATGCAAACATCTTGGCCTGGGCAGCCTCCCGCTCGAAGGGCAGGTGGTTGCTCTCGAGCCACGCGGCCTTCAGGATGAGCAGCTCGGAGGCATCGATGCGGGTCGCCATGTCGGCCAGCTTGAACTGGGTGGCCTGGAAGCTTGAGATCGGCTTGCCGAACTGCACCCGCTCCTTGGAGTAGTTCACCGACTCCTCCAGCGCCGCCTTGGCTATCCCTAAAGCCTGAGATGCGATCCCGATCCGGCCCGAATCCAGCGTGGTGAGCATCTGCTTGAAGCCTGAACCCGGGTCGCCCAGAATGGAGTCCTTGGGTATCCTGGCGTCCTGGAATACCAGCTCGGCGGTACCTGACCCTCTGATGCCCAGCTTCTCTTCCACCTTGCCCACGGAGAAGCCCTCGGTGTTCTCCAGATCCACCACGAACTGGGTGATTCCCTTGTATCCTTTGGTCTTGTCTGTGACCGCCGCGATCACCGCATATTTGGCGATGTTGCCGTTGGTGATGAACTTCTTCTCGCCGTTGATGACCCAGGAGTCCCCATCGAGCACGGCCGAGGTCTTCATGCCCGCCGGGTCGGACCCTGCATTAGCCTCGGTGAGCCCGTAGCACCCGTTGGCCTCGCCGCTGGCCACCGGGGTGTTGAACTTGATCTTCTGCTCCTCGGTGCCGAAGGTGTACACCGGGAAGCCGTAGAGCGAGTTGTTGACCGACATGATGACTCCGGTGCTTGCACAGGCCCGCGAGATCTCGGTCAGGATCAGGGCGTATGCTACATAGTCCATATCCGCACCGCCGTACTCTGCAGGGATCGCCACTCCCATGAAGCCGTTCTCAGCCATCTTCCGCAGCACTCCGTCGTCGTGACGGTGCTCCTGGTCGATCCGGGCCGCTATGGGCTTGAGTTCCTGGTCGGCAAACTTTCTTGCCATGTCCCGAACCATCTTATGCTCTTCGCTCAAAGAGAAATCCATATATACCTCCTATTGTTAGTGACGCTGTTCAGCTGCGGATTCAATGCCCCACACCCGTATCCGCAGGCGGTAACGAGGCCGAAGCTGAATGGATATTCATTTTCTATAATCCTTAGCCGCTCATTCTGTCAACATGATCGTCCATGACTCTTCAAAAACAGGCTGAAGTCATCGAATTCAGGGTGCCTTCCCCGCCCTGCGGGTGACCCGGCGTTGTTTTGGGGCATACTTTTCGCATACCTGCCTGCCCGCCGTTTTTTTCCCCGCCGATCGAAGGCCAGTTCCGTCAGGAAACGGGTATGGGCCCCTTTCCATTAAGTTTCCCGAAGTGCTTCGAATAATTGCCTTTGCCATGAAGAGGCATTCTGGTATATATTTTCAACCCAATATCTGTCCAGGAGGCAAAAGGTTTATATGAGAGACGTATTCAATTTTAATCCCGGGCCCGCAGTATTGCCGGAGCCGGTTCTCGAGAGCACGAGCAAGGCTGTTCTGAATTTTGCGAACACCGGCATGTCCATCATGGAGGTGAGCCACCGGTCCAAGGAGTTTGATGCACTGCTCGTAGAGACCGAAGCTCTGGTTGCCGAGGTCATGGGGATTCCCGAGAACTACAAGGTTCTCTTCCTTCAGGGAGGAGCGAGCCTCCAGTTCTCCATGGTGCCCATGAATCTTCTGTTGGACGGCAAGACCGCTGATTATATCGACACCGGTTCCTGGTCTTCCAAGGCGATCAAAGAGGCGAAGAAGGTGGGCAAGGTCAATGTGGCCGCATCGACCAAGGATGAAAAGTATACCCGCATACCCTCGCCCTCCGAGCTCAAGCTCACTCCGGGAGCGGTCTATTGTCACATCACCTCCAACAACACCATCTACGGGACCCAGTGGCAGACCTTCCCCGATACGGGCAATGTGCCGCTGGTGGCTGACATGTCGTCGGATATCCTCTCCAGGCAGTTCGACGTGAGCAAGTTCGGGATCATCTACGCAGGCGCCCAGAAGAACATGGGGCCCGCCGGGGTCACGGTGGTGATCATCCGTAAGGACCTTGCCGACAATGTTCCCGAAAATCTTCCCACCATGCTCAAGTACTCCACCCACATAGAGAACAGCTCCACGTTCAACACCTGCCCGGTGCTGGCCATATTCGTGGTTCACGAGGTCCTGAAGTGGCTCAAGGACATGGGCGGGGTCCCCGAGATGGAGAAGCTGAACAACAAGAAGGCCGCCATCCTGTACGACGTGCTGGACAACAGCTCCTTCTATCGCGGGACGGTGCAGAAGGATTCACGCTCCAAGATGAACGTTCCCTTCCGGCTTCCCACCGAGGAGCTGGAGGCCGAGTTTCTCGCCGGGGCGAACAAGAGGAATCTCAAGGGCCTCAAGGGCCACCGGTCCGTGGGCGGCATGCGTGCATCCATCTACAACGCCATGCCGATCGAAGGCGTGCAGAAGCTTGCCGATTTCATGGTGGAGTTCGAGAAGAGCCATTCATAGAACCTGCACCGGGCGGTGCGCTGCTCAAGCCGCCCGGCCTCTCAAGGAACAGCAGGTGTGATCTCTTGGAGGCTCTCAAGGCCGGAGCATGTCCCGACATGCTCCGGTACGAATTTCCCTCTCTCGCCGCTGAGTACGGCAGGGGAGGTGATTTGATGTTATTGATAACCAATGTTATAGATCATGTAGTGGGGTTTCCATGCCGGTAAAGAGCAGGTTTGCTGTTGAAGACATCGTTGACGCGGCGTTTCGAATCGTCCGAAGGGAGGGGTTCGACAAATGCTCTGCACGGTCCATAGCACATGAGCTGAACTCGTCGACCATGCCCATATACTCGTGCCTGAGCTCCATGAAAGAATTGGAGAAGGCAGTGATCAAAAAGGCCCTGGACCTGCTGATCAGCTACGAGACCAAGGTGAGGACAGGCGATTTGTTTCTGGATATGGGCATTGGGTACATCATGTTCGCCAAGACCGAGAAGCACCTGTTCAGGATGCTCTTTCTCTCAGAGAGGAAAGGCGCCTCCGGGGATACCCGGAAGCGCTTCAACGACTATGTGATGGACGCCCTTCTGGAAAAACTCAGCGGATTCGAGCCCCTCAACGTATTTTCCCAGGAGCGGAAGAGAGACCTCATCAACCGGATGTGGGTCTTCACCCACGGACTTGCCGTGCTGCTGAATCATTCGATCATCCGGGATTTGAGCGAGCGGGAGATCACGGAGCTGATCATGGACACAGGGTTGTTCGTAATCCAGGGAGAAAGAACCCGCAAAGAGGTTTATGCCTCACCCGAGGTGCAAGATTTTCTGAAGAGGGCGGGGTTCCCGGATCTGGCTGAGCGCAGGGCTGCAGACTTTGACCTGTTCTGAGCGTGTGTTCCCGGGGGCCCTTGTAGTATTGGTATTGTGCAGTAGTTCCTGAAATGATGTTGTTCTTTAAGGGCACTCGTCTAAGGTGCCCTGGTGACGGAGTGCCGTAGCCTTTGCCTGGGGCCGAGGAGGACGGCATCGGGAAATCCAGTGATGGATGACCCCCCTAAAGCGGGGAATTCGAGGAGGGGATATGGTATCGAAACGGAAACACCTTTCAGCGTTTACAGGTTTTTTGTGTCTGATGTTGCTTCTCTCGGGGTGCGCTTCTCCCGAGTTCATGGTCAAGTCCATGGATCCGCTCATGGACAGGATGGATACCTCAGTGAACCGGTGTCCCGATGTGGACACGATCCGTGATTCTCTTCCCGCCACGATCGTCCAGCTGGACGGGTTCATCGACATCGCCCCGAGCGCCAAGCTCTATCTGCGGGCTGCGGAGGTAAATTTCGGTTACTCATTCGCCTTTATCGAGGATATCGACAAAGAGCGGGCGAGCTACCTCTACCTCAAGGCGCGGGACTATGCACTGCAGCCCCTGTTGCTCAACGACGACTTCCGGAGCGCGCTCCACCGGCCCGTGGACAAGTTCAGCGCCTCTCTTAGCGGGTTTAAGAAGGGCGATGTGCCCGCGCTCTACTGGGCTGCAAGCTCCTGGATGGCATGGATATCGCTCAATCTCGATAAGACCGAGGTGCTCATGGATATTCCCAAGATCGAGGCCATGCTGCTTAAGGTGATCGAGCTCGACGAAAACTATTACTACGGAAGCGCCCACGCCACCCTGGGGGCCTACTATGCGTCCCGCTCCAAGGTCATCGGCGGAGACCCGGACAAGGCGAAGTACCACTTCGACCGCGCGTTTGAGATCTCACAGTCAAGGCTTCTCTTCATTCACCTGCTCTACGCGAAGTACTATGCCTACCAGATCCAGGACAGGGCACTTTTTGAGCAGACCCTTCAGCAGGTGATAGACACCCCGGTTGATTACTACCCCGCGAAGAATTTCGCCAACGAGGTGGCAAAGAGAAAGGCCCGGATGCTGCTGGAGAGCGTGGATTCGTATTTCTGAAACCTGTGAGAACCAAAGAGGAGGAAACCGTATGAAGCGTTTTGTGCGAATTATTCCGGCAGTTGTTCTGGCCATGGGGCTCCTCTGCTCCGGGGCCGGTGCAGCCGAGAAGGCCAGGATCACGATAAAGATGGCCACGCTGGCTCCCAAGGGCTCCACCCTGGTGAACACCTATGAAAGGCTCGCCGAAGAGATCACCGCCCAGACAGGGGGCGAGGTAGGATTCAAGGTCTACTGGGGCGGTGTCCAGGGCGACGAGAAGGACATGATCCGGAAGATCAAGCTCGGCCAGCTCCACGGCGGCGCATTCTCCGGCGCCGGCCTCGGAGACATCGTGCCCGAGGTTCGGGTGACCGAGATCCCATACGTATTCAGGAACTACAACGAGGTCAACTATGTGCGGAAAGGCCTGCAGGACACCATGGAGAAGCTCTTCGAGGAAAAGGGCTTTATCGTTCTCGGCTGGGGTGACATAGGATTTCTCTACACCTTTTCCAAGGTGCCCCTCACCTCGCTGGAGGTGGCGCGGCAGCAGAAGTGGTGGACGCTCGAGGGCGAGCCGATCGGCCGCGAGGTTTACAAGGCACTGGGGATTTCCCCCATATCCCTGTCCGTCACCGATGTGGCCACATCCCTTTCCACCAACCTCATCGACTGTGCAAACGCCACCCCCTACATGGCGGTCGCGTTCCAGTGGTACACGAGGTTCAATTACATCAATGAGTTCCCGTCATCAAACCTCCTGGGAGCCATGGTGATATCCAAGAAGATATGGGACAAAATCTCACCCGAGAGCCAGCAGATCATACTCCGGCTGGCGAGCGAGTCACAGGAAAAGATCGCGGAGGCCTCCCGCCAGGAGGATGAGAAATGCCTGAAGATCCTCCTCGACGCAGGCCTTAAGGTGTACCGCCTGGGAGATAATATCGACGAAGAAGAAGCCAAATTCATCTTCGAGGCTGCGGAAAAGACCCGGAACAATCTCGTGGGAGAGCTCTACTCCCAGGAGCTTCTCGACCGGACTCTGGCCCTCCTCGAAGAGTACCGTCGCACGCATCCGGAAGATACCGGCGTTGTCCGGATCGAATAGCCTCACAAGGCCTGAGGAGGCTTTCATGCGCTGCCGGGTCTGCGGGTTGAGACGCTACGATCACCTGAAGGAGTGCCCTGATTGCAGCACCCCGTACCCTGCTCCCCACCCGGCGATATCGGTTCTCCAGAAAGCGGAGGAAGTACTGCTGGCCGTCTTTCTCGGGCTCATGGTGTCCCTGGTCCTGGTTCAGATCGTGATGAGGAATTTTTTCTCCACCGGGATCATGGGCGGGGCCGAGATCGTGCGGCACCTCGTTCTCTGGGTGGCATTCCTCGGTGCAGGGGTCGCGGCCCGTGAGGGAAAGCACATCCGGATAGACATCGCCGGCAGGCTCTTAAGCCCCCGGTTCAAGTGCGGGGCCGATGTCCTCACCGGCATCTTCTCGGTGGCCGTATGCGCCATTCTTGCGTATGCGTCAGTGAACTTTATCCTGGTGGACTATGACGCGCAGATGTCCATACCCTTTTTCAACCTGCCCGTATGGGTGCTCGAGATCATCATCCCAATCGGATACCTGGTGATAACCGCGAGGTTCGGCCTCAGGACCGTGCGTTCTCTGGTCTGGTTCATTCAGGGGGGCAATCTGTGACCGAAGCGCTGATTGCCCTCATCATCCTCATGGCCTTTCTCGGCGCGCCGGTGTTCGTGGTTCTGTCATCGCTCGCCATCCTGGGGTTCTATTTCTCCGACATCCAGTTCGCAGCACTCATCGTAGACATCTACTCGAAGTTTTCCAACAGCCCGGTACTCTACACCATTCCCATCTTCACCTTTGCCGGCTACATACTCGCCGAGAGCAAGGCCTCGGTGAGGATCGTGGACTTTTCGCAGGCCCTCTTCGGCTGGATGCCGGGCGGGCTCGCCATCGTGTCCCTGGTGGCGTGTGCGTTCTTCACCGCCTTCACCGGTGCATCGGGTGTCACCATCATCGCACTGGGCGGTCTTCTCTACCCGGCGCTGATCAAGGAGCTCTACCCGGAGCGGTTCTCACTGGGGCTGCTGACCTCTTCGGGCAGTCTGGGGCTGCTCTTCTTCCCGAGCCTTCCCATCATCATCTACGGGGTGGTGGCCGAGGTGAGCATTCCCCAGCTCTTTGCAGCCGGGTTCATACCCGGAGTGTTTCTGGTTGTGCTCCTTTCGCTCTATTCCATAGTCAAGGGCGGCACCGCCACGGTGAGAACCACGAAATTCTCCCTGCGTGAGGTGATCAGGAGCGCGGGCAGGGCCAAATGGGAGCTGTTCATTCCAATCATGCTCGTGGTGGGGATCTTCGGCGGGTTCGTCACCCTGGGCGAGGTGGCATCCATCACCGTGGCCTATGTCCTGATTGTGGAAACCCTGATCCACCGTGACATTCCGCTCAGGCGGATCCCCGGTGTGATGAACGAGAGCATGGTGCTCGTGGGCGGAATCTTCATCATATTCGGATCGGCGCTGGCGCTCACCACCTACATGATCGATGCGGAGATCCCCTATGCCATGCTCGAATTCATCCAGCGGCACATCTCATCCAAGATCGTGTTTCTCATCGCGCTCAACGTGGTCCTGCTCCTCGTCGGGTGCGTCATGGACATCTATTCCGCGCTCGTGGTGGTGGTCCCCCTGATCATCCCCATGGCCGCGAGCTATGACATCAACCCCGTCCACCTGGGCATCATCTTTCTGGCAAATCTGGAGATCGGCTATTCCACGCCGCCGGTGGGGATGAACCTCTTCATCTCGTGCTTCCGATTCAACAAGCCGGTGATAACCCTGTACAAGGCTTCGATACCGTTCCTCGTCATCCTCCTCATAGGCCTTGCCGTCATCACCTATGTGCCCCAACTGAGCCTCATGCTCGTTGAATATTTCAACATCCGATAAGAATTTGGGGACGCGTTCACATTACAGTCCCCAACAGCTAGGCAACGTTTTCGGCGCTGTAGCGGGCGAGGAGGCCCGTGCGCACGGCGTGGCGGAAGGTTCGGGTGAAGAACAGGCCTGCGAGCAGGATATACAGCACGGCGAGGCCCCCGCTCAGGAGCAGCGCTTCGTCCGAGGCTGACCCGCCGGATATGATCGAGCGCATGCTTTCGAACACGTATGAGGGAGGGAGCAGATATGAGACATACTGCATCCACCCGGGCAGTGTGGAGAGCGGGTAGAAAACTCCGGCAAAAGGTGAGAGAAGGGCCGGTACCGGCCACACGAACCACTCCGCCGAGGGGCCGAGCCTGAGCACCATTGCGCTCGCAAAGATGCCGAGTGCAATCCCGAACAGAAAGAGCACCAGGAGAAAGGGAAAGATCGCGAGGCCGAAGATGAAGAAGGAAAGCCCGAACACGAGCGTTGCGAGCACGAGCATCACGACGAGTCCGATCGAGCTCGTGATGATGCTGGAGAGCACGAGGCCGCCCAGATATTCGGCGATGGAGAGCGGCGTGGCAAAGAAATTGAGGAAGTTCCTTGACCAGACGTCCTCGAAAAAGGCCATGGTCACCCCCTGCATCACCCTGATGAAGAAATCCCAGAACAGAACCGCGCCCAGGAGGATAGGCACGAAGTTGAGTCCGCTGGCCGTAACGATGTTGAGATATTTCGTGATGAATCCCCAGAGCACGATGTCGATGGCGACCCAGGCAAAGAGCGGCACCACGCGCGAGAAGCTCCCGCGGATGAGATAGAACTGGCGAAGCACAATTGCAGACACGCGGTTCAGGTTCACGGCATTCTCCTGTCTCCGAGCGTGAGGGGTTCGCGAGCAACCGTGATGAAAAGTTCTTCGAGGTTCTCCTTGCCATGCTCGGCAGGCAGGGACTTCGGATCGCCCTGGAGCAGGATCTTCCCGCGCGAGAGAAAGAGCACCCGGTCGCATACCTCTTCGACCTCGTACATATTGTGCGAGGTCCACAGCACGCCTCCGGTGCTCTGTGATGCGAACGACCGGATTTTCGAGCGGATTTCGCGGGCCGTCGCAGGGTCGAGCGATGCGGTCGGCTCGTCGAGCAGAAGGAGGTGGGGCCGGTTGAGCATGGCCTTGGCAAGGCTTGCGCGCGTCTGCTCACCTGAAGAGAGCACACCGCATCTCACGTTTCGAAATGAGGTGAGATCGAACTGTGCGAGGAGCTCTTCGATCCTGGATGAGAGGTTTTTCACCGCATAGATCAGCCCGAAGACGCGCAGGTTCTGATACACGGTCAGGTTGCCCGGAAGCGGGGCATACACGGCTGCGAAATTGGTGCGCGCAAGCGCCTGTGACCGGCTGGTGCGGACATCCACCCCTTCGATGCGGATGGTGCCGCAGCTCGGCTCGAGGACGCCCAGGATCATGTTGATGATCGTGGTCTTTCCCGCCCCGTTGGGTCCCAGCAGTCCCACGATCTCGTTCGTGTTCACCTCGAATGAGACATCATCGACGGCGAGCGTGTCGCCATACCGCTTGCACAACCCGTTCACTGAAAGCACGTTCATAGCCGGATACGCCTCTGTCTTCTCCATGTGTTATTATGATGGCAGGCGCCTGAGATGGTCGGGCGGGAGGTATCTCTCTGGACAGTCTTTCCGAACCATGGCGCCGCAACCTCACCACGAAGGATAGAGCCAGGGGAGAATCCATATCCCGAAGTTTGCTGCGGCATGGACCGTATAGGGCGCCCAGATATTGCCCCGCCATTCATAGAGACCTGCGAATATCAGGCCTCCTACGATCTGCACCGGCGCGATGAAACCGTGCATGCCGGCAAAGAACAGGGCCGAGACGACGATGGATGCAATCATGGGCATCCTCTGTCTGAGCCACGAATAGAGGAGGCCGCGGAAAAAGAGCTCTTCTGCAAAGGGGGCGATCACGCACCCGACCAGAAAGAACATGGCGGGATCCGCCACCTCCTGCCTCCCGATGAGGAGCCTTAGAGCGCCTCCTTGGAGAAATGCCCTGGAGACGGCGTCTCCCAGGACTACAGCCGCGCCGAAAGCGGCGGCGACACCCGCACCGATGGCGATCTCCCGCGGTATCGACCGGGTCGAGACCCCGCTGAGGCGAAATGCGAGTCCGAGGATGATGAGCGTTTCCACCACCCTGACCAGCATGGTGAAAAACAGGGGGTTCACGGGGAGTGAAACAGTGCTGTAGACGAGCCTGAACGCAAGCTCCACAAGGATAACGACCAAGATTACGCCGATGCGCCTGTCCATATGTGGATTATCGTTATACGATCGCGGACAGTGAATCACAAGCCCAATATCTAAGGGGGCGGTCTCTGCAGGCACCTGTCTTGGGAATGCACGCCTCTGTCCGGATAAGCATTGCGTGTCCCGGCCATTGATCTTTAGGGCAAGGCATGAGGGAATTGACGATAGGCGGGTAATCTGATTAAACCATAACCACTATGAAGAGAGTCGTCATCGGCACCGCAGGACACGTTGACCACGGCAAGACATCGCTCATCAAGGCAATGACCGGCGTGGATTGCGACCGCCTGAAAGAGGAAAAGCAGCGCGGGCTGACGATCGAGCTCGGTTTCACCTCGCTGGACCTTCCTTCCGGAGAGAAGGTCGGCGTGGTGGATGTGCCCGGCCACGTGAGGTTCATCCGGCACATGCTCTCCGGGGCGTCGGGAATCGACCTGGTCATGCTGGTGGTTGCCGCTGACGAAGGGGTGATGCCCCAGACCGTCGAACACATCCAGATCTGCAGCCTCCTGGGCATCCAGCGGGGTGTGGTCGTTCTCACCAAGATCGACACGGTGGACGACGACCTCCTGGAGCTTGCGTATGCGGACATCCAGGATTTCATGTCTCGCACCTTTCTCAAGGATGCGCCCATCGTGGCCGTGAGCTCGATGACCGGCAAGGGGATCGACGAGCTCAAGCAGGTCCTTGACGAGCAGGTCCGCTCTTTGGAAGAAAGGCGGATCACCGGCATCCCGGTCTTGCCCGTAGACCGGGTGTTCACCATCAAGGGCTTCGGGACCGTGGTCACCGGTACCATGAAGCAGGGAGTGTTCGAGGAGGATCAGGAGGTCGAGGTCCTGCCTGCCGGGCGCAAGGCCCGGGTGCGCAACATCCAGGTCTACGGACATGATGCCGACAGGGCTATGGCCGGCATGCGAACGGCGATCAACCTCCAGGGCTTTTCCCGGGAAGACATCGAACGGGGCCAGTGGGTGGTGCCGGCAGGCGTGTTCAAACCCACGCGGCTCCTGGACGCCCGGCTGGATCTGATAGCCAAGCCCAAGAAGGGTGAGGTCAAAATCCACTTCGGCACATCCGAGCTCACCGGCGAGATGAGCATCCACGCCGTGGACGGGCACGATGTGGCGAGGATACGGCTCAAGGAGCCGGTCATCGCGACGTTCGGCGATAGGTTCATCATCCGGAGCATCTCTCCCTCCCACACGCTCGCAGGGGCCACAGTGCTCAATCCCTCGCCCCGCCGGAGGTTTTCCGAGGAAATCGCCCGGGATCTGCTGAGCTCGGAGAAGGTGCGTCAGGTCGCAGGCATCATCAGGGATGCAGGGGTCCGGGGCATATCGAAAAAGGAGCTCGCCGCGGTCTTCGCCGACGGAGGCTCGTCCCTGGACAAGGGCTTGGCTGAGCTCCTGTCATCCGGACAGATCATACGCTTCGATCCCAACAACGATCTCTATGTCTTTGAGTCTTATGCGCTCTCGCTCAAAGATCTCATCCTGGAGAAGGTGAAGGAATACCATAGAGACCATGCCTCCTCCCCCGGCATCTCCCGCGAGCACCTGCGCTCGGCACTCAAGGGGAGCGTGGATCCAAAGCTCTTTCACAAGCTGCTGACTGATCTCATGAAAAAGGGTGAAATCGAGGAAGTCGGCCCCGATATCAGAGAGAAAGGCTTCAGCCCCTCGCTCGGCGATGCCATGGGCGCCGCAGGGGAGAAGGTCTATGCCATACTCTCCGCGAGCGGCTTCGAGCCGCCGCGCGTTCAGGAGATCGCAGAGCGCCTTTCCTTGGACTTAAAGCAGATGGAGGAAGTGCTCGGCTTCCTCACCCGGCAGGGAAGGCTCACCAAGATCAAGGACGATGTGTATCTCACCGAGTCCGCGGTCTCCCGGCTCAAGGAAAAGGTCCGCCAGTTCATTCGCGAACATGATTCGCTTGCGCCCGCGGATATGAAGCAGATTATCGGCGTCAGCCGCAAGTATGCCATTCCCTTTCTGGAGTACCTCGACCGCGTCCACTTCACGGTACGAGTGGACAACGTCCGCAAGCTGGGTGTGGGGGGATGAGCAGGGTCCAGACCCCCGGTTGTGTCACTGTGTCGGTCTAAACGCGCGAATCAGCTTCACCCGTTCTCTGAGTTTGAGGCTGAGGTAGAGCGGGCTCAAGATAAGTGTTCGAATGATCTCCCTCTTTGTCATATGCCGCGTCCTTGCCACAGGTTATCACTGCCGGGATATGCTATAAGCATGCCATATCGATAAAGGGAAGTGATACCCATAGCTTGCGGGAAGGCCGCATGGGCATCCCCAGGCGGGGCAGGGTGAGACTGTTGCATTATGTTACAGTGTATGAAGGAAAAGTACAACAGGTGTAATATAAATCCGGTAAACCGGGATGTTGCAGGATCGGGGTTAAGTCTCAACATAGACACTTAAGTGTCATATGGAGAGATCTGACCCCCATGAGGATGCGGTTACTGGTTCGCCTGCTCCGGGGTTTGGCACGAACGGGAAATGAGCTCATCCAGATCGTCGTCCAGGGGCACGTTGGGATAGTGCTCCCGCACATACTGGAAACGCTTGCACGCGGCCCCATGCTCTTTTTTCTTCAGATAGAACTTCCCGATATATACATAGTGTTTTGCAAGCACGCTCTTTGCCTCGGCCAGCCGGACCTTCGCGTCTTCCGCATGCGGAGAGTCCGGGTAGGACGAGAGGAAGTTCTCAAAGGTCTGAATCGAGCGGACGGTCTCGGTCTGGTCCCTGTCGAAGGTGCCGATCTGGTTGAAATGGGTCATGGCGATCCGATAGAGGCAGTACCCGGCCTCGTAATCGGTGGGATAGAGCAGCCGGAACTCCTCGTAGCTCTGGAGCGCCGAGGCATAGTCCTCCTCGTCATAGTGAAGGTCGGCCGTGGCAAGGAGGGCCTTTCGGGCGAGCTCATCGCCGGGGTAGTAGGTGCGGACCTCCATGAATTTCTCGACGGCCTTTTCCACCTTCCCCTTTTCGGCAAGCTCGGTGGCCTCCTGGAACAGCTCCTGGGCCGAACGGATTTTTGTCTCGTCATGGGCGCAGCCTCCCACGATGAGCACCAGGGCCAATAAGAGAAAGGCACTGACAGCATTCTTCATAGCAGGTGATCCTTATGATAAAACAGCGCGAACATCAAGGGGCGATTTCGTACACAGCCGAGTTCTTGACGCTCAGAACATAAATGATCTTTTCCACCGACCCGTCGGGAGAAAATGACGTGGAGCCGGTGAGTCCGGGATAGTCCTGAAGCGAGGCAATGAGGCCCTGCAGGGCCTCGCGCGAGGCAGGGTCACCGCTTATGAGATTCTGGAGGATCGTTGCCGTATCATATGCGCTCGCCTCCCACACGGAAGGATTGTAGCCGAACGTATAGTAGAACTGGTCATTGAACTCCTGCACATAATCCAGCTGCGAGTTGGCGAAGAAACCGCTCACGAACACCGAGTCATCGACATACCTGCCCCCCACCCGGATGAAATCGGGAGAGTCCCAGAGGGTGGGGCCGAAGAGCCGCACGCCCTTGATATTGAGGTAGGGGAGGTACGAGGCGACCATGGCGGAGTTGATGGCCGTGTCAGGGATGAGGAGTGCATCGAAATCCGGTGGATTGTTTTCGGGAAGGTGCTCGACAAGTTTCTTCACTGCCCCCTTGAAATCGACCAGATCCGATGAATACTCGACCGTGCGGACCACGCTGATGCCAAACTCGGGCGCCTTGCTGCTGAATATCCGGGTAAAGGAATTCCCAAAGTGATCGCTGGGATAGAAGACGGCGAAGCGCGATATGTTCATGTCGGCGGCCGCCCTGAGAAGGGCCTCGGCCTGGACATCGATGGATATGAAGTTGCTGAAGCAATAGGATATCTGGTTCGGGACCACATCGGCACGGGTGAAGAGAAAGGACGGGATCCCTCTCTTGCGCGCCTCTGCACAGGCGATGCTGCCTGCGGACTCGCCCACCGGTCCGATGAGCGCGATGATGTCTTCTCTGGTATCGAGTTCTTCGATGATGGATGGGATCGACTGCTCGTCGTTGCCATAGTCGCGGATGAGGTATTCCACCTGTGGCGAGTCGTCCGTGCTGAACACCCGGGAGGCGAACTGGATGCCTTTGAGCACCTTCTGCCCCACCGTCTCCCACTTGCCGCTCAAGGGGACGAGCACGCCGATGGTTTTCTTGGCTTCGGGGGAGCCGCTCTGGGTCCACCGGGAAAGGCCTTTTCCGGGCCCGAGCCGGGATATGATGCTGCGGGCCATGTCGTTTTTGCCCTGCTCGATGTAGAGATCCACCTGCCGGGCAAGGAGCACGTCCAGCAGACGGTTGTCGTGGACGCCCTGCTCGATTTTGTGGAGCTGCTCCACCCGGCCAGTATTCTCTACACCGGTCTTCCAGTAGGGGAGGAGCGATTCCTGCGAAGATTTATCCACATAGGGGAACATCATGCTGATGAGATCGAGTGATTCCTGGTATCTCCGTGCGCCTGAGAGCCCCCGGACAAGCCTGATGCCCGGCTGGACGAGATCGGGGTCGTGGCTTTCACCGTAGAACTCGGTGAAGAGATCGATCGACTGCGAAAATCGACCGAGACGGACCTCCGCCTCCAGAAGGTCTCCTATGACCTGCGATTTCAGGGGGGAACGCGCGTACGATCCCAGAAACGACCGGTACAGCTCACTCGCCTTCGAGGGGTTGCTGGCGGAGATGAGGGAGCCTGCCCGGTAGAGTGCCTGTGGCGCGAGCTCGTGATTGGGAAAGAGCTTCCAGATCGAGATGTACGACTGGTATGCGCTCTGGGTGTTGCCGGATTTTTCCTGGACCAGTGCCCTGTCATACAACGATTTGGGGTCCTGGGGCGCTGCAGCCTTCTGTACCGGCGCCGCACAGGCAAACGCCAGGAAACAGGCGCCGAAAAGGAGTATGATCTTGAGCGGAGGAAAATGCTTCATGCGGTTACTCATTGTATCGGTCTCTCTCTCGCAAGTCAACAACTAGTAGAAATCATTGAACGAATAAAGTCTCTCGCAGTGTTTTTTTGTCTTGACAAA
This sequence comes from Candidatus Phosphitivorax anaerolimi, assembly GCA_001896555.1. Classification (GTDB taxonomy): domain Bacteria; phylum Desulfobacterota; class Desulfomonilia; order UBA1062; family UBA1062; genus Phosphitivorax; species Phosphitivorax anaerolimi. The sequence goes on from MPOS01000032.1 coordinate 42,221, forward strand.
CCAATAGACACTGCTGAACTATACAGGGAAAATTCTGCGAGAGTAAAGGAGATATTTGGTGGCAGATTTAGGGAAACGATATAAGTGCTACAAATGCGGCACCAAATTCTATGATTTGAATAAGCCCGCTCCCGTGTGTCCTGCCTGCGGAGAGGATCAGAATAACGAAGAAACCAAAAAAATGCTCAAGCGCAAGAAGCGCAGGCCCATCGCCAAGGCGAAGTCCGATGCCAGGGCCGTTCCCGAAGAGATGGAAGGAGCCATCGAGGGCGATGAGGATGTCGAGGAGTATGTGCTCGATGTAGAGGACATCGTCCTGGAGGAGAACTCCGACTACCAGGAGAAGGACGAATAGCCTCCTCGCATGGTGACGTGCGGCCCCGGGTCATCGGCGGCCGGCGGGTCCTGATGGGGGCGTCGCCAAAAAAATTGAGTGTCAGGTCTTTTTGATGTGGTGGTATATGTCGCCTGGCAGGAGGCCCCTTGCCGAGGACACGAGCTTGTTCGCGTAGGGCAGGAGTTCGGAGTTCTTCAGGATCGCCGAGTCCTTTGGAAGGGCAAGCTGCAGGATCGTGCAGGCAAAAACCGCGATGACAACCCCCTTGGCCAGCCCGAGAACAGCACCGAACACCCTGTCGATAACCGAGATGCCCGATGCCTTGATCAGCTTCTGCAGGAAAAACAGGAGTATCTTTATCGTGAAGAATATGCAGAAGAAGACGAGAAGGTAGCCCAGCACCCCCCGGGGATTCGGGATGTGCACTAAAGCCAGCAGCTTTGCAAACAGCGGCTCGATCTTTTTTGCCGAGTATAAACCCGCCAGGAGCGCAGCCAGAGACGAGACGCTCCTGATCAGGCCCTGATACGCTCCCAGTGCCAGGAACGCCGCGCATAGAAGTAGGGAGACGTAGTCAAGCGCGTTCACTGCTTTGAGCTGGAGAACTCGATCCAGGCCACGTCCTTCAGAGAAATCTGATAGGTCCCGAACGGGGTGTTCCCGTATACCCTGGAGAGGTGGTTGATCTTCAGGTCGCACATGTCTTTGGAGCCTATGAGGTTGACACAGGCGCTCTTGTCCTTGATGGCGACCCGGGAAATGTTCTCGAAGGGGATTCTCACCTTGCCTTTTCCCAGAGACGCCTGAAACAGGGGTTTCCCGTCGATGGTCACCGCGCTGATCTCCACCTCATTGCCTGCCGTGTCCATGAGCCTTGCATTGAATGAAGAAGCAGCTCCGTTCTGGGGGGCTACCGTTCCCAGGCCCGACATGCCCATGAGTACCAGTGAACAGGCAATGACCACCACCGCAGAAACGATACTGTGCTGTTTCAACATCCTATATCCTCCTTTATCACGCCTTCCCGGTGCAGCGCATGGATCAGCCGTGCAAGCAGCGCCTTTCTGCTCAACGGGTAGGTTATCACTACCTGTGCGGCTATAGGGTCTCTGGTCGAGACGATGCCGAGCCCGTCATAACCCTCCAGGATGAATCTCAAGTAGGATATGTCGTCCCGGTTTACCCGCACCTCTATCTGCCCTGTTTCCCACATGTCTTAAAAAAATGAATAGCATACAAGATTACCGGGTGCAAGGAGGTGATCCATTCTCAATGGGCAGGGGAGAGAAAAGGGGTTTTGAAAATGCCGTCCCCTCCTGAATAAGACACTGTGCTATAAGCAATGCTGCGGGAATGAGGCCTAAAACAGCGTCCAAGAATATGGAAAGCGTTTTTTCATACCGGTTCCCGTCTGCGGTACAATCGTGCAGAGGTCACCGGACAACCGTTTCGTCAATGGGAATACCGGCCTTGCCAGGGAAGAAAGTCGATTGTGGCATTTCTCTTGAGCCCGGCAATGATAAATGTTGACACCCCATTATTGGAAATGCTAGGGAAAAGAATGAATAATGAGTGAATCGCCATTCATTACAAGGCCGGGGAGGGGGATCTTTAAAAGGCCCCAGAACGATACACAGCTCGTAAAAGATCTTGCCATCATAACCCAGCTGGGTTTCATCATGGCGGGGTCGACAGACCTGAGTTTCTGGCTGGGCTATGAGCTGAGCGAGCGGTTGAATGTGCATAGTATTGTGTATGGCGCCTTTATCCTTCTGGAGATTCTATGAGGAATAGATAGGAGGAACAATCTATTATGGAGAGTATACCCGGTACGGATCTGGTGAGGGCGGCCGCCTTTCATGGCGCAGGGATTGCGATGGGTGACTGTGCCATCGGCCCCGATGTTGGCGAGGGGTATACCGGCGGCAAGACGTTCGGGCGGAATCCGGGCGAAGCCGGCTTGCTGACAAGAAGCATGCCCGTGGCTCTGCTTCTGACTTTCGTCGTATAAGGAGGACTGCTTTGATAGAACTCAACTGGACCTTTTTTGTGCAGATCTTCAACTTCCTGCTCCTCATTTTCATCCTGAACAAGATTCTCTACAAGCCTATCCTCAAGGTGCTTGACGAGAGGGAGGAGAGGATCGCCGGCGGGCAGGAAAAGGCCAAGAAGCTCCTGGAAGAAAGCCAGAGCATTCTCAAGAGTTATAACGAGAAGCTCTACAACGCCAAGATCGATGCAATGACTGTGAAGAATTCTTCCCGCAAGCAGGCGGTTGACGAGGCCAACGAGATCATCGAGAATGCAAGGCGCAATGCCGAGGAAATCGTTCTCAGTGTCCAGAAGGAGATGGCCGAGGAAATCGCGCGGGTAAAGAGCGAGCTGGAGCCGGAGATCGGTGTCATGGCCGGAACCATTGCCCAGCGGATTCTGGGGAGGAAGGTTGCATGATGAAGAGAGTGTACAGGATTGCACCTCTCCTGGCGGTCCTTCTGTTTGCCGTCGCCACGGCCTGTATGGCCGCGGAAGGCGGCGAGGGGGGAGGCCGGGATATGGTGTGGAGGATCGTCAATTTCTTCATTCTCGTTGCGGTTCTCTGGAAGCTTCTCGCCGACAAGATCAAGAAGTATTTCAGTGACCGCCGAGTTGAAATCGCCGAGATGATCGATACCGCTGACAAGGCCCGGGAAGAAGCCGAAAAGCAGTTTGCCGAGTACCAGTCGAGGCTTCAGAACATCGACAGGGACATTCAGGAAATACGCGATGCGATCATGGGCGAGCTCGAGGGTGAAAAGCAGCGCATCATCGAGGAAGGCAAGGTAGCGGCCGAGCGGATCATCGAGCAGGCGAAGTGGTCTGCCGAGCAGGAGATCATCAAGGCCAAGAATTCCTTGAGAAACCAGGTGGTGGACATGGCCGGGGACATGGCCTCGGGTCTGGTGACCAATTCCATGACCCCGGAAGACCAGAAACGGCTGATCGAGGAATATCTTGATAAAGTGGGGAAAGTGCAGTGAAAAGCGACGTGGTGGCAAGACGATATGCGAGAGCCCTGTTCGATCTGGGCCGGGAAGAGGGCAAGGAGAAGCAGTTTCTTGAAGAATTGCAGAATATTGCTCAGCTCGTGCGTACCTGCGATGACTTCAGGTCGCTGCTTGAAAGTCCGCTGTACGATATCACCCTGAAACGGCGTGTCCTCAAGGAAGTGGCGTCCAAGATATCTCTATCACAGTACATGTCCAATTTTTTGAATATATTGCTGGATAAAGAGAGATTTACGGTCTTGGGAGAGATTCTGGATGCATATCAAGAGATCCTCGACAAGCTGACGGGAAGGGTCAGGGCGCGGGTCACCTGTGCTGCGCCTTTAAACGGGGATCAGTTGAATCAGATAACGCAGACACTCTCCAAGGTGGTCAAGAAGGAGGTTGACGTCGACGTCGTGGTTGAGCCTTCTCTGATCGGCGGCATCATCGCCGAGGTCGAGGGGATGATCTATGACGGAAGCGTGAAGACGCAGATATCGAAATTAAAACAGAGCTTAAAAGGGGAGATCTAGGATGCAGATAAGGGCGGAAGAGATAAGTAAAATCATTAAGGACCAGATCAAGGGTTACGAGAAAGAGATCGATGTCGCCGAGACCGGGACCATCCTGAGCGTCGGCGACGGTATTGCCCGTATTTATGGTCTCAGAAACGTCATGGCCAGTGAGCTCATCGAGTTTCCGCACAATGTCATGGGAATGGCCCTGAATCTGGAAGAGGATAACGTGGGCTGCGTTCTCTTCGGCGAGAGCGTGGGCATCAAAGAGGGCGACCAGGTCCGCAGGACCAAGAGGATCGTGGAGATTCCCGTGGGTGAGGCCATCCTCGGCCGCGTGGTCAACGCGATCGGCGAGCCCATCGACGGCAAGGGCCCCATCGAGGCGACCGAGACCCGGGTCGTGGACATCAAGGCCCCGGGCATCGTCAAGAGGCAGCCGGTGAAAGAGCCGCTCCAGACGGGCCTGAAGTCCATCGACGCCATGACCCCAATCGGACGCGGCCAGCGCGAGCTCATCATCGGCGACCGCCAGACCGGAAAGACCGCTCTGGCCATCGACACCATCATCAACCAGAAGGGCACCGGAGTCATCTGCATCTACGTGGCCATCGGGCAGAAGAAGTCCACGGTGGCCCAGGTGGTCGCCACGCTCGAGCAGTTCGGCGCCATGGAATACACCGTGGTGGTGGCGGCAACCGCCTCCGACCCGGCGCCGCTGCAGTACATCGCACCCTATTGCGGAGCGGCCATCGGCGAGTTCTACATGAACAAGGGCGGCCATGCGCTGTGCGTATATGACGACCTCACCAAGCAGGCCCAGGCATACCGTCAGCTTTCGCTGCTTCTGAGAAGACCTCCGGGACGCGAGGCGTTCCCCGGCGACGTGTTCTACCTCCACTCCCGGCTGCTGGAGCGCGCGGCGAAGTACAGCGACGCCATGGGCGGCGGATCGCTGACCGCACTGCCCATCGTCGAGACCCAGGCAGGCGACGTTTCCGCATACATTCCTACGAACGTCATCTCGATTACCGACGGCCAGATCTTCCTTGACACCGACCTGTTCTACTCTGGCTTCCGTCCAGCCATCAACGTGGGCATCTCGGTTTCCCGCGTGGGCGGCAACGCCCAGATCAAGGCCATGAAGAAGGTCGCCGGTACCCTGCGCCTCGACCTGGCCCAGTACCGCGAGCTGGCGGCGTTCTCCCAGTTCGGTTCCGACCTCGACAAGGCTACCCAGGCCCAGCTCAACCGGGGCGAGCGCCTCATGGAGATGCTCAAGCAGCCTCAGTACTCCCCGTTGCCGGTCGAGAAGCAGGTTGCCATGATCTATGTCGGCACCAACGGATACCTGGACGAGTATCCGACATCGGCCATCAAGGGCTTCGAAGAGCAGTTCTACACCTTCATGGACAACAAGCACGCCGACATTCTTAAGGCGATAAGAGAGACGGGCCAGCTGGATGCGGAGACGGAAAAGAAACTCAAGGATGCGATAGCCGAGTTCAAGAAGATCTTCGTCGTGGAAGAGTAAGGTGCTGGCATGGCTAGTCTCAAGGACCTAAAAAACCGGATCGGCTCGGTCCGGAAGACGGAGCAGATAACCTCGGCCATGCGCATGGTCGCGGCTGCGAAGCTCAGGAGAGCCCAGAGCGATATCATCGCGGCCCGTCCCTATGCCATCAAGACCAACGAGGTTCTGGTCTCTCTGGTGACGAGGACGAACCCGGACATGCACCCGCTGCTCCGGGTACGCGAACCCAAAAAATGCGTACTCGTAGTGATGGCTTCCGACCGGGGACTGTGCGGTTCGTTCAACCAGAACGTCTTCAGAAGGGCGGAGGCCTTTATCAAGGCAAACAAGGACAAGTATGAAGAGCTTTCCCTGGTTCTCGTCGGGAAGAGGTCGAGAGACTTCTTCAAACGCAAACCGGTGAAGATCAGAAAATCCGTAGTGATCGGCAATCCTTCTTACGAGCTCGCATCGGAGATCGGGGATGACCTCATTGAAGGATACATCAACGGAGAATTCGACGAGCTCTATATCATCTTCAACGAGTTCAAGTCGGCCATGACCCAGATACTCCACGAGGACCGGATTCTGCCAGTGGAGCGGATCGAGTCTGACGACGAGATGATGAAGGTTGAGTATCTCTGCGAGCCTTCGGAGGACGTGCTCCTGGATGCACTGCTGCCCATGAGCCTGAAGATATTTTTCTACAGGGCCCTGCTGGAATCCGCGGCCTCTGAGCACGGGGCGCGCATGACCGCAATGGAGAGCGCGTCGGGCAATGCCGCGGAGATGATCGAGAAACTGAGCATAAAGTATAACCGGGCCAGACAGGCCGCCATCACGACCGAGCTCATGGAGGTCGTGAGCGGCGCAGAGGCCTTGAAGGGTTAATAAGATTATCTTTGAAGGAGCGAATCTATGGAGATGGGAAGAGTCTCACAGGTTATTGGCGCAGTTGTCGATGTCACCTTCGATCAGGGTGAGCTGCCTGACATATATAATGCCTTGTACGTAACCAACCCCTTCCTCTCAGACGAGGAAGACAACCTCGTGCTCGAGGTGGCTCAGCATCTCGGCGACAGGACCGTGCGCTGCATCGCCATGGACTCCACCGACGGGCTGGTCAGGGGCATGCCGGTCAAGGATACCGGTGCACCGATTTCCGTCCCGGTGGGCGATGCGGTTCTCGGCCGGATCCTCAACGTGGTGGGCAAGCCCGTGGACGAGGCTGGCCCGGTCAATACGGATAAGCGCTATCCCATTCACCGCGAGCCGCCGAAGTTCACTGAGCAGAGCACCTCGATCGAGTCGTTCGAGACCGGCATCAAGGTCATCGACCTGCTCACCCCCTACATGAGGGGCGGCAAGATCGGCCTGTTCGGCGGAGCCGGTGTGGGCAAGACCGTGTTCATCATGGAACTCATTCACAACGTGGCCATGAAGCACGGCGGCTATTCGGTCTTCTGCGGCGTGGGCGAGCGCACCAGGGAAGGGAACGACCTCTGGCTCGAGATGAAGGAGTCCGGTGTTATCAGCAAAGCGGCCCTGATTTACGGCCAGATGAACGAGCCTCCGGGAGCCCGTGCACGCGTGGGCCTCTCCGGTCTGGCGACCGCGGAATACTTCCGTGACGAGCAGAACCAGGACGTGCTGCTCTTCATCGACAACATCTTCCGGTTCACCCAGGCAGGCATGGAGGTTTCCGCTCTGCTGGGCCGCATGCCCTCCGCCGTGGGATACCAGCCCACGCTCGGCACCGACATGGGCGAGCTGCAGGAGCGCATCACCACCACCACCAAAGGGTCGATCACCTCGGTTCAGGCCATTTACGTGCCTGCCGACGACCTCACCGACCCTGCTCCGGCCACCACCTTCAGCCACCTTGACGCCACCACGGTTCTTTCCCGGCAGATCGTGGAGCTGGGAATCTACCCCGCAGTGGACCCGCTCGACTCCACCTCGCGAATCCTCGATCCCAAGATCGTGGGCGAAGAGCACTATCGGGTCGCGCGGAGCGTGCAGCAGATCCTGCAGAAATACAAGGAGCTCCAGGACATCATCGCCATTCTCGGTATGGACGAGCTCTCAGAGGAAGACAAGCTCACGGTTTCCCGTGCGCGAAAGATCCAGAGGTTCCTCTCGCAGTCGTTCAGCGTTGCCGAGCAGTTCACCGGTATGCCGGGCAAGTATGTCGAGCTCAAGGATACCATCGAAGGCTTCAAGAAGATCGTCGAAGGCGAGATGGACGACCTGCCCGAGCAGGCATTCTACATGGTGGGGACCATTGAAGAGGCAATCGAGAAGGCGAAGAAGCTCGCTGAAGACTAAGGGAGTCGATAATCATGTCTGACGAACAGTACATGCAGCTCGACGTCGTCACACCCGAGAAGTCGGTGCTCAGCCGCAAGGTGACCGAGGTCATCGCACCGGGGAGCGCAGGCGAGTTCGGGGTGCTGATCGGGCACACGCCGTTCCTCACGACGCTCAAATCCGGCCAGGTCATCGCCAAGACAGAGGACAGAGACATCTTCCTGGCAGTGAGCGGCGGATTTGCCGAGGTCACCTCGAGCCGTGTGATCATCCTCGCCGAATCGGCCGTGCTCGCCGATGACATCGACGAGAAGATGGTCCAGGCCGACCTCGAGCAGGCTCAGGACAAGCTCAGGGGCCTGAGCAAGGAAGACCCCGATTATCCCCGGTGGGAAAGCAAGGCTAGGGATGCCGAGCTCAAGCTCAAGGTCGTGGAGAACTGGCGGAACAAGTCTTAAAGCAACAAATGGTTCACTCTTATCGATAAAACAAAAAAGGGGACTTCAAAACGAGTCCCCTTTTTCTTGCTCTGCGATATTGACTCGTGAACCGAATCACTCTATAACCACACAAACATTCCCATGCGCCCATAGCTCAGTTGGATAGAGCGTTGGACTACGAATCCAAAGGTCGCAGGTTCGAATCCTGCTGGGCGCAAGTTAATCTATCAGGCTATTCGGATTGATGAACAAGCAGGCAACAGTCGTATGGTTCGGAGGTAAGGCAGCTGAAAGATGAGGTGTGTCCGGGTATTCGAGTTGGTTTGCTGGCATGAGAAGAACGGATATGCTTCCGGCAGGCAATTGAACCCGTTTCCCAATGGATAGTTTATGGAAAATCATCTCGTCCCGATCAGATATTTTTTTCACATAATCTAAGCCCTCAAAATTGAACGTTCAATTTTTTCCATCATAACATCTTTCTATATATATGTAATTTCCCCTTGAATCGTATTTTGTTTTAGGGTATGAGTACTTCCAGAAACGAGAATGGAGATGCAACTGTGTTTTACAGTATCTCGTATCAAACATATTTCAGAAAGTGTTATTGCAAGGAGTACCTCTTGATACCATCAGAGGCAGATCGATAACAATAATCCACAGCGATTAAGGCAAAAATCTTCATAAAGGGTTCACGAAGGGTTGGCGGTACGTATCAAACGTGACACAAGGGGATGAACATGGTTAAGACTTTAGGGGATATCACGCAGGAACTTAGTGAAAAGGTATTGGCACCTGCCAGGGCCGAGGCTGATGAGCTTGTTCAAAACGCCAAGAAGCAGGCTGATGCCCTGATAGCCGAGGCGAAGGCCGATGCTGAGAAGATCAGGGCTGCCGCCAAGGCCGACGCGGAGAATGTTAAGAAGCAGATGCAGGTGGACATGGACACGGCTGCCAGGAACTTCATCATCATGGTCGAGGAAAAACTCCAGGCTGCCATTGTGACACCCGTCGTAGAGCATGAAGTAAAGACTGCCGTTGACGATGCGGATTTCCTCAAGCGAATGATCGAGATCCTCCTGACCGAATTCGTTAAGAATAAGGGCCGCGAACACCCAGTGGAGATCCTCCTGCCCAAGAAGGAGCAGGCCTCGCTGGAAGCCTGGTTCAATGAGAAATTCAAAGAGAAGGCCGCCGGGTCCCTGGTCGTGCAGTTCACTGACAAGATCACCTTCGGTTTCCATATAGGTGAGAAGGGCCAGGGCGCCTATTTCAACTTCAGCTCCGGCCTCGTAGAGGCATTTTCGAATTTCTGCTCGCCGCGTTTTCGCAAGCACTTCTTTGCCGGTGAGGAGTCATAAGAAGCATGGGCAATTACTATTTCCTCATGTGCCTGCTCCCCGCTTTGCCTGAAACACTGGGAGAGAAAATGCCCATGGAATTAGGCGATATAGCGGGCATCGTCAAGAGAAATATACACCCGGAGCATATCGAGGTAGCATGTGCGCTTCTCCATGGCACTGATGTCTTCAACTGGGAGCAGGTAGATCAGGGGCGCGATATCTTCCTGGAAGGTGGGCTCCTGTCACGGCAGGACTTGATCGACGGAAGAAATCTCCCCGACTATATCCGCGTCTTCCGCGAGGAAAGGGAGCGGGGCATCTATCGCCCTTATATCTACGATCGGCTCTGGGAGCTCTATTACAGCTATGCATATAGCGTCGCGCAGCGTTCCGAATGCCGTTTTCTCATTGACTACCTGTCTTGGGAGATAGAGCTTCGCTTGAGCCTGACAGCAATGAGGATAAGGGAAGAAGGCGGCGTCCTGGAGGATCACGCTATTCTGGACAACTTCCGTCCACGTGATTTCTCCAATCTCATAACACAGATCAAGAATCAGAAGGACCCTCTAGGGGCAGAACGGTACCTGGATGAAGAGCGTCTACGGCAGATCACTCGATGTGAGGGGGCAGCGCCCTTCTCCATCGATGCACTGCTTGCATACGTTGCACGTGCGGCGATCTACTCCCGCTGGGAAGCGGTCACCCAGGATTTCGATGTAGAAACATATTTGTGGCACGGAGGCTCGATGTGAACAGTCCAACACAAGGTCGGATTGTAGCGGTAAATGGCCCTCTCGTTACCTGTGAGGTGGAAGATGGTCGGGAGGTTCTCCAGAACGAGGTTGCCTATGTGAGGATCGGCGATGTGCGCCTGAAGTCGGAGGTAATCCGGATCCGCGGCCGGCAGATCGATCTGCAGGTTTTTGAAAGCACGACGGGTTTGAGAGTCGGCGATAGCGCCGAGTTTTCCGGCGAGCTGCTCGCGGCGACACTGGGTCCCGGTATGCTGGGCATGATCTACGATGGTCTGCAAAACCCTCTCGCCGAATTGGAAAACGATCAGCAATTCTTCCTCAGGCGCGGCCAGTACCTTCCTTCTCTGGATCAGACGAAGCTCTGGGATTTCGAGCCAATGGTTCAAGCCGGGACACTGGTACGGGCGGGGCAGTACCTGGGCAAGGTGACAGAGGGTATCTTCCCTCACCCCATCATGACGCCGCTTGTGCTCCTGGGGACTTGGGAGGTAGAGGAGATTAAGCCTGCCGGCAAGTATACGGTAAACGACACCGTGGCGGTCCTCAAAAGCACCGATTCACAGGCCCAACAGAAGGTCAATGTGACACTCAAGCAGGAGTGGCCCGTCAAGAGGCCCATGCGCGTTTACGAGGAACGTCTGCTTCCAGACACTCAGCTCCTGACACAGTGCCGCCTGATCGATATCTTCTTCCCCCTGGCCGAGGGAGGAACTGCCTGCATTCCTGGCCCCTTCGGCGCCGGGAAGACAGTTTTGCAGCAGATTATCTCCCGGTATGCCGAGACAGACATCGTGATCATCGTGGCCTGTGGTGAGCGGGCCGGTGAGGTCGTGGAAACGATCCGCGAGTTCCCGCTGCTGGAAGACCCGAAAACGGGCAAGTCGCTCATGGACCGAACCGTCATCATCTGCAATACCTCGTCCATGCCTGTGGCTGCCCGCGAAGCCTCCATATACACGGGCATTACACTTGGCGAATACTACCGGCAGCTCGGGCTCAAAGTGCTGCTGCTGGCCGACAGTACCTCCCGGTGGGCGCAGGCCCTGCGTGAGACCTCGGCCAGAATGGAAGAAATTCCCGGAGAAGAGGCCTTCCCGGCCTATTTGGAAAGCCGTATCGCCGCCGTCTATGAGCGTGCCGGTAAGGTACGGCTGTTCACCGGCGAGACCGGTTCGCTGACCTTGATCGGAACGGTATCTCCGGCAGGCGGTAACTTTGAGGAACCCGTGACTCAGAACACGCTCAAAGTGGTGGGGGCCTTCTATGGGCTGTCTCGGACCCGGTCCGACCAGCGCAGATACCCGGCCATCGACCCGCTGATATCCTGGAGCCTCTACATAGACCAGATGAAAGAATCGCTCAACACGCGCAACGAGAAATGGGTCGATCTCGTGAAAAAGGCTCACGACACAGTCTTCAGGGGCAATGAGGTCCGTCAGATGATGCTGGTCGTCGGCGAAGAGGGCATGGGTGTGGACGACCTGGTCGTCTATCTCAAGTCGGAAATCATAGATGCCGTCTGCCTGCAGCAGGACTCCTTCGACAAGGTCGATCAGGCCACGTCGAGAGAACGCCAGATATCCGACTTTCTGCTGCTCATGCAGATGGTTGACCATCCCTTCGTGTTTGAGTCCAAGGAGCAGGCGAAGGCACAGATGACACATCTGCAGAACCTGTTCTTCCAGATGAAATACTGTCCCTTTGAAGGGGATGACTACCGGCGTTATCGGTCGGAGATAGAGTCCATTCTTAATGGCAAAGGAGTGAGCCATCCATGATCATCGAACATTCACGCATCGTTCGCGTTCAGGGTGATATCATCGCCGTGCCCGCAGCCGGCATCGCTTATGGCGATCTGGCTACCGTCAAGAGCCGCCGGGGCGTATCCCTGGCTCAGGTCATACGCCTGCGGGGAGAAGAAGTATTTCTGCAGGTATTCGCCGGATCTCGCGGTGTTTCCACCGGCGATAAGGTCCGGTTCCTCGGCCACCCTATGCAGGTGGCATTTGGCGACGCACTGATGGGACGGATCTTCAACGGGTCGGGTGAGCCCATTGACAATGGCCCCAGCCTCCAAGCACTGCCACGCATAAACATCGGCGGCCCGTCGGTCAACCCGGTAAGGCGAGTAATTCCCCGGGGATTCATCGAGACACGGGTTCCCATGGTCGATGTCTTCAATCCGCTTGTGGAAAGTCAGAAACTGCCCATATTTGCCGCAGCGGGCGAGCCCTATAACGATCTTCTCGCCAGAATCGGCATGCGCGCCAATGCCGATGTGGTTATCTTGGGCGGCATCGGTCTCAAGCACGATGAATACCTGAAATTCCGCATCGCCTTCGAACAGGCGGGTGTGCTGTCCCGAACGATCATGTTCGTCCACACTGCATCCGATCCTGTTGTGGAACGATTGCTGGTTCCCGACATGGCGCTTGCCGTGGCGGAGCAGTTCGGTGTGCGGGGTAAGCGAGTGCTCGTATTGCTTACCGACATGACCTCATTTGCCGACGCCATGAAAGAGATCGCTATCTCCATGGACCAGGTACCTTCGAACCTCGGCTATCCCGGATCGCTGTATAGTGATCTTGCATCGCGCTATGAAAAGGCCGTTGACTTCGATGGGGCGGGAAGCATCACGATCCTGGCCGTTACCACCATGCCGGGTGACGACGTCACGCACCCTGTTCCCGACAACACAGGCTACATCACCGAAGGCCAGTTCTATCTGCGCAATGGCGTCATTGAGCCCTTCGGTTCGCTGTCGCGTCTCAAGCAGCTCGTCATCGGCAAGGTCACGAGGGCCGATCACGGCTACATTATGAACAGCATGATCCGCCTGTTCGCCCGCAGCCGCGAGGTCGAGCAGAAGCTGGCCATGGGTTTCGACAAGACGCCCGACGATGAACGTTATCTCAAGTATGGACGCCTGTTTTATGAGCGTTTCATGGATCTGCGCGTCGATCTGGGTATCAATGAAGCCCTCGACCTCGGATGGAAGACGCTGGCAGAGTGCTTCCGGCCTGAAGAAGTGGAGATCAAGCAGGAGTTCATCGACAAGCACTGGCCGGCCTAACTGACCGGAGGGAACGATCATGGCGGAACGTATCAAACTGAATAAGATATCCCTTCGGACCCAGAAGCAGAAGCTTGCAATGTATCAGCGTTTTCTTCCGGCGTTGGAGGCAAGAAAACAGCAGCTCATGATGCAGCTGGCGGCTGTGCGCTCCCAGATTGTTGAACAGGAAGCCCGGCTGCAGAAGATCCTGGACGAGATTCGGGCGTGGGGTGCCCTGTACGGGGTCATAGGTCCGCTGCTGAAATATTTCATCGAGATCAATGAGATCAGATCATCGATCGTGAATGTAGCCGGACTCAAGGTGCCGAAATTTCATGGCATCACATTCAACGATCCATCGTACAGCTATTTCGCCACGCCCCCGAGTTTCGAACAGGTCTTAAAGCGAAGCCGCGAGGCAATCGAGTGCCGTGAGGCGATCCGCATGCTCTGCGAGGCAGAGAAGGTCCTTTTTGAGGGGTTCCGCAAGACGAGTCAGCGCATCAATCTGTATGAGCAGCGCCTGATTCCTGAATGCCGGGAGGCGATCCGCAAGATCGTGGTTTATCTTCAGGACCAGCAGGCGGCGGGCGTTGGGGTGGCCAAGGTGGCCAAGCGCCTGGCCGAGGCAGCAATGCTCGAAGAAGCGGGCGCTTAGGTGAATACAGATATGCTTGCGTTCGGGCATTGATAAGGAGCAGGGACGTGGCCATAGTCAAGATGAACAAAATATTCATTGTCGGACCTGTCGATGACCAGGTGGAGACTATTCAACTTCTCCAGACGCTGGGTGTGGTGCACGTAGAGCCTGCTTCAGAAATGGCAGGCGAATACGAGAAGAAGAACAACGAAGTTCTTTCCCGTGTCCAGAGGCTTGACAGGATTATGGAGGAGTTGGCCCGCTTCAAGGGCAAGGCGGCCGTCACACCGGTTACTGTCGCCGATGAAGAGCTGACCGCCTATGCGGAAGAAAAGCTCCAGGCGTTTCAGGACAGTGAGCTGCGGGTCCAATCGCTCCAGAGGATGATTGCCGATCTGAGGCCGTGGGGGAACTTCGATCTGGCCCATATCCGTACCTTGGAGGCTTCGGGAGTCCATATCCGCAGGTATCGCATGGACGCAAAGAAGTTCGAAGAGTTCCAACCTCCCGAAAACGTGATGATCGAAGTGGCCGATCGCAAGAAAGAGGTGCTGTTTTACACACTGAGCTTCGATGAGCCGCAGGAAATACCCAATGCCACCATGCTGAGCTGGCCCGAGAAAGGACTCGACGAGGCCGAGGCTGAGCTCAGCAGACACCAGGAGCAGATGAAGTCGCTCTCCGCGGAATTGGCAAGTCTCGCCGCACGAGCCGAGATTATCAAGAAGCAGTGGATAGCCACCCTTAATGAGGTAGCCTTTACCGGGACGCTGGCCACCCTGCACCGGGATCCCTATCTTTTCGGGCTGCAGGGCTGGATTCCGCAGAATCAGGAATCGACTCTCCACAAGAAACTCGAAGAGAGCAGGCTGCCGCTGCACATTGTGACCCGCGAGCCGTTCGAAGATGAGGAACCGCCGATTCTGATACGCAACAACTGGTTTGTCCAACGCATACTGCCGCTGCAAAGCCTTTACGGTTTCCCCAAGTATCGTCACCTGGATCCTTCGCCATTCTTCGCCTTCTTCATGGTGATGTTTTTCGGGATCTGCATGGGCGATCTCGGCTATGGTCTCTTGGTCTATTCGATCGGCTATCTCATGGGAAGGAAGTGGAGCGGCAGATCGGATACTCTGGACCTGGTGATCAAGCTCATCAAAGCCTTTGCCGTTTCCTCGATGATCATAGGGATTCTGACCGGTTCCGTGTTCGGGTATCCCTTTGAAAACCGGAGCTGGGTCCTTCTGGACCTCGATGTGAACGCCGGCAACCCCATGATATTGTTCTATATTTCTCTTGGGCTGGGCGTTGTTCATCTGACCCTGTCATATCTGATGGGCATTGCTCAGGCTCTTTATTTCTACCAGAAGATGCAGAAATTGGGCATCATGTTTGTCCTCTGGGGCGGCGTTCTCCTGATTGCACGCGCCATCTGGTTCGGCGCCCCCGACATGGTGTTGAATCTGCCGATGTATTATGGCGGCATAGGATTCCTGGCCTTAGGAATACTCCTGACGCTCCTGTTTCCGAATGACAGTAAGAAGTGGGCGGCAAGGCTGGGTGTGGGGCTCTGGAACGTCTACGGCCTCACGAGCCTGGTTGGGGATCTCCTGTCATACGCCCGTCTCTTCGGGCTCGGCATCGCCACCGGGTCGGTTGCATCCGTCATGAACCAGCTTGCTGTCATGACGTACGATGGCTTGGGCCCGGTCATAGGAGGACCGTTTGCGCTTCTCATTATTGTTGCAGGGCACGCCTTCAATCTCGCGCTAGCGATTCTGGGCAGCACCGTTCATTCTGCCCGTATGCATTTCGTAGAGTCCTTCAAGAACTTTTTCGAAGGCGGGGGCATCGAATACAAACCATTCAAAATTGAAAGGGGTTCTTTATGAGCAACAAGGGAACATGGATATTTGGAATAGGAGTATTGATACTGTTGCTGCTTTGCCTGGTTTCTCCGGCCTTTGCTCAGACAGAGGCGGCTACTGCCGATATAAGCCCGATGATCGCGAAGATCTTCATCGGGTTGGGTTTGTCGCTGGGCCTCGCCGGGTCGGCCATAGGCCTCTCCATAGCCTTCCAGGCACTGTTGGGCGGAGGATCCGAGAACTTCTACAAAAATATCGCCGTAGCCCTGATGCCCTCCTCCCAGGGAATCTATGCCATCGTGGTCCTGTTCACGAATATGGACGCGATGACCACAGACCCGTACACTGCTGCCGGGAAGGGTGCTATCATGGGGCTCGCCATGCTTATGAGTGGCTGGTACCAGGGCACGGTATGCGCAGCAGGCATCCGCAGCATCCTTGAAGGCCGGAACACATTGGCCAATGCTCTCGTATCAGGTGCTATGCCTGAGACGTATGCGGTGTTTGCGCTGGTCATGACCTTTATCATGAAATAGTGAGGACCATATCGGCATACATGGATGTATTCCGATCAGAGGATTCTTCAGGGAGCCGAAAGATCTTTCGAGGATCTCGTGGAAGGGCCTGTGACATCTCAGAGCTCTTGGAGACCGAGCAATATTTCGGCTCCCTAAATAGTGTACAATACTTGTTCTTCATTCGTTTTAAAAAAAATAGGTTTTGCCGCTCTCTATTACCCATAGGTCGAATCCGGATTTTCCGAGTCAAGATACTCACCCCTTTGATTCCTTCAATTCGCAGCATGGTTGTCAAACAGACCGGATGAAATATCCTTGTGAGACCGGGGTGGAGATATCCGTCAAAGTTTGGTGAAAACTATCTGGCTTAAAAACCAGAATTCCCACTCTGCCGGAAGGCTCGCTCATTATGCGCCGCCGAGAGAATTGCTGCACTCCGGCATTGTCCCAGCCCGCCAGAGTGAGCAGGCGCTAAAACGATCGCCGTGTCACGCCCACTATGGTAAGACTTACGGATATTGACACAGACGGCCCTATTATGCTTGGAGTTAAGCTGTTCCCCGCTGTTTTATAAGCAACAGAAGAGAACAATCCAACCAAGAGGAAGTTCACCTATCATGAAGATGTTCGTAGCATTCGATGACACCGATACCATCGACTCTGATTTCGGAACAGGAAAACTGACCCGCTGGTTCGAGAACGAACTGCCCGAAGGATGCCGCCTGTGGGGCGTTGTGAGGCAGCAGTTGCCGGTCATGGAAGAGATCCCCTATACCTCACACAATTCATCGGCGTGCGCCATCATAGAGGCCCCGGACCACTCAGTCCTCACCGGGCTGATAGACCGCGCCGTATATCACGTGGAGAGGCACAGTGCTCCCGGGAGCGATCCCGGGGTGTGCGTCGCGTGCGAAAACGACCCTGCTCTTGCACGGCTTAAGGATTTCGGCCTGAAGTGCTCGAGGAAGATTGTAACGCAGAAGGAAGCGCTGAGCGCCTGTGCAGGGATCCATCTCTCCGGGCACGGCGGTACCAATGACGGCATCATCGGGGCGGCCGCTGCGGTTGGTTTATGCGCATACGGCAGGAGCGGCCGGTTCATCGAATACGGCAGGCTGCGCGACTTTCCCCCTAAGGTGCGGGTTTCCGAACTCGAAGCCCATGGCATTCTGGTGATCTCGACCGACCGGGAAGCCCTCACTCCAGCGCCCGATGACATGATTGACAGCCAGGGATGGCTGAGGCCCCGGTTGTGGGACGGTAAGGCGGTGCTGCCGGTATGCAGAAACGCCGGCCAGAGCTGGGAAACGCTGGCAAAAAAGCACAAGAAGATGAGAGAATGACAGGATACCTGAAACCTTGCCATCGTTTGATATGCAGGGTGTTCGGGCTATAGTTATCTTGGATGAACATAACAAACACTCTGTTTTAAGAGAAAAAATCAAAGGAGGGGTCTTAAGCCATGGCGGGAAAGATCTTTTATCGTGAACGGCAGAAGGTGAAGGAAGGAGTGAAGATGCCTCGGTTCACACTCGTGGCGGTTGCAGGTGTGGATCTGAAAATCTTTGCCAGGCACCTGCGCAAGAGCGAGCTCGAGCATATTGCATCCGATATCGGGGCCGAGCTGATCGAGCTCAAACGCGGCGAGAAGAAGGACGACGAAGTGGAAGTCTAGCGCGATACAATACAGCCAACGACAGTCATCCAAGGAGCACTCATGGCGCTGATACGCGAAAAGGACGGAAAAAGACTGCATGTCAAGAGCAAGCTCATGGGGGAGAGCCTCATCAGCAAGGACCTGCTCAATAAGATGAAACTGGCTCCTCAGGCCAGGTTGTTCCCTGAGGTCGACATCATCAAGATTGGCGGGCAGTCCATCTGCGACAGGGGCATCAAGGCCCTGCCGGCTATTGTCAAAGAGATCGCAGCGGTCAAAGACCAGTACAAGATCCTCATCACCACTGGAGGAGGAACCAGGAGTCGACACATCTACAGCATCGGTCTGGAGCTGGGCATGCCGACCGGCATCATTGCCAAGTTCGGCAGCAGCATATCGGAGCAGAACGCACTGTTGATTGCCACCCTGCTCTCTCCATGGGGTGGAGTGAAAATCGGGCATGACGACGTGGTCAAGCTGCGCACCTACTTTACTACGGGGTGCATCCCGATTGTGCACGGGATGCCGCCCTACGACTACTTTGCCGTGCCGGTCAAGGGGCGGATTCCTCTGTACCGGACCGATGTAGGCACCATCATCCTGGCAGACCTGATCGGCGCCCGGTCGTGCATCTTCCTCAAGGACGAGAAGGGGCTCTTCACAGATGATCCAAAGAAAAATCCAGACGCGGAGTTCATTGGCGAGATCGGTGCAAAGGAACTGATGGAGAGGGATCTTGTCGATCTGATCATCGAACGGCCGTGCCTGGAGATCCTTCAGACCAGTGAGGTGCTTGACAAGATCCAGATCATCAACGGGCTTCAAGAGGGCAACATCACAAAAGCCTTAGCCGGCGAGCATGTGGGGACCATAATCTATAAGGAATAATACTGATCCTGACATTTTTTAAGACTTTCCCGGGGTGTGCCGTCTTCGGTCCCCTCAGCCTGCTTCTCGATCTCATGGCATAAAGGACGGGGCCGGTCCGGGAGGCCGGTCGGCATTCGATCAGATGGAATCCGACATCATATCTCTTTTCACAGGCCCTCTGATGCAGGACCAGGTATGCACTGGTGAAATGTTCATCCTGCTTCTGGCGGCAGGAACAGGAGAGGGGCACTCTCTTTCCGCATGGGTGAGAAGGCTTGTAGAGGCGATCTATGCATGGATCGAGCGGCTGAGATCGTCCCCTGCAGTCAAGCGGTTCAAGCAGAGGCATCCGGGAGCATCGGGCTTCATCGAGAGGAGGTTCTCGCCCGACGTGTACCTCGGACTCCACCTGACAGTGGGTTTACTCGCAAGCATCCTGCTGGTCTGGATATTCGGAAGCATCACCGAAGAGATGCTCGAGCATGATACCCTGGTGGCGGTTGATCACTGGATAACCGGACATATCAGTCTCATCCGGTCCCCTCAGGCAGACCGGGCAATGGAGGTGATAACACGCTTTGGCGGCAGAGAAGTGCTCCCGCTGGGCATTCTGGTGACGGTTATCCTATTACTTTTCATGCGAAGGTATATTCAGGCTGCGGGGTTTCTCATCGCCAATGCGGGCGGATATCTCCTTGTGATCATTCTGAAAATGACGATCCAGCGCGAGAGGCCCCTCACGGAATATACCTCTGTCGAGGTTGCCGGGTACAGCTATCCAAGCGGACACGCCATGATGGCTGCGATATTCTACGGCATGCTGGCCTATTTTCTCATCAGGGCTGTGGATTCTAGGAAGCTGCGGGTTTTCATTGTCTGTATCGCCGCTGCTGCCATCATGATAATCGGATTCAGCCGTATCTACCTGGGCGTTCACTACATCAGCGATGTGGCCGCAGGTTTTGCAGGAGGCCTGTTCTGGCTGAGTGTCTGTATTACGGGGCTTGAGGTTTATCGTATAAAGACAGCAGCAGATGCAGAACATTCTTAAAAAACAAACCACATCATCATAATAATTCTTTGTCTTCAGTCGACCATGGAAAATATGCCATGAAGAATATTGACTTGATTGATCTTTTAATAGTATTTCCCTTCAATATTGAAGGGGATTTGCCGGGATAGTCTGATACCCGATCCTGGGCAGATCCCGTTTTCAGGGCCATGAGCCCATGGAGGGAGGTTGTATGGTGCATATCATCAAATCAAAACGTTTGTGCCTTTCTCTCATGTTGATCCTCTTTCTATTCGCTGTGATATCCTGCAGTAAGAGCGACAGCGATGACGCTCCGGTCGCGGTGAGCGATAATGTGCTGGATGCTGAATCTCTCACCTTCAGACTTGATATCATTGAAGATGATCCTCTTGAGATCACCATCGAGTCCTCAAAGGAGTATATCGCCACGCTGGAGACCGTAAGTGAGGTCACCGGCGCATATGAACTCCCGGCAAAAACCTGGTGTCTCTGGGAATGTTAAAGGGTACCAAAAATAGGAAAGTGAAAGTATACCACCGAGCTGGTCTTTAGGTTTTTCAGTATTCAGGTTTAAATGGTTTTTCAAAGGGGTCGAGGGGGAATGTGTCCCCCTCGAAGTAGTCAGCCGCCCCGACATGGTTTCCGAGGAGCACTTCATGGAGTGCAGAGACGGAAGCATGAGGGGGCATGATGCGAAGGCTGGGAGATGTGATGGACATCGTGGCGCTTAAACGGCAGGGGTTATCGGAGAGGCAGATAGCCATGCGTCTGGGGATGTCCCGGAAGACGGTGCACAAGTACCTTGAGGATCCCGAGGCGATCGAGCGTGGACGGCGTCCGGTTGAGAGGGAGAGCAAGCTCGACCCGTATGAGGGGAACCTCCGGGCCTGGCTGAAGGAAGATCCGGAATACAAGGCGACGTGGATATACGACCACCTCAGGCCGCTGGGATACACAGGCGGGTATGATCTGGTGAAGCTTAAGGTCCACGAGCTCAAGGAGGAATCGCAGCGTATCGCGTACATGCGGTTCGAGACAGAGCCAGGCTGCCAGGCGCAGGTGGACTTCGGGGAGTTCCAGGTGGCGCGAGAGGACGGCACGGTTGGGAAGTACTACCTGTTCTCCATGATTCTGGGATACTCGAGGAAGATCTACGGGGAACTCATCGAACGGTGCGACCTGCCCACCTTCCTGGACTGCCATATCAGAGCCTTCACCACCTTCGGGGGCGTGCCCGGGGAGATCCTCTATGACCGGATGAGGAACGTCTATATCGGCAGGGTTGCCGGCAAGTCCAAGTTCAACGCGACGGTCCAGGGCTTTGCCGTGCATTACGGGTTCAAGCCCAGGGTGGCTCCTGCCTATGCCGCCTGGGTGAAGGGCAAAGTGGAGCGTCCATTCTCGTTCATCCGGGAGGGATTCTGGAGAGGCTACGGGTTCACTTGCCTGGAGACTGCCAATCGGGATCTTACCGAGTGGCTGACGATGAAGGACGAGCGGGTGCACGGCACGACCCGCGAGGTGGTGCGGGTACGGTTCGAGCGCGAGCTGCCTTTCCTGAAGCCCACGCCCCTTCGCCCGTTCGATACTTCCTACCGGGTGTACCGGAAGGTGCACAAGGACTGCACGGTGCGCTTCGAGGGCAACAGCTTTGTCGTTCCCCATACCCTGGTGGGCAAAGCGGTTGTGCTGCGCGTGAAGGACAAGAGCATGCGGGTGTTTACCGACAACCGGCTCGTCGTCACGTACACGATTCCTGACGGCAGGGGTCACCTGGTGCAGGAGAAACGCTTCTACGAGGCCCTGCGCAAGGATATGGCGATGAATGCCCGGAAGTATCATCACGCCAGGCCGGCAAAGGGACGCGCGAAGCTCACCAAATCACCTGAGAGGCCTCTGTACGATATGGACGTGCAGATCAGGCCGCTTTCCATCTATGACCATGCAGTGGGGGCTTCGATATGAGCGATACACTGGTGTTCGAACGGATAGAGGCGAATCTTACCCGGTTGAGACTGCCGAGGATCCGGGAGATTTTAGACGGCACCATCCACGCGGCAGAGGAACAGGGCAAGAGCTATCTCTCCTTCCTTGACGACCTGCTCGAAGAGGAAGTGGCCCAGAAGGAGCAGCGCCGGGTGGAGACCACCTTGAAGATCTCGGGACTTCCCTTCATCAAGTCCATCGACGAGTTCGACTTCACCTTCCAGCCTGGGCTCGACCGGCAGAAAGTCATGTCGCTCTTCGACCTGACCTTCATCCGGCAAAAGGGCAACGTGATCTTCTTAGGGCCTCCAGGCGTTGGGAAGACCCACCTGGCCGTGGCTCTGGCAGTGAAAGCGTGCCAGTCGGGCTTAAGCGTCTACTTCACCACCATGGAGGACCTCATCAGGAAGCTTAGGAAAGACCATGAGACAGGCCGTTCCGGCAGAGGGAGGAGCTATTACAAATCCGCCCTGGTGGTCGTCGACGAAGTGGGCTACACGCCCATCGACCGGCAGGAGTGCAATCTCTTCTACCGCTTCGTTGCCAACCGCTACGAGAAGGCCAGCACCATCCTGACCTCCAATAAGGCGTTCACCGACTGGTCGGAGCTCTTCCATGATCCTGTCATCGTTACGGCTATCCTGGATCGTCTGCTGCATCACAGCGTCGTGATCAACATCAGGGGCAACAGCTTCCGCTTACGGGGAAAAATCTCAAAGGACGGGGTCGAATCCCATGGCGGTATTGCGTGAGGGTGGTAAACTTTTACACGCCCACAATTGGTATACTTTTAAATGCCCATCGGGGGCATAGGGGTGGTACCCTTTTCATTCCCATTTTTGGTATACTTTTATCTTCCTATTGACACCTGGACATTGAATGCTCATCCCGGGCTGAATGTGGACGTTAAGCATGCCCTTTCCGACTCCTTCATCATCCAGATCATCGATCCGCTCCAGATCGACGGAGCCGGTTATCCTGTCTCCGGCAGATTGAGGATCCTCTCGCCCAAGCTGGGAACCATCTCCATTGTGTTCAGAGATTCGCAGAACATGGATTTCAAGCTCAACAGCGGAAACGAGGTGCCGGTTGTCTGGAGCAGTCTGATGAATCTGCTCAGTTCGGATGACACCCCTGACTGGCAGAAGGGAGCGGCTTTTGCCTGTTTTCTGATAAGCTGTCTGATTACCGAAACCGATTCAGTACTCGATACGATTTTTCTGATCGAGCAGAATGAGGATACGATCATAAGCGAAGGCCGGGTCACCTTCGAAGGTGATGAATTTCCTGATGCGCCTCCATCAGGGATTTCGAAAAAAGGAAGCTCCCACTTGAGCTTCACCGATATGAGTGGGGATTCAAAGGCAGGCCCTGGAGACGACTTCACGTGGACCTACTACAACATGTGGGATGCCTCTTCAGGGATGCTCTCCATAGGCGCTGTCTACCTGGTCAACTACCTCAGAAACGTGGAAGTCACAAACGGAGTAGGGAATATCACGAGCATCGGCTTTCCTTCATCAGATGGCGGGGGTGTGGTTTACGATTATGTGACAAGGCATAAAATAAGCTCTGAATCGCCCCATGCCATAGAATACACCATCACCTTCAATGGCGGGTTCACGGTCGTATTTGAAAAATGAGCAGATGACCCGGGCAATGGGGAAATCAGGAAGTGGCCTGCATCACCTTTCCTGCATCGCCTGTTCCGACATCCGCCCGGCAGGCTGAAAAAATGCTATCCCCTGCGCTCGATCCCTGTCCAGTACCGGTCCTCAATGTCTTTTTTTCGCATTTTTCCGTCGATGTGGCGGGGAAGGGACTCGACGATCTCCACATAGCGTGGGATCTTGTACCCCTGGAGACTCTGTTGCCTGCAGAACTCGATGATCTCACCGGGGCTCACGGTCCGGCCTTCCTTGGGCTGAATGATCGCAGCGGGGACCTCGCCCAGCTCCCTGTCCGGATATCTGATGACCGCCACATCCAGTACCCCTGCATGGCGCTTGATCGCCGCCTCGATCTCGTTGGGAAAGATATTCACCCCGCCGGTGATGATCATTTCCTTGTTTCTCCCCGTGAGGTAGAGGAACCCGTCCTCGTCCATATGGCCCGTGAGGCCGTCGTCGAACCAGGCGGTCCCGTCGATGATCTGAAAGGCCCTGCCTGCCTGCTCGGATGACCCCACATAGTCGAGATTGAGTGTGGTCAGGCTCCGGGTCATGACCTGACCGTCCTTGCCGGGTGTGCACCAGCATCCGGCATCTTTGTCGAAAATCCTGGTCAGCGCGCAGCGCATTTTCCCCACGCTCTCATAACGTTTAGGATTTTCCTCATAGTCCTTGGGCAGAAACACGGTCGCCACCGCGGTCTCAGAAGAGCCGTAGAACTCGGTGAAGACATTTTTATGGCAGCCCCGGGAGCGGAAATACTCGTTCGCGGCCTTCTTCAGCTCCGGAGTGGCGGGTGCTGCGGCGCAGATGAGAGTGTGCATGGTGCTCAGGTCATAGCGGTTCTTTATCTCATCGGGCAGGCTCAGGATCTTTTCCAGCATGGCGGGCACCACGAATACCCAGTTGATGCGCTCTTTCTCGATGAGGCGGAGAAATTCGCATGGGTCGAACTTTTTCATGATCACACCCGTGCCGCCCAGCAGGATGAAGGGCACCCATGCGGCAATAGTGCCCGCATGGTAGAGAGGGCCCGGGATGAGACAGCGCATGTTCTTCGTGACAGGATCGGAGATCTCGGTGCCGCCGAAATAGTACATGAAACTGAACTGGAGAACCATGAACCGCAGATATTCTTCCAGAGTGACATCGGGCGGGACGGCGAGGTCGCTGAAGGCATAGCCGATGCTGTCGAAGTAGTTCACATTCTTGGGTGTGCCCGTTGTGCCTCCGGTGTAGGGGTTGAGCGCCACGATAAAGCGGATATCGGGCATGCCCCCGGACGATTGCCTGATCAGGTCTTCATAGGAGATCATGCCCTCAGGGGCGCTGCTTCCTGTTACGATACAGTGCTCAACCGTGGGGATGCGATCCCTGATCGCCAGCACCTCCGGCACGAACTCGCTGCTCAGGATCAGCGCCCTGGCCCGGGTGGCGTTGATCGCATCGACGAGATCCTCGCGTCCCATGTGCCAGTTGAGAAAGGGCATGGGGCACCCGATCAGGGAGCAGGCGAAGAATGCCTCGAAGAACTCGTTTCCGTTGTAGAGCAGCTCCGCGCAGCGGTCTTTGGGCCTGAGGCCGAGCGACTGCATGCCGTTTGCCAGCCGCATGATCCTGGCCTTCATGTCCGCATAGGTGTACCTTCGTGTTTCCGAGATGAGCGCCTCGCGGTCTCCGAACACCTCCCACAGCGATACGAGAAAGTGGGGTGCGAGGTTCTCGAGCCTGAAGGAAAGGAGGGACCGCAGTGTACGCAGATGCCCGGCCTTGCTTCCGGTGTTCAGGAGGATGCGCAGCGTGCTCAGCCCACCCCACTGCTTGAAAAATGTTCGCAGCAGACCTCTGGCCTGCTCCATGGAGGCGAGCGAGGGCAGGGCCCTGATAACCTGTCCGAATCCCTTCTTCTGCATGGAATAAACCTCCCCGTGGAGTGAGAACACTATCGGGAAATATTTCGCCGTCTGGAAAAAAGACCGGCTCTTCCCGATACACAACAGCGTTTCAAATATGGAGCGGCCTGTGGCTCCGGCACAGATCCAAGGGTAAATCCGGGCACATGAAATACCGGATCCTGCCCGGATGATGACATGAGTCAGCCCCCGGCCTGGGAGAGAGCACCAACTCGATTACAAAATAATATAGTACTAATATAATACAATAAGCTCAATATCAATGGTAAATTGGCCCTTCAACGGGGGCCCGCGGCCGGTACATGCAGCGCCCCCGTTTCCCGGGAAGACGTGTCACTCCTGCATATTATTTGGAGGCATGTTCGGATGAATCGGATAGATACCTCTTGCGGAGCTCCTTTTTGTCTATCTTGCCTACGCTGGTCTTGGGGATGGCGTCCACGATCTCGTAGGAGTCGGGGATTCCGTATCTGGGGATCTTCCCGTCCATGGCGCATTTTTTCATGAAGCTTCTGAGCACCTCTTCGTTGATCCCGGCACCGATGAACTCGGGCTTCAAGGTCACGAGCATCTTGGGCCGCTCCCCCCACTTGGGGTCTGGAACGCCGATGGCGGCGGCTTCGGCGACGGCCTCGTGCATGCTCATGGTGTTTTCCAGGTCGAGCGATGATATCCACTCGCCGCCGGTCTTGATCACGTCCTTGAGCCGGTCCGTGATCTGGATGTAGCCCTGCTCGTCGATGTGCGCCACGTCACCGGTATGGAGCCAGCCGTCGCGCCAGAGCTCCTGCGAGCGCTCAGGGTCCTTGAAGTAGCCTTCGGTGGCCCAGGGCGAACGGATGACGATTTCCCCGGTGCTCTCGCCGTCGTGGGGCAGGAATCTGCCTTGAGAGTCCGCAATCTCCACCTGCACGAGCGGTATGGGGAGGCCTGTCCTGATGACGACATCGCTCTTCTTCTCGTTGTCCCAGGAGAGCATGTGGGGCTTGAGGTTGGCCACGCTGATGACCGGGCATGTCTCGGACATGCCGTAGCCCGCCATTATCCTGATCCCCAGATCGAGCGCGGATCTGGCGAGTCCCTTGGACAGCCGTGCGCCCCCGATGATCACCTTCCAGCTCGTGAGGTCGACCTTTTTCGCCACCGGGCTCTCAACCAGCATCTGCAGGATCGTGGGCACGCAGTGCGAGATGGTGACCTTCTCCCCCAGGATGAGCTTCAGCAGCATCTCAGGCTCGTATTTGCCCGGATAGACCTGCTTCACCCCCATCATGGTGGCGAGATAGGGAAAGCCCCAGGCATGGACATGGAACATCGGCGTGATGGGCATGTAGACATCGATGGAGGAAAACCGCATGGGTGTCTCATGGCAGCCGAACATGATGCCTATGCTCATGGTATGGAGCACCAGCTGCCGGTGAGTGAACATCACCCCCTTGGGCAGGCCGGTCGTTCCGGTGGTGTAGAAGGTGGTGGCCTTGGTGTCTTCAGGAACATCCGGGAAGTCGTACAGGGGCGATGCCTTGGCAAGCAGGTCTTCGTACTCGCCGTCGATGTCTGACGCGGCCTGGAGCCGGTCCTGATCTTCTGTGATGAGGACGACCTTTTCGACATTGCCGAGCCTGTCTCTCACCGAGTCGAGCAGAGGAAGGAAATCTTCATGGACAATAACCACGCGAGCCTCCGAGTGATTGACCGTGTACTCGATCTGCTCGGGCGAGAGCCGCCAGTTCACCGTGAACAGGACAGCTCCCATCATGGGTATGGCAAAGTAGCACTCGAGGTAGCGGTGAGAGTCGTAGTCCAGAACCGAAACCGTGTGACCCGGTTTCACCCCGAGCGACGACAGGGCGCTTGCGAGCCGGTTGATACGGGTTATGAGATCGCGGTAGGTGTAGCGTACCCTGTCACGGTAGACGATCTCCTGATCCGGCGCCGTATTGCGGGCTGTGAGCAGAAGATGTTTTATGTTCAACTGATACCGGTATGTCTCTCCTGTACGATGCACTTGCGCGTTCATAGTCCCCTCCTTTTCTATGGAATCGTATCAAACATAGTCCATAGATCGTGCAAAGGGCTCGCGCGCGCAATCGGGAACCGGCCGGTTCTTCTGTACCGGGATCGTGGAAAATTCTGTAGGGAGATGACCTACTTTCGGGTTTTCTCTTGGGGTATGTGATCTTCTTCCACCCATTTCATGGCGTAGCGGAGGAGCTCGGTCGCATTTTTTATTCCGAGCTTGTCCTTGATGCGCTCCCGATAGGTTCCGATGGTCTTCGCGCTCAGGTTGAGCCGGTCTGCGATTTCGCTCAGGCCCAACCCCTCGCCGATGAGCCGGAACACCTCCAGCTCGCGGTCGGTCAGGGCATGGACGGGTGATTCCAGGGTGGAGTGCTGGCCTTCCACAAAACGCGTCAGCAGGCTGTCGGTCACGTCTCTGCTTGCGTAGATCCTGCCCTGAAGGACCTGGCGTATGGCGTCGATGACCGACTCGGAGGCCTCCTGCTTCATGATGTATCCCCTGGCGCCTGCCCGCAGCGAGCGCTCGGCATAGAGCGATTCCTCGTGCATGGAGATCACGAGCATGGGAAGCGTGCGGTAGAATCTGTGGAGGTCCTTGATGAGGTCGATGCCGCTCATGTTCTTCAGGGTGATGTCCACGATCACCAGATCGGGAGCAAGGCGCTCAACGCATGTTAGGGCGCTGTGATAGTCCTCGGCCTCGCCGCAGACCTCGAGATCGTGCTCCTGGTTGATCAACTGGGCCAGGCCGTGCCGAAAAATGGGATGATCGTCGACGATGAGGATGGTGCGCCTGGTTTTCACGGTTCGTCCTGTCCTTTCTCGAGTCCGCTTTTCCCGTGCGCGTCGAAGAGACAGCTGACGACCGTTCCCCCCTGCTCACCGGGGTGCACCCGCAGGTTCGCGCCGATCATCCGCGCCCGGTAGTTCATGATGTGGAGCCCCATGCCCTTAGGCTGGGCACACGGGTCCATGCCCCTGCCGTTGTCGCGCACATTCAGCCGCACAAAACCCTGCTCTTCCAGGAGCTCCACCTCGATCCGGTCGGCGCGTCCATGCTCCACGGCGTTGCGGATGGACTCCTTAGCGATATAGTACAGGTTGGTCGCCCGCGTGTTATCGGTCACCGGCATCCGGGTCGGGCAGGTGAAGGTGCATGATATGCCGAACATCGACTCCGCGGACGAGGCCAGTTCGCTCAGGGCGTGCTCGAGCCCGTTGGCCACAAGGTGGACCGGGCACAAGCCCCGTGCGAGCCGTCTCGTCTTGACGATGGCCTCCTTTACCAGGGAATAGATCTCGCCGGCATACTGCGCGTCCTGAAGAGATCTTTTTTCCAGGTTTTTTCTGAGCACCTTGGTCATGACCTCGATGCCCACCAAGTGCTGCCCCAGGTCGTCGTGGAGCTCCTGGCCGATCTTCTGACGCTCGCGCTCCGATATGTCGAGGATCTCTTTTTCGAGTTGCTTGCGCTCGGTGATATCGAGCATGGACGCAACACTGAGTTTGGTGCCCGGGATGACGGCGATAGTCATGAAGATATCCCTGAGCTCTCCGTTTTTCGTGATGATTCTGAACTCGTAGTTCCGCGGGGCCGCTTCCGGGTCCTTTCTCCGCTCGACATGATACTTCAGGAGCCGGGCGATGTCCTCCTCGGCCACATAGCGCGTCCAGGGTCTGCCTACGATCTCGTCCCGAGTGTAGCCGGTCACCATCTCGAACTCCACATTGAGCATGGATATGGTGGTGTCCTCCTCGATGATGATGGTTGCCGTGCCGGTGTTCTCCAAGAAGGTGCGATAAAAGGCGTCCGACTGTCTCAGGGCTTCTTCCGCCTGGAGGCACCGTGACTGGCGGGTTTCGAGGTCCCTGATGCGTGACTTGAGCTCCCTGATCTCATCCCTCAGCCGCGCCTCTGTTTTGCGATCCTCGCTCATGGCCCCTTCCTGCAGGAAAAACATGTCAACACTGGATATAGTATCGTAGGACAAGAGAATCGTCCATGGGAAACATACATGCCCGGACAGAAACCGAAGGAAGGGTTCACATGAAATCGGCAAGAGGGTGGAAACGGGTTCATCTTTCCTTTTCCCAATACATATCCCGAGAGAACAGAGGGGAAGGAAGAAGTCCACTCTCCCGTGGCGGTGAAGGGAAGACCCGCATCGAAAAGGTGCGGCACACGAACGACCTGCCGCAGACGCGGGTCCCATGACGCTTCACCGGCGAAGTCATGAAGAAGGGAGACACAATCAGGGGGAGGAGAGCAGGCTCCCCGCTGACTGTGCCGGGCATGGGCTTTTCGCTACGAGGCGAAACTCTCTGCAGCGATTTCCATGATGGAGAGATCTTCGCTCTTGATCGCCTTGATCGTGCCTTCGATCTCGGGGAGCACGTTCTTGATAAAGTATCTGGCGCCCTTGATCTTGCCGTCGTAGAAGGCCGCCTCTTTATTTTCTTTCACCAGCGCGTTCAACGCACCCCGATCGGCGGTATCCACTCCTCTCTCCCCGCTCAAAGAAGAGAGCTTCTGCGATGCTACATCCGCCTGCCACAGGAGCATCCATGCCGATACCACCTTGCCCATCATCATGAGGAACGGGTAGGCGTTGCCCACCGGGATGAGGAATTTCCCCGCCTTTGCGCTCGATGCAAAGAAGAGGCTCATCTCGGCCAGTGAGTTGATCGCGGCCTGCACGTCATCACAGAGGTCTTTGACCTGCAGGTTCTCTCTGGCCTGCGCAACGGTCGAGTTCATCTCGCCGAGGAGGTGCATGAAATAAGTGCCTTTCTTCATGCCCAGCTTTCTTCCGATGAGGTCGAGGGCCTGGATGCCGTTGGTGCCCTCGTAGATGCTGGCGATCTTCTCGTCGCGCATGAACTGCTCGATCGGGTATTCGCTGCAATAGCCGTAACCCCCATAGCACTGCATCGCTGTTTCCGTAACCCTGAACCCGACATCAGTGCAGTACGCCTTGATAATGGGCGTAAGCACCTCGAAGATTCCCAGCCGCTTGTCTACTTCGGATTCGTCCTTCGTGTTCATCGCGATATCGCCGCACAGGGTGGCGTAGTACATCAGTGCGCGCATGCTGTCCACGTTGGACTTCATCCACAGAAGCATCCGGCGCACATCGGGATGCTCGATGATAGGCACCCGAGGGGCTTCGGGGTTCTTGAACTCCATGAGGGACGACCCCTGGAGCCGCTCCTTGGTATACTGCAACGCATGGAGATAAGCGATACTGGCACTCGTGACGCCCTGCAGGCCGGTGGCGACCCGGGCCTCGTTCATCATCTGGAACATGATCTTCATGCCTTCGCGCTCGTTGCCCAAAAGCTCGCCGTAGCACTCGCCGTTGTCGCCGAAGTTGATCACGCAGGTGGAGCTGCCGTGGATCCCCATTTTCTCTTCGATCTTGGCTATCTCGAAGTCGTTGCGCCTGCCCAGAGATCCGTCGCTGTTGACGAGATACTTGGGAACGATGAAGATGGATATGCCCTTGGTCCCGGCGGGGTCGCCTTCGATGCGGGCGAGCACAGGATGAATGATGTTTTCGGTGAGGTCCTGGTCGCCTCCGGTGATGAACATCTTGGTGCCCTTGATGCGGAATGTGCCGTCAGGCTGGCGGATGGCCCTGGTGCTCAGATTGCCGACATCGGTTCCGGCGTTCGGCTCGGTCAGGCACATCGTGCCGCCCCACTGGCCGCTGTTCATTTTCGGGAGATATTTCTGCTTCTGTTCTTCGGTGCCGTACACATGAATCAGATGCGCCGCGCCCTCGCCGAGGCCCGGGTAGGATGAAAAGGCGAAGTTGTGCATGAACCACTCGTGTGCAGCGATTCTCATGATGAACGGCAGGCCCTGGCCTCCGAATTCGGGCGGAGCGGACATGCAGTTCCAGCCGGCCTCGCAGAAAAGCTTGTAGGGTCGATGGAAACATTCAGGAACATGCACCTGCCCGTCGACGAGTTTGCAGCCCTGCTTGTCCGACTCCTCCAGGGTAGGGAAGATCTCTTCTACGGCGAACTTCTGGGCCTCGCTGAGGATCATCTCGAACATATCCTGGGAGAATTCCGCAAACTTGGGAAAATCGCAGAGCTTCTGGGCTTGAAGCATCTCGAACAGAACGAACTTTTGATCCCTTTCGTCAAGGATAAGATTGGCCATTATTGCCTCCTCTTTTGTAATAAAAATTATATCAGCGCCGTTGGTGCTCGCTCATGATAAGACACCGGCATTATAGCGTATGCCGGGAGAAACGTCTACATTGTATGACAATATGACTCTCACACGACTATACGAAACATGGATAACACCTGTTGTCAAGCGGATTTCTTTTCAGAGAGCGACTTGTCGCCTTCGGGAGAGTCACAGGGCCGTGGAGGAAGGGAGGAATATATCCGGGATATGGCCCTGCGGCTCTGGAGCACGTCTCTGCGCAGGAGATTGACCTGTGATGCGAGAAAGCCGAACGAGAGGATCTGAATGCCGCCCAGAATGAACAGGATCATCAGGGTGATCAGGGGCCGGTTGGGGTTCAAGGCCTCGACATAATACAGGGCCACGATGTAGACCCCGAGCCCGAGCCCGGTCAGTGTGAGGACAAGACCCAGAAAGCCGAACAGGAGACTCGGGCGCTGGAACACGGTGAACACGATGTGGGACAGTGCCGTGGCCCTGAAGGCGAACTTCGACGACCCCCTTTTCCTCGCGGTCAGGACCGCTGGAATCTCCTTCACCCGGTATCCCATGGCAAGGATCTTGGAGAGGATTTCCAGGTGGATTTCTTTGCCGTCGGATTCCAGATCGAGGCTCTCGATCACATCCCGGCGATAGCACCGCACGATGCAGGTGAGCGTGTGAATATCCTCAGGGATCGCCATCTGGAGGATCCTGTTTCCCAGGCGGGATATGAAAAGCCTGTCGCGGGCAACTCCCTGGGCGCTTCCGCCCTTCATATAGGGGCTTGCGAGGACCACATCGACGTCCTGCTCCTGGTCGAGGACCCGATACATCTGCATGATGTATTTCGGATCATAGGAGAGATCGGCGTCTATGGTGGCGACATAGCGGCCCCGGGCCGCCTTCAGCCCGCACCGTAAGGCCTTGCCCCTGCCGCCGTTTGTGCCGTACGACACGACCCGGATATGATCGTCGCCTTCGGCAAGGCGGTGCAGAACCGCAAGGGTGTCGTCGGTGCTTCCGTCATTGACCGGGATGATCTCAAAGCTCTTGCCGGAAGGGGCGATGGTGTCGGCCACACGCTGGATCGTGTCCGCGGCATTCTCCTGCTCGTTGTACA
Source organism: Candidatus Phosphitivorax anaerolimi (assembly GCA_001896555.1). GTDB lineage: Bacteria > Desulfobacterota > Desulfomonilia > UBA1062 > UBA1062 > Phosphitivorax > Phosphitivorax anaerolimi. Next base: position 74,998 of record MPOS01000032.1, read on the forward strand.
TGGGTATGATGACGCTGATGTCCGGGATCGGAGCCTCGGGGCACTGATTGTCTGTGTTTCCCATGGACTGCATCATAGTGAATAGTTCGGAGATTGTATAGAATATCTTTATCGCCGGGGCAAAGAGAAAGGGTCTCCCTCATTCAAAGTGAGTACCCTTTCCCGGCGGCAGGAAAAGACAGATCACCTGATAGAAAGAAGGATTTATCTTTTCAGATCAGACTTGTGCTGAAATACCGCTCGGCCCTGTCGGGCAGCACGGTGGCGATGATCTTGTCGCTCCCGTATTTCTTGGCCATCTGCATGCAGGCCCACACGTTCGCACCCGAGGAGGTCCCTACCAGGAGGCCGGCCTTTCGCGCCAGCATCCGTGAGGTCTCTATCGCGTCGTCATCGCTGACCTCGATGACCTCGTCGATCAGCGAGGTATCGAGAACCGGCGGGATAAAGCCGTCTCCGATGCCTTCTATCCGGTGCAGCCCCGGCTCGTGGCCGAGCAGTGCGGACACGTTCTTCGGCTCCACGGCCGCGATGATGGTGTCTTTGTTGCGCTCCTTGAGAAATCTCCCCGCACCGCCGAGGGTTCCGCCGGAACCGAGGCCGGATACGAAGATATCGACATGGTGGCGAAGCTGGGTCCAGATTTCGGGGCCGGTGGTCAGGTAGTGGGCGAGGGGATTGTCCGGGTTCTCGAACTGCTGGGGGATGTAGATGTCGGAACGGTTTTTCTGAAGCTCCCTCACGGCGTTGATGGCCCCTTCCACGCTCTGTTTCGCCGGGGTGAGGATGAGATCGGCGCCGAGCGCCCGGATGATCTTCTTGCGCTCTTCGCTCATATTTTCAGGCATGGCGATGATCACCTTATGGCCCATCAATCCGCCTACGAGCGCAATCCCGATGCCGGTGTTTCCGGAGGTTGGCTCCGCGATGGTGTCTCCGGGCTTGAGATTACCCTTTCTCACCGCCTCTTTGAGCATGAACAGCGCCACCCGGTCTTTGATGCTCCCGCCGGGGTTGAGGTGCTCGGCTTTGGCAAAGATATTTGCTTCAAGAACGGATTTCAGGCAGACAATGGGGGTATTCCCCACCTGGTCAAGGACGTTTTTCGAAAACATCGACTTTCTCCCGGTGGCGTAATCTTCATTTTTATGCTGGTCGATATCACGCTGCCCGCATGGAGCGGGCGTTCTCTCCCTGCATGTTCGCCACATTCCAGATAGTCAACAGGCAGATGCCTGTCAAGCGGGAAAAGGACGGATCATCTTCAAATGACCGGGAAGGCCCGGCTCGGGAACAAGGATGGCTACGAGGAGGACCTTTGGTAAAGCCTCTCCCGGAAGACACTCAGGGCTTCCTTATCGAGGCCGTAAGCGCCGATTGTCAGGCCGCCCTGGCCGGGGCCGTGGTAGTCGGTTCCGCCGGTGATAAGCAGGCCGTGCTCCCGGGCGATCTGCGCAAAGAGCCTTTTCTGGGACCGCGTGTGCTCGGGATAGGATACCTCGATGCCCATCAGCCCGTAATCGGCGAGCTCGCGGATAAACCGGCGAAGTTCGGGTTTTTCAAGCTCCAGGGTAAAGGGGTGGGCGAGAACCGGGACGCCTTTGTGTGCGAGGATGGTCTGGATGGCTTCCCGGGGGCTCATCTTTTCCTTCTCGACGTATGCGGGTCTGCCCTTTGCCAGATAGCGCGAGAACGCCTCGTCGAAATCTCTGACAGATCCCTTGTCGATGAGGACCTTTGCAATGTGAGGCCGCCCGACCTGGGCATCACCCGCGATCTTAAGGACTTCTTCGAGGGAGATGTCGATTCCCAGCTTGTTGAGCTTTTCGACCATCCGGGGAAATCTGAGCTTTCTTGCCTCCTGCAGGGGCTTCAATGCCTGTTCGAAACCTTTTGGATACGAAGGGAAATACCCGAGAATATGCAGGGTCCCGGGTTCGAAGACCGCGCTGATCTCCACGCCGGCGATCACCTCGATGCCGTGCTTCTTCGCCGAGTCCAGTGCCTCCTGCGTGCCTGCCACGGTGTCGTGATCCGTGACAGCCACCGTGTCGAGACCGCTAAAGCGGGCCTGGGAAACGGCCTGCTCCGGGTCGAGATCCCCGTCGGATGCCCGGGTATGAACGTGAAGATCAGCTCTGATATGCAAACCGCTACTCTTTTCCGGGCACCGAAGCCTCCAGCACCTGGGCTATCTTGTTCTTGAGCTCTGTCAGATCCGAAGATTTAACCACATATGCGTCGGCTGCGATGGATTTGATATCCACCTTGTAGCTTCCATAAGCGCTGCAGAGAATGACCGGCAGATTATAGTACTTGTTCCGGATCTCCTGCAGAACATCCAGACCGTTTGTCGAGACCATTTTTATATCCAGAACGACCACATCGGGTTTTTCCCGCTCGATGCGCTGCAGTATGTCCTTGCCGTCGGCTGCTAGTGCTACGTCATACCCCTCTTCCTTCAGTTCTTCGGAATACAGCAGCCTGATATGTTTTTCATCGTCAACGATCAATACCTTTGCCATGAGCTACTCCTTTCCTGTTAGGTCCATCTGTCTATGAGGTATGGTTTCGTCTGTTCAAAAACCAGACACATGTCCTCGAGAAACTCCTCTGCCTGTTGTACGGACATACCCTGAGTCTTGTTGACGAACGACAGGGTCATGCCATAGTACAAGGGGATGAGCACCTCGATCACCTTGGTTCGCTCCAGGCTCTGCTTGTGATATGCCAGCGCGAAGTCGAAGAGTACCTTGGCCCATACCGTGACCGGCATCTCGAAATAATCCATGCTCAAGGACGCAACTTCCCTCACTTTCTGGAGGTTCTCGAAGGAGAAGATGGAGCGGTACACGTCCCAGTTGGCATGAAACCCTTCCCGGAACCGCTGGTAGAGTTTTTCTTTATTTACAGCGACCGCAGGAGGCATCTCCACCTCGCCGAGACCGAAGCCATAGATGGCTGTCGGCTTGCTCCACTTGGTGGACTTCCACTTGTCGCGATACGCGATCATGAGATTAAAGATGGTGCCGATCACCTGCCGGAACATGGGGCCGAGGTCGGCGGAGGGGTCTTTGGGCTTGTGGACCTTGGGTCTGCCCATAAACGCCTGGCAGATGGGCACGCCCTCGTTCATGGCGATAGTGGTCATCCATACATCGATGCCGAACTGGCTTACTTCCTCTTCCCACAGACCGCTTTTCAGATATATACCGGCCATGGTCCCGGAGAAGCCGAAATCTCCGCCGATGGGCTGCCGGACCCGTCTTCCGTAGAGGCACCGGGTCAGCGGGTAGGCGATATTGTTCGTGATGGTCCCGTCGTATTTATGCCTCACATACAACGGGGCAACGAACTCGAAGTCGCTGAAGAGCGGTTCGCCCAGGTTCTTGATCCATCGGGGGGTGATGCTCTTGAGATCGGCGTCCACAACCACCACCGCCTTGGCGTCGAGTTCCAGAACCTTTCTGAACAGGTTCTTGAAATTATTTCCCTTTCCCTTCACCCCCTTGGGCGTGGAGAGATAGATTTTGGGGATCCCGTGGGTGTCTGTGTTCAGGAAGACCGTACCCGTCCCGTCGGTGCTGCTGTTGTCGCAATTGATAATCACCGAGCTCAAGTGGCTGAAGTGCTCCTTGAGCCCCAGGGCAGCCTGGAGGGTCGGAAAGCTTATGGTCGCCGCCTCGTTGTAGGACGGGATCCCCACGACTATATCCGCCTGTGTAATGTTCATGGGATTATTTTCTAGGGCCTTCATGCATTCATCTCCAAAAAATAATGGTATCAAAACATTCTCTGTCATTTGATTCTGAATGGCAACAGAAAATTCCTCGATGCCGGGGATGTCCGACAACTTCTGCCGGAGAAGCCAGTGAGGTGCTCTCTTCTCCCTGCTCAATGGTGCACCCGCCGTCGATCCCAGTGGAATCACAAGCGAAATGCACCCTTGCGTTTTATGGATATCTGTGTGAATCTATTTTATTCCCATGACGACACAAGAGAAACCCATCATCGTGCAGAGTGACGGGAGCATCCTCCTCGAGGTGCAGTCTCCTGAATTCGAACGTGCCCGTGATGCCGTTTTACCGTTCACAGAGCTGATAAAGTCGCCCGAGTACGTGCACACCTACCGGGTGACGCCGCTGAGCATCTGGAACGCGGCCGCCCTCGGGATCTCCTGCGAAGAGGTCGTTCAGGCCCTGAAGCGCTATTCCCGTTATGAAATCCCTGAAGGGGTGCTCTTCAGGATCCGGGACGCATACCATCGCTGGGATGCCGTCCGGCTGACAAAGCACGACGGGCAGGGGCTGCTGGTGGAGGCCAGGTCCGCGGATATTCTGGATGAGATTCTGGGAAAGCCGGGTATCCGGGAGACGGTCAAGGAGCAGGTGTCACCCCGGGCGTGTATCATCGACGCCCAGGTGCGCGGGCGATTCAAGCACATGCTCATCAAGGCCGGGTTTCCCGTGCATGATCTGGTGGGGTATGATCCCGGGGAACACCTCGATATCGAGGTGAGGGGCAACACCCTCTCGGGCCGCGAGTTCGCGTTCCGCCAGTACCAGAAGGAGGCTTGCGACCACTTCTGGGCAGGGGGCAGCGCCCGCGGCGGCCAGGGCATCGTGGTGCTTCCCTGCGGTGCGGGCAAGACCATCGTGGGCATTAAGGTCATGGCGCAGGCCAGGACCCAGACCCTGATCATGTGCACCAATGTCTCCGCCGTGCGCCAGTGGATCGCCGAGCTTTTGGACAAGACCAGCCTGAGCCCTGATGAGGTCGGCGAGTATTCGGGCCAGAAAAAAGAGGTGCGTCCGGTCACGGTCACCACCTACCAGATCCTCACCTATCGCAAGAGCAGGCAGGGGCCATTCGAGCACATGCAGCTCATGAAGGCCAGGAACTGGGGCCTGCTCATCTATGACGAGGTGCACGTGGTGCCTGCTCCGGTATTCCGGGCCACTACAGAGATCCAGGCAAAGAGACGCCTCGGCCTCACAGCCACCCTGATTCGGGAAGACGGCCTGGAAGAAGACGCCTTTTCGCTCGTGGGTCCCAAGTGCTACGACGTGCCCTGGAAGGAGCTCGAACAAAAAGGTTTCATAGCCCAGGCGTGCTGCTATGAAATCCGCCTGCCCCTTCCCAAGGAAAAGCAGCATGAGTATGCGATATCCGGAGACCGGGATCAGTTCAGGATCGCCTCTGAAAACACGCTGAAAGACCGGGTGACTCAGCGCATCATCCAGAAGCATGCCAACGAGCCGGTGCTGGTCATCGGACAATATGTGAGCCAGCTCAGGAGGATAGCCGACACCCTTCGCGCTCCCCTGATCACGGGCTCGACGCCCAATGCCAGACGGGACGATCTCTACGCCGCCTTCAGGAGGGGGGAGATCCCGGTGCTGGTGGTTTCCAAGGTGGCCAATTTCGCCATCGATCTTCCGGATGCGTCCGTGGCCGTCCAGGTCTCGGGGACCTTCGGATCCCGGCAGGAAGAGGCCCAGAGGCTGGGAAGGATACTCAGGCCCAAAGATCGTATTTCCACGTTTTATACCCTGGTGAGCAGGAGAACCTCTGAGGAGGATTTCGCCCACAAGCGGCAGATCTTCCTTGCGGAGCAGGGCTACAAATACACCATCGAGGAGTGGGATCACCGTGACATCGACCTATGATCTCGTTTCCCGTATTCCGGCCTATATGGTGGAGATCCTCTCCACCCGCATACTCGGGAAGCCGGCCGACGCCTGCAGGCTCGCGGAGGAGCTGAGCGACGAAACAAGACTTAAGAGAGTACTCGGCCAGCTCACCGACAGGCAGCTCACCCTGCTCATCGACCTCTATGAGCTCGGCGGGAGCGTTCCCTGGGATGTGCTCACGGCCGTCCATCTCTCCGGGCACGACGAGCTCAGAGAAGATCTTTCCGCGCTCGGTTTAAGGGGCGTCGTGTTCCAGGGAGGGCTATCGGGCAGGGACCCGGTCATCCTCCTCCCGTCGCTCTATCCCCTTTTAGATGAGGTTCGCAGGCGGCATTTCGCCGACCCGGGCGATATCACCTGGACCGAGCCGGAGCGGGTGAGCATCCGGGGGCACATTGCCCTGCTCAATGCGCTTCGCATGTCTCGGATACGATGCAGGGCGGGGATGGAGCCCTTCAAGCGGGGCTGGCAGTTTCTCGAAGAACGGCTGGGGGAGCTTCCGGAATGCGAGCGCGTGTATTGGGAGCTCGTGGAGCTCGGCTGCATCGAGGAGAAAAACGGGGTCTTGAGCATCTCATCGGAGGCCGCCAGAGAGCTCGCGGCCGAGGGCGACGCCCGGTACCCCGTGTGGAGATTCATCCGCTCGTGCAAGGACTATCCCGGCCTCGATCACAAGGCCTTCACTTTGATGGGGGACAGGGCCCTCCAGTGGGACTACCTCGCCAGGTCGCTGAAGAACTTCATTCTCAGCAGGAACCCGGATGAGACAGGCGTGGAAGGCATGGTTCGCGGGCTGATCGGGCAGTGGCTCGATCTGGGGGTCATGCAGGCGGACCGCGCAAACCGGTGGCTCAAGTTCGCTGAGCCGGTCTATCAGGCGTTGAAGACCGGAAGGATCGAGATCTCGCTCAAGGCCTACGGAGAAGAGGTTGTGGTTCAGCCGGATATGGAGGTTCTGGTTCCCGGAAACTTCGATCCCGTTGATCTGCTGAATCTCGGCGAGATTGCGGACCTCATGCGCTCCGATGTGGTCAGCATCTACCGGATCACCAAGCGGTCCATATCCCGTGCGCTCCACCTCGGATGGGACTTAGATAAGATCGGCGCCTTTCTCGAGAGGACCTCGCGGCACGAGCTTCCCGACAACGTGAACAAGACCATCAGGGGTTGGGTCATGGCACACAGCGAGGCCCGCATCCTCCGCGGGACCTTTCTCGTCCTGAACGATGCGGGCGGTGCACTGCCTCCGGGACTGGACGAAGTGCTCCCCGGGGTCTACCGGGTTCCGGAAAACCGCGAGGAGGAGGTTCTGGCCTCACTTGCCAACAACGACGTGATCGTGAGGGGAGCGACACCTTCGTGGGAGGGGGGCCAGGGAGCGAGATGGGGAATGATGGTGCCCACAAAGCTCACTCAGAAGAAGGAGTGGAAAGAAGCCCGGAAGGAGGGGATCTTCCCATTCGGCATGGTGACCCCGCTTCCCTACGGGGCAAAGGGGGAGGGGATCTTTGAAAAGGCCCTTCTCGACGGCAGATCGGTCGTTATCTTCTATCCCAGGCATGGCTACGGGGAAATTCAGGTGAAAAAGATCAGCCCCGTATATCTCTTCCGCAAAGGGGGTATTCCTTTTGTAGAGGCCTTCTGCGAGGACACCGGCGAAGGCGAGATGTTCGACATCACCAAGATCAGGGCCATGCTGTTGAACTGCTGAAGAGATCACGAGCTCCTGATCTTTCCGATGAGCTCCTTCATCTCCTTCATCTCTCCTGCCACCTGGGCATCCAGCACTTTGTCCTGAGCCAGGGCCTTTTCGATGTGATACAGGCTTGCCTTGTACTTGCCTGTCTTGAAGAAATACCGGGCAAAGGAAACGTGAGACATGGCCTCGTTCGATGACTTCTGGTAGAGGATGCCCAGCTTGTAGTCCACCTGGATGTTCTGCTTCTGGTACGGCGAGAGAATGGCGATCGCCTCGTCGAACTCCCCCCGCTCTTCCATGATCTCGGCCAGCGGGACCCTGGTCCTGGCCGAGGTGCCGTAGTTTTTGAGATAGGGATAGGCCTCGTCCTTCTTCCCCGCCATGGCGAGGTTGAGCCCCTTGTAGGCATAGGCCATAGGGATGTCCAGGCCGTCCAGGAGCTTCAGGGCCTCCTCGTGCCTTCCCTTTCTCGTTTCGAGCAGGCCGAGCGCGAGTCTGCGATAGGGATCGGGAATGCCCTGCGCCCTCTGTCTGGCTTCTTCTTCAGGGATGACCAGGCCGACCACACTGGAATACAGCATCCAGTAATGCTCGTCCGGGTCCGGGTTCGGCTCGTCCGGCGATTTCTCGGAGATACGGCTGGTTATGTGGGGGTGGGTGAGCAGGTATTCCGGAATGTTCGCCCCGCCCGAGAAGGGCCCCAGCCTTACGAGAAACCGGTTCATGGCAGCAGGACTGAAGCCCGAGGCCCTCATGAGGTTGTTCCCGAACTCGTCCGCCTCATTTTCGAAGCGGCGGGAATGCGCGAGCTTGATATTCTCTCCCCCTCCGATCGATGAAAAGATCATGGCCGAGCCGATCTGCGGGTTTTTGGCCGACAGGAGGGTTCCCAGGAGCATACCCGCGATGCTCACGGCCGTCACCTTTTTCTGCTCTTCGATGGTCTGAGGGATGTGCCTCATCTGCGCATGCCCCATTTCGTGACCAATGACCGCGGCGAGCTCGTCGAGGTCCCGCACGAACAGGAGGGTGCCGGTATTGACGAAGATGTGCCCGTCGGGAATGGCGAATGCATTGATCGACCTGTCCTCGATGACGTGGATCTTGAAAGAATAGATGGGGTCTTTCACGTGGTCGGCAAGCCTGTCGGTCACCAGCTTGACCGGCCAGGTGATCTCCTGGTCGTGGACGATCAGTCCCTGGGCATCCAGGACCGTGACGATCTCATTGGCGATCTTGCGCTCCTCTTCAAAGCTCATGGCCGCGGCCTTTGCCGGGCAGCAGACGAGCATGAGGAGAAGCACTGTGCAAATGGCCTTTCTCATATGCGTGAGCATGACACACTCACCCGTGGTATTTCAAGCAGATCCTCTTCCCCAAAGATGGCGGGCGCCCATTGCTATCCTGACCCCTCCATCCTGTGACCCTTACTATACTATCCTGCTTTAGAACAGTAATGAGGAGAAGGCGCGAAGTTTTCAAGATCCCTGCACATGCATCCGGGCCGGGAACTGCCGGGGCGGCGGGGAAGGCCCGGCAGGCCCGGATACGCCGGCTTCCGCCGGGGGACCGGGCAGGAATTACCGGGTTCGGCTGCATTCTCTTAAGAGGCACTGGTCGAGGTCTAAACAAGGGCGAACCTGATTACGAAACAGTAACGATTACCTACGAAAGTGTTGCTCGCCGAGGGGAGATTCAATCTGTAACAAAGCAGAATAATTAGCCAAATCTTCTTGGCCCTCAAATTGCCTCACGAGCATTTGATAATCGGAACTACTGGAGGTGTTTTTATGAGGGCATTACGTGGTCTTTTCTGTCTGTTCATTTTTCTGGCATGCATGCCCGTTCTTGGATCTGCAGCATCGATTCTGGTGAGCTGGAATGCCAACACCGAGGACGATCTTGCCGGGTACAAGGTTTATTACGGCACTGCATCAAGGAGCTATGGAAGCGGGCTGGACGTGGGGAACGTCACGAGTTACCGGTTCGACAACGTCCCGCTCGGGAGAACCTATTACATCGCTGTCACCGCCTATGACACGTCGAACAACGAGTCCGGTTATTCTGAGGAGGCGAGCATTACTACCGGCTCGGCCGACGTGACCCCGCCTACCGGATCGATCGTGATCAACGGCGGCAGCAGCACGACCCCCAGCAGGACGGTCACCCTGACCCTGTCCGCCTCCGATTCAGGAGGCAGCGTGGCAGGCATGCGTTTCAGCAACGACGGCACGAGCTGGTCGAACGTGGTTGCCTATGCGACCACCTATCAGTGGACCCTGACTGCCGGGGACGGAACAAAGACCGTGTATGCAAACTTCAGGGACGCTGCCGGCAACTGGATGAGCACCCCTGTCTCGGACACCATCATCCTGAGGCTCGACAGCGATGGAGACGGAATGCCGGATTCCTGGGAAACCTCCCATGGCCTGAATCCCAACAATCCTGCTGATGCATCGGGGGACAGCGATGGTGACGGCATTTCCAACCTGGAAGAGTACTACAACAACTCCGACCCCACCAACCCGGCTGATAACCGGCCGGTTGCCAATGCCGGCAACGATCAAACCGTGAATCCCACCAGGGTATACCTTGACGGATCGAAGTCCCGTGATCCTAACGGAGACACCCTGCAGTATACCTGGTCTCAGGTATCAGGGCCGGTTTCGGTGCAGATCGAGAATGCAAACCGTGCCACCGCAAGCTTCATGGGTTCGAAGGCGGGCGTCTACCGGTTCATGCTCAGGTGTTTCGACGGTAAGTCATCTGCCACCGACACTGTGGATATCACCATCAGGAATGTGGCGCCCAGTGTCAGCGCAGGCAGTGATATGACCATCGAGGTGCAGTCCCAGGTCACCCTTCATGCAACGGGGTCCGACCCCAACGGCGATGCGCTCACCTACCAGTGGCGACTGGTCTCAGGGAGTGGAGTGCAGCTCCCGAACATGAATCGGCAGGATATATCCCTCACCTTCACAGCCGAGGGGCAGTACCGGTTCTCGGTAACCTGCTCGGACGGCTCCCTTGTCAGCCCCGCCGATGAGGTCATAGTCACGGTCAACGCGGCCGCGAACCAGGCCCCGACCGCCAATGCAGGCAGTGATCAGGACGTTCAGGTGGGAGAGCGTGTAACGCTTAACGGCAGCGCCTCGTCGGATCCTGACGGAGACACCCTGAGCTATTCATGGCGGCAGACAGCCGGTATCCAGGTGAATCTCCAGGGAGCGCAGACCGCATCTCCGTATTTCGATGCGGTGTCTGAAGGGACCCGGGAGTTCGAGCTGGTGGTCTCTGACGGCAAAGTCCAATCAACCCCGGATAGGGTGGTAATCAGGGTGATGGCTCTGAACAATGCCCCGGTCGCCGATGCCGGCGATGATATCCTGGTGTATGTAGGGGAACTGGTAACCTTGAGTGCTGCGGCCTCCTACGATGTGGACGGCGATACGCTCACCTATGCATGGACCCAGAGCTCAGGCGCGAGAGTGGACCTTGCCGGAGCAAATACGGTGAGCCCGAGCTTCACCCCCACCACCTCCGGCGTGCTGACCTTCACGGTGAGGGTCTCGGACGGCAAGGCGGTTTCCGAGGCCAGCGTAACCGTGACCGTTGATGCTCACAACCAGGTGCCTGTAGCCGATGCGGGAGACAACCAGACCGCGAACATCGGAGAGAAGGTGACTCTGGACGGCCGCGCCAGCTTCGATCCCGACGGCGATACCATTTCCTATATCTGGTCCCAGGTCTCGGGCACCAGGGTGTCGCTGAGCGGGTCCAACACGGCCACCCCGTCCTTTACCCCCACCAAGAAAGGCACCTATGTATTCGAGCTCAGGGTATATGACGGAACCGACACCAGCAGTCCGGATACCGTGACCGTGCTCGTACAGGAAGAAGAGATCGTCATCGAGCCGGTCAGCCCTGCGAATGGCGCCGTGATGAGGGACAATCCCGTCTTCTCGTGGAAGGCCGAGGGCATGGTGAGGTTCAAGGTATATGCCTCGCTCGACAATAAGAACTTCACGACCATCTATACGGGCAGCAAAACATACTGCAGCCTGCACCCGGTGCTCTGGTACTGGTTCATCCCGTCGAAAACGACGATATACTGGACCGTGGTCGGGTATGACGCAAACGGCCAGAGCTATACGAGCAGCGTATCCAGTGTGATCAAGCGTTAAAACAAACCCCCTTCTTCAGGGCGGAAAAGGGGAACGGCCGGATAGGCCGTTCCCCTTTTTCCATTCGGTATCTTTCGTTTATGTGGTGGATTTTGTTTCAGGTGAATCGCCCCTTCCCAAGCTCTTCCCTCTTTCAGGAGAGTCTTGTTTCTCTGGTGAGCAGGACCAAGCCGCTACGGATAGAGAACCCGATGATGCTTGTATCCGAGATGAGGTCGATCCGGGTCCCGCCCGGCTTGGAAGACGGGAGCATGATGACTGCCTGGAGAAGACACATTAGGAATGATGAAACGGTTCAGGTGTTGAAAACCGACGTGATCTGGATATTACCCTGAAACTGAACCGTTACACAGGGGATTACCCCTTTCGGCATCGGTTCACGACTGGTTGTGGGAGTAGGTGCGCGGAACCCTCCGGCTCATGTTGCAGGTGATCTCGTAGGGGATGGTGTTGTCCCATTCGGCCAGCGTTTCCGCGGTGATGGAGCCGCGGCCGAAGATCTCCACCTCTTCGCCCTGGGGATAGAGATCGTCGCCCAGGTCGATGAGGGTCTGGTCCATGCAGATCCTGCCCACCACGGGGTAGGTCTTGTTCCGGATGGTCACCCGTGCGATGTTCGACAGCGAGCGGGCGAATCCGTCGGCATACCCCACGGGGATCGTTGCGATATAGGTGTCTTTCGGGGCGCGATAGGTGAGCCCGTAGGAGAGGCCGGTGCCCTTCTTCACCCGCTTGACGAACATGATGGCGGACTTGAGCGTCATGGCGGGGACCACCTTGAGCGTCTTAGGCAGCTCATGCGAGGGATAGAGTCCATAACAGAGAATGCCCGGCCGGACCATGTCAAGGTATGACTCGGGATGGTTGAGGATAGCGCCCGAATTCGCACAGTGCCGGATGCCCGCGGGGATACCCAGCGACTTCAACCGGTCTGCGAACTCAGTGAACGCCGTCAGCTGGGAGGAGGTGAAGGGATGTCCGGGCACGTCGGAGACAGGAAAGTGGGTGTAGACGCCCGATATGGTGATTTCCGGAATTCCGGAGAGATATCGCGCCAGCTCGACGGCTTCCCCGGGATCGAAACCGAGCCTGCCCATGCCGGTATCGGTCTTGATATGCACGCCGATGGGGCGATTCCATTTCCTGGCGCCTGCAATAAGACTTTCCACCGGTGCACGGTCCACCAGGGTAGGGGTGATCCGGTGGGAGAAGATGGTGTCGCAATCTTCCTGAGAATTGCAAATGAGGCCGAAGTTGAGGATGGGCAGAAATACGCCCGCCTCCCTGAGGTGGACGCCCTCCTCGATGCAGCTCACCCCGAGCATGTCGGCGGCGCGCTGATCCTGGACGAACCTCCCCACCACATGGGCGCCGTGGCCGTATGCGTCGGCCTTGATGGCCATCATGATCTTGGTCTTCGTCCATGCGCGTATGGCATCGAGGTTGCCCTTGATGGCGCATAGATCGATCTCGACCCGTGTCGGCCTCATCGATGATTCCCTAGTCGGCTTTCTTTCTTAAGAAAGTCGGGACATTGTAGGTGTCTTCATCGAGAATGCTGTCGTCCACGACCATGCCCAGCCTGACCACCTCTTTCTCGCCGCCAAGCTCCTTCTTCCGCATGAACGCCGGGCGGTTGTAGTCGATGACCGTGGCGGTCTGCTTTTCACGAGTGCGCGATATCACCGGCTCCTCGGTGGTGCTGGAGAGTACGATGGGCTTGCTGGAAAAACCGGTGGCCACGACCGTGATGGCCATCTGCTCGTGCATGTTCTCATCGATGACCACGCCCCAGATGATGTTTGCGTCTTCATGGGCAGCAGACTGGATAAGGGTGGAGGCCTCGTGGATCTCGTCCATGGTGATGTCCTGGCCGCTGGTGATGTTGATGAGAAGCCCCTTTGCCCCCTGGATGTCCATGTCTTCCAGCAAAGGCGAGGAGATCGCCGCCTGTGCCGCCTCCTGGGCCCTGCTTTCGCCCGATCCGTAGCCGATGCCCATGAGCGCCTTGCCCTTTTCCACCATGACGGCGCGCACGTCGTTGAAGTCAACGTTGACCAGGCCGGTGTTGTTGATCAGGTCGGAGATGCCCCTGACCGCATTGGTGAGGATGTCGTCCGCCATCCGGAAGGCCTGGAGCATGGGCACGTTCTTGCCCGCCATGCTGAGCAGCCGGTTGTTGGGAATGACGATCAGGGCGTCCACGTGCTCGGAGAGCTCTTTCTCTCCGGACTCGGCCTGCTTCATCTTGCGCTTTCCCTCAAAGGGGAAGGGCTTGGTGACCACACCCACGGTGAGCGCGCCCATGTCTCGGGCGATCCGCGCCACGATGGGGGATGCGCCGGTGCCGGTTCCGCCGCCCATGCCAGCGGTGATGAACACCATATCGGCGCCTTCCAGGGAGCTTCGGATTTCCTGCTCGCTCTCTTGGGCCGCGCTCTTGCCCATCTCCGGGTCTCCTCCTGCCCCGAGGCCCCGGGTGAGCTTGGTTCCGATCTGCACCCTGTTGGGAGAGAGGGAGGATTTCAATGTCTGGATATCAGTGTTGCAGGCCAGGAAGTCCACGCCCTTGAGATTGGCTGCGATCATGTTGTTGACCGCGTTGCAACCGCATCCCCCGACACCGATCACCTTGATCTTCGCTCCGGTATTTTCTACTTTTTCCAACTCAAACATGGTCTCCTCCTCTGTCTAAAAGACCTCTTTAAACCACCGGATCATGCGATCCAGCACCCGCTCGAACATTGATGTGCCCTTCTTTGCCTTAAAGCCGTTGCTGGGTTTGCTGGCCCCGTAGATGCACAGGCCCACCGCCGTTGCATAGGCGGGGCTGTTCACCAGCTCCACCAGCCCCTTGATTCCGCGGGGATAACCCACACGGACGGGCAGGTGCATGATGCTCTCGGCGAGTTGGGCCACGCCTTCCAGGGATGAAGCCCCTCCGGTGAGGACGAGGCCTGCCGACATGGTCTCGGCCAGTCCTGTGTTGCGTATCTCCGTGTATGCCAGCTTAAAGAGTTCTTCTACCCGTGATTCGATGATTTCCGCAAGGACTCTCCTTGGTACCGTGTTTATCGTGTCACCCCCGATGGAGGGCACCTCGATCTGCTCGTCCGAGGATACCCTGGCGGCGATAGCATGTCCGTATTTGATCTTCAGGCGCTCCGCCTCGGAGATCGGGGTCCGGATGCCTACGGCAATATCATTGGTGATGTGGTCCCCCCCCAGGGCGAGAACCGCGGTGTGGCGGATAGCCCCTTCGCTGAACAGCGCGATGTCCGTGGTTCCTCCGCCGATATCCATGAGGATGACGCCCAGCTGCATCTCGTCGGGGGTGAGGATCGCCGCCGCCGAAGCGATCTGCTGGAGGACGATGTCCTGCAGCCCGAGCCCGGCCTTCTGAGCGCATTTCGTGATATTGCTCACCGCTGATATGGAACCGGTGACGATGTGAACGTGCGCCTGAAGTTTCGATCCTGCCATGCCCACCGGATCGGATATGCCGCTGATGTCGTCCACGCAGAATTCCTGGGGAAGCACATGGATGACCTCTACGCCCACGGGCTTGGCAAACTCCCGGGCCTGGTCCACCACACGTTTCTTGTCCGCAGGGGTAATGTCCTCGCCCTTGACCGAGATGACCGCACTGGTGGTGATCCCCTGTATGTGACCCCCCGCAATGCCGGTGAACACCTCGTCCACCCGGATTCCGGCCATCCGCTCGGCATCCTCCACCGCGCACCCGATGGCCTCGACCGTATGCTCCATGTTCACCACCAACCCTCTGCGGAGGCCCTTTGACTCCGAGATGCCGAATCCGATCACCTCGAGATCTCCGTTCTCCTTGAGCTCGGTGATGATGCAGCAGATCTTGGTGGTCCCGATGTCAAGCCCGACAATGATCCTATCCCTCGCCGCCATAACCCCCTCGATTCCGTAAAACGATTTTGTCCTCGCATGTCAGATCCATGACAGTCCCGCATGTCGGTTTGATCTCACGCATGGCCTTCAGGGCCATGTCCACCTTCAGCGGAGTCATTTCTCCAAGAATGACAAGGGTTATGCCTTTGTCAAGCCTGATGTTCATGACTCCGCCCGCCTCGATGACCAAGTCCCTGACCTTAAGCCCTTTCGATTCCACGATGGAGACCGCGCGGATGGCCGCCTTGAGCACGTCGTGGAGGTCTTCCTCACCCCGGGACGGTGCATACTCCCGCGCCTGGATCATGAGCCCGTAATTGTCCTCCGGGGCGGACGCGAATACCACCCCATCCTCAGAGATCAGGTAGGGTTTGTCCTTGAGGATGAGGGTGGCTGTAGGCCGGTGCTCCACGATGCGGACCCCGACCCCGGTGGGAATGAAGCTCCGGGTGATGCCCACATCCTTGATCCAGGGGTGGGTCAGCAGTCTCTGGCGCGCCGCATCCATGTCCCATCCCAGGATATTGTCTCCCTCCTCGATATCGAGCAGGGCCAGCACCTCATCATTGTCCATGTGCTCGTTGCCCTTGATCGTGATTTCGCGCACCTTGAACAGCTCGGAGTTGACCACGTACGCTGTCCCGCAGAATACGATCAGTGCGCCGGAAACACTGAGACAGAGCCAGATGGACACCCGGATGGCAAGGTTGATCTTGGAGAGTGTTTTCTTCTTGGAGGCGATCTTTTTTGTTTCTTTATAATCGTTCATCAATGATTTTTACCTCCTCCTGCAATTCGATCCCAAACCTCTCTTTGACCCGCTCCTTGATCGTATGGAGAAGAGACCTGATGTCGGCGGTGGTCGCATTCCCATCATTGATGATGAAATTCGCGTGAATCTCGGATATCTTTGCGCCGCCGATTCGCAAGCCCTTGAGTCCTGCCTGCTCGATGAGGCGTCCGGCGGCTAAGCCCGGGGGGTTTCTGAACATGGACCCGCTGCTGAACCCCTTGGGCTGGTTCTTTTTCTTGAGGAGATAGGGCTGCATGGCCGCGGCGACCTCCTCGGGGGTGAGCGGCTCAACGCGAAGACGGGCAGAGATAACGACCGCACGGGAGTCGAACCCGCCCCGGCGGTAACCATAGGAAATCGCATCCCTCTTCACCACGTGGATGCCCGTGCCGTCCACATACTCCACCTCGAGGACCGCGTCCATGATGCCTTTATCCGGCGTGCCTGCGTTCATGGCGAGAGCTCCGCCCACGGTGCCCGGGATTCCCGCCATGAATTCGAGGCCGGACAGGCCGTTGTCGATGCAGTACTGAAGCAGGGTCTTCAGTGGTGTCGCCGCTTGCGCATGCAGGGCGCCGCCCTCGATGCTCAGCGAGGAGAAGTCCTTTCCGAGCCTGATCACAGGTGTTGCGATGAGACCATCGGAGAAGATCATATTGGAGCCGCCCCCGATCACGACAAAACTGTCGAGACGGCCGAGGAGGGATGCGAGCTCCTCTTTTGTCTCGGGCTCGTACAGGGTGGCGATGGTGCCGCCGCAGTGCATGGTCGTCAGGTCGCATGCATTGACGGTCGCGTATTCCTTCATCCGATCATCTCCAGAACCTTCAATCCCTGTCTCCAGACGTCGCCTGCTCCCAGGAAGACCACCAGGTCTCCCTCCCGGAGGTGTTCCTTCAGCCTCTGCGGGATATCGTTCTTGTCCTCAACATAGTGGGCGTCCCGGTGCCCGTGTGCCTGAATGCTCTCCCAGAGCATCTTGCCCGACACCCCTTCGATGGGTTTTTCCGACGCGGGGTAGATCTCGGTGATGAGCAGCTTGGATGCGTCGTAGAACGCGGTGACGAAGTCATCGAAGAGGTCCCTGGTCCGCGTGTAGCGGTGGGGCTGGAAAACCGCGATGATTCGCCGATTTGGAAAGCCGTTCTTCAAAGCCTTCAGTGTTGCCTTGATCTCCGTGGGGTGGTGGCCGTAATCATCCATGACCGTGATGCCGGCCCTCTCTCCCCTGATGTGTGCCCTTCGCTGGACGCCCTTGTATGCTGCAAGGCCCTTTCTGATCACCTCGAAATCAAGCCCGAGCTCCATGCACGTGCCTATGGTCGCCAGGGCGTTGAGGCAGTTGTGGACCCCGGGCACGGACAGTTTCACCTCGCCCAGAGTGCCGCCGTTTCGGTGGGCGGTGAATCGCGAGGAGAGTCCCTCGAACACGGGGTCTGTATACCGGTACATGGCCTGGGTGTGGGAGCCGTAGGTCACGACCTTTCTCTCCAGCCGGGGCAGGATCTGCTGGACATGCTCGTTATCCAGGCAGGCCATGTTGAACCCGAAGAAGGGAACCTTGTTCAGAAACTGGACATAGGTGTTCAGGATATCGTCAAGATCGCGGTAGCAGTCCATATGCTCCCTCTCGATGTTGGTCACCACGGCCACTATGGGCGCCAGCTTGAGGAACGAGCGGTCGCTCTCGTCCGCCTCGGCCACCAGCAGGTCACCGTCGCCCAGGCGTGCATTGGAGCCGAACATGTCGAGCTTGCCGCCGATGATCGCGGTGGGGTCCAGGTCCGCCACCGCGAGGATGGTTGCGAGCATCGAGGTAGTGGTTGTTTTGCCGTGTGTGCCGGCGATGGCGATGGAGTGCTTCATCCGCATGATCTCCGCGAGCATCTCGGCCCTGGGGATCACCGGCAGGCCCTTTGCCTTTGCAGCGGCGCACTCGGGGTTGTCAAGGCCAACTGCCGAAGAATACACCACCACCTGGGCGTCGCCCAGGTTGCCGGCATTGTGGCCGATCTCGATCCGGGCTCCCAGAGAGCGCAGCCGGGCCACGGTATCCGAGTCGGACACATCCGATCCGGACACAGAGAAACGTAGGTTGATGAGCAGCTCGGCGATGCCGCTCATGCCGATGCCGCCGATGCCGACGAAGTGTATTCTGCTTATGCCCCTGAACATCGAAGTATCTCCTGCGCAATAAACTGTGATCCCTGCCCGAGCCCGAGCCCTGCGATGCAGGAAGCTGCTTTCTCCAGCGTATCCCTCTCGAAGAACCGCGCCTTGATTTCGCCTGCGAGCCTCTGGGGGCTCAGCTCCCTGTCCGGGATGATCCACCCGCCTCCATGAGATTCCACGTACCGGGCATTGGCTGTCTGATGGTCATCGGCTGCATGGGGGTAGGGGACCATGATTGCGGGGATGCCCATGGCGGAGAGCTCGGCAAGGGTGAGCCCGCCGCACCGGCATATTGCCATGGATGCCCGGTTGTAGACCGGCGCCATATCGTCGATGAAGGCGTGCACCTCTGCGGTGAGCCCCATGTCGCGATAGGCGCTTACGACCCGGTCGTAGTCCCTCGGCCCGCACTGATGGACGACATCCGGGACAAGGCCTTCCTGTTTCAGGATACGTAAGGCCTCGACCGCGGCCTCGTTGATGCTCCCGGCGCCCAGCGATCCGCCCAGGATGAGGAGGCTCTGCCCGCGCTCCGCCTTTTTGCCCTGGATGATGCCCGCGCGCACGGGGTTGCCCGAGACCACGGATTTCCGTTGGGGAAACACCTTTCGGGTATCCGGGAACGCCAGGAAGATCCGGTTTGCGAATCGAGACAGGATCTGGTTGGTCAGGCCCGGGATGCTGTTCTGCTCCTGGATCGCGCAGGCGGCTCCCTGGAGGTAGCCTGCAAGCACCACCATGCCGGTGATGTACCCGCCCGTGCCCACGACCCAGTCGGGCCGGTACGCACGGACGATCTTCAGGGCCTTGAAGAAGGCCGCCGTGTTCGTCACCGCTGCTCTTCCCACCTGGACCGGCGACTTGCCCTTGATGCCGAGCGCCCTGATTGCCGTGAAATCAAGGCCGTAAAGGCCTGCAATCCTCTCCTCCATGCCCCGGTCCGTTCCTACGAACAGGATCCTGGTCCCGGGAGAAAGCTCCCTTATCGCCTCGGCAATGGCCACGGCCGGCATGATGTGTCCCCCGGTCCCCCCTGCAGTGATGATCATCCTCATAGCCGGGCCCTCCGCGATACCGAGAGCACGATGCCCGACGCTACCATGGCGGTCACCAGGCTTGATCCTCCGTAGCTGAAGAAGGGAAGGGCGATGCCTGTCGTAGGGAAGACGGACATTGCCACCCCCATGTTCACGATGGCCTGCAATCCAATGAGCGAGACGGCGGAGACGACCAGGAGAAACCCGAAGCCGTCGTTCGTGGCCATGGCGATGGTATATCCCCTCCAGATCCAGAACCCGAAGAGCGCAACGATGAACAGGACGCCGATGAATCCGAGCTCTTCGCCCAGGACCGACAGAATGAAGTCGGTGTGGGGGGCGGGGAGGAAGAAGAGCTTCTGGGTGCCTTCGCCCAGACCCGAGCCGAAGACGCCTCCGCTGGCAAGGGCCACCATGGACTGCACAGTCTGGTACCCGATGCCGTACATGTCCTCCCACGGATTCATGAAGGCGAGCAGCCTGGCCTTGCGATAGGGCTCCAGGAGCATCGTGAGGACCCCGATCGGCAGGATGATCAGCAGGGTGAGGATCAGGTGCTTGATCCGCATGCCGGCAATGAAGAGGATGAAGAACGACCATATCCCGATGGTGGCGGCGGTGCCGAAGTCGGGCTCGATGAGGATGAGCAGGGCGCTTACGCCCACGACCGCCAGAATGGGCAGAACACCGTACCGGTAGTCATGGATATTCTTGGTTTTCTTGCACAGGGAATAGGAGAGATAGAAGATGAGGGCGATCTTCATGATCTCGGATGCCTGCACCGTGAGAAAGGGGACCCTGATCCATCTCCGGGCATGGCCTCCCATGACGCCGATTCCCGGGACGAAGCACAGGATACATGCGATGATCCCGGCACCCAGCGCGAAGAGCACAAAGAAGCGGGTGTTGAACCTCCGGTAGTCCACGCGGATGAGACACCCCATCGCAACGATGCCCACCATGAGGTGGAAGAGGTGCCTTCCGATCATGGCAAAGCTGTCGTTGTACATCTCCTTGGATATGAAATAGCTCGAGGAAAAGATCATGACCGTCCCCATGACCAGCAGCATGAGCGTGGCCATGAGGAAGACCATGTCGAAATCCATCTCGGGCATTATCTGATCGAGTACACGCATTGCCGGAACACATCTCCCCTGTGGGCATAACTGTTAAACATGTCGAAGCTGGCGCACCCCGGGCTTAAGAGCACCGTGTCGCCGCTTTCCGCCTTTTCGAATGCCGTCCTCACCGCCTGCTGCATGTCCGTTGCAGCTTCAGTTTCCACGAAATCTTCAATCTCTTGCCTGATCCTGCCGGCGGCTTCGCCCAGCACGACGGCCAGGCGGATCTTTTCTCTGAAGCGCTTCGCGATGTGCGAGAAGTCGCCTCCCTTGTCCTTGCCTCCGAGGATGAGGATTACCCGCGACTGCATCCCGGAGAGCGCCGTTTCCAGTGCACCCACGTTGGTTGCCTTGGAGTCGTCCACAAAGGTCACGCCGTCGATGGTCGCCACGTGCTCGTATCGGTGGTGGATCCCCGGAAAAGCGGCGAACACCTCCTGGGCCGCCTCGGAGTCGATGTCCAGCAGCCGCGCCACCAGGGCCGAGGCGAGCATGTCTTCCTTCAAGCCGTTGCCGAGCTCCCTGTCTTGAGGAAGCAAAGGCCCCGGCCCTTCGATGCTTCCCTTGAAGAAGATGCGCGATCCCTGAATGAATGCGCCGTCTTGCGAGGAAGGGCTGGAAAACGAAAAGCCCGCCCGGCGCGCGCGGCCGCCCACGTCCTTCAGATACGGATCGTCGTCGTTGAGCACCGCGATGTCGCCTTCTTCCTGATTCTTGAACATGATCTTCTTGTACAGCACGTACTCATCCATGTCCCGGTAGCGGTCCAGATGGTCAGGGGTGATGTTCAGGCACACGCCGATGTGCGGCCTGAATCGCTCGATCCACTCCATCTGGAAGGTGCTGATCTCGGCGACCACATAGCGGGGGTTCCGCTCGACGAGCGAGATGAGCGGGGGCGAGATGTTTCCCCCGATGCCCGCGTCGAGACCCGCCCGGCAGAGGATCTGGTGGATGAGCGTGGTTGTTGTCGTCTTGCCGTTGGTGCCCGTGATGGCGATGAGGGTCCCCGTCAGGAGCGAAGACGCGACCTCCACCTCGGAGAGCACCTTTTTCGCCAGGCCGAGCATGGGGTGGTGTTTCGGGATCCCGGGGCTCGGGATCACGAGGTCGGCCCAGAGCATATCGTCTTTGCTGAGCAGGGTGACCGGCAGGTCCAGGCCTGCCTGTGCAGGCTTCTCGTCCACAAGGCGTACCTCGTGGCCCTGTTTGATCATCTCCCGCGCCGTGTTCAGGCCCGTCTGGCCCGTGCCCCATACAACTACGCGCAAGCCCGCATCCTTTCTAGACTCTCGCTGATCCTCATGAGGAGTGCGACAATGTTCTTGTCCTCATGATCCATGTAAAAATCGACGATCATCTGCAGATAATGGAGTTCCCGTTCATTCTTTCCCATAGCCTTTACCTCAGTTTCAGGGTCGAGATGGCCACCAGCGCCAACAGGAGCGAGATGATCCAGAACCGCACGATGATCTTGGGTTCCGGCCATCCCTTGAGCTCGAAATGATGGTGAATGGGGGCCATCCGGAATATGCGTCTGCCCTTCGTATACTTGAAGAAGCTCACCTGCAGGATGACAGACACCACCTCCATCACGAATATCCCTCCGACCACCACCAGCAGCACCTCTTGTTTGGTAATCAGTGCCACTGTTCCCAGGATTCCTCCCAGGCTCAACGAACCCACATCGCCCATGAACACCTGGGCGGGGTAGGCGTTGTACCAGAGGAACCCCATGCCTGCGCCCACCAGGGCGCCGAGAAAGATCGAGAGCTCTCCGACACCGGATATGAAGGGGAACTGGAGGTATGAAGCCGCTTTGATGTTGCCTGTCACATAGGCGAAGATGAGATAGGTCGCTGCTGCGATCGTGCAGGGCCCGATCGCCAGCCCGTCGAGTCCATCGGTGAGATTGACGGCGTTCGCACTCCCCACGATCACCAGCATGGCAAAGGGAACGTAGAAGACGCCCAAGTCGATGGATATATTTTTAAAGAAGGGGATCACGATGGACCGGTCGAAGCCGGGTATATTGATAAGGATATACCCGATCAGCGCGGCGACGGCGAACTCCACCGCGAGCCGGAACCGTCCCGGCAAGCCCTTCATGTTTCCCTTGATGGTTTTGAGATAATCATCCACGAATCCCAAAAGCCCGAAGCTCAGCAGGATGATCATACCCATCCAGATGTAGAGGTTCTCCAGGTCAACCCACAGAAGTGTGGACAGGACCACGGCCGAGATGATCAGGATGCCCCCCATGGTGGGTGTTCCGGACTTCCCCTGGTGAGTCTTGGGGGTATGGCCGTTGATCCGCTCCCTGAGTTTGAGCTCGGTGAGCTTCCTGATAAACCACGGGCCCAGCCACAGGCAGATGATAAGGGCGGTGATGGTGGCGTAGATCGACCGGAAGGTGATGTACTTGAATACGTTGAAGATCGCGAAGTCCGTGTGGAGTGGGTAGAGGATATGATACAGCATGATCAGCCCACCGCCTTGAGCCTGGTCACCACATCGTCGAGATGCAGGCCCCGGGATGCCTTGACCAGCACGGCGGCATCCCTGTCCAGCACATCGAGAAGGTGCCCAAGGATTTCTTCATGGTTCAGTGCAATGCGGACCGAGTGAGGGTCCATTCCCTGCCGGAGCGCTTCATCCGCTACGGTCCGGGCCATTTCCCCGGTGACGACGAGCCGGTCGACCCCTGCCTTGGCCACCCATTTCCCCAGCTCCGCATGCCAGTGCTCAGCCTCTTTGCCCAGCTCCAGCATATCGCCCAGTACGGCCACCCGGTATGTATTCGGCGATTCAACGAGCACCTCAAGTGCCGCCTTCATGGAGGCCGGGTTGGCGTTGTAGGAGTCGTTGATAATGGAAACCCCCCGGTGCACGATGACCTCCGAGCGCATGCCCGGAAACCGCGCGTCCGCGATGCCGCGGGAGATCTTCTCAGGGTCGATGCCCAAAGCCAGGGCGCATGCCGCCGCGGCCAGGGCGTTGACGACATTGTGCATCCCCGGCAGCGGGACTTTCGTCCTGATCTCCCTGCCCGCCGCAGCCATCACGATCTCGGTGCCGTCCAGGCCCTGGTGGAGCACCTCCTTCAGGGTCACATCCGCCTTGCCCAGGCGGGAGTAGGTGAACCGGGCAAGGTGTGAAGGGATAACCACCTTGTCCATGTGCTCCTGGTGCGGATCAATCACGGCGAAGCCGTTTTGAGCCGTATGCGAGAAAATGGCCTGCTTCTCCCTGATGACTCCAGCGATGCTCCTGAACCCGCTTAAGTGAACCGGATTGATATTGGTGAGGATGGACGCCCGGGGGCGGACAATGGACGCAAGGCGGTCGATCTCCCCGAATCGATTCGTTCCCATCTCGATGACCGCGAAGCGGTGCTCGTCTGAGAGACCGAGCACACTCAACGGCACGCCGATGAGATTGTTGTAGTTCTTCTCGGTCTTCAGGCAGGTTCCTTCGAGAGAGAGTATCGAGGCGCACAGCTCCTTGGTGGTGGTCTTGCCCGCCGATCCGGTGATGCCCACCACGACGGGATGATACTGGTTTCTGATGAACGCGGCGATGTCTCCCAGGGCCGCGAGCGTGTCGTCCACGGAGATGACCGTTCCCGGGCCGCGGAACCCGTCCTGCATGACCACCGCGCCGGCGGCGCCCCGCGAGAAGGCCTCGTTCACGAACGCATGTCCGTCAAATCGCTCGCCGGCAAGCGCCACGAACAGATCCCCTCGCCGGATGGTCCGTGTGTCTGTGGACACCCCGGTGAAAACGGTCTCGGGGCTTCCGTACGCGACGGTCCCGCCGGTGCATTCGGCTGCGTCATAGGCAGCGAGCCTCATGGTCTGCTCACCTCCTCCAGACACTGCGCAGCGCAGACCCTGTCGTCGAAAGACAGCCTTTGCGAGCCGATGATCTGATAGGTCTCGTGGCCTTTGCCTGCAATGAGCAGACAGTCGCCGCTTTTCATCAGGCCGATCCCGAGCCGTATGGCCTTGCATCGGTCAGGCTCGACCATCAGCCTGCTCCGGTCGTCGATCCCGGCGACGATATCCTCGATGATGGCGGCCGGATCTTCGCTTCGGGGGTTGTCCGAGGTCACGATCACGACATCCGAGGCTGCAGCGGCAATGGCGCCCATCAAGGGCCTCTTTGTCCGGTCGCGATCGCCCCCGCAGCCGAATACGGAGATGAGCCTGCCCTTCGTGAACGACCTGGCCGAGGCAAGTGCATGCTGGAGGGCGTCCGGGGTGTGTGCGAAATCTACGAGAACGGTCAGCCCCAGGCGGTTTCTCACCGGCTCCATCCTGCCCGGGACCTCCTGGAGGGCTTCGATACCGGAGACGACGGCGCTCTTGTCAATTCCCGAGGCGATGGATGCGCCTACGCAGGCCATGATGTTGTATGCGTTGACCTCCCCCATGAGCCGGCTATTGAGGTGCAGATCCCCTGCCGGGCTCGACAGGGTGAGGTGCAGGCCCTCGCTGTCGGCCCTGCATAAGCGGAGATGGATCAGGGCGCCTGCCTGTCTGCCGTAGGTGATGGCATCGGGGAGATCCCTGACGAGCCGCTTCCCGAAGGCATCGTCGATATTGATGACCGCGGCGCCCTTCAGATAGACATCGAAGAGTCTTTTCTTGGCGAGGAAATACGCCTCCATGTCCGGGTGATAGTCGAGGTGATCCTGGCTCAGGTTCGTGAATATGCCGCAGTCGAACTTGAGCCCCATGACCCTGTCCTGATCGAGGGAATGGGAGCTCACCTCCATCACGCAGGTATCCACGCCGGCACGTGCCATGGAGTCGAGCTGCTCGAAGAGGTCGAGCGGCCCCGGCGTCGTGATCGACGAAGTGATGCTGACGTTATGATGGCGCATGTTGATGGTGCCGATCACCCCCGGCTCTTTGCCCGCCGCCTTTAAGACCGATTCCAGGAGATAGGTGGTAGTGGTCTTGCCGTTGGTGCCGGTGATCCCGATGAGACCCAATCTCTCCGCTTCGGGGTACAGCGCGGGCAGGAGCCTCCGCAGGGCCTCCCGGGTGTCCGGGACCTCGATGGCGGTGACGGCGTGAGAATTGGCCGTGCAGGTCCCGGGGTTGCAGAAGACCACCCTCGCGCCTGCCTTGATGGCATCTTCGATATACCGGTGGCCGTCGTCGGCGCTTCCCTTCACTGCGATGAACGCATCACCGGGCCGGATGGACCGGGAGTTCGCCCGCAGGCGGGAAAACTCGTTGTCCGTCCCTGTGATCCGCGCTCCATCGAGGATGGCGGCTGCCTCAGATGCCTTCATTACCCGTTCCCCCTTTGCTGGCCACCGTGATGCTCGGGCTGATGTCCATAATGCTGGCGCTCTTCTGTACTATCCTTTTGAACACGGGGCAAGCCACGATGCTCGCATAATAGTGGGGCCTGGGCTCGTTGATGGACACGATCACGCTCAGCCTCGGCTTCCCGCTCGCATCGATGATGCCTCCAATGAAGGTGGTAACATAGTCGCTCTTGGAATAGGCCCCGGTCAGCCGGTCGATCTTCTGGGCCGTGCCGGTCTTTCCAAAGACCCGGTAGGTGCTCAAACTCGCAGCCTCCGCCGTGCCGCCCTTGGAGACCACGGACGAAAGGATGTCAACGATCTCCCGGGACACGGCCGGTGAGATGACCTTGCGGACAATGACGGGCCGGGAATGCTGGACTTCGGTACCCTTGGCATCGGCCACGCGATCCACGAGGTAGGGTTTCAGGAGCATGCCGCCGTTGATCATGGCGTTGAATGCTGTGATGAGCTGGATGCCGGTCACGGCAAAGCCGTGGCCGAAGGAAATGGCGGCCTTGTCCACACTGGTCCATGTCCTTGGCTCACTGACCAGCCCGCCGGGCTCGCCCGGGAACTCGATGCCCGTGGGGCTTAAGAGACCGAAGAGATCCATGCATGCATACATGTCGGCCGCCCTGACCGGGTCGAGGAGTTTTACCATGCCGATATTGCTCGAGAACTTGATGATATCCCTGACCGGAAGCCACCCGTACTTTTCGTGATCATTGAAGACGACCCGGTGATAGGTGAATCTGCCTTCTTCGCAGAAAACCCTCTGGCCCGGATTCATGAGGCCGTTTTCCATTCCCCAGCCGACCCACATGGGTTTGATGACCGATCCGGGCTCGAAGCGGTCCACCACGGCCCGGTTCTTGTGACCCTGCAGGTTTTTGTACGAGCCCGTGTTGGGATTGAAGCTCGGATAGGAGGCCATGGCGTAGATTTCCCCGGTGGTGGGGTTGGTGATGATGACGAAGCCCGAGGCGGCCTTGTTTTCCTTGACTGCGCGCTCGAGCTCGGAAAAGGCGATGTACTGGAGCCTGCGGTCGATGGTGAGCCAGATCGTGGAGCCGTCCTTGGCCTCGTCGGGAGAGAGCCCGCGGGCGTAGATAATCCTTCCGAACCCGTCCTTGCGGACATCGATGTGCCTGGGTTTGCCCTGGAGGATCCCGTCGTAGAGAAGTTCAAGGCCTTCGAGGCCCTGGCCGTCTATGCCGACCAGTCCCAGTACGTTCGCCATGGATTCGCCTTCGGGGTAGAATCGCTTGGGCTCGTTGTAGTAGCCGATGCCTTTTATGTTCAGCGCCTCCACCTTCGCCACTTCATCAGGCGAAACATGGCGTTTGATCCAGACGAAATACTTCTCGGACTGAAGCTTTTTTTTCAGGGAGTGCTCGTTGATTTTCAGCGCTCGTGCCAGCTTTGCGGCAGCCGATGCGGGGTTGTCGATGAGCCGTGGGTTCGCTGCGATGGACTTCACCTCCAGGCTGATGGCCAGCGGCTGCCCGCTCTTGTCATATACCGTGCCCCGGTATGAGCTCAGCTTGACGTCGTGGTCGAATTTCTTGTGGGCGCGGGATATGATGGCATCGGGGTTGACGATCTGGAGATAGAAGGCCCGCGACCCTATGGCCGCCAGAAGAACGATGATCAGGATCCGCACAGCCTTTACTCGTCCAGCCATAGGTACACCACCTGTTCGGGGCTGGGCGATTTCATCCCCAGTTTGTTTTTCGCGATCTCTTCGAGCCTCCGGGAGCTCTTGAGGGTGGATATCTCCAGTTTCAGCGATTTGTTCTCGCTCAGGAGATGCTCCTGCTCTGTCTGCTCGGCCGTTATGGCGTAGCCGAGCTCCGTGGCAATGTGCCGGGTCCAGATGTGGAAGAACGCCCATGCCGTGAAAAAGGAGAGCATGATGAGAAAGGCGGGCAGGATGTCCACAATGTCGCGGGCTTTCATGAGAGCCTCCTGGCCGCTCGCAGGCGGGCGCTCCGAGACCGCGGGTTGTTCCTGACCTCTTCTTCTGAAGGGGTGATGGACTTGCGGGTGATAGGCTTGAGCAGGCGCGGCTCTTCAGGCGCGGGGGCGGGCAACCCCCGGGGATAGACAAAGCGTTCCGGCGTGCCGGCAAAAAAGCGCTTCACGATGCGGTCTTCGAGCGAGTGGAAGGATATGATCGCGATCACGCCGCCTGGGGCCAGCAGCGATGCCGCCTTGGGGAGAAAGCTCTGAAGGTTTTCGATTTCCTGATTGACCTCCATGCGGATGGCCTGGAAGGTCTTGGTGGCCGGGTGGATCTTCTTCGGCCAGAAGCGTCTTGGGATGGCTGATGACACGATCCCGGCGAGTTCTGTGGTGGATTTCACCGGGCGGGACTCCACGATGCGCTGCGCGATGCGCGGGGCAAAGCGCTCTTCACCGTAGGTGCGGATCAGGGAGGCGAGCCGGTGCCCGTCATAGGCGTTCACCACGGTATCCGCACTCAGCCTATTCTTGGTGGAGAACCTCATGTCCAGAGGTCCCTGCCTCAAAAAAGAAAACCCTCGATCAGGATCATCGAGGGCAGCCGATGACATCCCCAAATCCAGCAGGACCCCATCGAGATTTTTCCATCCCAGCATTGCGCATATCCTGTCAATTTCAGTGAAATTACCCTGGAAAATACATACCCTGTCCGCATAATCCGCCAGCGACTCCTTGAGCCTTGAGACGGCAGTCTCATCGAGATCGGCGCCTGCGAGCCGCCCGTCGGGTGCGCTCTTCTCGAGAATGGCCCGGGCGTGACCGCCATACCCCAGAGTGCCGTCAAAGTATCGACCGCCGCGATGCGGCATCATCACCTCCAGGACCTCGCTGAGGAGTACCGGCACGTGCTGCATAGACCTACAGACCCAGCTCGGCGAGTTCCGTCCTCAAGCTCTCAGGATCTTTCAGGGCATCCTTCATATATGCTTCGTATATCTCGATGTCCCAGATCTCGAAGCGGTCTACGATTCCCACGATGAGGCACTTCTTTTTGAGGTCGGCATAGTCGCGCAGGCTGGCGGGAACGAGGATCCGGCCCTGAGAATCGATCTGGCACTCCTCGGCGGAACCCATGACATGCCGTTTGAAGATGATATCCGCTTTTCGGACCGTGGACAGGGAGGAGGCCTTTCTCTCCATCTTTTCCCAATCTTCATAGGCAAAGGCCATGAGGCATTTATCAAGGCTTTTCGTGATGATGAGATGGTCGGTGTTCCACTGACTGAGCACATCCCGGAACTTCGATGGAATGCTCAACCGGCCCTTCTCGTTTATGGAATTTACGTAATGCCCTTTAAACACCTTCGCCCCCAAGGTCCACTGACACCAAATGGCACTTTTTGACATATATATGAAGACCTTCCCGGTGTCAATATCTTCTTCGGGAAAGTGTGGTATAAAATTTAGTAGAAAAAACTAATTATTATAGGTATAATTTACCAAGGCAAAAAGTGCCATAAGGTGATCAAATTCTTCTGGGGGTTTTTAAGAGTTGCCGGTTACTATGAACGACCTGCTTGACACGCACGCAGCCGAGGTGCTCGAGGTTTTGTCCGTGGGGATCATGCTGGCGGATGAGACCGGGGCCGTTTCCTACGCGAACAGGGCCGCCCTGGAGTGCCTGTGCATCGAACGCGAGGGCTTGAAGGAGATCAATATCAGGGGCATGTTCCGGCAGAACGCGGGGAAGAAAGATATCATGCTCCGCACCAAAGGCAAAGACCGGATAACCGTCAGGCTGAACAGGATAACCCTCTCCGGCGGATGTTCCGTGGTTGTCCTGACCGATATCACCGAGATCCACCAGCTCGAGCAGGAACTCCTGAAGATGGACAAGCTCGCCACCGTGGGCGAGCTGACCTCGGGCATCGCCCACGAGATACGCAACCCCCTTGCCGGCATCAAGACCACAGCCCAGGCGCTTAAGGGGGAAATACCGGACAACGATCACCGCGTCGCCTACATATCCCGGATCATTGTCGAGATCGACCGGCTCAACAAGCTGCTGCTCAACTTTTTCGACTTCGCCAAGCCCAAGGATCTGAATGTACAGGCGTGCGATCTCAAGAGGGTGATCGAGGACACCGTGTTTTTGATGCAGGACAGTGCCCTGCGGAATCATGTCCAGGTCATGGAGTTCTATCCGCCCGGCCAGATCAGTATCCGGGCCGATTCGGACCTGCTGCAGCAGGTGCTCATGAACGTGTTCATCAATGCCGTACAGGCCATGCACTCAGGCGGCAGGATGGAGGTCCATCTGGCGGATAAGGGGTCCCAGGTCGAGATAATTGTCAAGGATACCGGCAAGGGTATCCCGGAAAACATCCGCAACCGGATCTTCGACCCTTTTTTCACCACCAAACCCAAGGGGATCGGGCTCGGTCTCTCCATCTCATACCGGCTCGTCAAGATGCACTCGGGAAACATCTCGTTTGCCACCGGGCCCCGGGGAACCACCTTCACCATCACCCTGCCGAAAGAGGTGGCAATGTGAGGGGAAGTGATGATACTTAGGAAGGGGATCGTAATCCGGGGCTGAGAGAAGGAACAGGGGCGAGAGAAGGGATGCGCCCCTTACCCGATATTCAAGATCAGGAGGACAGTAAATGCCGTTTTTCCCATCTACAGTCTATGCAGCCACAACCCAGTTCAGAGGCGACATCGGCGCCATGATCGTGGACTCCGATCCCGTCGTGAAGCTGGTGCTGCTCGTACTGTTTGTCTTTTCCATATTTTCCTGGGGGATCATCGTTCAGAAGTGGATCGCCCTCTCCCGCGCGCGCAAGAGGGGCCAGCTCATTCTGGACAGCCTGCTTAACAGCGGGGGGATGGTGGATATCCTGGACCAGGTGGACAAGGCCGGAGACTGCCCGATCAAGAGCCTGTTTCACGGCGCCCGGGACGAGCTGAGGAGGATCACCTCCAAGAACAACGCCATCCCGGTGTCCATGCTCGCCAATGTGGAGAACAGGATACGGAGCGCACAGACGCATGAGACCATGGAACTCTCCCACGGGCTGGGCTTTCTCGCCAGCATCAGCAACTCCAGTCCTTTCATCGGCCTGTTCGGCACGGTCTGGGGCATTATGGACTCGTTTCGGGAGATCGGGCTCAGGGGCTCGGCGAACCTCGCCACCGTGGCTCCCGGCATCTCCGAGGCCCTTATCGCCACGGCTGCAGGACTCTTTGTTGCCATCCCGGCAGCGCTCTTTTATAATTACTTCACCGGGGCGATCAATCTGGCAATGACCCAGATGGAGAGATTCCAGATCGATTTCATGAACTGGGTACGCAGAGGTCTTATCCATGGTGGCGAATAAACCCGGACCAGGCAAGCCCGTATCGGAGATCAACGTCACTCCGCTGGTGGACGTGATGCTCGTGCTCCTGATCATCTTCATGGTCTCGGCCCCCATGATGAAGGAGGGCATGAAGGTGGATCTGCCCGAGGCCGAGGCCAGGGCGCTCCAGACCCAGGACCAGGATCTCACGATCACGATCAACCAGGACAGGACCCTGGATATCAACGGGTCTGCCATCGACCTGGTCAGGCTCGATGTGATCCTGGAGCAGATACGGGAGCAGCGCGGGGTGGAGAGCGTCTATCTCCAGGCCGACAAGTCAATTCCCTACGGTTATGTGGTGGAGGTCATGTCGCTCATCCGCTCCACCGGGCTCACCAAGATCGGGCTGGTGACGCAACCGCCGACAAAGAAATAGCATGAAGAGATTGAGCGGATACACCGGGATTTCACTCCTGGCCCATTTCCTTTTTATCCTGGCGCTGGTGGATGTGAGCTTTTCGCCCCGGGACGACCTGTCCGCCTTCGATGTCTACGAGGTGGACATCGTGACCTCGGTCCCTTCGGCAGGGAAGGCTGCCCTTTCCCAGGGCACGGCCACTTCCGGGCAGTCCTCGACCAAGAAATACGTATATCACAAGGGAAGCGATCAGAGCGGCATCAGCGGCATCAGGAAAGAACAGGGACCAAAAGAGAAAGCGCCGGAGCTCACCGCCAAGGACCTGGAGCCGCTTGAGGTGAAGGAGCAGGAGAGAGCGTGGGACGATACAGGGCCTGAAGCCGCGGCTGGCGGGCCCCCTCCCGATACCGGAGGCACCTCGCCGGGCAGGCTCGGCAGAGGCCCCGGCGAGTCGTCGAATCTGGTGAGTGTATGGAAAGCCCAGGTGAAGATGGTGGTGGACAGTGTGTGGAAGACCCCCCCGGAGATTTCTGTGATGGACACCTCGCTCAAGACCACCTATCTCCTGAAGATATCCCGTGGCGGCGAGCTGCTGGACAAGAAACTCCTCATCTCGTCGGGAAACGGTCCCTTCGACCGCTCGGTGCACTTGGCGCTCAGCAGCGTAAGCAAGCTTCCGCAGCCGCCTCTCATCCTCATTGCCGGACAGAGCAGCGTGGAGGTCACCATGTCGTTCACCCCGCCCAAAGGAGTCAGATAGATGAAGAAAATTCTCAGCCTCATGATAGTCCTTGCCGTGGTTTTCCCCTCTGTTCTCGGGGCCCAGCGTGTTCACATCGACATCGAGGCCCGGGGATTCAAACGGATGAAGGTCGCCATGCCCGCCTTTGCCGGGCCCAAAGAGCTGGCGGATTCCGTGTGGTCCCAGTGCGCCAAGGATCTTGAGATAACCGGCGCGTTTAGCCTCCTGGACCCGAAAGGGTATATCAATCCGGGCCCCATAAGCTTTATCGAGCCGGGGACCCTCAAGGACTGGGCGCTCATCGGCGCGGATTATGCCGTTGCGGCGCGGGTCGAGCGCCAGGGCGCCCAGGTCAATCTCGCAGTGCAGGCCGTGGAGGTCTCGACCGCCCGGGCCGTGCTCAACACTGTCTACACCACCAAGGCCGACTCCGTGCACCGGGGGGTTCATGCCTTTATGGACGCCCTGATGCAGAAGGCCCTGGGCCTCGAGCCCATCTTTTCCTCCAAGATCGTCGCTGTTCAGAAGGTGGGCAAGAAGAAACAGCTCTACACCATGTGGTGCGATGGAACCGGCGGGGCTGCGATCAAGGGCGGGGGCGACCTCGTGCTGAACCCTGCCTGGTCTTTCGACGGTAAGAAGATCGCATTCGTCTCCTACTGGAAAAACAATCCTGATCTCTATATCCTTGATGTGCGGACCTACAAGGTGGAGCTGTTCTCCTCACACAAGGGCATCAACGTCACCCCGTGCTTTGACCCCACGGGCACCAGGATTGCTTATACCCTGTCCAAAGACGGGGACCCCGAGATCTATATCGCGCCGCTGGGGGGCGGCACAGCGCCCGAACGTCTCACCAGGAGCTGGGCCACGGACATCTCCCCGTCGATTTCCCCTGACGGCCGGAAACTTGCTTTCTGCTCGTCGCGCGCCGGTACGCCCCAGATCTATGTCATGGATCTGGTGACCAAGAAAGTGGAGCGGCTCACCTTTCAGGGAAGTTATAATTCCGAGCCCGTGTTCTCGCCCAAAGGAGACATGATCGCGTTCATTCATCTTGCAGAGGACCGGCGCTTCCATATCGCCCTCATCAAGACCGACGGCACGAGGATGAAGGTGCTTCCCGGCACCGGGAGAGGGGACGAGTCCCCCACCTTCTCGCCCGACGGGAGGCTCGTGGCCTTCAGCTCTTCGGACGGGAATATCTATGTCACTGATTTCATGGGGACCTCTGTGGTACGGGTGACCGATACCGGGGGATTCACCGAGCCCTGCTGGTCTCCTCTGATGGAATAGGGTATAAGGGTTGGGCAAAACCAGGGGCATTTGCGTGCGACATGATCGGGTTTCAGGCCCATACAGGCTTAGAAAAGCCGGCTCCCTTCAGTGTGAACGGTAGCAGGTTTTCCCAAGCCAGGGGATTAGAGTATGGCCGTAAGCTGGCATGCCGCCCGATATTTTCTGCTTGACCTGGTTTAAGTTTAAGGTAATTTATGGGCAGGCTAGAGGAGTCGCGAATTGCTGATTTCCTCAGTACAAAGTAAGGAACTACCAAGGAGGATGAAATGAGGAACGCAGAAAGAGTGGTTGGGCTGATGGCGTTGGTATCGCTTATATTTTTTATTTCCGGATGTGCGAAGCATGGGGTTCAGCAGGTGGAAGGGCCGACTCCCCCCTCACAGGAAGAGGTGATCACCGGCACGCCCGATATGGAGCTCGATATGCCGGGATCAGAAGGGGATGTGTCCGCTGCGCCGCAGGCCATGGAAGAGGAACTCGCGAAGTTCGAGCAGGACAGGATCTACTTCGAATTCGACAAATTCAATCTCACGGCTGATGCGAGAAAGGTCCTTGCCGAGAAAGCCAGTTTCCTCAACGCCCACCCTAACCTGAATGTGCGCATCGAAGGGCATTGCGACGAGCGGGGCACCCGTGAGTACAACCTGGCGCTGGGCGAGCGCAGGGCCAAATCCGCGCAGGATTATCTCATCTTCCTCGGCATCAATCCGGACAGGGTGTCCATCATCAGCTACGGTGAGGAGAAGCCGCTTGAATTGGGCAGCGGCGAGGATGCGTGGAAGCTGAACAGAAGGGCCGAGTTCCGCATTCTGGGGAACTGAGCTCTTGATGGCGTGATGGCATGAAAAGGCTGCTTCCCTTTTTCTTCCTTCCTTTGCTCCTGCTGGGGTGCGCATCCCAGCAGGATCTCCAGGCCCTACGGTGGGAGGTCGACTCGATCAAGACGCGGCTCGTCAAGGCGGAAGCGAAGGTCAAGGAAAAGGACCGTCTCGTGGAACAGGGTCTGGGGCAGCAGGCGGAGCTCCAGGCCCGCCTCAACGAACTCCGTGAGCAGATGTTCTCGCTCCAGGGGAGCATCGAGGAGATCAGGAACGCCTCGGGCGCAGGGATGGCCGGCAAGGCCGGCGAAGAGCGGCTGAGCGCCATAGAAAAGGAGATGGAAGATCTCAGGGCCCTCTTTCTGGTGCAGGCCCAGCCTCGGAAGTCTCTCTTTGAAACCGGCGTGGAGAAGTACCGGGCCGGCAAACTTCCGGAAGCGTTGAGCGATTTCAGCTCGTTCCTCTCCTCGAATCCCGAGCCGGCGCTTGCCGCCGAGACCCATTTCTGGATAGGCGAAACGCTGTACGCTCAAGGCAAGTACGAAGACGCGGTACTGAAGTACGACCTGGTGGCCAAGAAATACGCGAAGAGTCAGAAGGTGCCCGACTGCCTTCTCAAGCAGGGCATGGCATTTCATAAAATGGGCGACAGCGAGACAGGGAATATCATCCTCAAGAAACTTATTCAGGGATATTCCTCGACCGAGGCGGCGGCAAAGGCGAATAAGATCGTGAAGGATGGTCTCTAAACATGAGGAAATCAATCACGATATCACGGGAACACGGATATGCGGCGGGGGGCCCGAGCCGGCAAGAGTCGGGCCCTGCCTACATGAACAGCGAGAAGCGTAGCACTGGTCTCCACGGGCTCACCACGAACGATCTCGCATACTGATGCAGCATGGCGTGATCGTGGGAAGAGGCAGACAGTGCATTCTCTGCCGTTAGAAATGATAAAGAAATTTTTGTAATTGGCATCACTCGCGTTTCTCAATCACCGGCATGTTTTTTCGCAGGCCCTGATAGAGGGCTGTGCAAAGGTTTTGGTTTTGTATGAGGAGAGACAATCCGTCTCACAAAAGGGGATTTCATGAAGATTAAGTCATTCCGAGTCGTGCCCGCTCTTCCCGAAACCTTAAGCCCGATTCTCGATCTGGCGTACAATGTATGGTTCGGCTGGAACCAGCAGGTCCTGAAGCTCTTCCGGCACATGGACAGAGATCTCTGGGAGAAGACCGGGCACAACCCCGTGGACATGCTCTCCAGCATCTCCCAGGGGAGAATCATGGACCTCATGGAGGATGACGGGTTCCTTTCTCAGATGAAAAGGACAGCCGATGCGTTAGAGGACTACATGTCCGAGAAGGGAGTGTATTCCTTTCTCCTGTCCCAGCCCATCGATTTCACCATTGCCTATTTTTCCATGGAGTTCGGCCTTACGGAGAGCCTGCCTATCTACTCAGGGGGCCTGGGCATCCTTGCCGGAGACCATCTCAAGAGCGCAAGCGACCTGAGGTTGCCCCTGTGTGGGGTGGGTCTGATGTACCGGCACGGGTACTTCACCCAGTACCTGAGCTGGGACGGCTGGCAGCAGGAAGAATCGACCAACAACGATTTCTACCACATGGTGCTCACCCTGGAGACCGGCAAAGACGGCAAGCCCGTGAAGGTCTCCGTCGATCTCGGGGGGAGAAAGTGCTTCGTCCAGATATGGAGGTGCCAGGTGGGAAGGATCCCGCTCTATCTCCTGGATACGAACCTGGAAGAGAATCATTTAGACGACCGCAACATCACCGGCGGGCTCTATGCCGGGAACATGGAAGACAGGCTCCGCCAGGAGATCGTCCTGGGAATAGGCGGCATGAGGGCCCTGCAGGCGCTTAAGATCGATCCCATGGTCTATCATATGAACGAGGGCCATTCCTTTCTGGTGGGACTCGAACGCATAGGAATGCTCATGCAGGGCCACGGACTCGATTTCGCCACGGCCCGTGAGGTGGTGAGGGCGTCGCTCGTGTTCACGACCCACACCCCGGTGCCGGCGGGCAACGACGTGTTCGAGATCAACCTCATGGAAAAATACCTGAAGGGCTACGTCGAGAGCCTGGGCATCGGATGGCAGGATTTTCTGGCCCTGGGCAGGATGAACCCCTTCGACGGCAAGGAAAACTTCGGGGCTACCATCTTCGCGCTCAAGAACTCCGCCTATCGAAACGGTGTGAGCAAGCTGCATGGCAAGGTGTCGCGAGACATGTGGAAGGGAATCTGGCCCGACACCGGCGAGGATATCCCCATCTCATCCATCACCAACGGTATTCATATCCCCTCGTGGATATCCTCCGATATGGCGGATCTCTTCGAGAGATACCTGGGTCCCAAGTGGAAAGAGGACCCGGACAACCAGAAGGTGTGGGAGCGGATCGACGACATCCCGGACGCCGAACTCTGGTCCACGCACCAGCGCAGGCGCGAGCGCCTGGTGGCGTTCTCCCGCAGGCGCCTGGCAAGGCAGATCGAGGCCCGGGGCGGCAAGCCCAATGATATCAGGCGGGCCATGGAGACCCTGCACCCCGATGCCCTGACCATCGGCTTCGCAAAGAGGTTCGCGACCTACAAGCGAGGGCTCCTGCTGTTCCACGACATCGAGCGCCTCAAGAAGATCATCTCCAACACGGAGTTGCCGGTACAGATCATCATCTCGGGCAAGGCCCATCCGCGGGATCACGAGGGCAAGGCCATCATCCAGCGCATCACCCACATCGCCCGGGAAGAACCCTTCCGCAGCCGGGTGGTCTTCATCGAAGACTACAACATGAACATCGCCCGGTACCTTGTGGAGGGAGTGGACATCTGGCTGAACAATCCCCGGAGGCCGTTGGAGGCCTGCGGCACGTCGGGCATGAAGGCTACAGCCAACGGGGCCCTGAACTTCAGCGTGCAGGACGGCTGGTGGGTCGAGGGCTATGACCCCGATCTCGGCTGGTCCATCGGCAACGGGGAGGTGTACGAGGATCTCCAGTACCAGGACGAGGTGGAGAGCAAGGCCATCTACGATCTCCTGGAACAAGAGATCATCCCGCTGTTCTACGACCGCGGACTCGATGGCCTGCCCCGCGGCTGGATCGCCATGATGAAGCGGTCTATGAGAGTCCTGTGCCCGCAGTTCAATTCCAACCGCATGGTCGAAGAGTACACCGACCGGTGCTATGTGGAGGCCGGGCTTCGTTCCCGGAAGCTCGGCGCCGACGGCTACCTGAATGCCAGAGAGCTGGTCTCCTGGCTGAGCAATCTGAGAAAGAGCTGGAATCAGGTGCGGATTACCGACTTCGACCATTCCGGCGGCGAGGAGGTCGAGGTCCACGGCGAGATCGTTCTCAAGGCGACCGTGCACCTGGGGACGATCAAGCCTTCAGATGTGAATGTCCAGGCCTATTACGGCCGCATCGACAACGGCGGAAACCTCTGCGACATCAGCAAGGCTGCGATGGAGCACGGCGGTGAACTGGGCAAGGGGGATCATGTTTTCCAGACACGCATCCAGTGTGAAAAAACCGGGAGGTTCGGATACACGGTGCGGATTCTGCCCAGCCACACGAACCTCGTATGTCCCATTGATTCCGGGCTCATCAGCTGGGCTTAGCCGACACTCTCCGCAAGATAAGGCCCGGCATCCGATGCCGGGCCCTTGTTCAACCTAATCGATCGCCCCTATCGCATTCCGAAATGTTCTTGACAAAGCGACCCACAATTTCCATAGATTACCCAGGCGAGAGTGGCGGAACTGGCAGACGCGCTGGACTTAGGATCCAGTGGGGTTTCCCGTGGGGGTTCGAGTCCCTTCTCTCGCATTACCTCGATAATGCAAGAGATTTATCGTTGTTCCCTGAATCGGCTTTCTGAGAAAAATCGACGGTTGTAACCGTTTTTGTAACCACTTGGCTTTCAAGATATGCTTCCTGCCTTGCTGCGGCCCGTTTGAGATCATCGGTATTAACGATGTTGTAACGGTCGAACACGGTCCGTGTCTTGTGCCCGGAGATCATCATGGCAACTCTTTCAGGGATGCCTGATCTTACCATATTACGGACAGCGGTCCGGCGCATGTCATGGAAAAGTCGCTTCCCGATGTTGGCTTTTTTGCAAGCCTTCTCCCATGATCCCCGGAAGTCTTTTATCCGGTCCGTGCCGTCTTCGTTCGGGAAGACATAGGGCAGAATCTTCTTTGCCGCCTTCCTTTTCTCCCATTGAGCCTTGAAGACTTCCTGCAGCTCGGAATCGAGATACACGGTCCGTCCATCATCGTTCTTCGTGTCTCCCGGTTCCAGCCTGACGATACCCTGTTCACGGTCAACCTGTGACCATGTAAGGGTTTCGATCTCGGATTTTCTCCACCCTGTCTTGTAACCAAAGGTTACAAAGCCCTTCAGGAAATGGGGCAGAGTGTCCCGCAGTGCAATGAAATCAACATGCTCAAAGAATCCCTTCCTTACGTTGTTCTCTTTCAGCATGGGGATATAGGGCACACGGTCAACGCGGGGGGGTGTCTGCTTTGCCCCGATGTTCATCATCCTCTTGAGTGCTGCAAGTTCCCGGTTAATCGTGCCGTTCTCTGCACCTTCCTGGCGCCGGGCTTCAATGTATTTGTTAATCCGTGGCGTGGTGATCTCCGGTATCCTCACGCCCTCAAAATGCTTCTTGAGATGTTTTATGCTGTATTCCACCCTGTCCAGAGATTTTTTACCGTTAATCCGATAATCAGAGAGAAGGTCTTTAGCGAGGTCATCGAACTTCACCTTGCCAAATACGATGCCCGGAATCTTACCCTCTGCTATCTCACCTTCTCTTTTTTTAAGGAGATTCCTCGCTTCTGTCTCTTTCTCACTTTTGGTCGATTCCTGGTACGGCTTCCCGTTCCTGTAATACTTGATCCAGTAGATATTACCCCGTTTGTAAATACATCCCATGAAAGTACCCTCGCTTTCTTCCCTAGAGTGCATCTCCGGGCAGGGGATAGGGTTTCCCTTTTCGGCTCGCGTTGCCTATCCCGGAGATAAGATTATGAATCATCCATTGCCGCCGGGTATTACTCCCAGCTTGGGCTTTTTTCCGGTGACAAGCCGTCTGTGCGGTCTTCTGTCCTGATCCGGCCATTTTGTGGTGAGGGTATCAATCGCCGCCTCTATCGCGCTTTGACAAAGCTCCGCTGTCTTCCTTGAGCCCGTCTTGGCAAGGATGCGATAGGGGTTAATGGTAGATACCACGAAGCCACTCTTGCCTTCCTCAATCTGGGTTAAAGAATATTCCATGCTGCCCCCCTTATCCAATTCTTAAAGATACGCTCGCATAGTGTTTGCGCTTAGTCTCGTTCGGGTGGTCGAACGATAAGCACACCTCTTCGGGCTCAAGGCCGCAAGCCCTGCATTTGCTCTGCATCCTTACCAGACACCCCATGATATCGAAGAACAGGGCTTCACGAAGGCTGTTCAGGTCTTCGGGTGTTATCTTGCCCGATTGGAGCGCCTTTCTCATCGGGGTAAACTCCGTTTTCCTCGCCATATCATACCCCCGCCTCTGTGGTGGTCTTCCCGGCCTTCTCTGCCGCCTCCAGAATGGTATGGAAACCGCCCCATACTTCCAGGGCCTCACGCTCCATGCGTTCAGCAAATTCCCTGGTACGGCTGATTAACTGCTCAAAGATAACGTGCAAGCCGTCTTCTTCGTCGGAGTATTCACCCTCACAGGAAAACTTATCTCTCACCGTTCTGTAAATCAGATCGAATCCGTCCATCAGACGGCCAATCTCGAAAGCCCCGTCTTGAAGCCTTGTCATCTTGTCAAGGTGCTCATCCGTGATTGTGACCTGTACCGCCCTCTCTACTGCCTTTTTCTCTTCCATAAGAAGATCCTCCTTCATCCCCTTGCGGGGTTTGATTCAAACTGAACACGCAGGGTAAGAGCATTGACGGCTTTTGAATTGATTCCAGATAGGAAAAACGTTACATGAATGATAGCCATTCGCTTACCTCTTTTAAGCGTGTGGTCAGGATCGGTGAGATGCTACCAACATCTTGCCGATCCGTTTTTTTTATACCCTCTTGGAAGGCAAGAAACAAGCATAATTTCACTCTATTTAAATATATGCCTCTATGTGAATATCCTTTTCTGGGTCTCGATATATGCATCCATGTCTTTCACATCCAGGTAGTACTTCCTTCCATCCTGAATGTAGCGAATCTTCCCATCCCATATGAGTGATCTGATACCCCAGACAGGTCTCCCAAGGTAGACAGCCGCCTCCTTGATTGTATAAAGGCGCTTGCTCATTGGATTGGGAATCCTGTGCGCCTTCTTATTTCCTGTGATATCAGCACCTTGTAACTTCATGTAACTAGACTGTACCCGCTTTCTCTGTTTTCCTTATGCCATTCTCCCGAGAGCCTGCATTGGCAAACCTATTGTATAATTGCTCCAGGATACTCCTGACTTCAGCGTCCCACTGATTACCGGGGCCTTTCTCAATCTCCGCTGCAAGGTTCTCATATGATGCCGCCGGGGTAGCCCATATGACTTGCCATCCGTCACCCTGGTCATAGATGAACCGCTCGCGGGGCAAGGAATCCTTCACCTGTAAGAACCATTCCACAAGGTGCGCGTGGTTTCCCCACTGGTCAATTTTTAAATTTCCACTCTTCCCGACAAAAGGGACAGAAGGGACAAAAGCCTCCCTTTCTTTAGTTATGTCCCTTTTGTCCTTATTGTCCTTAGAGTCTAATTTTGAAAACCACTGCGCTGAAAAGCTCATTTGTCACCCCCTATGACTGCGGGATTTGCCACGAAGTAAGGGCCTTTTGGTCTTCCTCCAGTCTTCTCCATTCCTATGTCCTTGATGTATCCGCGCTCGATGAGCACCGCTAGGCCGGGTTTGAGTTCTGAAGTGTTCTTGTATCGGCCATCGAGATCACGGAAGCAGTCCCGAAGAGTGAACTTGTCTCGCTCCTTGCGCTGTATCCAACCAAGGATAGCCAGTGCTACTTCGGTTGCCGGGTCACTGCCCATGGTTGAGAACGCCACTTTCGCGTGGTCTGCGAGTAGTGCCGCAAGAGACAAGGCACGACTCATGATTTCATCCGATACAACCAAGGAGCCTGGAAGCCGTGCTTCAATGCAGTGAAACACTCCAGCCAACCGTGCAGCCTGTCCAGAGAGCTTACCTGCCCAATCCCTGAAGTGCTCAAACTCCCCCCCGGGTCTCATCTGCTCTTCTACTACCTGCGCGAATTGAAGCCATAGGGCCTTTGCCGCCGGTGAGAGTGTCAGCTCAAGATTCGTCCCCCGCATATCAAGCAGAGCCTTAATGCGAGTAGTGTATTCCCTGGTCACACTGTCCGGCATCGGGTCCGGGGATATGTTCCTATACCCAATCTGTGACTCGGAGAAGAAGTACAGGAACCTTGCCAGAAGTCCGCGGCCACGGAAACCGGGCTTGTCTGCCATCGAAAGAAGCACGTCCGGCTGCGGACAGATGCATACCGCAAGCCTCGGATTGGTCAAGGCGATAGGTTCTCTGCCGATACGATCAACGCGATAGGACTCTGCGTTGTGGGCTTTCAAAAGCAGGTCAAGGTTCGGGATTCCATTCCTTGAATATCTACCTCCAAAAATATCAAAAATACCGCCCTCGCTTGAGATGATACCCAGGACCTCGCCCTGTGCCTTTAGTATCCTCGGCAAGCTCTCCGGTGTTGCGTCATCGGCAAGCAACCGAGGAAGAGCAGGGATATCCTCAAGAGCTACTTCCTGCGCTGCTATATTCTCGATAAGCGTCCTGCGTTCTTCATCCTTAGAAGCTTTTGCAGCCTTGTTCCTCATACCCTTGATTATCTTTTCTTGGGTTTTTCTCCGGCTCTGTGCTGCCCTTATCTCATCAGCTTTGAATTCTGCCTGCTCGGTCTCCCACTCATGCAGTGGATTGGTGGCCGTTCCCACCATGCCTGTCTTACGCTCACCGGAAGGCAATGGAGCGAATAGATAGAGATTCGGTGTCTCAACGTGCCCCGGTCCCACATGGATGCATTTGACAATGCTGGTTGCCGCCAGAGACAAGGCACCGAGAACTGACGCAAGCGCCATGGGATAAGGGATTTGAATAGAACGTGCAGCTTCCCGCGTGAAATCACCTGCCCATCCGGGGAGAATGTCATTGGGGATCTCTGGTGCCCTGCAGTCATTCAGAGGCACGAGTTCCATCCACTCTACCGGTGAATCACTCCCTGCTGCCGGTAGTCCGTTCCTCGCCAGCAGTTTAATAGGGGTCTTTACTCCGCAATCCGTGCAGTATTTATAACCATTCACCCTGATGTACTTGCATGTGTGAGGTCCTGCGCTGTTCAGTGCATGAAGGATCTTCTGATCCGTTTCTTTCTTGGAGTATCCTGGATATCTTCGTGATAGTTCATGCACGAGATCCGGCCCGCCGGGAGATACCCGCGCCACATTGGACACCATCGCATACCATAGGGGCTCTGACACCTCTTCGGGCTTGTCGCTACACCATTTGATGAAGCTGCACTCAAAGAGTTTTTCAATATCAAAGTTCTGCCCTCGATTTTCATCCTCCTGATTTTCTGGCACCTCAGGGAGAAAATCAAACTCTTCCAGGTTATACCGTGCTCCGGTATTGTTCTTAACTGTTATAGTCCGCGCAGGGTTATATTTATGGTTGAGTGTTCCCGGTATCCTTAGAATGTGAGACGCATCACAGACACCGAAATCAGCCTCCAGGAAGAATGCCAGCTTCCTGTTGACAGCCTCAACCATGGGGATGTCCTCTGCACCTGCGGGCTCCTTGAGAAACCAGTAAACATGGTACCCGCCGCCCGATTCGATGATAACCGAAGGCTTGACCGGAAGCTCGCTGAGAAGCCTATCAGCTTTCTCCCGTGGTGTGTTCTTAAAGTCGATGTCTGCCCAGACTGCGGGTATGCATGTGATTCCTTCTTTCTTCCCATTACCGTGCCCTCGTGTCGCAACCCCAAAATAGAGATTGTATTCACGGTATTTGTCAATGACACCAGACAACCACCTGAAGTTATCTATTGGATAGAATTCGCTCCTGGCCGGTTCGTCTTTGCGAAGTGCTCTCACATTGATAGATCCTTGGCACCCTTCAAAGAGTGATGAAAGCAGATCTGCTCCGTTGACAGGGCACAAACCTGTTGATAGATAAGCGTTATTCCTGTTTACTGCTTCACACCCCTCGATGCCATGCCGGGCTCGGGGTGCGCTGTAGTCAAGGTGACTAATCATATACGCACCTCCTGTTCGGTGTCAGAAACACCCCTGCCGGTGATGTTTTTTTGTGAAAGAAGGGCATTCTGGTGATTTTCTCTTGCCTGCCTGAAGGGGTGAAGTGGGCAGTCATTACTTGGGCACAGACGAACTTCTGAAGGCTGTACTGCACAGCACCACAGACAGTAAGACCGAATCGCCCTGTTTCTGTCTTTCGGATTCTGCTTTCCCCTGCCCATCCTGAAAGGATAGAGGGCACAATCTGTGATGTGGCATTCGATTACATCCTTCGTGCTCCCGGCTGAACAGTCAAGGCATCTCTCACGGATAGCTTGCCGCCTGTTGAGCTTGACTTTCATTGCGCCTGATTTGTTATGGATGATCGTTTCCATTGGGTTATGCATCCTTGCGGGTAGGCTTGCCTTCGGGGTCCGTGGCGCAGACGGTAGGTTCATGCCGGTTTCTCTCGATGAAGCCCTGAAGATCTTCCGTACTGAACAGAACCCGAGTGCCGATTTTGATGTAAGCAACTTCCCCATCCCGCCTCAGGTTGTCGAGCTTCAATGCACTGATTCCAAGAAATCTTGCTGCCTGCTGTTTTGATAATAGTTTTTCATTCATGCTCTATTCTCCTTTGTTCTGTGGTTATGTTTTTCCATCTCTACCTATACTGTTGCACAACTCACATATCCGGTTATCCTTTCCTCTGGTGTTAAATACTTCTATCCCTGAATATACTGTTGCACGGGGACATAATTAGTCGATTGACTAATAGTAAAGCCATTGATTACAGCAGGTTGAAAATTGACATTTTATATTATATTGTAAGTAGTATGGTTTGGGGTAGAAGAGTGGTAAGCATACAATGCAAGCCTAATGGATAGAGGGTAAGTGTCTTGAGCAACACACCGAACGTTTTTGCCAAT
Source organism: Candidatus Phosphitivorax anaerolimi (assembly GCA_001896555.1). GTDB lineage: Bacteria > Desulfobacterota > Desulfomonilia > UBA1062 > UBA1062 > Phosphitivorax > Phosphitivorax anaerolimi. Next base: position 119,744 of record MPOS01000032.1, read on the forward strand.
GCCGCGCAGCTTGGGCAGTATGGGTTGAAGTCAGACGCATCCACCCCATACAGGATAGTGGCAATTCTTTACCTGGAATGATGTAAAGGGAATGACTACAAGAACAGACCGGCGTACGGACTAGTTCCTAATGGTTCGCCCCACCGGGGTACCCTCTGATGGATGGTGGTAGTCGTACGTACGGTAACAGTACTCCCCTTCTCTCTGTACGGGCTCAATCGATTTATAATAGAAAATTATTTCCTTTAAAATTCAAAATATTTAATGAATTAATCAATTAACTCGGATGTCGTGGAATGAAGAGATGTAGGCATATTAAGACTCTTGTCTATTGTCATAACCTCTGATTTGATAATTAAAAAAGTTTCCGGGTCTACTATATAGTAGCCTTTTATCCTTAGATCTATAAATGGTGCACCATAAATATATAAAGAGGAACTGCAATCAAGTGTAGCAAGTATACACTTCGTGTTACCGAAGTAGCAGTAGCCTTCAACTATAACACCACAATCCTCCCATTCTAGTTCAATTATTTGGGAAAGATCTTCAATAGCCCTTTCTTTTAAGCCCTGATTTATCTTATTACTTATGGTGCGCTTTAAATCTTCCCTATCAATGTAATAAATTCCCAGTGCATCACCCGAGATTATAGTTTTATCTGATAAAGGTAATATTATACTAGACACAAGGGGTTGAACCGTTTCAATAAATGTCCCGATTGCTTCTTTTGGGAAATTATGCTCCTCCAAAGCTGGTGAACTCACTTCATGTTCTTTTACACGGCCAAGCTGATCGGTTAATAATCGCATATGTATTAGGGGTGTATGTGAATCAGAATAGTTGAGTTCTTTTGATGCCAATTTCATCAAATTGATTTCCCAAATCAAGGATTCTCCTAGTCTTTCAACAGTCGTCCTAGAATTTGTATTCGTTACGCATTTCTTGTTGAAAAATGTTTGGTCAGAGTAATCTTCAAATATTACGTGTGTTTTATAAGAACATGGTTTGTAAAACAGACTAATGGGTATAGTTATAGGTGTAATGTATCCTTCGTATCTTGGTAAATCTCCTTCCTTCAAGGGTTGCTTTGGATAGGATGAGGTGCAACTTACTATGACTAGTAAATTCATTAGGATAAAAAGATCGTATAGTTTCTTCATCAGATACCTCCTAAATGTTCACATAAGAAGTTACAGAGTGAGTATAATCAATCATAAGCAAATAAACATAAATAATTTATCATGTCAAAAATTAGACTAGGTATGACTGAGATAAATAATCCAAGGCATCTAAACATGGGCCATCTTCACATAAAAAAATGTAACCAAATCTGTAACTGCCACGCCCAAACATCATCAAAAAAGACCTAAAATAACCAAACATACAGATTTGAGGGGATAATGGATTCATTACCTATAAAGCAAGGAGGGGACAGGGTTTGATACCCTATCCCCTTGATATCCGGTACGGACTTAGGATCCAGTGGAGCAATCCGTGGGGGTTCGAGTCCCTTCTCTCGCACCAATAAAACATGGTTATTCTTCCCAGAACCGATACTCGCTCATGAATATCCTATCATTGCTCCCGTCATCCTGTCTCCGGACGACGACGGCGTTGCCGCTGCCATCCACGGCCACTGAGGCGCACACCTATCCTCTCCCCCCGGGCTGATGTTTTTCGAATCGCTCCACCCCCCTTGCCCAGTTGATTAATTTATTTTCCACAGTATAAGAGTATTGAAATATTAAAGACTCTTTATTAAAAGACTAGGAGGTCATATGGAATTGATTCGGACAGTAAGGCCTGTGGCGGCGGTTGCATGCATTCTCTTTTTTCTGTACGCGACCGCGGTATGTGCGGAAAACCGCACAGGGGCACTAACCGTGAGCCCGTTTTTCGGCAGAGTCCTTTTCGACAACGATCTCGATTACAACAATGATACGATCGTAGGGCTGGGGCTCGGGTATCATCTTTCTCGAAACTTTGCGGCCGAGCTCTCCTATGGCCGTATCGATTCCACGCGCGATACTCCGGCCGGAAGGGTCGACGGCCCCGTCGATCTTTACCGTCTCGAGGGGCTCTATCATCTCGATGGTCTGTCGCCATGTGGGAAAACGGTCCCCTATCTTGCGGCAGGCCTGGGCATGATGTCCTTCGACAGCAGGCCCAGGGGCAGCGGCCGGGACAACGATTTCGCTTTAGACTACGGTATCGGACTCAAGTATTTCGTGAATCCTGACGTGGCTTTTCGTGCCGATGTCAGGCATGTGATGAACTTCAGGGGAGAGGGAGACACCTCGAATCACAACCTGCTCTACACGTTCGGCCTTGCACTGCTGTTCGGCGGCGAGAAAAAGGCCGTCGAACCCGGGGCCGCCCCCGTTCTCCCGGCTCCAGTCCCGGCCCCTCCTGCAGACAGCGACAGCGATGGGGTGCCTGACAGCAGGGATGCGTGCCCGGATACACCCCGAGGCGTCGCCGTGGACCCTGATGGTTGTCCTGTAGACAGCGACGGCGACGGGGTGCCGGACTATCACGATAGGTGTCCCGGAACACCGGCAGGGACCAAGGTGGACACCAGAGGATGTCCCGTACCGACACAGGCCGAGATTACGGAGCGGGGCACCTACAGCTTTGAGAGCATCTACTTCGACACCGGCAAATCCGCGATCAAGCCGGAGAGCCATCCGGTGCTCGACGGGGTGGCCAGGTACATGACAGAATATCCCGACATAAGGCTGGAAGTCCAGGGACATACGGACAACGTCGGCCCGGAGGAATTAAATCAGAGGCTCTCCGAAGCCCGGGCCAATGCGGTGAGATCGTATCTCATCGCCGCCGGCGTGGCTGGAGACAGGCTCACGGTACGGGGCTACGGCATGTCGATCCCTGTCGCCTCAAACGATACCGTGCAGGGGAGGGCGAAAAACAGGAGGATCGAGTTCGAGCCCATTGAATAACAATCATCTGCAGCCGGCCCCTGCTGAACCTTTCGCTGTCGCGGCAGGGACCGGGTTCTTCAACTTTTTTCGTTAACACTGGTTCAACGTGTGACATTACAGGCAAAGGAGATGCAATATGCTTAAGGAATTCAAAGAATTTGCTATGAAGGGCAACGTGGTGGACATGGCAGTGGGCATTATCATCGGCGCTGCATTCGGTACGATTGTCAAATCACTTGTGGATGATGTCATCATGCCGCCCATTGGACTGCTGCTTGGCAACGTAGACTTTACCGACCTCTTTCTCGTGATCAAGCAAGGCAGTGCCGCCGGTCCATATGCCACTCTGGCCCAGGCCAAAGCGGTTGCGGCGGTGACGCTGAACTACGGGCAGTTCATCAATGTGGTGGTTTCGTTCCTGATCGTGTCTTTTGCCGTGTTCTTTCTCGTCAAAGTAGTCAACGGATTCCGAAAGGCGGCCGAACCCAAGACCAAGGACTGTCCCTACTGTCTCTCCCCGATTCCCATCAAGGCGGTTCGCTGCGGTCACTGCACATCCGAGCTGCCCCAGAACTGATTCACCGGCAATTCGCCGGCGGGGCGTGCAGGAGCAGGTTCCAGAATCTGTCAGCGGGGAGGCGAGCCCGGGAGTGCTCACGTCATTCCGGGATTATTCTCTGAGGATTGGGGCGTCTTCTCCTGCACGTTCTCCTTCATCACATACTTTCTTGACATTCCATACGCTCTTCCTATATAGATTCTATCTCTTGAAAAACCACTTTCACCACAGAGGGGGGGTGTACATAAACGAATGCCTGGCATACGAGTTAGGGATACCGAGCCTTTTGAGGGCGCACTCAAACGCTTCAAAAAGCAGGTCGAAAAAGCGGGTGTTCTCTCAGAGGTTCGCAAGCGCGAATTCTACGAGAAGCCGAGCGTGAAGAAAAAGAGAAAAGCGATCGCTGCTCGCAAAAGAGCCTTAAAGAGAATGCACAAGATGAGGTCATACTACTGATGCTTGTCGATACCATCAAGTCTGACTTGGGGAAAGCCATGAAGGCAGGAGAAAAACAGAAAGTCTCCTGCCTTCGTATGATTATGTCTGCCTTCAAATACAAGCAGGTCGAGTTGAAGCACGAATTGAGCGAACAGGATCAGATCCAGATTCTGCGCACCCAGATGAAGCAGGTGAACGAATCCCTCGATCAGTACAAGCAGGGCGGCAGAGAGGATCTTGCAGCCGCTGAGGAGCAGAACCTCGCCATCCTGAAGTCATACCTGCCCGAGCAGCTCAGCGACGAGGAGATTACGTCTGTTGCAAGGCGGATCATTTCCGAGACCTCTGCCACGAAAAAGGATTTCGGCCTGGTCATGAAAAAGACCATGGCAGAGGTGGGGGCTCAGGCTGACGGCAAAAAGGTGAACAGCATCGTTTCGCAGTTACTGCACTGATTCCTTTTTTTAGATTCTGACAAACAATACCGGCTCGGCCGCCGGTGTACCTGTGTGCTCATGGAAGAGGATCTGCTCGAGTTTTCCGCGCTGAAAAGCTACATCCGGTCGTTCGTGGCGTCCGACATGGGGTCCAGCGCCGCGGACAAGCTGGGTCCGCTCGACTCCTGGGTCGAGGTGCGCGGGCGATGGGCCCTGCTCGGCGAGATGATCTCCCTGGTGATGTCAGGGGAAGAGACCGGCTTTTCCGCGGTCCCTGATATCAGGGAGCTTCTGGATATTCATGAGGGCGTCATACTCGAGGGCAAGGATATCGTCATGGTGGCAGGGGTGATCACTGATACTAATCGCGTCAAGCACAACATGGAAAAGGCGGGGAGCGCCCTGGCCTCTCTGGCCGCATTCATGGAGCCTCTGGAGGACATCCCCTTCGAGATCAACTCCACGCTCCTTCCCACCGGGGAGATCTCGGATTCCGCGAGCCCTGTCTTACGGAGACTCCGCAAGCAGGCGCGGACGCTGAGGGCGGCCATCCTTGAAAAACTCTCGAATATCATGGACGGCCTGAAGAAGCAGGCCATGGTCATGGAAGACCTGGTCACGGTCCGCAACGAGCGGTATGTGATCCCCTTGAGGCACGACTACGGCAGCCATATCAAGGGCATCACCCACGACTATTCCCGCAGCAACAAGACCGCCTATGTAGAGCCCCTGGCAGTGGTGGACGAGAACAACACCCTCAATCAGATACGATCCGACATCAAAGAAGAGGAGATCGGGATCTTAAGGGACCTGACCTCGCTGATCCTCGCGCACGGCGCGGCCATCCGGGAAAACCTCGAGACATACGGCCGGCTCGATCTGATCCATGCGAGCGCCTGCTGGGCAATCAAACACAATGCCGTCATTCCGGGGCTCTCCAGGGAAGGGATCGAGATCGAGGGCGCGCGGCACCCCGTGCTCCTTAACCGGCTGGGGAGGAATCGGACCGTGCCGCTCGACATCCGGATGCCCGGCGACAAGGACTGCCTCATCATCTCAGGTCCGAACGCGGGCGGCAAGACCGTGGCCCTCAAGACGCTGGGGCTTCTGATGCTCATGGCAAAGAGCGGACTTGCCATTCCGGCAAAGGAAAACTCCGTGATCTATCCGGTGGGCACGATCTGGGTGGAGATGGACACGAACCAGGACATTCAGCACGGCCTGTCGTCGTTTACGGCCCATGCGCTCTCGCTCAAAAAGATCTATGAAGGGCTCGCCGAAGGGGACCTCGTGCTCCTGGACGAGCCGGGCACAGGCACCGATCCCGCGCAGGGGGCGGCCATTGCGGTGAGCTGCATCGATGCATACCGGAAGAAAGGGGCACGGGTGGTCGTGACCTCGCACGCGGACCTGATCAAGCTCTACGGGCTCTCCAGCCCGGGAGTGGAAAACGCTGCCACCGCCTTCGACGACACCGGACACAGGCCGCTGTATTGCCTCCAGTACGGTGTGATCGGCCAGAGCAGGGCCTTCGACATCCTCACCTCCATCGACTTCCCCCAGGAGATTCTGCGCGAGGCTGAAGGAATTGCATCCCGCGAGGGCAGCTCAGCACTGGCAAAGGCCATGGAGGACATGGCCAATACCGCCTCGCTGAAAGAACAGGCGGCCCGCGAGGCCGAGCAGGCGGCAATCTTCAGGGAAAAAGCCGAGCAGGCCTATCAGGAGATGGAGCGCGAGAAGGTCGAGCTCTCGCTCAGGTACAGGCGGATTATGGAGCAGGTGAAAGAGCTCTCCCGCAAACCCCAGCCCAAAGAGCGGATCGAGCGGGTCCGGGCATCGGATGAGGCCAGAGAGATCGAGGCTGTGCTTCAAAACGTGGAGCCTGCCCGGGTGCTCGAGGTGCAGCCCGGTTCCTCGGTCATCCTCAAGGGGACCGGTGCCAGGGGCAGGGTGGTGGATGTCTCCCGCGATCAGGCCCAGGTGCTCATGGGAGACAAGCGTCTGAAGGTGAATCTGGATCAGGTCGAGCCGACCGGGCCCGATGAAGAGGGGAAGCGTGAGCGGGTGCGGGTGAGATCACAGGTGTCTTCCGGGTATGTATTTCCGGTAAAGGTCGTGGGCATGCGGGTGGACGAGGCCCTGCCAATCGTCGAGAAGGCAGTGGATCAGGCCCTCATATCGGGCCAGCCGCAGATCGAGATCATCCACGGCTCAGGCACGGGCCGGTTGAAGAGCGCTATCCGGGCATATTTGAAAGGACTTGGCGTTGTGAAGGGAATATCCGACAGCCCCATGAGCGAAGGGGGCGGGAACAAAACCATTGTCATGTTTGAAGCAGGCTGATGGACAGGGTTGATGTTGAAAAGATAAAGGGCTCCATCGACATTGTCCCGGTGATCTCAGGGTATGTGAACCTGAAGAAAAGGGGGCGAACGTACGTGGGCTTGTGTCCGTTCCATACCGAGAAGACACCCTCGTTCCATGTCGACTCCGCGAGGCAGACCTACAAGTGCTTCGGGTGCGGCAAGGGAGGCGATGTCTTCAGCTTTCTCATGGAGATCAAGGGCATAAGCTTTCCGGAAGCACTCCAGGAGCTGGCCGGGCAGGCCGGCGTCACGCTTGAGAAACCGGGCAGGCGGCAGAGCTCGGAGAAGAGAAAGCTCTACGAGGCCAATCGTCTGGCCCTCACGTTCTACCGCGACATGCTGCGCTCCTCGCAGGGCCAGGGCGCCATGTCGTACCTGAAGGAGCGGGAGCTGTCGCAGGAGACCATCGACGCCTTCGAGCTGGGCTATGCCCCGGACTCGTGGGACTCCCTGCTCCGGCTCTTCAGGTCCCGGGGCGTCCCGCCCGAGGTGGGGGCCAGGTGCGGGCTCTTCATCGAGCGGGACTCGGGCGGGCATTATGACCGGTTCCGCAACCGGGTCATCTTCCCCATCCGGGACATCTCATCTGAGGTGATCGGGTTCGGTGCCCGCCTCCTCGGCCCAGGAGAGCCCAAGTATCTCAACACCCCCGAGTCGGCCATATTCAAGAAGCGCAAGGTCCTCTACAATCTCCACCGGGTCAAGGGACTGCTCAGGAACACCGGCGCGGTGGTGGTGGAGGGCTATATGGACGTGGTCTCTCTGAGCAATGCAGGGTTTCATGAGGCAGTGGCCACCCTGGGCACCGCGCTGAGCGAGGACCATGTTCAGCTCCTGAGCAGGTTTACCGACAAGGTCAATCTGGTGTTCGACGGCGACGCCGCAGGCAGGAATGCCATGGTGCGCGCCGTGGAGCCGTTTCTCGGCTTTGATCTCGTGCCCCGGGCAGTGCTGCTGCCCGATGGAAAAGACCCGGACGATGTCGCGCGGACCGACAGGGAATTGTGGGGCGAGCTGCTGGCCGGGGCCCCGTCGCTGTGGGATTTCATTTTTGATGAATCCTTTTCCACTCGTGATACATCGAAACTTGAAGATAAAAAGAGCCTTATGAAGGAACTTGTTCCCGTCATCTCCGGCGTACGGGACCCGCTTTTCCGGGAGATCCTGGCGCAGAGATTGTCTTTGAGGCTTGGTGTCTCCCAGGAAGTCGTTGTCCGGGAGATGAAACAGGGGCGTGGTGACGGGAGACCCGCGGCCCCTTCCCGGAGCACGCCTGGTGAGCGCCGGCCGGTGGAAGAAATCATGATGCGGCTCATGCTTTTCGATGACCGTGCGATAAGAATGGTAAAGCTGCTTGGCTTTGCAGGGGAGTTCAAAGACAACGATCTTTCCGCGCTTGTCCGATACCTGATGGATCACGGCAAAGAGGGACTGGATGCTCCAGAGTGTCCGGACCGCATCAGGTATGTGGCTTCCCGCATCATGGCTGACGGCGAATTTCCCGGAGACCCGACCAAGGCCCTGATCGACATGGGCTGCCGGTTCAAAAGCCGGACCATCGACGCGGACATACAGAGGATACAGCACGAGCTGATTCAGGCTGAGGAAAACAGCGACCGGGCAAAGAGAAACAGTCTGCTCGTGGAGCGTCAGAACAAAGCCAACGAGAGAAAACACATACGAGCGTATGTGATGGAGGTGCTACAGAGGATATGAACGAGAAAAAGGCCTATACCAAAGAAGTGAAGAAACTGCTTGCCATGGGGAAGTCCAGGGGCTACCTCACCTATAACGAGGTCAACGATGCCCTCCCCGATGACACGATCACCCCCGACGATCTCGAAGATGTCATGGACCTTTTCTCCGAAAAGGATATCCAGCTCGTGGACACCGAGGAAGATTACGAAGATAACGATGACGAGCCCGATATTCAGGAAGAAAGCGCCTTGCGGTCGCCTGACCCCGTAAAGATGTATCTGCACGAGATGGGCTCGGTATCCCTGCTGTCCCGGGAAGATGAAACCGAGATTGCCAAGAGAATCGAGGCGGGACAGCGCCAGATCTTAAACGTCATCATCAATTCTCCGGTAACGGTAAAAGAGGTCATCCAGATCGGGGCTGCCCTGAAGGCCGGCGAGATCAGGCTCAAGGACGTGGTGGATATCGACGACATGTTCGATGTCGAGGAAGATAGCGCCGGCGCGAAGGTCCTGGAGATCATCGGCGATATCGAGACCAGGCAGACCGACCTCAAGAATCTGAAGGTGCAGTTCTTCCATGCAACCACCCCTGCCCGGAAAGACAAGATCAAGCACGAGATGGCCGCCGTGAGCCGGGACATTGTGCGGCTCATTCACGACATCCACTTCCTGCCCGAGCAGATCGAGCTCTTCGGCAACCGGCTCAAGGAGCTCAAGCGCCAGATCGAGACCAAGGAAGGCATCCTCTCTCTCTATGAGCAGCGCTTTGCCCGCGACATGGACGAGATCAGGGAGCTCCATGATCTGATCTGTCCGGGCGGCGGGAACGCACAGATGAGCGAGAACACAGAGGTGTGCGCCTTTCTGGAAAAGCACACCCTCTCTCCGGAAGAGTTCGGAGTTATCACAGAGGAGCTGGAAAAAATCATCAGGGACATCAAGGTCCTCGAGATCGAGGGCGGGCTCACTGCGCACGGGCTCAAGAAAGCCGTGCGAATCCTGGAGGAAGCCGAGGCCAGGACCAATGCCGCCAAGACCGAGCTCATCCAGGCGAACCTGAGGCTGGTGGTGAGCATCGCAAAGAAGTACGTGAACCGGGGACTGCAGTTTCTGGACCTCATCCAGGAAGGCAATATCGGGCTCATGAAGGCAGTGGAAAAGTTCGAGTACCGTAGGGGCTACAAGTTTTCCACTTACGCGACTTGGTGGATCAGGCAGGCCATCACCCGGGCCATCGCGGATCAGGCCAGGACCATCAGGATCCCGGTGCACATGATCGAGACCATCAACAAGCTCATCCGGACCTCCCGGGCCCTGGTCCAGGAGCTGGGCAGAGAGCCCACGCCCGAGGAGATCGCGGAGAAGATGGACTATCCGGAGCACAAGGTGCGAAAGATCCTGAAGATCGCAAAGGAGCCCATCTCCCTGGAAACCCCGATCGGCGAGGAGGAAGACAGCCATCTGGGCGATTTCATCGAGGACAAGAAGGTGCCCTCGCCCTCGGAGGCCATCATGGCCAAGAACCTCTCCGAGCAGTCCAGGCGCGTGCTGGCCACCCTGACCCCCAGGGAGGAAAAGGTGCTCCGCATGCGGTTCGGCATCGGCGAGAAGTCGGACCACACCTTGGAAGAGGTGGGCAAGGACTTCACCGTGACCAGGGAGCGGATCAGACAGATCGAGGCCAAGGCCCTGCGCAAGCTCCGCCACCCGGTGCGCTCCAAGAAGCTCAGGTCGTTTATCGATTCGTAAGGAAAGAGGGGTCAGAGGAATGGGGTCAGGTCTCAACATATGACATAATTATGTCATATGTTGAGACCTGACCCCTACCTACCGGTGACCCTAAAGAAAAGAGCTCGCTATGGTAGCGGGCTCTTTTCTTATCGCTGCAAGCTGGCTACTTTATATGTATATATACACTTGACATATTCAGTAAAGAGGGTAGTAATATTTTAAAAGGGAGAGGCAGTACCATGAAAACGGTAAATGCATTGAAGATCCGCAACAATCTGGGAGAGATCCTCGACTTGCTGGAGAAGACGAAAGAGCCTATCCTGGTGAGCAAGGGAAGAGAGATCAGGGCGGTCCTCATCACGCCGGAGCAGTTTCAGGACCGGTTCATCGATTATCAAGCCAGGGAAAGAAAACAGCAGCTTCTCGACACGATAAAGGGCCTGCAGGCCAAGAGCGTGGGTGGGAGGAAGAGCATCGATGTCCTCAGGGAGATAAGGGGTTATCCCAAATAATGTGGGTTGTCGATGCTTCTGTAGCTGTTCGCTGGTTTCTTGAAGATGAGAAGAACGTGTATGCGGATGAAGTCCTCGCGAGGCTCGTTGACGAACCCACGCGTTTCAGTATCCCGGAATTGTTTTGCTTTGAGGTCTATTCCGTGTTGTGCAGGGTTCACCCTGCGGGGCAGGAGGTCTTTGAGACGGGTCTCGTTCCTCTGCTCACTGGAGGAATGTTCAGGCAGCCCATGGATGGACCTCTGGCGGCAAGGGCTGCAACGTATGTTCGGGCAGGCCTCACCGGGTACGATGCGTGTTATGCGGCTCTGGCAGAAGACGTAGGCGGAACATGGCTGACCTTTGACGCGAAAGCGCATAAGATGCTCTCAAAGATGAATATCTCTCATCTCTTGAGTAAAGGCTTGCCGGATACCTGGTTCAAGGACTGATCTGTTGATTGTTTGCCCCTGAAAGTGCATGCGGAAATATGAGCAAGCTCGCGGTTTCAATAAGGAAAGGGGTCAGGTCTCAACATATGACATAATTATGTCATATGTTGAGACCTGACCCCTAAACGCATAAAAAAGCCCGCCCTCTTTAAGAAGGTGGGCTTTTCGTTGCTCAGGTATAAACCGTGCCTAGAAGTTGAACTCGATGGCGTTCGCAATCACGTACACGGAATCCGGATCGTCGATGCCGGTCACGTCATAGTTGATGTCGGCATAGGCGCCGTAGACCGAGTAGGTGAGGTTGTCGGTGATCTTGTACGCTGCGCCGAGGCTGAGCTCCCATGCCGTGGCGTCTTCGTACGCGTTGTCTTTCTGGTTGGACATGACATAAGCGGCATACGTGTAAAGGGTCAGCGGGTCGATCCCGGTCTTGATGTCGTTGACGTACAGCTTGAGCAGGGTCATGCCCTGGAGGTCGTCGCCGTTGCCTCCCCAGCAGTATTCATCGCCGAGGATGACGGTGGAGTTGAAATCATCTTCAAAGTCAAAGGCTGTCGAATCTCGTATTCCTTTTGCTAATGCCTGCGCCCCCTTGAGTTTTGTTATTGCTGCGTCACCTTCTTCAGGCGTCATAAGCCCTGCTGCTATTGCTCCTGGGATATTATCTATATCGTCTTGCGCTGCAGCAATAATCCCTGTGAAATCCTTATACTGGCTTTTACCAAAGGAGCCATAAGCAAAGGTGGCACCGACGGTCATGCTGTCAAGGGCCTTCCAGACGTTGAGGTAGGCTCCCCAGGTGTACCAGTCTTCGTCGATAGCGCCATCTCCTGCCTCAAGTTTGTAATCATTGTAATTGAACTCCGACTCGAAGGATACCGGGCCGAGCTCGCCGTCGAAGGCCAGAGAATAGTACATGCGCCTGAGGTAGTTGTCGCCATCGCCAGGCACAACGTGGTCGGCGTCAACATAGAATAAAAGGGGCTTGATGTAGACGCTGCCGACCTTTGTCACTGCAAAGAGTGCGTAGTTGTCGCTGTCGTCGTTTTCCCACGCTGCATTTTCACCGACGGCGCCGTTCTCTGCAATCTTCTCGACAAGGGCCCCAATCGCGCCCACGGGGGTGAGGGCGGTGCCTTTCACTCTCCAGCGCCCGGTCTTGTCATCGCCGAACACGGTGCCCCACTGGGTGCCGTCCATGAGGCCCACGTCCAATATGAATTTGTCGCCGAATTTGTGGGTGATGAAGGCGCGTTCGACCGCGATGTTGTCGTCAGGCTCCACGTAGTTCGTGCCCAAGTCATGGGTGGTTTGGCCAGCTCTCACCTCGCCCCAGTTGGTGTCCGTGATCGAGATCTTCATGTTCAGCGAGGTGTTGCCCACAGAGACCTTGGGGAACAGTTTTATGTCCTGCTCGTAGAACCCGAAGCTGGTGTCATTGTAGTCCGCTTTTTGGTCTGGACCAGGATTATAGTTGAACCAGTACTTCCCCTCAGCCCAGTAATCCCCCGTCAGGCTGAATGTCACCTGTGCGTAAGCGGATCCGGCAACAAGCAACATCAGCGCGATGATACATAAAACCTTTTTCATCCTAATTCCTCCCTCTATAATGTTTTCTTTTTTGGTTGTGATGCCCCGTTCGACCAGAATCGGCAATTTGACGAAAAAAAATTAACCGAATCATGATCACTTACAACACACACAAACATATCCCTCACGAATTATTATACAATTTACATGCCAAGATAAATTGCATGGAATTATGAGATGATAGGGGTAATGGCTTGGCGAGGATGTTGTATTTGTGCCACAGGGAAAAACCTTTGGTTGCAAAAATAATACAGAGGAAATATACCAAGTTACCCGTTCTCAATACCCTTTGACACCCCGTGAGGTAACATCCCGTGAAGCCCTGGTGCATGCCGGATGTCTGTCGGGCGAGATCCTCTCATGGAGCAGGGAGAAGCAGGGCGAGATGACGAAAATTTGACATGGTCCGGTGGAATGAGCGTATGCCTTGACTGGGCTCATTTCTTTTTCGTAGTATTGAAAAATAGGGGCCTGATGACGATACCAACTTTAAGAGAAAGGCCGGGAAACGATGCCGGCGAATGAATCCGGAGGGCGAATGAATCCGCAGGTGTTCAGAGAGTACGATATCAGGGGGGTCGTGGACAGGGACCTTGACGAGCAGTTTGTCCGGCGGTTTGCCCGGGCCATGGGCGCATACTGGGCCGAAAGGGGCGTGAAGCGGGTGTCGGTCGGCATGGATGCCAGGCTGAGCTCGCCTTTGTTCAGGGATATCCTCAAGGACGGGATCACCAAAAGCGGGATCCATGTCTACGACCTGGGGCTGGTGCCCACGCCCGTGATGTACTATTCCCTGTTCAGGCTCGACCTGGACGGAGGTATCCAGATCACCGGCTCCCACAACCCGGCTGACAACAACGGGTTCAAGATCGCCCTGGGCAAGAGCACCATCTATGGAAGCGAGATCCTGAAGATCCGCGGCATCATGGAGCGCGGCGCCGTGGTCAAGGGTTCGGGGAGCGCGTGCGATTATGATATCGTACCCGGGTACATCGACGATATCCTCTCCCGGATCAGCGCATGTCCCCGAAGGCTCAAGATCATTATCGATCCGGGTAACGGCGTGGGCGGCAGAACGGCCATGGAGATATACTCGCGTATGGGCATGGATGTGAAGGGGATCTGCCTTGAGCCCGACGGCACCTTCCCGAATCACCACCCCGACCCCACGACGGCGGACGGCGTGGAAATGCTGAAGAGCGAGGTGCTGCGGAATAAGGCGGACCTGGGCATCGGATTCGACGGCGACGCCGATCGCATCGGGGTCATCGATTCACGGGGCAACCCGGTCTACGGTGATATGATCACCACCATACTCGCACGGGAGATCCTGAAGAGCCGGCCCGGTGAAAAGATCATCGGCGAGGTGAAGTGCTCACGGGTGTTCTTCGACGAGGTGAGGAGGTGCGGTGGCGTGCCCATCATGGCCCGCGTCGGCCACTCGCCCATGAAGGCGCGCCTTCACGAAGAAAACGCGGCCTTGGCCGGAGAGATGAGCGGCCATATTTTCTTCAACGACCGGTGGTACGGGTTTGACGATGCCGTCTATGCCGGGGCCAGACTGCTGGAGATCCTCTCTGCGCAACAAGACCCGCAGGCGGTCTTCGACTCGCTCCCCAAGATGCACAACACCCCTGAGATCAGGATCGACTGCCCGGACGAGATCAAGTTTAAGGTAGTCAAGGAGTTCGCCGAATACGCGCGCAGCACCTCAGACGAGTGCGTGGACATCGACGGGGTGCGGTTTACTCGGGACGGGTCGTGGGGGTTGGTGCGTCCCTCCAACACCCAGCCCGTGATCGTCTTGCGGTTCGAGGCCCAGACAGACGAGGATTTGAGCCGGATCGAGCAGGATACGCGCGGTTATCTGGACAGAATCATCAGGGGTTTGTCATAGGATGGTGATGGTGTTGCATGCCTCCCCGGAATGAGCTAAGGTAGAGGGCGCTGATCTATGAATGAGTGAGGAGAGGACTGACGGATGAAAGCAAGAAGAATGCAGGCGGTTGCCGTGGCGGTGTGGCTCGTGCTCATGGCAGCGCCGTTTTGCGAAGCATATGCGGCCGGCATGTACGTGCGGGACTGGATAACCATAACAGTCAAGACCGAACCAAAGGAAAGCGCAAAGATCATCAGTGTGGCCAAGAGCAATGATTATCTGGAAATCCTCAATGAAGGCGAGGAGTGGTCCAGGGTAAAGGCGCCCGATGGCAGCGAGGGGTGGGTCATGAGCCGATATCTCACCAAGCAGATGCCCAAGACCCTGATGGCCGACCGGCTCAAGGACCAGGTAAAGTCGCTGACCGAGCAGGTCGCGGCCCTGAAAAAAGATAACGACCGCCTTCTGAAGGAAAACAAGTCACTGAACTCGTCCGAAGAGGTCCAGGCACTGCGCCTGGAGTTTGAGAGGCTCCAGCGGGAATCCGGCGAGTATGCCGAGATGAAAAAGCGCAGCGACGAGCTTGAGGCGCGTTACACAGCCGATGCCGGCGCGATCGAGCGGCTCACCAGGGAAAACAACCGCATGAAGACCTCTGAGCGGCTCATCTTCACCCTCCTGGGCGGCGGTTTCATCGGGGTCGGCCTTGTGATCGGGATGGTGCTCCAGGTATTCAGAGGGCGGCCCAAGAAGGCCGGTTATCGGTTTTAAGGGCTGACCCAAAAAAGGGGGAGGCATGCTGAAAAAATATGAAAAGGCGAGCGAGCAGGTCTCGATCAAGGGCATGCTCAAGGCGCGCGAGGCCATTTCGCACTACATCAGGCCGACCAACCTCACCCACTATTCCGAGCTCAGCAGGCTCCTGGGCTGCGACGCCTTTGTAAAGCACGAGAACCACATGCCCACCGGGTCGTTCAAGATCAGGGGGGCCATCAACTTCTTTCACACCATTCCCAAGCAGAACGTGGAAAACGGCGTCCTGGTCTCCACCCGGGGGAATCACGGGATGGCCATGGCCTGGGCCGCACGCTGGTTCAGCGTGCCCTGCACCGTGGTCGTGCCGGAAAACAACAACCCCGAGACCAACCGGATCATCGAGAGCTACGGCGCCGAGCTGATCGTGCACGGAAAGGACTTCTATGAGGCCCAGTCCTTCTGCGACGAGCTCGTGGCGTCCGCCGGCTATTACTACATCGAGCAGGGCAACGAGCCCGAGATGCTCAACGGCGTGGGCACCATGGGGCTTGAGATATTCGAAGACTTGAGCGAGGTGGACATCATTGTCTGCCCCATCGGAGGCGGGGCCGGGTGCGCATCGCTGCTCAAGCTGGCGCAGGCGGTCAATCCGGAGGTGGAGGTCATCGGGGTCCAGGCCGAGAAGGCCGCCGCGTTCCATTGGTCGCTTCAGCAGGGCGACTGGGTGGTCATCGACCAGGCCGACACCGTTGCCGACGGCCTTGCGGCTCGCAGCGTTTTCCAGCTGCCCTACGTGATCATGCGCGACCACGTCAAAGACGTGGTGCTCTTAAGCGAAGAAGAGATCCTGCAGGGGATATCCCTGGCCCTGGCCACAACCCACAACCTGGCCGAAGGCGCTGGAGCCGCCTCCCTCATGGCTGCCTTCAAATGCAGGGAAAAGCTCCGGGGCAGAAAGGTTGTGCTCGTCATGACCGGCGGAAACCTGGACAGGGCGCTTCTGGAGCAGGCGCTGGGCTACTCCCCGCCCTGGGCCTCTTCGGATGATTTGAAATAGCCTTCCCATTTCCGGGTGATCTGGTCCTGAATCTTTTCCATCTCGGCATCTGATATGGTTTTAAACCGGCTCTGGGCCCGCAAGTAGTTCTCCACGGGAAGGAGCCTTCTCTTTTCCATGAGCTTGAGTGACGCCCCGGTGTGGCGGAGCTGCGACTTCTCGATCTCGTAGAGCTCATAGAGGCCCGTCTCCACGGCGAGCTTTCCCACCTTCACCGCATACCGCGGCTCAAACCCCCAGCCGGGCGGGCAGGGGATATGGATATGGATGTATTTGACGCCGCCATAGGTGAGCGCCTTCTTGATCTTGTCGTAGAGGTCCAGGGGATAGGCCGCTGAGGTAGCGGCGACATAGTCGATGCCGTGCGCCGCCATGATCGCGGGCACGTTCTTGTTCGGCTGCATCTTGCCCTTCAAGGGTGTGTTCGCCGTGATGGCCCATTGCGGCGTGGTGCCCGAACGCTGGACACCGGTGTTCATGTAGCCCTCGTTGTCATAGCAGATGAACAGGAAGTTGTCCCCGCGCTCGCAGGCGGCGGACAGGGCCTGCAGGCCGATGTCGCTCGTCCCCCCGTCGCCTGCCCAGGCCGCCACGTTGACGTCTGTGCGGCCCGTGGCCTTCAACGCCGCCAGCAGGCCGGTGGCGGCAGCGGCCGTGGATGCAAAGGTGACGTTGAGCGAGGGGAGCTTTGTAGCCGCGATGGGGAAGAGCCCCTGGAGCACGGTGAGGCAGCTGGGAGGAACCACGAGCAGCGTGTTTCTGCCCAGGGCCTTCAAGCCCACCCGATAGGCGATACCCAGCGCGCAGCCCGCGCACGCCCGGTTCCCCGGCTCGACGAGCTCTTCTTCCGGAAGGTCGAGGATAGTGGTCTTCATGTCTGCATTCCCCTTGTATGGAGCTTCAGCCCGATCCACCTGGTCTCTTCTCCCGCGCCGCCGTCAGGGGAGCACGAGGCCTTCAGGGCCTCGTAGAGGTCCTGCGTCGTGATCTCCCTGCCGCCAAGGCCGAGGATATAGTTTGTCACAAAGGGCCTGCCTTGGGCGTGGCGGTAGAGCGCCGACTTGATGTCCGAGCATAAGGGGCCCTGGTAGCCGTAGCTCAGTGCCTTCTCGAATACGATCACGCCTGAGCATCCGTCCAAGGCCTCGACGATGATCTTATCCGGGAAGGGACGGTAGAGGTGCACGCTCAGCACTCCGGCCCTTACTCCCTCGGCTCTGAGTGCATCCACCACACCGTGAAGCTGGTATGACAAGGAGCCCAGGCTCACAGCGATATAATCGGCGTCGTCGCATCTGTAGGGCTCGATATACGGGTTGCCCCCGCGCCCGAACACCGCCCGGAAGCGTTCTTCCACCCGCATGAGTGCCGGAATCGCCTCTATCAGGTCGTGTTGAAGGAGGTGGCGGATCTCCATGTATCCAGGCGCGATATCCCCCCGGACATCCGGGCGGCACTCCGGCATGGTGACCGTGTTGAGGTTTGCCGGATCAGCGGGATCGAGGGCATAGGGAGGCTGGTAGGGCGGGAGAAAGGCATCCGCCGTTTCGCTGTCGGGAACATCGAAGGGCATGTGGGTGTGCGAGAGGATGTATCCGTCGTAGCACACCATGACCGGTATCATGACCTCCTCGGCAAGGCAAAAGGCCTTGAGCACCGAGTCGATGATCTGCTGGTGGTCGTTGGCATAGATCTGGATCCACCCCGTGTCCCTCTGAGAGATGGAGTCTTGATGATCGTTCCAGATGTTCCATGGCGCACCGACCCCCCGGTTGGCCACACACATGACCAAAGGCAGCCTCGCTCCGGCCGCCCACTGGATCTGCTCGTGCATGTAGAGCAGTCCGTTGGAGCTGGTGGCGGTGAAGGACCTGGCGCCCGCGGAGGCGGCGGCGATGCAGATGGCAAGCGCGCTATGTTCGCTCTCAACCGGGATATACTCTGCCTTCATCTCTCCGGATTCGATGAACTCCGAGAGCTTTTCCGTCAGCGGCGTCTGGGGGGTGATGGGATACGCGGCAATGACCTGCGCCCTGGCGAGCTTCACACCCAGGGCCGCTGCGGTGTTACCTGTCTCGATGATCTGCATCGCTTCTCGTTCACTCCTTGATAAAGCTCGACTCCTCCACCAAGGTGATCGCCTTGGTGGGGCATTCTTCCGCGCATATCCCGCAGCCCTTGCAGTACTGGTAGTCGATGCGGGGAGGGACACTCCGGGATATCACGCCGTCCGGACAGTAGAGCCAGCAAATGTAGCATGCGGGCGCATTTCTCCGGCCCGGGATACACACGTCCGGATCGATGACCGGCCGGACGACCCGCCAGGAGCCGGTCTTGCCGGCGTCGCCCGGTCCTGATTCGCTCAACGATATCTTTTTCCGGTAGTCTTTGACCGGCATCAGAGGCCTCCCATGGCCGTGTTTTCATAGCAGAGCTGCGCAGCGCGGGCGTTTTCGTCGGGCCTCCTGCCGATGAACTCGTCTTTGATGGTCTTCAGGAGCACGTCGAGTTCAAGGAGGCCGGCGGCCCTGGCAAAGGAGCCGATGATGCCGCTGTTGACCATGCCCTGCGGCAGGCCTGCCTTCACCGAGAGATCAGTCACGTCGGCAACCGCCACCCGGCTTCCGTTGAAGCGATAGCTCCGGACGGCCAGGGGCGAATTGATGATCACGAGACCGTCACGCTTCAGCCCCTGGGTGATGTCTTCCTCCTCCAGGAGGAGATGGTCCAGTACCACTACGATATCGGGCTTTTTGGAAGGGGAGAGATCGTAGATCTTTTCCCGGGAGACTTTGAGCGAGGTAAAGACCGGTGCTCCCCTTCGTTCGGTCCCGAAGGTGGGGACCATCGCCACCCCGGTGTATCCTGAGGCGAACATGGCCTTGGCGACGATCTTCGCCGCGGTAATGGCCCCCTGTCCGCCTCTGCCATGCCATCTGATCTCGATGTTGTCACTCTTCATAGCGCCTTATCCACGATTATCGGCAGTGCAGGTGATACAGGGCATATCCGTGCGCACAGATATCCTTAAATGTTGAGGGTATGCTTTCGCGGATAGCCTTCTCCCCTGCAGGGAGATCCGGTACTTCCCTGCCGGGGCGGGTGTGGTTCCGTATCAGCCCTGCCCGCTCAGGCTTATACACCAATCCGATTGTCGAATCAACAGTGCCTGCAGAATAGCATGCAAATTTCCGTGATTACCGCCCTGTACGCGGCCGGGGCCGTCGCAGCCCCGGTGTCAGGCCTCCATGAAAAGGCATATCCCTTGCATAAACCATCAAGGAATAGGGGAATAATGGAAAATCAGGATTTTTTCCCAGGGGAGGAAGAGCCTATGTTTATTGCAGAAGCCGAAGCGCTGTACGGCCGAGAAAGCGGCGGAACAGGAGAACTCTCAAGGCACCGGACCTTGGCGCTTTTCACCGAAAGCATTGTCTCGCTGATGTCAAGCAATACCCTTTCGGCAGCCATGATCGATCTCCTGTCTCTCATGGGCCAGACCTTTCCTCAGGCTGGGCCTGCGGTCTACATCACCATGACAGGCTCCCAGAGTCAGGCATACTCGGTCCTCGACGGGGCTGAGGGCGGTTTTGCCGAGGCAAAGAGAGTACTGGGGAACCATTCGTTCTCCTACACACCCGTCAAGGTGGGGGGGCATCCGCCCCTGGTGATGAACCGCCTCGATCTACCCCTCATGGAGACCGCCGGGGCCCGCGTGGTACTCTCCATCAACTCCGGCATTCATGACGGT
Organism: Candidatus Phosphitivorax anaerolimi; assembly: GCA_001896555.1. GTDB lineage: Bacteria > Desulfobacterota > Desulfomonilia > UBA1062 > UBA1062 > Phosphitivorax > Phosphitivorax anaerolimi. The sequence continues at coordinate 139,896 of MPOS01000032.1, forward strand.
ATGTTCCGCGAATGGGTCAAGATATTGACGCCTGCGGTGGGAAAGTTCATCAACCACGAGATCCTGCTCCATATGGCCTACCGCGACGGACTCACCGGCCTGCTCAACTATCGGGCGTTCGAAGAGATGATCAGGGCCGAGCTGGACCGGGCCAGGAGATACTCCACCACATTCTCCGTCATGATGGCCGATATCGACTGGTTCAAGAAAATCAATGACGGGTTCGGCCACCAGATCGGCGACCTGGTGCTCAAGACTCTTGCCGACAGGCTCAACCGGTGCGTCCGCAAGAGTGACCGGGTGTTCCGCTACGGGGGAGAGGAATTCGCTATTCTGCTTCCCCATACCGTGATCGGCAAGGCCAGGAACCTTGCGGAAAGACTCAGGTGCACGATCGAGAAGACCGAGTTCGTTGCCGGGCTGCATATCACCTTGAGCATCGGCATCAGCGAATACCGGAATGGACTCAGCCATTCCGATCTCATCAAACAGGCGGACAAGGGGCTTTATCTGGCAAAAGAACGTGGACGGAATCGGGTTGAAGTGATGAAAGGTGGCGCATGAACATTGATACGATGCTGAATCTGAATGCGGGCGTGCACGCCCATGTGTCGGGGGGAAACAGTGTGCCTGGAGAGGTGACCGGGATCTCCGGGGAGGATCAGTTTGTCTTTTCACCCCAGGGTGCGTGGGATGTGTCAGAGGGTACCCTGGTGCGGATATCCGACGGGCAGAATTCGATTCTCGCCAGGGTGGTGGAAACCACGGACAAAGGCATCAGGATGTGTGTTGAGAGCTACGCGACGCCGGGAAATGAGCGGAGGCAGGACGTCCGCATCTACGACAAGATTTATTTCAGGTCGGAATTCCTCTGCCACGCCGACAGAAGGGCCGAGGTACTGCCTGCGACCCTGGAGCGGATTCGCTCGAACAAGCTCATCATCGACTCCTTTCTCAAAGGTAAATACGGCTACCCGGGCGCCGACGAGGTGCCCTATACCAGGGAGTCGCCGTACAACCAGGCCATTTGGGAGATCAACCGCAAGCTCGATCTGCTCATCCACATGTACCTGGTGGATGACTTCGGAGAGCTCATGAAGAGCTCTCCCCGAGACGTCAACATCAGCGCTTCGGGCATCAGGTTTATTTCCGGGGATTCGTATGAGAAAGGCGATCTCCTGGAGATCAATCTCATTCTTCCCATGGTGCCCCTGCTCTTCATACGCCTGGTGGGCAATGTCGTCCGCGTCAAGCCGGTCACCAGCTATGAGACAAGGCGCTATGCCGTGGCGGTAAGGTTTATTCATATAGATCCGGAATCAAAGGACGATATCATCCGCTACCTCTTCAGGCGGCAGCGTGAGCTGCTCAGAAAGAGGCAGTCGTAGCAGTCAACGGGTCAAGCGGTCTTGGGGTCAGGTTGTGGAGCCTGACCTCTATCCTGTGTTGACACCTTGGGAAGCACGAGGCTATAGTTGCCAATCGTGAAGGGTATCTTTCGCAAGGGCATCTGGATTTTCGGCATACTCGTCATCCTCATCATAAGCGCGTATTTTCTCCTGAACGGTCTCTCCACCTACCGGGAGATGAAGAGGCTGCGTGTCGATTCCATCTGGCGGCTGCCCTCGCGCGTCTACAGCAGCGAACTGGTCATGACCCAGGGCATGGACATCGAGCGGGCGGGGCTCCTTGATCGTCTCACCCGGCTCAGATATCGCGAGGTCGCGGATGTCTCCGCACCCGGCGAGTTCTCGCGCGATCCCCAGGGCATCACGGTGTTTTTCCACTCCTTCCAGTTCCTGGGGAAGAAACATGATGCTCTTCCGGTGAGGCTTTCCATCGATGACGGGCAGATCACCCGTATCGTGCGGACCGACCGGAACGAACAGATCGAGAGCGCTTCCCTGGAGCCTGAGTGCATTACCGAGATCTTTGACAGCCTCTATGAAGACAGGACCATCGTAGATCTCGACGACTGCCCCAGGCACCTGCTCGAAGCGATCATCACCACCGAAGACAAGCGGTTCTACGATCACCGGGGCGTCGATTTCCGGTCTTTGCTGCGCGCGGGGATCACCAACCTCATCCACGGAGGCATCGAAGAGGGCGGCTCCACCATTACCCAGCAACTCATCAAGAATCTCTTCCTCACGAGCGAGCGCACCATGTCGCGCAAGATCAGAGAGATCTGGATGGCACTGATCATGGAACGCATCTATTCCAAGGAAGAGATCCTTCACATGTATATCAACGAAGTATACATGGGAAGCTACTGGCACTCCGGGATCTGCGGCATCGGAAAGGCATCCCGGATGTTCTTCGACAAGAGCGTCTCCGAGCTCAGCCTGCCGGAGGCGGCGCTCCTGGCGGGGATAATCAAGGCGCCCAACGCCTATTCTCCCTATTCCGCCCCGGCCAAGGCCCTGGCGCGGCGCAACACGGTCCTGAAGCTGATGGAGGCCGAGGGGATCATTGCCCCAGACGTGTTCGAGCAGGCGAGGAGAGAACCCCTCTCCGTGATTCCCCTTGTCCCGAAGAAACGGCACGCCCCCTACTTTGTGGACTATGTGCTCAGCGAAATACGGGACAGGTACCCCCAGGAGGTCCTGGAGAAGGGGGGCTATCAGATCTACACCACCCTTGACATGCACAAGCAGATCACTGCCGAGACCCTTCTGGAGCACGGTCTGGCAGACAAGGGCGAGGGTATCGACGGCGCAGTCGTGATCATGAACCCCCACTCGGGAGATATCCTGGCAATGGTGGGCGGAAAGAGATATGCCGACTCCCAGTTCAACCGGGCCGTGAAGATACGGAGGCACATCGGCTCGCTCGTCAAGCCCATCGTGTACTATACGGCCCTGCGAAGAGGGTATACGCTGTCTTCGTTCGTGGAGGACGTGCCCGTTACGGTCCGTCTGGACGACGGCTCGGAGTGGACCCCGGCAAACTTCGACAAGACCGCTCACGGACGCATCCTGCTCAAGGACGCGCTGGTCAATTCCTACAACCTCGCCACTGTCAAGATCGGGATGGAACTGGGGGTTAAGGATATCCTGGCCGAGGTAGGGCGGATCGTACCCACGGACGTCCAGGAGCCCAATCCGTCGGCGCTCCTGGGTGCTTTGAGCTATTCTCCGCTCGAGGTTTCCGTCATCTACAGCGCCTTTGCCAACGGCGGGAACCAGGTAGAGGCCAGGTCTGTCCTCGGGATCTGCAACGAGAACGGCACGGTTGTGGAAGAGGCGGCGGAGCCCCGGACCGCCAAGGTGCTCGACCCCGCGGTGGTATATCTCATCAATACCGTGCTCCAGGAGGTTATCACCAGCGGCACGGCCAAGAATTCCCGGCTGTACGGCATGCCGGAAGGGGCGTGCGGGAAGACGGGAACCTCGGATGACTTAAGGGACTCCTGGTTTGTGGGGTTCACCCCCGATCTCATTGTCACCACCTGGCTCGGGTCGGATGAGTATCACTCCATCGGACACACCGGTTCGTCAGGGGCGATGCCCATTGCATCCATGATTCTTTCCCGGCTCAGTCCAGCGGTTACCTGGCCGGTCCCTCCTGACGTGGTGATCTGCTCCGTGGATCCGACCAACGGCAAGCTCGCGGGCTTCTGGTCGAGCGGCAAGGGCGTGAACATCCCCTATATCCGCGGCACCGAGCCCCGGGAGGTATCGGAAGAAAGTACCCCGTGGGTATGGTCTGTGCTGAAGTCGCTCTGGGACAGAAAAATCCAGCCTCCGGAGGGAAGGTGACGAACCGAGTCCAAAACCTGTCCGATCCAAGCCGGCTTGCTTCTGCCGGCCTTCAAAATACTTGCCCTTTGACTCCACTCACAGTATGGTAGGCGCCATGGATTTCAGGGATACCCACTGCAACTGGTGCGCTATGAAAGAAGGACCGCTTCAAGCCTGCATCGAGTGTCCGCGGTATCGAAAGTACGAGCTTGGCGAGGACATTTCCCTCGATTCGCGGGCCTTCTGTGAAAAGTGCGTGCATGAGAACGATCCCGACCTGGAGGTGTTCTGCGAGACCAACCGGCACCTCCAGCAGAAAGGAGACGAACCCTTCGACTGCTACCGGTTTCATCTCAAGGCGAAGGCGCAAGGCCCGAAGGAGATACACGTGGTCACGGCCTTCCTTGCCCACCAGGGAGAGATCTGCCTGGTGAAGCGCAGCAGCGAGGTGAGGACCTATCAGGGGAGGTGGTCGGGCATCAGCGGATACCTTCAGGGCAATCCCCGAGACCACTTTGCGGTGGAGATTCAGGAGGAAACTTCACTCACCCCCTATGAGTACACCCTGGTGCGTCAGGGGAGGCAGCTCGCCATCACCGACGAGGAGCACTCCTGTATCTGGTTCGTCCATCCGTTCCTCTGCGAGGTTCACGATCCTTCCCGGATCACCCTTGACCGGGAGAATACGGAATACCGGTGGGTCAAGCCCGAAGAGATAAAGCGCATGGAGACTGTTCCAGGGCTCTGGGACGCGTATGAGCGGGTATCCAGATCTTCACTGGAAGAGCAGGTCGCCCTGTTTACCGGCACTATCCGAAACGACCGGGACAGCGGCGCCCGTCAGCTGGCGTTCAAGGGCCTTGATTTTCTGGAAAAGATGGTCAGATCGTCCAACGCGGCCTCTTGGGCCGTTCTCATGGACGATATCCAGTATGCCTGCCACGAGATCAGCGGAACCCGTCCGTCCATGGCCATCATACCCACAACCTTTGATCTCCTGTTCCGTGATCTAAAGTTTGTGAGCGCCCAGGACCTCGACATACGGGAGATCATTGCCCAGGTGGCTGGGATCATCAAACGGCATATCAAGGACATGGCTGCGGCAATGGATGCGGCTCTCGGCCATCTCGAAGAGATCATCCCCGAGCATGCCACCGTGCTGCTCCACTCCTACAGTTCCTCCCTGATTCACGCGCTGCCCCTGCTGCGCAGAAAGAAGTGCTCCCTGGTGGTCACCGAGTCGCGGCCGGGGTTCGAGGGCAGGGTAACGGCCCAGGTGGCCGCGGACATGGGGCTCAAGGTCACCCTCATCACCGACGCCTGCGCAGGGCATGAGCTCCAGCGCGTCGATGTCGTGCTCATGGGTGTGGACAGCATCGAACAGGACGGCTCCGTAATCAACAAGGCCGGTTCTTCCCTGATCTCCATGGCGGCCTCCGTGCGGGGGGTCAAGGTGTACTTTGTCGGTGAGCTCAGAAAGATATGCATCGACCGGCAGCATGTGAGCCTCGAAACATACGACCCCCAGGATGTGTGGGGCGATCCGCCGCCGGGAATTGAGGTTTTCAACCTCTTTTTCGACCGGACCGCACCGAAGTTCATCACCGGAATCGTCCTGGAGACGGGCGTGGTGGAGCCCTATCAGATCAGAAAGATCGCCGGGTCCATGGTCCCGTTCAGCGCTTGACGGCGGCAAGGTGTCCGTGAAAAATAGTGGCTGAAAAAAGGACCCGGCAACCGGTATGAAGAACAAAGACAGATACGGCGAGAAGCCCGGAAATGCGGTGCCCCTTGGCGGAGAGGGAATGCAGCCGGACGGGATCAGTCCACGCCGGTAAAGAGTAGGAGGTTCGATGAATCTATATTCGTGGTTGAAGGATCATGCGAAGGCCAGGCCCGATAAGGCAGCCCTCCGATATCGTGACACGGAAGTCTCGTATGCCGAGCTCTTCTCGCTGACCGGCAGGCTCGGAACAGCACTGCGGAATGCAGGCATCGGCCGGGGGGATCATGTGACCATTGTTCTTCCCAATATCCCGGAGTTTGTCATCACCTATATGGCGACCGTAGGGATCGGGGCCGTGGCGGTGCCCGTAAACCCGTCGTTCACGTCTCGGGAGCTGGCCCACGTGCTCACGGACTCGGACTCCAAGGCGGTCGTCATGGAGGCGGGCCGGATCAGCACCTATACGGAAATCCGCGACCAGCATCCCCTCGACATCGTCATCACCACCGGTGAGGGGGGGAACTTCTCCCAGTGGACGAGCGGCCCGGACAAGGGCATCATCGAAGACATGGATCTGGACGACACGGCCGCCATGATCTACTCTTCAGGTCTCACCGGGTATCCCATGGGCGCCATGCTCACCCAGAGAAACCTCGACCACAACTCCGGCCTGATGCGCCGGTGCGCCAATGCGGACGATACGGACACCACGCTGACCCTGATCCCGTGCTTCCATTCGTTCAGCGCCAGTGTCAACATGCTCTCCATGCTCCGGTATGGCGGCACGGCATACCTGATGCGGGGTCTGGACTTCCATGAGCTGCAGAGTGTCCTCATGCGGGGGGCCATCACCGCAATATGCGCGGTGCCTACGCTGTTCTACGGGCTCACTCACCACCCCGACCTCCAGGAAGTCGATTACACGCACATGCGGGTTCTCATTGCCGGCGGCTCCGCGCTCTCCATGGAGATCTACACGGCGTTCAAGGAGCGGTTTCATGTCGATATCCGGCAGGGGTACGGCATCACCGAGGCATCGCCGGTGTGTGCGTTCAATGACCCCCGGCGCCCCTTGAAGCCCGAATCCATAGGACAGCCCGTGCCCGATGTGCAGGTACGGATCATCGACGAGCAGGGCGCTACGCTCAAGCCCTACGAGAAGGGTGAGATCCTCTTCCGCGGCCCCAACATCATGAAGGGATACTACAAGCGGGAGAAGGAGACGAGGGAGATCATCCGGGACGGATGGCTCCATACCGGCGATCTGGGCTATGTTGATGAAGACGGATATATCTATATCACCGGCTACAAGAAGGAGATGATCATCACCTCGGGCTTCAACGTGTACAATAAAGAGGTGGAGAACGTCCTGAATTCGATCCCCGGGATAAAGGATTCCGCCATCACGGGCGTGCCCGATCTCATGAGGGGCGCCATCATCAAGGCCTATGTGGTGGCCGAGGATCACGCGCTGACCGAAAACGACGTGAAGAAGCTGGCCCGCAAGATGCTCGCATCGTACAAGACCCCCCGCAAGGTGGAGTTCGTCCAGGAGATACCCCGGGACAAGAACGGCAAGGCCCTGATCGAGAGGATCGAGAGCGCACGATGACCGGATGCAGCCTCTGCCCGAGGCGATGCGGAATCGACCGTGCCGTATCACCCGGGGCGTGCGGCGCCGGAGAAGAGCTCGTGGTCGGATCCATTGTCATCCACCGGGGAGAGGAACCCCCGCTGGTGAAAGGGGCCGGGTCCGGAGCGGTGTTCTTCTCCGGCTGTCCGCTCAAGTGCGTATACTGCCAGAACAGACAGATAAGCCACGAGGCGGCGGGAAAGATCCTCTCGGAAGAGGAGCTGGCAGGATACCTGGTTCTTCTTCAGGAGAGCGGGTGTTCGAACATCAACCTGGTGAGCCCGACCCACTTTGCTCCGCGGATCATCCATGCCCTTGACCTGGCGGTGGCAAAAGGGCTCAATCTGCCCGTGATGCTCAATTCGAGCGGGTATGAAAGCATCGAGTCGCTGAAATGTTGGGCAGGCCGGGCCCACCTCTACCTGATGGATCTCAAGTATGGCGACAACGAAGCCGGCAGGATGTTCAGCCGGGTAAGCGACTACTGGGACCGCGCGCGAGAGGCCATCGCTTATCTCTGGGAGGCCGTTGGCCCGCTTCGTCTCGATGGAGAGGGAAGGGCGGTTTCAGGGCTGATCGTGCGGCACCTCGTGCTCCCCGGGATGCGGTCGAATCCTTTTGCCGTTCTGGAGTTTCTGACCGGGCTCTCTTTGGAGATCCCGGTGAGCATCATGTCTCAGTACAACCCGCATACTACCTACACCGGGGACATGCCCGATATGAAACGGCCCCTGTTGCCCGATGAATACCAGGTGGTGCTGGAGAGGGCCGTGGATCTGGGGTTCTCCACGGTCTTCGTCCAGGACTTGGATGCGTCTTCCGCCTATACCCCGGACTTTCAGTCAGAGGTCCCTTTCGGAGATATACGCCGTATTCTCTGATTTTTAATCGCCTGCTCTTGATAAATCTGGTGTGGCGCAGTGGTTCGTTAAATATTATCTTTTTCCGTGCCGATAATTATCAATGATATGCTATCAATTATGGACGATTATGAGCAGAGGTTCCTCGAAGAAACCAGGGTCCTTCTCTATCAGAGGGTCCTGGCTGTCCTGCTGGTGGGAATTATCCTCATACCGTTCTTCAGTGTGCTGGACTATGTGGTGGTCAGAGAGCACTTTACCCTGTTCTTCTTTTACCGGATCGCCTGCTCCGCCTCGCTTCTCATTCTCCTGCTCCTCTACTTCACAGAGTTCGGCAAGAATCATGCCTATGGGCTGGTAACGATCGCCTATATCATCGCTGCATTCACCATATCCATGATGTGCATCAAGATGGGGGGCTACTCCTCCTTCTACTATGTGGGGGTGATCATGGTCCTCGTCACGGTGGTCATTCTGCCGCTGACCACCATCCAGGCAGCCCTGTACGGAATCATGATCTATCTTCTCTACGCCGTACCCATCATTCTCCTGGCCGAACCGACATTGGAGAGTCTGAAGGTTTTTTTCAGCAACAGCTTCTTCTTCATCTTCTTCATCGTGATCACGGTCCTGCAATCGTTTGAAGAGACTCGGGCAAGGAAGCGGGAGTGCAAGCTCAGGTCCGAGTTGGATGCCCTCGCAGAACGCCTCTCGTACTATGCTCACAACCTGGAGGCCGAGGTTGAGAAACGGATGAGGGAACTCGAGGAATCCGAGCTGCGCTACCGGGAGCTCTATGAGAATATCATCGATATCGTCATCCTGGTGGACAGAAACTCGAAGATCCTCATGGCGAATCCCAGGTTTTACGACATCATCGGTATCTCCGAGGGACAAAAACCCGATCTGAACTTCATGAGGCTGGTGAAAAAGGACGACATCACCCTGGTGGAGAGGATGTTCGATCGCCTGCCCACGGAGCAGACCGTCAATGACTTCCAGTTTCGTATCGTCAACCACATAGGCAGCACCATTGATGTGGAGTGCAATGCCAAATGCATTTACAAGGACACCACCCTCGTGGGCTTCCAGATGGTGATCAGAGACATCACGGTCAGGAAGAAGCTGGAGAGGGACCTGCTCGATTCCTACAAAAAGGTCCAGAGCGCCAGGAACGCGACCATCCTCGGGCTGGCCAAGCTGGCCGAGTACCGGGACGCCGATACGGGCGCGCATCTGGAGCGGATACGGGAATACGCAAAGGTTCTGGCCAGCCACCTTGCAAAGGATTCCAAGTATACCGGATACATCACTCATGACTACATCGAGGACATCTACAACTCATCCATTCTCCACGACATCGGTAAGGTGGGAATCCCGGATTCCATTCTCCTGAAGCCCGGCCGGCTTACCCGGGACGAATTCGAAGTGGTCAAACGCCATTCCTCGCTGGGTGGCGATGCGCTCAAGGCCGTGGAGGCAAAGATCGAAGGGCAGTCGTTCCTCAGCCTGGGCAAGGAGATCGCCTATTACCACCACGAAAAATGGGACGGAACCGGATATCCCAAGGGACTTAAAGGTGATCAGATTCCGCTGTCTGCGCGGATCGTCGCACTGGCGGATGTATACGATGCACTGACGTCCAAGCGCGTGTATAAGGAAGCATACTCCCACGAAAAGGCTGTGGAGATTATCGTGGAAGACCGGGGAAAACATTTTGACCCCGAGGTGGTGGATGCATTCCTCGCCCACGAGGCTACCTTCCGGAAGATCCGCGAAGACATGTTCCGCGACCAGGAAGCCCAAGAGGCTCAACAGGTCTCCGGAACGTAGCTCCTCCGGTTGTATCCGGCACGGTGCCGGATGATTCTTATCCCTATTATTCCCGAATAGAATGTTCCCGGCTTAGGGGACCTGACATAGGCGCCTATCTTTCCCCGCGGCTGCGGTGAAAACGGCCGGGATGCCGGCAGCGATGAACCGAAAAATGTGAACCCGTCCTCGATAGGTTAGGGCTGTCCGCTGATGGTCTGCCGGGTGTTGCGGTAGTTCATGAGCCGCTGGGTGATGGTTGCGGCCTTGGTGGTGTCCATGTAGGAGAGGATGCCGCCCGCGACCTCGCCCTTCATGTTGAGGAATACCTCGACCGCCACGTCCGTGTCCAGGTTGTTCATGAGACCTGCTGCAGCGCCGGGCTTCATTGATGAATAGATCTTTACGAGGTGCCTGATCCGCTCGTCGCTGATCTGGCGGTATGCCGCCACCTCCGCCTTGATGTCTTCTTCCAGCCTCTGGAGCTTTTTAATCTTCTCGTCGATCTGTTTTTCCAGCTTCTCCAGCTCCTGCTGCCTGAGGGCAAGGTCTTCTTCACGCTGCCGCAGCTCTTCCCACTGAGCTTGAGGGTCCTGCATGGGGCGTTCTCCGGTCAGTACCTCTTTGGGCGGTTGGGAGTCCTCGGCTGCAGAGATGGGGTAGGTACAGAGATAGACCCCCAGAAAAAGGAGATTGATCGAAAGGGCTGCCAGGAGAATCTTTTTTTTGTTCATTGTCTGCTCCCGTATCGCTGAATCGCGAGCTCGTCCATGAAGCGCATGTCAAGTTTCTGCTCACGCTGTCTGTACCGTTCGCTGTCGATCTCCTTGAGGCGCTCGATGGCCTTGAGCTCCTTTTTCGCCTTGAGCAGCTCATGCCGTTTTGTCTCGAGCTGCCTGCCGGCCTGGGTAATGAGCTTTTCCACCTGCTCGATCTCTGTCTCCAGCCGGGTGATATAGGCGTGATAGGAATCCACCTCGAAGGGTTTGATGCCCGCATTCATGTGCTCCATGAGCTGCATCCGGATATCCGCCGTCTGGGAGGCCTTCATGTTCTTGATGTTTTCCAGATCTTTCAGGCGCCTCTGTGCCTTGGAAAACTCCTGCAGAGCGAGATCCTCTCGGATCTTCCTGACCTTGAGCAGTGTCTCGAATCTGAAACGGAACCCCATTGTCCCTCCCCTAAGCCTGGTCCGATTTCAGGACGATCTCTCTCATCCGGCTGACAGACTCGTCCAGAGAGACCTTTTCATCGATATCCTGCCGCAGGAATTTATTGATGGCATCGATGTGCGCGATGGCGGAATCGATCTGGGGGTTGTTGCCCGAGACATAGGCCCCGATGTTGATGAGGTCCCGCGCCTCCTCATAGACAGCCTTGTATTCGACCACCTTGCGGGCGGCCTTCATGTGTTCCTTGCTCACGATGTCGTTCATGACCCTGCTCACGCTGTTGAGAATGTCGATGGCAGGGTAGTGGTTTCTCGCAGCGAGCTCGCGGGAGAGAACAATATGGCCGTCAACGATGGACCGGACGCTGTCCGCGACCGGTTCCGATAAATCGTCGCCTTCCACGAGCACGGTGTAGAGGCCGGTGATGCTTCCCCGCGTAGAGGTGTTTCCGGCCCTCTCCAGCAGCTTGGGCAATCTGGCAAAACACGAAGGGGTGTATCCCTTGGTGGTGGGGGGCTCACCGATAGCAAGACCGATTTCCCGCATGGAAAGGGCATAGCGGGTTACAGAATCCATCATGAGCAGCACGTCGAGGCCCTGGTCACGGAAATACTCGGCGATGGCGGTGGCAAGGTATGCGCCGCGGATGCGGATCAGGGCGGGCTGGTCAGAGATGGCGGCGACCACCACCGAACGTTTGAGCCCCTCGCTTCCCAGATCCCTTTCAATGAATTCCCTCACCTCTCTGCCGCGCTCGCCGATCAGTGCGATCACGTTGACATCGGCCTTGGTATGGCGCGCCATCATGCCCATGAGCACGCTTTTCCCCACCCCGGAGCCTGCCATGATGGCCATGCGCTGCCCCTTGCCGATGGTCAGGACCCCGTTGATCGCTGCAATGCCCAAGTCGAGCGGCTCGGTAATCCGCTTTCTTTCCAGGGGATTGATGGTTCGTCCATAGAGCGGCATTTCATGCTCGAGGACGAGAAGGCCTTTCCCGTCAAGGGGATAGCCCATGCCGTCGATCACCCTCCCCAGAAGATCGTTTCCCACCTTCACCAGCGGGTTGGATTTCCTGGCGATAATCGTGCTGCCGGGCCCGATTCCCTCCAGATCCCCCAGGGGCATCAGCAGGACACGTTTGTCTCTGAAACCCACCACTTCCGCCATGATCGATCTGTCCACCCCACGGGAATAGATTTCGCACATGCCTCCCATGCAGCTTCCCGGGCCATGGCCTTCCACCACCAGGCCCATGATGTTGGTGACCCTGCCCCGGATCTGGAGGGGGTCGGTGTCTTTGAGCAGAGAGATATGCTTGGCGAGGTCAATCATGATCGGAAACCGCTTCCCTCATGCGTTCTATCTGGGACCTGATGGTGGCGTCGATCTCGCCGAATTCCGTCTCGATAATGACGCCGCCGCGCTCGATCGTGCTGTCTTCGACGATGTGAAATCCTTTTTTGCCGGAGAGCTTGCTGGAGAGCAACGCCTCGATTTCACGGATGTATTCGAAATCGGAAGGATGGAGACGAAGATGGATCTCGTCGGTTTCCATGAGATGCCTGCTCGCGTTTCGGACTGTATCCAGCACGATATCGGGAGAGGTCTGGATGCTGCGGTGGATGATCTTCTCCGCGATGAGAAAGATCATTTCCAGGATATCTTTCTGGTGGTTCTCGACCAGGGAGAGCCGCAACTGGGTGAGCTCGGTGATGGCGTTTCTCAGGGTGTCGAAGAGGGGCTCGATCTTCTTGGTGACGATCTTCCGGCCTTCTTCCTGCCCCTTGGCCATTCCCTGGTTGTACGCCTCCATCTCCAGGGCCTCTGCGCGGGCCTTTGCCTGCCTGATAATGGCCTCCGCCTCTTCGCGGGCCTCTTCGACCTTGGAGAGCTTTCCTTTACCTTCCATGTCCTCGACCGTGTAAGGGGTGATGGAGCGCCTTCCGGCCCCTTCGCCCTTGATGATCCTAGACGAGGACATCTTCGCCTCCCTTGCCGCCGATCACGATCTTGCCGGCTGCCTCGAGTTTTCTCGCGACACGCACGATGTTCTGCTGGGCGTTTTCCACATCGGAGAGCTTCACCGGGCCCATGGCCTCCATATCTTCCAGGAGCATTTCCGAGGCGCGCGAAGACATGTTCTTCAGAATGAGCGACCTCAGCGCCTCGCTTGCGGTCTTCAGGGCGAGTGCAAGGTCTTCGTTGGTGATTTCCTTGAGGATGGCCTGTATGCCGCGGTTGTCGATGAGCACGAGATCTTCGAACACGAACATCTTCTGTCTGATGCTTTCGGCCAGGTCGGCATCCATCTCTTCGAGTGTGGCGAAGATATTGTTTTCGGTTGTGTGGTCGAGATGGTTCATGATTTCGGCCACGGTCTCGACTCCTCCCAGCTTCTTGCTCTCCATCGAACCCATGGCCTCGATCTCCTTGCGGAGAACGTTGTCAATGTCTTCGATGATGCCCGCTGGAACCATGCCGAGGTTGGCCATGCGGTAGATGATTTCGGGCTGGAGCTTCTCGGGAAGCTCCTTGAGGATCTGTGCGGTCTTGGAATGATCGAGGTGCGCGAGCACCAGGGCGATGGTCTGGGGATGCTCGCCCTTGAGATAGTCCATGAGGATGGATGAATCCACTCCCTTGAGCGATGAGAACGCCGCTTTGTCGGTGGCCTGGGCGATGGCGTCGAGGATCGGTTTCGCCTTTTCCGGCCCCAGGGCTGAAACCAGGGATTCCTTGAGATACCCCAGCCCCTTGCCGGTGACCCCGCTCATCTGGCTGCTCATTCTCTGAAATTCATCCATTATGCCCCGGATGACATCGACCGGGATGGTCACGTCCTCGAGAGTCGCCATGCGTTTCCCCAGCAGCTTGATCTCATGATCCGTCAGGCCCTTGAAGATGTGCTGCGTGAATTCATCTCCCATGGCCATGAGAAAGATAGCGGCCTTCTTGGGACCGTCGAGCTGTTTCTTGAGCATTGTCATTGCGGACTCTCCTGAAGCCACGATTTCACTACAGCGGTTGCGGTGTCCATGTCAGACCTTGTGTTTCTCTCGATCGCCTTTCTCCTGTCGATGAGCGCCTGCTTGACCTCGTCTGTCTGGTCCTCGATCTCCATACGGGGGAGATTCCGGGCCTCGATCTTATCACCCTCTTCACCCCCTTCAAGCATTTCCTTTTTCTCATGTGCCTGGTCTACCACCCTGACGGACCGGAAGAGCCACCTGATCAGCGGCCTGATCACGAAGAGCAGCACCAGCAGGGTGACCACCAGGAATACGGCGGGCTTGATCAGCGACATGATAAGCTCGCGCTTTTTGGCCTGCTCGGCCATGGCCATGAGATCCGATTCTTCCTGGTTGAAGGGTATGCAAGATACGGAAATCGTGTCTTCACGGTCGGCGCTGAAGCCTACGGCATGGCGCACCGCGTCTTCGATGTTTTTCAGCTGGCTCTCGGTTCTGGGGACGAAAATGCGGTTTCCGTTGTCGTCCTGCTTGTAGGTCCCATCCACCACCACCGATATGGTGAGGCGGGTGATGCCCCCGGGAGACTCAATCCGCTCGATCTGATTTCTGGCGATCTCATAGTTGCGGATCACATTGGACTGGCCGGAAGAGGCGTTTTCCGGAATGGCGCCGGGACCTCCCCTGCCGGTGGGGAGATTCGATGCGGTGCCCGCGATGCCTGCAGTCACGGCATCTGAGCCCCGAAACTCATTTCTCAGCTCCTCGCTCCTGACCACGTGGATCTCGGGGTCATAGTTGTCCTGAACGCTCTTGACCATGTCCATGTTGATGTCCGCGCTCACCTTGACGATGGCGGCATCAGGCCCCAGGATCTTCTCCAGCAGATCCTGGGCCCGGCCCTGGAGCATGCTCTCAGTTGCGTGCTTCACGTCGAGATAGTTGTTGGCCAGCGAGATGGCCTGCGAGTTCCGCTGCCCTTCATAGAGCACCTTGCCGCGGATGTCTACGATGCTGATATTCTCCGGATCGAGCCCCCGGACGCTCTTGGCCACCAGGTAGACGATTCCCTGGACCTGTTCCTGGGTGATCTGCCTGCCGCTGGTCGGCTTGACCACGATGGACGCCTTGGCCGGCTTCTCGTCTTCGATGAACACGCTCTCCTTGGGCATGGCGATATGCACCCGGGCATAATCCACTTCCTCAAGCGACATGATCGTGTTTGCCAGCTCGTTCTGGAGTGCCCGCTGGTAGTTGATCTTCTGCACGAACTCCGAGGTGGAGAACCCGGTCTCGTCGAACAGGGCGAACCCCGATCCCACACCCCCCTTGGGGAGGCCCTTCGAGGCGAGGTCCAGCCGTGTTTCATACACGTCTTTCTCCGGGATCATGATCGCTGTCCCGCCCTTGACCAGCTTATAGGGGGTGTTGTTTTCCTTGAGGCTCTGGACGATGAGAGCAGCATCTGATTCGTCGAGATTCGTGAAGAGATACTGATATGTAGGTGCGAGCGCCCACATGAGGGAGACTACGACGACGGCAATTGCCAGCCCTGCAGCGGATAAGAAGGCGAACTTCTGGCCCGTGCTCGTTTTGGAGAACCACTGGGTGAGTTGGGTGAAAGAGTCTCGAATATTCATCTCAGTTGCATCAGGTTATTGTAGCCTTCAATGAGCTTGTTGGTCACGGCTACCAGAAGCTGGGCGCTGACACTGGCCTTCTGCATGGCGATCATGGTCTCGTGGATGTTCCCGCTCTTGCCCTGGGCAAGCTCTATGCCCATGCGTTCGGACTCCTTGATCTGTTTGTTTGTGGAGTTGATTGCCTGCTTGAGGGTCTCCAAGAAGCTCTCTGCCGGAGATGCGCTTTGAGTACGGGCCTGCGGGTCAATACTCAGCCGGGGGAAATCCGAAGGGTCGATACGCATTACTGCCTCCCGATTGCCAGGGCCTTCAAGGCCATGTCCTTCTGGGCCTTTATCGCGGTGGTATTCGCCTCAAAGGCCCGGGATGCACCCACCATGTTCACCATTTCTTCCATGAGATTCACGTTGGGAAGGCTCACATATCCCTGCTCGTCCGCATCGGGGTGATGGGGATCGTAGATACGCTTGCCCGGTGTGGGGTCGCTGATGATCGACTCCACCTCGACGCTCGCGAGCTGATTCTCAAATGAGTTTTCCCTGAATACCACATCCCTGCGCTGGTAGGGGCCTCCGGCGTCCGTCCGAGTGGTTTGGGCGTTCGCCATGTTGGAGGATATGACATTCATCCGGGTCCTCTGCGCCCTCATGCCGCTTGCACTGATATCCATTGCCGTAAAGAGATCCATCAGCGTATGCTCCTTATGACGTTTTTGAGTCCTTCGATCTTTGACTGAACCATCTGGGACGACGCCTCGTAGAGAATCTGATTCTGGGTGAGCTTCATCATCTCCCGGTCGAGGTCCACGGTGTTGGAGTCGTTGCCGATCCGGGAAAAGGGGTCTTCGGTAATCCGGTATGAGACACCCGAAGGCTCACCCGGCGACTGAATGTGACCGGGACGGGTGACGGCCAGCTTCAGACGGGTATCAAGCACCTCGTCGAACGCTGCATCCTTGGCCTTGTAGCCGGGGGTGTCGATGTTCGCGATATTTCCCGAAATGACCCCCTGCCTGAACAGCCGGTAGTTCATGACCGATGCGAGATCCGCCAGTGCCTTGCCGAATATTCCTGCCATACATACCTCCACTCCCGAGGAGATAAGCAATACCCATACCAATGGAAAGAACGGCTGTTTATGCGGCTTGAGCTTTTGATCTGTCAGAACTTTTGACCGGTTACCTGTCGGAAATTTGACCTTTCCCTGCATACTCGTTGAGCTTATTGCGCAGGGTCCGGATGCTGATGCCCAGGAGCGAGGCAGCCTTGGTGCGGTTGCCGTCCACGCTCTCAAGGGTAGAGTAGATGAGGTTTTTTTCCATCTCGTGAATCGTGGTTCCCACGGCCGGCTGTCCGAAGGCAGTCCCTTGGTTGTCTCCAATGCCGAGCTCAATAGAGTCCAGGGTGATCTCGGGCCCGTCGGTAAGGATCATGGAACGTTCTATCACGTTTTCCAGCTCGCGCACATTGCCCGGCCACGAGTAGCTCAGGAGAGCGTCCTTTGCCTGGGGGCTTAAACTTTTTTCCGGCATTCCCTCCCTGGCGGCAACCTTGGAGATGAAGTGTGCGGCAAGGGAGAGGATATCGTCCCGTCTGGACCTCAGCGGAGGGACCTTGATGGGTATGACGTTCAGCCGGAAGTAGAGGTCGGAGCGGAAGTTCCCGTCTTTGACCTCCTGCTCGATGTTCCGGTTGGTGGTTGCGATGACCCGGAAATCCACGTGCAGCGAAGATTTGGCGCCTACCCGGTCGATCTGCTTTTCCTGGAGGACCCTAAGCAGCTTGGCCTGCAGGCCGAGGCTGATCTCCGTGATCTCATCCAGCAGGATGGTCCCCTTGTCGGCAAGCTCGAACTTGCCGATCCGGGTGGCGTACGCGCCGGTGAAGGCGCCCTTTTCATAACCGAAGAGCTCGCTCTCCAGCAGGGTATCCGGGATCGCCGCCAGGTTGATCCCCACATAGGGGCCGCCGGCCCTCTTGCTGTGCTGGTGGATGTAACGCGCGATCACCTCCTTGCCGGTGCCCGACTCCCCCTGGATGAGCACCGGGGCCTGGGTGGGAGCCACCTTGCGGAGGACTTCGATGATCTTCTGCATGCTTCTGTCCGTTGCGATGAACGAGCCGTTGACGGACTGCGACCGGGAACCGGGCCCGAGCAGAAGCGCCTGGAGAGCCTGCCTGAAGTCGCCGGCAGGGAAAGGTTTCTTCAGATAGCCGGTGGCCCCGGCCTGGATGCACCGGTCTTGGCCGGATGTCCCCATGGCGAGGATCTCGATGCTCTGATACACCTGCTTCGTACCCTCGATCACGTCCACAAACTCCTCGTCGATGACGGCCGCTCGGTGGGCCGTGGGGCTGATGGCTCCCAGGAACTTGTCCTTGTCGGTGAAGGGGCAGGGTGTCTCGCCCATCTCGTCGATGATTTCCGCCAGGATGGCCACCGTTGCCTTGTCGTGGTCGAGGATCGCAATTCCCATGAAGCGTCACTTCCCCCCGAACGTATTTTTGAGCCTTCTGAATTCGCTCAGGTCCTCACCGAGCTCCAGCTCGCCCAGATAGCTCGAGGCGAGCTCGTGCAGGACGGGATCGGTGCTGCGCTGGATGACGGTGTTCAGGTTCTGGACGGCTTCCCGGGTTTTGCCCTCGGCATGATAGATCTCTGCCAGATGAAAAAGTGTCCAGTCCCGGAACCCTGTCTGGGGATAGAGGTCGAGCAGCCTCTCAAAGAGCTGCTGTGCCTGTCCGGTCTCGGCAGCCTCCTTGAGCTGGGTTGCCCGGGCATAGAGGGCCTTCTCGATGACAGGGGAGTTCCTGGTGCCGGCCAGGGCGATGATTCTCTCCAGGACCTCGGTTCTCTTGGACACGTTGCCCAGCTTTCCATGGGCGTCCGCCAGCATGGACAGGGCGGTCAGGGCGCTTTCGTCATTTTTTCCGCTGGCGAGCTCCAGGTAGGGCACTGCCTGTGCATAACGGTTCATGTAGTATAGGAGCGGTCCCCGGTGTTCCTCCATGAGCTTCGACTCTTTTCCGCCGGGGAAGGACTCGAGATACCGGGTGTTCCAGGAAAGGGCGTTGGCGTAGTCTCCCCGTTCGTAGTCGATGGAAAACAGAAAGGCTGTGGCCTCCTGCCTTCTGGGAGAAGGGTGTTCGATGCAGGCCAGGAACAGCCGGCGGGCCGGGTCCGTGTCTTTCATCTCGTGGAAGGCCCTGCCGAGGAGGAACAGGGCTTCAGGGTCTTTCATATCCTGCATGAAGCTGTCCTGATACTCGGCATAGAGCTCCGTGATCATATCGTAGCCGCCTTGCCGGGAGAGGTCCTGCAGGCGGGCGAGGATGCACTTCTCCGCCTCGGCTTGGGCATAGGTGTGAATGGGATCGTTCTCCTTCGTATCGGTCCATGCCCGGAGATAGGCATTCAACGCGTTTTCCCAGTCCTTGCGCAGGGCAAATACCTGGGCGATCCGTATCTTGATGATCCCTCCCAGAGGGCCCTCGTCGTATTCCGGGCTGGACTTGAGGTTTTCGTATATGTCGATGACCTCATAGTATCCCTTGTCCGATAGCTCCCCGTCATCCGCCAGGTCTTTGTCCATGATGATCCGTGCGGTCTTGAGCCGTGCAATGATCCCGCTCGTGCTCGAGGGGGCGATATTTTCCACCTCGGAGAACACGCCTCTGGCCTTCTCGTTCTCTCCCAGTCTGTACAGGCATTCGCCCAGAAACAGGAGGTGATCCGCCATGTGCTCTCTCGGGCTCAGATTGATGGCTGCGAGGATGTACCTTTTCGCATCGGCGAAATTATTGAGTCGGTAGGCGGCTGTTGCCATTCGGGCGTACAGGCCGGGATCGTGGCGGAAAAAATCCGGCTCCAGTGAATGGAGCTCCCGGTAGAGCTTGAGGGCCCGGGGATATGCGCTCAGTCCCAGGTAGGTATCGCCCAGGACCGAGAGGTAGTATGGTTTGAGGCGGGGCGGGACCGCGTTTTCACCCAGATCGTTCAGCATCCGCCTGTTCTGGACAAAGGCATCCTGAAACTCCTCTTTCCTGTTCATTATGTCGATTTCCTGCAGGTATGCCTCCACGGCTATTTCCGGAGACAGGGACTCCTTGAGGAAGCGGACATGGGTGATCGCCTCTGCATGCAGAGAAGCGCGCAGGAGCATCCGCGTATACTCGATAATCGCCGCCTCGCGCTTCAGCCCGGGAGCCATGGCCTGAATGCCCTGGTTCATGAGCTTGAGCGCTTCCATTGATTGGGCATCCATGTGGTAGGGGTATGACATTTTCCAGTACGCCCGGGCCAGGAGGATGCTCTCCTGTGCGTCGAGCTCGTTTTGGAAGGGCTCCAGGGTATGGATCGTCTCAGCGATATCGCCCTGATCAAAGGCCTTCTCGGCAAGTGAATATACCTTTGCCCGGCTCATGCTGGAGGAAGTGACGATATCCAAAACGATCCGGTTGTGGATTTCCTCAGTCTTGACCTCCATGGCGGCATTCTCATCGGAGATGCTGAAGGACAGGGCCGTAGAATCCAACATTCTCATTGCACCGTCAAAGGTGACATACGGGATGCGCAGGAACTTCTGCTCGATGCCGGAGCAGTCCGCCTCTCCATCGAAGATGAGGAACACCCGTTTGTTCTTGGCGCAGCGCACCTCGGGCCAGTTCCCGGCATGAGTCGTGATGTCGATGCTTATGCCCTTGTCGTGGGGGTTCGTTTTAATAAGCTCGATCGGACAGGAAGCGGAGGCCTCCTTTCTGATCTCGATATCGAGGATGAACTGCGCGGGCTCATCAGAGGTGCTTGTGGTATAGGTGAATGGCTCGGCGATCGAGATAACGGCCTTTTTTCCGTCAAAGACAAATTTCTTGACCACGAAAACATCGTTCAGAGAGACCGGGCCTCCCACAGTGTCCGGAAAATTGACGATCAGTGTCCGGTCTTTCTGCTCCAGGGCGGGCAGGGAGAGCCTCTGGAGGTCGAACACGACCCGTGCCCGGTCCGGTCCTCCCCCGATGTGAACCATGCCCTGCCCGGCTGCCGGTGCAGATGCAAGGCCCATCAGCAGCATAAACCAGGCTAGAGCCGACAAGCCTTTCATAGTGATCTCGGTGAATATGAATTTTTTCACTCCCTTATGAAATACAACTTTCATGCCAGCTCTGCACGGTTTGCCGTGATTGCCATGGAAGAGCCTGGAAAAAACGCCTTTTTGCAACCGGCCGGGGTGTTGTTCCAGGCCATCATTGCGGTATGATGCGGGAAGGGTCACATTCCGGCTCAAACCTTGAGATTTCCCTGGGACGGGAGGGTTTGCCTTGGAAGGTCCATGCCATTGGCGGGGGAGCCTACCCCAGCTTCACCTCTGCGGGTTTCTGGAGCTTCTGTTTCTTGATCTTTTCCACCAGGGTCGTCCGGTTCACGTTGAGGAGCTTGGCGGCCCGGTTTTTCACCCAGTTGCTCCGGTTGAGGGCCTGGATGATGATATTCTTCTCAAATTCGTTCACCGCCGTGGAGAGGTCGATCCCCGACTCGGGGAGATCGATGTGGGGTAGACGCGACGATGCCTGGGAGCACCCGGCCAGGATCTTCTCCGGAAGGTCCTCCAGCTCCACCTCGGTGCCGTCGCACAGAACCAGCATGCGTTCCACGAGATTTTCGAGCTCGCGCACATTGCCCGGCCATTTGTACTGCATGAGCAGGTTCATGGCCTTTTTGCCGAACCCGGTGAGGGCGGGGTTCTTATCCTTGCCGTACTTGGCCAGGAAATGCTTGACCAGGAGGGGAATGTCCTCTTCGCGCTCCCGCAAGGGGGGCAGGGTCAGGGGAATGACATTGAGGCGGTAATAGAGATCCTCGCGGAACCTTCCCTGCTCTACCTCTTCTTCGAGGTTTTTGTTCGTGGCCGCGATGATCCGAACATCGGTCCTGATGGGCTTGATGCCTCCCACCCGCTCGAACTCACGCTCCTGGATGACACGCAGCAGCTTGACCTGGAGATTGGGGCTCATCTCGGACACCTCGTCGAGGAATATGCTCCCGGTGTGGGCGAGCTCGAAGCGTCCGATCCTGGCCCGGAATGCGCCGGTGAAGGCGCCTTTTTCGTGCCCGAAGAGCTCGCTCTCCAGCAGCTCCTCGGGGATTGCTCCGCAGTTGACCGGGACAAAGGGATTCTGGGCCCGAGGGGAGTTGTAGTGCAGGGCCCGGGCGACCAATTCCTTGCCGGTGCCGGACTCGCCGAGGATCAATACGGTCGAGTCCGTGGACGCCACCTTGTCGATCAGACTGAACACCTTCTGCATCTTGTCCGAGGTGCCGATGATGTTCTCGAACCGGTACTTGGCCTTGAGCTGCTGCTTGAGGTAGGTGTTTTCTTCCTGCAGGGCGAGGTGGTCCAGGGCCTTCTTGACCACCACCTTGATCTCGTCCGCCTTGAACGGTTTCGTGAGGTAGTCGAAGGCCCCGAGTTTCATGGCGTCGACCGCTGTTTTGACAGATCCATAGCCCGTATAGATGATGCCGATGCAGTTGAGCCTGTTTTCGATCAGGTAGCGGATCACCTCGAGCCCGTCGAGCTCGGGCATCTGGAGGTCAGTGAGCACGATGTGAAAGTGGTCCTGGGAGAGCCGGGCCACTGCTTCTTTCCCGTTTGCCACTGCCGTGACCGCATATTGCTCCTCGGAAAGGATCTCCGAGAGATAATCCCTGTTTTGCGCCTCGTCATCGGCAATAAGTATA
>MPOS01000009.1:0-22500 GCA_001896555.1 Candidatus Phosphitivorax anaerolimi
TCCGAAGATCATCGAGGGTGTGAACGAGTTCATGGACAAGAAGGGCTACAAGACGATCAAGGACATTCCGGTCATCACGGACAAGTTCATGTATCTGCGGGACTGGAAGCGCGAGGGGCCGTACATGCAAGAGACCACGCCGGTGGTGCCGGAGTTCGATGCGGAGAAGTGCAACATGTGCGGCATCTGCGAGGATCTGTGCCCTTATGGTGCGATCACGGTGGACAAGTCTGCGGACAAGCCGAGCTTTGACCGGGATATCTGCTACGGCTGCGGCTGGTGCGTGGGGCATTGTCCGCAGTGGGCGGTGAGGATGATCAAGGCCGATACCGGCGAGCTGATCTGGGACGGCCGCGGAACGATCGCGGACTGGGTCTCTGACGACGAAGGCTACTGACCCTGCAAATATCGGCATTGCCGGGAAACCGGCAATGCCTTTTTGCTTTGATACGATAGGGGATTATTTCAACCCCGGCTTTTTCATTCGGAAGTTGAGCTGGTCCGCTTCATGCCCAGGATTTCCGCCGCCCCGCCCTGACCCCAGACACGGCCCCCGGGCTTCTGGAGCACGTACTGAAGATACCGGCTCTGCATCTTGCCCATTGTCAGGAGCTGAGAAAACATTGCATGTATGAGATCCTGTCTCTGTGCATTCGGTTATTCCATCCACCTCATCAACGTGAGGCCCGTTCCTTCGGTTTCAGGGATTTAACCGCCCGCTGCTTATGATGTGAGCGTTTTTTACATCATCGGCGAAAGCAAGAGAATAAACCAAAAGATCAACAGGAGGAAACAATGGCGGATTTAACAACCAAGTTTTTAGGAGTCGAAGTCAAGAACCCGGTTGGCGTGACTTCGTGCGACTACGGCGGAGTGGAAAGACTCGTTCGCCGTGTCGCCGAGCAAGGAATCGGCTGGATCATCGCCAAGACGGTTCATAAGATCGATGGGCCTCACCGCTGGCCTCGGCCGTTTTTCTATTCACTGAGGCATTTCGGCAATGACCTCAAGGATTCCTGGGTTGGAACCCAGATGTTCCACAACATGCCTTACGAGAAGTGGCTCGATGAAGAATTGCCGAAGTGCCTGAAAACCGCAAAGGAGTTCGATGTGCTCTTCATCGGTTCCTGCTCGGGCATTGGCGCTGACCATGAGACCTGGATCCCGTTCCTCAAAGACATGGAGGAGCGCGGCGTACCCATGATCGAGCTCGACACCGGCGGTCCTCATGCAACCTTCGGCGCCGTGGATGCGCACAAAAACGTGGGCGCGCCCCTGGCCCTGGACCCGGCCACGGCCGCCAAGGTGACCAAGGCGTGCGTGGAAGCGGTCAAGATCCCGATCATTTTCAAGACCACGCCGCAGTGTGTGAACACCGCACAGGTGGCCCTGGCGATCAGGGAAGCAGGGGGCCAGGCAATATCCGGCAACAACGCGTTTTATGCAACTTGGATCGACCACGAGGCCTGCACGTTCTACGGTGTGCCGGCCTCGGGCGGTGCATCAATGGGAAGGGGATGGCAGATGTTCTCTCTGGCAAAGATTCTCGAGACCACCTGCACCGTGCCCGACATGCCGTTCATCGGCGGCGGCGGATGCTACACCTACGACGACCTGGCGCGGCACCTCATGATCGGCTGTGATCTGGTGGGGATGTGCTCGGCGATCTATTCCCGGGGAGTGGGAGTACTGAGCAAATCCATCACAGGACTGAACGATTGGATGGACCGCAAAGGGTTTAAGACGATCAAGGATATCCCCGACCTCAGGAAGGATTACATGTACCTCAGGGATTGGAAGCGCGAAGGGCCGTACATGCAGGAGATCACCCCGATCGTGCCCGAGTTTGACGACGAGAAGTGCAACCGCTGCGGTCTGTGCGAGACGATCTGTCCGTACGGGGCAATCACACTGGACAAGCAAGCCGGCACCAAGCCGACCTTTGATCGTGAGCTGTGCTATGGTTGCGGCCGCTGCGTGGGTGATTGTCCGACATGGGCCGTAAAGATGATCAAGCATGATACAGGCGAGATTATCTGGGACGGCAGAGGCGTGATCAAGGATTGGGTTACCGACAAGGAAGGCTATTAGACCGGAACATGATGTCATATGGGGCATTGCCGGTTTTTTGGCAATGTCCCTCCTTTGATTGTCTGATTGGAATCATATAGCCCCTTCCGGTTCTTACAGCTTGTTGTGCAATCAGCATGTTATTTCTTCATGTGACAGCAATATTAAGAGCGATCGCCCAAAGGAGAATGAATCTGCTGCGACATAGATTGATAATCAAGAATGCCTGATGCGGTTGCAGGGGGGACAAAAAACCGTCCCAGCGTCAGAAAATGGAGCAGAAAGATTAAGGTTGATCCTTACAAAGTCCGATATTTCCCTCATGAGAAATAATCGTATGCAAGGGGAGGGCTCATGACCGAAAAGAGACGGATGGGCGAGATCCTGGTGGAACTCGGTCTGATCGACGAGCACAGGCTCAGACATGCATTGGATGTTGCGAGGAAAAAGAAACGAAAGCTCGGCGAGACACTCATCCGTCTGGCCTACCTCAGTGAGGACCAGGTACTGGGGATACTGAAGAACCTCACCGGGGTGCCTGCCCTCGACATGAAGGATGGCGTAATCGGAAAACATACCCAGACCGTGCTGCCGCCCGACCGGATGAAGGAGCTCAAGGTCGTGCCCATCGACGTGAAGGACAAGACGGCGGTGGTAGCCTTTGCCGATCCCCTGAACTATGTGGCGGTGGAAAACGTCAAGTTTCTTCTGAACCGGGACGTGACACCGGTCCTCGCATCAGAGGCCCAGGTCGAGGATATTCTGGAACAGCTCGAGAGGAGCGGCTATGGCAAGAAACCCCTCGTGCTCTCGGAGGTGCGGAGGAGCATCCCCGGCATAACCATCCAGGATATGCGGCCGTCCAACATCCTGAAGCTCCTGGACGACCCGGAAAGCACCGATCTTCACATCTCCCTCGGAGCAGCCCCCGCGGTAAGGATCGGCGGGGTGTTCAAGCGCTGCCGCATGCCCATCATCACGCCGAACATCATGGAGGAGTTCCTCAAAGAGGTCCTGAACGAGGATGAAAGGCGGGAGCTGGAGGAGAAAAAGGAGATCGAGTTCACCTACCTCAAGCCGGGCATCGGGAGATACCGCATGAACCTGTACTATCAGAAGGGCGGTGAGGTCACGGTCGCGGCAAAGAAGCTGGTGGAGGACATCCCCTCACTCGCCTCTCTGGGACTGCCGGAATCCCTCACCTCGCAGCTCGATCACAAGGGGCTGCTCGTGGTGAGCTCGGCAAGGGGGCAGGGCAAGGATACGACCATCGCAGCCCTGGTGGACCACATCAATTCGACACGGTGCTGCAACATCATTACCTTCGAAGATCCCATCGAGTATATTCATCATCACAAATCATCGAACGTCAACCAGCGCGAACTGGGCAAGGACACCGGGAGGAACCTCGCCGAGGTCTTCGACCGCGTCAACAACCACGACCCGGATGTGCTCGTGATCTCCAACGTCAAGGACACCTTCATGGTCGAGACCGCGGTGCTCGCCGCACAGAAGGGGATTCTGGTGATCGTGGGGCTTAATGCCATCGATGTGTTCAGCGCCATCGAACAGCTCATCTCGACACTCTCGGACGAGTATATGAAGGCGCTCTTCTCCCGCTCGCTTCTCGCCGCGTTCGCCCAGCGCCTGGTCTGGTCGAAGAGCTCGAAGAAGAGGGTGCTCATCTGGGAGCATCTCCTGGGGACGCCCCGGATCCAGAAATACATCCGTGATGACAAAATATATTACATCAAAGGGCAGGCGACATCGCTCAAGGGCGAGTATTTCCCCATCGAAGAGAGCCTCGCCAAGGCGGTCAAGAGCGGTCTGCTCAGCGGGGAGTCGATACTGATGGAACCGTGGATAAATCAGGATGTCTTGAGGATCTATCTCGAAAGATAATAACTCCACGATTCAGGGAGACTATTCAGAAACGAGCCCTCATTCATTGCAAATTTCGCTTGCATCGCATATCCCGATAGTGTATTTAATGAACCGTGATTCAGAATAATTCTCTGAATTCACAAATAATAATTACGAGGAGTGTGCGATGAGCAGATCTAAGACCTTTGTTTCCGTTGCATTTATGTTATTCGCAGTTTCCAGCGTTGCTTTTGCTACTGATGGCGTGGCGGCAGGATACGTAGACTGGTCCAAGATAATCTTTGTGGCGGCTTCTCTGATGGCGGCAGGTCTCTGCATGGGTCTTGGCGCAATAGGCGCCGGCGCGGGTATGGGTAACGCCACATCCGGAGCAACAGAAGCGGTCGGCCGCAATCCCAACGCCCAGGGCAAGATCATGCTCACCCTCATGGTCGGTCTGGCAATGACTGAATCCATTGCAATCTATGCCCTTGTTGTTACCCTGATCATCCTCTACGCGAACCCCTTCAAGGCTATTATTCTGGGTTAGGGCAAGCAGAATAGATGATTTTCAAGCAGCCGGCAGCCGACAGACCTCCATTCTTTTTCCATGAGATGGACGGGTTTGATGCATTCGGGTGGAGATGTCCAAAGAGGCGGGTTCTCACCCTCCCGGGTCGCAGGCGCCCGCAACGGGCTGCCGGTCCACAAGCGGGTTGTTTTCAGACGTTGTAGGAGATTGATATGGATCAGGAAGCCAAATCCAGTTTTAGCTTTGCCAGTATTGCCGTGAGCTTCTTCATCCTCATCGTGCTTCCCCTTACCATCACGGGCGTCATAATCAGCAAGGGGGTCGTCAGGGTGGGGGAAGAAGCTACGCAGGCAAACTTGCGCATACTCGATGATAGTCAGAAGCTGTCCATAGGCGCGCGGGCGCAGACTGTGGCCGATGCCGTAGCCCAGTTTCTCTCCGATGTGGAGAAGGATGTCCGGATAGCCTCGATCCTCCCTCGTGATGCCGGTTCATATGCCACCTTTCTCAAGTCCAACACCCGAGGGGTCATTGAGTCGTCTCAGGCTGGGATCGTAAAAATTCCCGTTCCCGTGTACAGCGAGATCACCTTCCTGAACAGAGATGGGAATGTGGTTCTCAGGGTCACCTCGGACGGCACGGCCGTTACCGGGAATGGATCGTATGCGCAGGAGGAATTCTTTGTCCGGGCAAAGGGACTCGCGCCCGGAGAGTTCTACATGGGTCCGGTGGTGGGGACCGATGTGACCAGGGAAGAGGCTGCGGCCGGGAAAAGGTTTGAGGGAGTCATCCATCTGGCCTCTCCCGTGTTCGACTCAACCGGATTTGCCGGTGTCGTTGAGCTGTCTCTCAATGTCGTGCACCTTGCCGAGTTCACGGATCATATCATACCCACGGAGCCTGGATTGGTCTTCGCCGATGTAAAGGCGGATGACATGAATTATGCATTTATGGTGTATCACAACGGTCTCATCATATCCCATCCTGCGGATTATCTGATCTGGGGGTATGATGAAAACGGCCAGCCTACGCCGGTATGGGACGAGGCGAATTACGCCCAGCTCTCTAAGAGCGGCGAAGGCGGGATAAATGTTCTGAACATGGGGTTCCTCGACGAGAACCTTCCCAAGATCCACGCGCTCGCCTCCGAGGGCAGGTCAGGGTCGCTCACCTATAATCTCGACCAAACAAGGATCTTCGTGGCGTATGCGCCCATTCCCTACTACGGCAACGGGTTTTCCAAGCCCCAGGGTTTCGGCTGGGTGGGGATGATCGTCGATATCGACAGGTATCACGACCTGAGCCAGGAAAAGGTCGAGGAAATCCGTGCCAAGGTCGAACGTTGGCAGAAATCGAGCATCGTGGTTGTCTTCGTGTCGCTCATACTCCTCTTCATCATCGCACTCATCCTCGCACGCGGCCTCTACCGCTCCATCCAGAGGGCTGCGAAAGACACGGAATCGATGCCGGGGCGTGACGACGAAGACTAGGCGATAACTCCATCCTTGCCATAGCAATACCCATGGGCGGCGGCTTCCGGCAGGAGCCGCCGCCCTCTTATGTGCAGGATTCCTTTGAAGAACTGTCACAGGGAATACCGGTGCATAGGACATGCCCGTATGAGATCATTTTCATAGGATTTTCCTTCAAAGTTTTCTTGCTCGCTCTATTCTCTGTTGGAAAAACAACATATAATGCCCGCTCTACAATGAGCCCTCATTCATGTATTACATAATATAAAGATAAATCAATAAGTTATAAAATCAAAATAAAAGAAGTTATTGACATATGCATGGGTTTCTGATTATTAACATCAGGCTTGAATCGCACAGGAGGAAGCTCATGTACTATATATTATTAATCGTAGGTGCGGCTCTGGTGAACAACTTCGTTCTGTCGCGCTTCCTTGGGATATGCCCGTTCATGGGGGTGTCCAAGAGCATCGACACCGCGGTTGGAATGAGCATGGCGGTTATCTTCGTCATGACACTCGCCTCATTCGTCACCTGGCTGATCAACTTCTACCTGCTCATTCCCTTTGAGCTTGAGTATCTGCAGACGATCGCCTTCATCCTGGTGATCGCGGCGCTGGTCCAGCTTGTGGAAATGATCATCCAGCGGGTCAGCCCGCCCCTGTATCAGGCACTGGGGATCTATCTTCCCCTGATCACGACGAACTGCGCCGTGCTGGGCGTGGCCATTCTCAATATCCAGCTGGGGTACAACCTGCTCGATGCGTGCATCTTTGCGGCGGGCGCAGCCTTGGGCTTCGGTCTGGCCCTGGTGATATTCGCCGGCATACGCGAAGACTTCGAGCTCAACACCATCCCAGAGGCCTTTCGGGGGACCCCTATTGCACTCGTCACAGCAGGCATTCTCTCCCTCGCATTCATGGGATTTTCAGGATTGGTGAAATAAAATGATCAGTTCAATCTTGCTGTTGGGTGGAATCGGTTTTCTGGCGGCCCTTATCCTCGGAATTTCAGCGGTGACCTTTGCTGTGAAGATGGATCCCCGTGAAAAAGAGGTTCTCGATCAGCTGCCGGGTGCAAACTGCGGTGCATGCGGCTTTGCAGGCTGCGCAGCCTTCGCGCACGAGATCACCGTGAACCCGGATGCCCAGATGGCGTGTCCGGCGGTGAACGAAGCGGCGCTTGAGGCCATATCCGGGATCCTCGGCAGGTCCCTGGGCGGAAGCGCTCCGCTCATCGCATGCATTCGCTGCAAGGGTGCTCCTGCAGAGACAACGAACCGGTACGGCTACGTAGGGCCGAAGGACTGCCGGGCCGCGCAGATCGTGGCCGGCGGGCCGAAGGGATGCCAGTACGGCTGTCTGGGCTTAGGAACCTGCGAAGAGGTGTGCCCCTTCAATGCCATCATCATGGGCGAGGACGGGCTTCCCCATGTGATCGAATCGCTGTGCACCGGATGCGCCAAGTGTGTGAGCGCCTGTCCCCGGGGTATCATCCAGCTCATTCCCAGGACCGGAAACTATTGCGTGGGCTGCGTTTCCAAGGATACGGCAAAGGAAATGAAGCCGCTTTGCAAGGTGGGGTGCATCAAGTGCGGAATCTGCGTCGATGTGTGCCCCTTCGATGCGATCACGGTTTCCAAGACCGCCTCGGCCGAGATCGATCAGGACAGGTGCCAAAGATGCGGCCTGTGCGTGAGCGCCTGCCCGACCGGCGTCATCTCGGCCCTGAGAATGCCTCAGAAGGTCCGCATCATTGCCGAGAAGTGCAAGGGATGCAGCATCTGCGAGCAGGTGTGCCCGGCCGAGGCCATTTCCGGAAAGGTGAAGGAACCATACATCGTCAATGAAGGCAAGTGCATCGGTTGCGGCCTGTGCATCGCAAAGTGCCCCTCTGATGCCATAGAGAGGATCATCTCATGAAAACGTTCAAGGGCGGCATTCATCCACCTGAGGAAAAGCAGCTCGTCAAAGACAATCCCATTGTCGACTTCCCCTTGAGCTCCCGATATCACGTGCTCGTGCAGCAGCATCTGGGCGCACCGGCAAAACCCACTGTAAAGGCGGGGGATGAGGTGAAGAAGGGGCAGGTTCTCTCCGAACCCCTGGGGTTTGTTTCCGTGCCTGTCCATGCGCCCACCTCAGGGCGGGTCAAGGAGATCGGCAAAATCGTTCATCCCGTGACCGGGCTTTTGGCCCCCTGTGTCGTCATCGATGCGGACGGCTGCGATGAATGGGCCGAAGGGCTTCCCCTGGAACGCGATCCGTTCGCCATGAGCAGGGAAGAGCTCTTGAACGTTATAAAGACGGCAGGGGTCGTGGGCATGGGCGGCGCGACCTTCCCCACCCACGTGAAGCTCTCTCCACCCAAGGACAAGACCATCGACACCTTTATCGTCAACGGCGCCGAGTGCGAACCCTACCTCTCATCCGACCACCGGCTCATGCTCGAAGAGCCCGATCGGGTCCTGAAGGGGGCGAGGGTGATCATGAAGGTCCTTGGCCTCGAGAGGGCGGTCATTGCCATAGAGGCGAACAAGCCCGATGCCATCAAGCTCATGTGGGAAAAAGCACCGGCTGAGATCCAGGTGGAAGCGCTCAAAGTCAAGTATCCCCAGGGCGCTGAGAAACAGCTCATCAACGCCCTGACCGGCCGCGAGGTCCCCTCGGGCGGGCTGCCCATGGATGTGGGGGCGGTGGTCCAGAATGCGGGCACCTGCGCCGCGGTCTGGGATGCGTGCGCGCGCGGCATACCCCTCATCGAGCGGATCACCTCGGTGACCGGCCGGGGAATCGTGCAGCCGAAGAACATCCGGGTGCGCGTAGGCACGCTCCTTGGAGAGGTCATCGATTTCTGCGGCGGGCTCAACGGAGCCGCCAAGATCATATACGGCGGGCCCATGATGGGCATCGCGCAGTTCACGCAGGACATCTCCATCATGAAGGGCACCTCGGGCGTGCTGGTGCTGCGGGAACAAGACACCAACATAACCGCCTATTCCGCATGCATATCCTGCGGAAGGTGCGTTGAGGCGTGCCCCATGGGGCTCATCCCCTCTGTCCTGAGCAAGCTCGGCGAGAAGGGGATGTTCCAGAAGGCCGTGGAGAACAACCTGCTTGATTGCGTGGAGTGCGGGAGCTGTACCTATGTCTGTCCGGCCAACAGGCCGATCGTTCACTTCGTTAAACACCTCAAGGCGCTCAGCCGTGCAGCAAGCGCCAAGAAGTAAAGGGGCATGAAATGAAGAATATATCCGCTTCGAACCCTGCCGAAGATCAGGCAAAGGAGCAGGCCTCGAAACTCAGCGTGTATGTTTCGAGTTCGCCCCACGTGCATTCGACAGAGGATGTGCCATGGATCATGCGGCAGGTCATTTATGCATTGATTCCCGGCGCCCTGGTAGGGGTCTACTTTTTCGGCATTCCAGCCCTCAAGGTCATCGTAGTTGGGATGGTGTCATGCGTAGTCATCGAGGCGCTGTGGCAGAAGCTCACGGGGAATCCCATCACCATCAAGGACGGCTCGGCCGCGTTGACCGGGCTGCTGCTTGCGATGAACCTTCCTTCCGGGGCTCCTTGGTGGCTCGTGGTGATCGGCTCGCTGGTGGCGATCACCATCGCCAAGCAGTTCTTCGGCGGGATCGGCAACAACCCGTTCAACCCTGCGCTGGTCGGGCGGGTGTTTCTCCTGATCTCCTTCCCGGTGGCCATGACCACCTGGCCCGAGCCGCGCTCGTTCTTTTCCCAGGCCGCGGACGCCGCCACCGGTGCAACGCCGCTCGGCGCGCTGAAGACCGCGATCTTCGAGCACGGCACCATCACGGCTGCGCCCGGAATGAACCTCATGGACCCGTTCCTGGGCAATGTGGGGGGATCTCTGGGTGAAATATCGGCGCTGGCGCTGATCCTGGGAGGCATCTATCTCATCGCCAGGAGGATCATCACCTGGCATATCCCGGTGGTATACATCGCCACAGTTGCCGTGCTTACCGGCATACTCTGGCTCATCAACCCCGATGTCTATGCCAATCCGGCCTTTCATCTCGTTGCCGGCGGGCTCATGCTCGGTGCATTCTTCATGGCCACCGACATGGTGACCTCACCCATCACGAACATGGGCAAGGTCATTTTTGCCATAGGATGCGGGGCGATCACCGTGGTGATACGCCTATGGGGAGGATATCCCGAAGGGGTGTCGTTTGCGATCCTGATCATGAATGCCTTTGTCCCCCTGATCAACCGGGCCACAAAGCCGACGAAATTTGGAGTTGTGCGATGAAAGAGATCGTCAAACTCGTATCAGTGCTAACGGTCGTATGTGTACTGGCGGGACTGTCGCTGTCCTATGTCAGCAGTGCCACCCAAGAGGCGCGTGATTACCAGGACAGGCTCGAGCTCCTGAGCTCGCTCAGCATGGTTCTTCCTGAACACGACAACGAGCCCGACAAGGATGTTGTTGAGATTACGGACAAAACCTATTACCTCGCCAAAAAGGATGGGGAGATCAACGGCGTCGCGTTCATTACCTCGACTGACAAGGGCTACAGCGGTCTTATCCGGGTTATCGTCGGCGTTCAGCCTGATGGAGAGATCATCTCCATCGGGATCCTCGAACAGAAGGAAACACCCGGGCTGGGTTCGAAGATCACCGAAGACTGGTTCATTGATCAGTACAAGGGGAAATCCCTGGAAAACGCCAGGTGGGCGGTGAAGAAAGACAACGGAGACTTCGAACAGATCTCCGGGGCCACCATATCACCGCGTGCAGTCACCGGAGCGGTTCAGAAGGGGCTGCAGGCATACCAGGAAGACAAGCAGGAGATTCTCGGAGGCGGCGATGTCGTTCAGTAAGGAACTCATAAAAGGAATATGGAAGGAAAATCCAGTATTCATCCTCGTTCTCGGGATGTGCCCCACCCTGGCGGTCACCACTTCAGCGATCAACGGCCTGGGGATGGGCGTTGCCACGACCTTTGTGCTCATCTGCTCAAATATCGTGGTTTCAATTATCCGATCGTATGTTCCCGACCGGGTGAGGATCCCTGTGTTCATCGTTGTGATCGCCTCATTCGTCACTATCGTGGATCTCACCATGAGTGGATATTTCCGAGGGTTGTACCACGCGCTCGGACTCTTCATCCCCCTGATCGTAGTGAACTGCATTATCCTCGGACGGGCAGAGGCCTTTGCATCAAAGAAGTCCATCCCGCTCTCCATTGCCGACGCCGTAGGGATGGGCGCGGGTTTCACCCTTGCACTGGTGATGCTTGGGAGTATCAGAGAGATTTTCGGAAACGGCACGATTTTCGATTTCAGCGTCTTCGGCAGCGGTTACGAGCCGGTTCTGGTCATGATACTGCCGCCGGGTGCGTTCCTTACCCTGGGGGTCCTCACAGGGGTGTTCTCCGCAGTCGCAAAATACAGATCCAAAAAATGGAGGAAATATGTCAGCCAAGATCTTGGAAAAACAGCAGTTGTCAGATAACGTATTTAAACTGGTTTTAGACGCTCCAAAGATCGCAAAGAAGAGAAAGGCTGGACAGTTCGTGGTCTTGAGAATCCACGAACAGGGAGAGCGGATTCCCCTCACCATCGCTGATGCCGATCCTGCGAAGGGAACGTTGACCATTATTTTCCAGGTAGTAGGAAAAAGCACCGCCCACCTTTCCGAACTCAATGCCGGCGACAGCCTGCTGGATCTCGTGGGGCCCATGGGCCAGCCGACCCATATCGAGAAGATCGGGACAGTGGCCTGTGTCGGAGGCGGCGTGGGTGTTGCGCCGGTCTATCCCATCACCCAGGCCATGAAGAATGCCGGGAACTATGTTATCTCCATCATCGGGGCCAGGAGCAAAGACCTCATCATCATGGAGGAGGAGATGAAGGCTGTCTCGGATGAGATCATCGTGACAACAGACGACGGGACCTACGGATATCACGGGTTCGTGAGCCAGGCCCTCGAAGAGAAGTATCTCATGACAGGAAACAAAAAGATCGACATGGTGGTGGCTATCGGGCCGGTGCCCATGATGCGGGCCCTGTGCGACGTGACCAAGAAGTACAACGTCCCCACCGTGGTGTCTCTCAACTCGATCATGGTCGATGCGACCGGGATGTGCGGAGCCTGCAGGGTCACAGTGGGCGGCAAAACCCGTTTTGTCTGTGTCGACGGGCCGGAATTCGACGGGCATCAGGTGGATTTCAAGGAGCTCATCGACCGGCAGCGCATCTATCTCGACCAGGAAAAAGAATGCTACGATCACTACTGCACATGCAAACAACAGGGAAAGGGGGCATGATACCATGGAAATGAAAGAAAGACTGAAAATCCCTCGTCAGCCGATGCCGGAACAGGACCCGCAGGTTCGCAAGAGAAACTTCGACGAAGTTCCACTGGGCTACACCCCCGAAATGGCAAAGACCGAGGCCCTCAGATGCATCCAGTGCAAAAAGCCCGAATGTGTCGAAGGGTGTCCGGTAGAGGTCGATATCCCCGGGTTCATCGCCCTGATCGCTGAAGGAAAGTTCATCGAGGCGGCCAAGAAGATCAAACAGACCAATGCGCTTCCCGCGGTCTGCGGAAGAGTATGCCCCCAGGAAGTCCAGTGCGAGGTCAGGTGCGTGCGCGGCAAGAAGGCGGAGCCCGTGGCCATCGGGAGGCTCGAGCGTTTCGTGGCCGACTACGAGCGCGCTGCGGGTGAGGTGTCCATCCCGAAGATCGCCACAAAAACCGGAAAGAAAATCGCCGTTGTGGGCTCCGGTCCCGCCGGTCTGACCGTTGCCGGGGACCTGGTGCAGTTGGGGCACGACGTTACGATATTCGAGGCCCTGCATGCAGCAGGGGGGGTTCTGGTCTATGGAATTCCCGAGTTCAGGCTGCCCAAGGCCATTGTTGCGGCAGAGGTTGACTATCTGAAGAAATTAGGTGTAAAAATTGAGACGTCGAATGTGATCGGTAAGGTGGCAACCGTGGATGAACTCTTCGCAGAGGGCTACGATGCAGTGTTCCTGGGCACAGGCGCGGGTCTGCCCTCGTTCATGAACATCCCCGGCGAAAACCTCAACGGTGTCTATTCCGCCAACGAGTATCTCACCCGGTCGAACCTCATGAAGGCCTACCGGTTCCCAGAGTATGACACTCCCATTGTCCGCGGCAAGAACGTGGCCGTCATCGGCGGCGGAAACGTGGCCATGGACGCGGCCCGTACCGCCATGAGGCTCGGCGCGGACCATGTCTACCTCGTCTACCGCAGATCACGCCAGGAAATGCCTGCCAGGATCGAGGAGATCCACCATGCGGAAGAAGAGGGGATAGAGTTCCATCTCCTCACGAACCCCATCCGGTATATCGGCAACGACAAGGGCTGGGTCAAGGGCATCGAGTGTCTGAGGATGGAGCTGGGCGAGCCGGACGACTCCGGGAGGCGCAGACCGGTTCCCATCAAGGGCAGCGAGTTTATCAAGGAAGTCGACACCGTGGTGGTCGCCATCGGATCGGGCTCCAATCCCCTGGTGCAGAGCACGACCCCGGGCCTGAACACCAATAAATGGAACTATATCATCGCCGATGAAGAAACAGGCCAGACCTCGCGCGAAGGCGTGTTTGCCGGCGGCGATATCGTCACGGGCTCAGCAACGGTCATCCTGGCCATGGGTGCCGGCAGAAAGGCGGCCAGGGCGATGCATAAGTATGTGATGTCCAAGTAAACACGGTCTTCAAAGAGGAGAGAATATGACCCTTGCCGAAATCAAGGATCTTCTGGACGCGGACATCGTCGTCGGAGAAGAAATGCTGAACATGGAAGTAAGCACCGGTTTTGCAGCGGATCTGATGAGCGATGTTCTCGCATTCGCCAAGGAAGGGTCTATTCTCCTGACCGGGCTCACCAACCCTCTGGTCGTCAGGACGGCGGAGACGCTGGACTTGAGGGCCATCATCTTCGTGCGGGGAAAGCGTCCATCTCCGGATGCCGTAAAGCTGGCAAAGGAGAAGAACATCCCCCTGCTCGGAACCAGGTTCATTCTCTTCGAATCCTGCGGCAGGCTGTTCTCCGCAGGCATGAGAGGTTCAATTCAGAAGGTCGGCGAAGCCTCGTAAGGCTTTGCCGGCCTTCCGGCTTCAGCTCTTTTCAAGGGGCCGATCCGGCCGCAGTGCTCCAGTAGCCCTGGCTGGCTCCCAACCGCGCATGGAGGGATTGCCGCTCACTGTGCCCTCCCTCATCCAAGTCATTGATTTGGAGTTGCAAATGCAAGCTTAAGTTGGTAGGATTACCAGACGATAGGGTAAGTGAGAGGTGCTTTGATGCCAGGGCCGTCCGACATATCTGCAATCCTCTCCCAAGGCGGGAGAATCGAGAAGATAACTCAGAGTTCGTTTGTCCAGCCCGATATCGCCAAGCAGGTGCTCACAGAGGAAGAGGCAAAAGAACGGCTCCGGAAGAGCAGGGAAGTCAACGAGTCTCAGAAGGGGCAGCAGATCATCACCAGGGATCGTGACAGGCGGAGTGCCCGGGACGAGCGCAAGAGGCAGCAGGCCGACAGGGACGGCGCTGCACCGGATGAGTCCACGCCTGATCAGGTGAGAAAACATCTCATCGACGTGGTGGTATAAGCCTTGGACCCGACCAGAATCCTGCTCCTGGTTCAGATCGCCGTGCTGGTCGTTCTCCTGGCGGTGGTGATCTTCTTCCTGATTCTCGATAGGAGGAAAAAGCCCCTGCCGAACGCATTCGACGAGCTCAAGGATATCATCCAGCAGACAAGAGACCTCTCGGCTAGCTTTCAGGAGCAGATCCAGATCAAGATCGATCTCGTCAACCGGGTAATGGCCGAGCTCGACGACAAGATCCGCGAGGCCCGCCTGATGGCGGAAGAGATCGAGAAGGTGAATCTGGTCACCCGGCAGTCACGGGACTTTACGGCCTCGGATGTGCTGAAGCTTTCCAGGGGAGGGTACGAACCCGGAGAAATCTCACGGCTGACCGGGATCCCCCTTGGCGAGGTTCAGCTCATGATCAAGATGAACCATAAGGACGATGCATAACCTCGAGATGCAGATACTCGCCGGGCAGCTCCGCCCGGACTCGATCGTTCTCAGCGGGAAGATACCCTCCCTCACCATCGGCAAGACCCTCGTCGTTACGGTCCTGTCTACCCCCAAGGCAGGCAGGGTGCTCGTCTCCATGTTCGGAAAGCACATCCAGGTGGAAACCACCATGGCGCTACACAAGGGACAAGTGCTCAATCTCAAGGTCCATGCGCTCAGCCCCAGGATCGTGCTGAAGCCTGCAGGGACAGGTGCCGATTCTCCGGAGGGCGCATTGAAGGATGCAGGCTCCGTGGTGAGCCGCCTGGCGGGGAGCTTCGGCGAGAAGCCGGTGGAGGCCTTTCTCATCCAGGAGATCCTCGGCCGTCTTACCTCGCAGTCTAAGG
This sequence comes from Candidatus Phosphitivorax anaerolimi, assembly GCA_001896555.1. GTDB lineage: Bacteria > Desulfobacterota > Desulfomonilia > UBA1062 > UBA1062 > Phosphitivorax > Phosphitivorax anaerolimi. The sequence goes on from MPOS01000009.1 coordinate 15,369, forward strand.
GGGATGCATCCCGGAAGCAGACAATTGCATCGCTCATCGAACAGGTGCTCCAGCACCCCCAGGCGCTTGCCTTTCTCTTTGTCCCTCTGGTGAACGATGGCTCTCAGGGCAGCGCCAGGATATGGATCGAGCGGGACGAAGACGCATATACCCTCCAGTTCCGGATCGAGACCGACCACCTGGGAAGCCTTGAGTGCACTGCCCGGGTGGACCAGGCCATCGACGTGGAGATCAGAACGCCCCTGCCGGAAACAGCCGACCTTCTGAACCGGCACGTGCACGAGCTTGAGCAGAGTCTGGAGCCCTTCGGCGTCAGGCACATCGGTGTTTCTCTTGCTGTGTTGAGAGAAGGGCCGCTTCAGGGGGTGGATGTCCTCGTATGAAAAAGGAACAGGACAAGGCGGTTGCGCTGAAGTACGAACGGGGCAAGGACCCCGCCCCCCGGGTGACGGCAAAGGGACGGGGGGTTGTGGCGGAGAGGATCCTTGCCATCGCCCGGGAGCACAACATCCCGATCAGGCAGGACAAGGCGCTTCTCGATGCCTTATACCGTCTCGATATCAATGAGGAGATACCCGAAGACCTCTACCGGGTCATTGCCGAGGTATTGGCCTTCATCTACCGGATGAACCGGATGAAGGCGGAGCGGTCGTAGATCCAGTCGGCCTTCTATCCCTGATGGCGGGTCCTGCACGCGGGGATCTTCCAGGGATTGCTCTACACAATGCCTGGGATCAGCCGGGGTCTCCTGGCAGGCTCATTCCATAAAACATTGAAATAAAACAATAATACTCCCATTACCCCTGCTCAAGCGCTTGTTGTTTTCCCGGCACATCCGGTTATTCATTATTCTATAAGAGTGGACATTGCCATTTTCAAAGGAGACGAAGCCATGAAAAAGACACTCCTGGGCCTTGCCCTTGTTGCAGTTATTGCAGCCGGGTGCACCGGCACTTTCCCGCTCACCAACGAGCTGTATCAGTTCCACAGGGAGAAGGATCGGTGGGTGGATGAAGCACTGTTCCTCGTCTTTGCGGTGACCCCGGTATATGGTACGGCATTGATCGCAGACGCGGTTCTCCTGAACTCGATCGAATTCTGGACCGGCAAGAATCCCCTGGAAGCCAGCGGGGATAAGACCATCCCTGACGGTGACCGGGAGGTGATCGCCGGGGAGGGTGAAGAAAGCGTCACCATGCGGTATGATCCAGACACCCGGGTGGTGGAGGTATACCCCGATGCAGGTGCTGGCGAGCCGTTCTATCTGGCCGCCACCCCGAGCGGAGTGATTGCCATGGATAAAGGAGGTAAGGTTCTCTACTCTTCGCAGAGGGATTCCCTCGGCGGGGTCAGGGTGGAGGACATGCGGAACAATACCTCGCACTACTTCCCGCCCGAGGTGGTGAACAGGGAGTGGGACAGGATCGGACGTTAAAGGGCCTTGAGTACGGGAAGGCGCGTTTCGGCCTTCCAGGGACTCATCCCGTTTCTTCGCTCACCGGAAGTGGATGACGACCACGTCCCCGTCGCGCAACACAAACTCCCGTCCCTCGGTGAGCACAACGCCTGCCTCCTTTGCCCCGTGCATGCCCCGGTGCGAGAGAAAGTCTGGCAGGCTCACCACGTCGGCCCTGATGAATCCTTCCTGAATATCGGTATGAATGAGACCGGCGGCATCATGGAGGGTGCCGCCTTTCCTGATGGTCCATGCCTTGAGCTCACGGCCCACCGGGGTGTAGAAGGTAATCAGGTCCAGGATCTCATAGCAGGCGCGGATCAGGACATCCACCCCGGACCGCTCGATCCCGACGGATGAAAGGAACTCCCCGCGCTCTTCCTCGGTGAGCTCCGAGGCCTCGAGCTCGAACTTCGTGCAGATGGGGATGACCTTTCTCCCCCGCTCTTTCCCCCATTGCTCGAGCTGCACATACCTGTCTGTAGGCTCGACGATGTCGTCCTCTCCGATGTTCGCCACCACCAGATAGGGCTTAGCCGTGAGGATGCCCCATGATTTCATGAGAGACCGGTCCAGGTCCATGCCGGTGTCGATCAGGCATGTGCCTTGGAGAAGGATCCGCTCCATCTCCTCGATCATCGCGAGCTCGGTCTTGGCAACGTCCTTCTTGCCCACGCGCATGCCCTTGATCACGGCTTCTTTGCGTTTCTGAACGATCTCCAAATCCGCCATGACCAGCTCGGTGAGGATGATCTCCATGTCCGAGACCGGGTTTATCTCGTTATAGACATGGGTGATATTGGCGGCCTCGAAGCACCGGACCACATGGATGATAGCGTCTACCCCCCGGATGTGGCCGAGAAACTGGTTGCCGAGCCCCTCGCCCTTATATGCGCCCTTGACCAGACCCGCGATGTCGTAGATCTTCAGGGTGGTGGGGGTGATCTTTTCGGGATTGACGATCTCCGCGATCTTCTGAAGGTTTTCGTCCGGGACGCTCACGATCCCGATATTGGGGTCGATGGTGCAGAAAGGGTAGTTCTCGGCAGGCACCCCGGCTTTGGTGATCAGATTGAACAAGGTCGATTTTCCCGTATTGGGAAGCCCGACAATCCCGCTTAAAAATCCCATGAACCGTATTATACGGTATTCAGGTCGATGCGCGCAAGCAGAGCGGCGAGAAGCTCGCTGACAATCGAGCTGATGAGCATGTCTTCCTTGGTGAAACCGCCGTTCGCCTTGTCTGCGAGATTCAGGACACCCTTGATCTCGTCGGCGTGCCTGACGAGGATGCACATAAAAGACTTGGTGGTGTACTTGTCCTTGTTCTGGATGCCGATTTCCTCTTCGATGTCCCGGATGATGAGCGAGGCGTTGCGGGCCAGGACGAGGTTCATGATGCTCTCCTGTTGCGATCCCACATGGATGAACGGGTCTTCTCCGATGTCGGTATGGTTGTGTGCCTTGATCTCGAGCTCGCCCGAGGAGGGGTTTCTGAGAAAGAGCGAGCAGTATCTGGCGCCGACTACCCTGGGAAGGTGGGTGATGACGGCATCGAGCATGGTGGGAATGTCTTCCGAGGTGTTGAGCTCCTTTGCCAGGGTATAAAGCATATCGAGATGAGACTCGTTCATTGGTACCTCCATGGTTTGATATTATCCGTATCTATCGGTCGTTTCAGCAGGGATTGTTAAGCAATCTTCTTGGCGGCCCTTGTACGACATGAATCCTGAAAAATTTTTTTTCGCGCCCGTTATCTCAACAGTATGTGAAATTTCCTGCTTCTAGGAAAACAAGGCCTGCAGCGGCTCCATAGCATGGAGAATAGGTTCTTGACTTGGGAGGGTAGAATGGATGTATAATCAACCGACTGATGCATGAGGTGATAGTGTTGGAAAAACTCGATATATTGGAGCAAAAGATACTTGGCTTAATAGAGTTGGTCGCCAAGCTCAAAAAACACAATGAGGAGTTGGCCGCCAAGCTGAAAGAAAAGGAGGAAGAGGTAAACGGGTTGAGACAGGAGATGGAGAGTCTCTTGGGAGAAAAAGAACAGGTGAAGCAAAAGGTCGCGCACCTCATCGAGTGCGTGGAAGCATTCTGATATCTTGTGCATGATACGATAACGATACGAATATTAGGGCAGGAATATAAGGTCAAGACCGGCGGTAATGAAGAACATGTTCAGTCATTATCACGGTATGTGAACGAAAGAATTCTCGACATTCAGCAGAAGGGCTCGGCTGTTTCCACCATGGAGCTCGTGACCGTGGTGATGCTGAATCTGGCTGACGATGTAGCAAAGGCGAAATCGGAGTTGAGGAGCTACAAAGAATTGGTCGCCGAAAAGGTCGATAAGCTTATTGAAACCATCGACAGAGGAGTGAAATAGAGGCCTTTTTGGACGAACGGGCTGCTCAGGGGCCCCGTGCCCGAATCAGGGCAGAGGTTTTTTCGAACAGTCCGGTGAAAGAACATTCTCCCTTGAGATGATAGTTCATCCCGCAGTCATCCGGGGCTGGCGTGACTGCGGGGCGGACACGAAAGAGAACAGAAGGCAAGAGCCGATGTTCGGCATTCTTATGATCCTCCCTGTTCCCTTCTCCCCTTCAAACAACCGTATGCCATGAAGAAAAGATGGGGAGCAAATCGGCAATCAGGAAGTCTATGCTCGTCTGTCGCCAGCGCATCGCCGGCGAAGACAAGAAACGGTCCGAATCACGGATTATCACCCGCATTCGTGCTCTTCCTCAATATCGAGAGGCGCGCGTGATCGCGCTCTACGTGCCGGTGCGGGGTGAGGTGGACCTGCTCCCTCTCCTGGAAGATACTTCAAAGACAACCCTTTTCCCCAAGGTTCATGGGGAGGATCTGGCATTTTATCCTGCAGCGTGCATCGACACGTTTGTTCCTGGACGGTTCGGGATCCCCGAGCCGCCTGAAGGCCCGGTTTTTCCCATCAGAGACATTGACCTGATATTTGTCCCCGGTATTTCATTCGACCGAACCGGTCATCGCATCGGATACGGAAAAGGGTACTACGACAGGCTCATGAGGGCAAACGGGCATGTCGCCACCATCGGAGTGTGCTTCGATGAATGTCTGGTGGATCGTTTGCCTGCAGATTCCTGGGATGTTCAAGTGGAATGTGTAGTGACTCAGACAGAGGTGATTTTTAGATCAAAGAATGAGGTGTGATAATGGAGATGCTCTTTTTACTCATTGCCGTAATCATCGGCTTTGCCGGTGGATACGTGCTCAATACGTACATCAGCAAAAAGAAGGGGCGGGATGCCGAAGAGACATCCCGGAGAATGATCGAAGAGTCCCGGAAGGAGGCGTCGAACATCATTGCCGACGCCCAGATCGAGGCCAAGGAGATCATATTTACCGCCAAGAGCCAGAGCGACCAGGAGGCCAAGGAACGCCTCAAGGAGGTATCCGCTATCGAGAAGCGGATCCATCAGCGCGAGGAGCTGATCGACAGCAAGCTGACCACCCTTGACAAGCGGGAGCAGGAACTCAAGAAGAACGAGCAGTCCCTGGCCGACCGGCAAAGACATCTGGAAAACGTCAAGACCGAGATCGAAAACCTGCGCAAGCAGCAGATAGCCAAGCTGGAAGAGATCAGCGGCATGGATTCCAAGCAGGCGAAGAAGGAGCTCATGCAGTCTCTTGAGAGCGAGGCCAGGCACGAGGCTGCCAAGCTCATCAAACAGATCTCCGACGAGGCCGAGGCCGAGGCCGATCGAAAGGCCAAGGGCATTCTGGCGACCGCCATCCAGCGGTATTCGGCGGATGTAGTGAGTTCCCGGACGGTCTCGGTGGTCAACCTCCCCAGCGAGGAGATGAAGGGGCGGATCATCGGGCGGGAAGGGCGCAACATCCGGGCTATCGAGGCGGTCACCGGGGTGGACCTCATCATCGACGACACCCCGGATGCAGTGATCATCTCGAGCTTCGATCCCATCAAGCGAGAGATCGCCAGGCTTTCCCTGGAGACCCTGGTCATCGACGGCAGGATTCACCCCTCGCGCATCGAAGAGGTGGTGGAGAAGGTCACCAAGGAGCTCAACGACGGCATCTGGGAGGCCGGCCAGCAGGCCACCTTCGACGTAGGCGTTCACGGGATCAGCCCCGAGCTCATCAAGCTGGTGGGCAAGCTCAAGTATCGAACCAGCTTTTCGCAGAACGTCTACCAGCACTCACTTGAGGTGGCGCACCTCTGCGGCATCATCGCGGCCGAGCTCGGTGTGAACCAGAAGATCGCCAAGCGGATCGGCCTGCTGCACGACATCGGCAAGGCCATGGACCACGAGGTCGAGGGATCGCACGCCGTCATCGGGGCCGAGATCGCCAAGCGTCATGGTGAATCGCCCAAGGTGGTCGATGCCATTGCCTCGCACCACAACGAGACCCCGGTGAACTCGGTCTACGGCTTTCTGGTCCAGGCGGCCGACTCCCTGTCTGCGGCGCGGCCGGGGGCCAGAAGGGAGATGCTGGAGAACTACGTCAAGAGACTTGCAGATCTGGAGGCCATTGCCTGCAGCTTCGACGGGGTGGCAAAGGCGTTCGCCGTACAGGCCGGCAGAGAGGTGCGCGTCATGGTGGATGTCGACCGGATCAACGACGAGGAGGCCGATCTGCTGGCCAAGCAACTCACCAAGGATATCGAGGAGAAGATGACCTATCCCGGGCAGATCCGCGTGGTGGTGATCAGGGAGACCCGGGCAGTGCGGTATGCAAAATAAGAGAGGAGAATCATGGGCATTCAGGACCAGTTGAGAGAGCTCAAGCGGGGGATCGTCGACATCATTTCTGAAGAAGAACTCATAGCCAAGCTGAAGAAAGGCAGGCCCCTGAAGGTGAAGGTGGGTTTCGACCCGACCGCTCCCGACATCCACCTGGGCCACACCGTGGTGCTGCAGAAGATGCGCCAGTTTCAGGATGCAGGCCATGAGGTGATCTGCCTCATCGGCGACTTCACGGGTATGATCGGCGACCCGAGCGGCAGGAGCTCCACCAGGCCTCCGCTGACCAGGCAGGAGGTGCTTGAGAACGCCAAAACGTATCAGAAACAGGTCAAGAAGATCCTGGACCCCGACCGCACCATTATGGCGTATAATTCCCAGTGGATGGACAACATGGTGGTCTCGGACTTCATCAAGCTGACCTCGGTACAGACCGTTGCCCGGATGCTGGAGCGCGACGACTTCAAGAATCGGTTCCAGCAGCAGCACCCCATCAGCATCCATGAGTTTCTCTATCCCTTTATCCAGGGATACGATTCCGTTGCGCTCCAAGCAGACGTGGAGCTGGGCGGGACCGATCAGATCTTCAACCTGCTCATGGGCAGGGACATCCAGAAGGCCTACGGCCAGGAGCAGCAGGTGGTCATGACCCTGCCGCTTCTGGAAGGGACCGACGGCGTTCTGAAGATGAGCAAGTCCTACAACAACTACGTAGGCGTGGACGATGCGCCCGCCGACATGTTCGGAAAGATCATGTCCATATCCGACGAGCTCATGTGGAAGTACTACGAGCTGCTGAGCTCTCGGTCGCTCGATGAGATCCAGGGCCTGAAAGAGCAGGTGCTCAAAGGGGCGGTTCACCCCATGGATGCCAAGATGGCCCTTGCCCGCGAGATGGTGGAGAGATTTCACGGCGCGCACGAGG
>MPOS01000041.1 GCA_001896555.1 Candidatus Phosphitivorax anaerolimi
AAATATACAATGAATCCCATAAAGAAAAGCTGGTCTTGCCGTTAAAACTACTTCTTTAAAAGGTAAATTATTGGTAACATCAATAAGTGAGGCAACACGATGAGGTTTTTTAATTGACGCCAATCAATAGCCCACTACACAATCAGAAAGCAGAAAGCTTCGATAGCTTGAGGATAGCGACGGTTAGTCAATATTAATAAATATATCAAATGACTATCTCAATCAGAGATCGTGCGACACTGAATCCATATTCTAAAAGGGTTCATAGCTCTCATGATGGTACGATAACATCCTGTCTCATGTGAATGTCTAGTACGATCAAATCTCAGCTTATACAAATTATGTTATCCATAACACAACAAATGGTTTTGTTCATCTTCACTGACCATTTCTTCATTGACACTCTTGATGGAAAACCTCTATATGTATTTTGATACATATATATCTTACAACATAACGGGAGGAGGGCTTTCATGGAACTGACGCGAAGGGGCTTTTTGAAGCTGACCGGTGCCATAGGAGCATCGTCGGCTCTGGGCCTGAACTTCAAGCCGGTGAATGCGTACGCCGCCGAGTTGAGCAAATCGAACCGGATCAAGTCGGCGAAGCAGTACACCACAATCTGCGCCTACTGTTCATGCGGCTGCGGCCTGATCTGCAGCGTTGACAGCCTGACGGGCAAGATCTTCAACATCGAGGGAGATCCGGAACATCCCATCAACGAGGGTGCACTCTGCGCCAAAGGGGCCGGCTTCTTCGATCTGACCGAGGCCAACAAGCACCGCCTCACAAAGGTTTTGTACCGGGCGCCATACAGCGACAAGTGGGAAGAGAAGAACTGGGACTGGGCCTTCTCTCGGATCGCCCGCTTGGTCAAGGATACGCGCGATAAGGATTTTGTCGTTACGAACGAAAAAGGCCAGCTGGTCAACCGCACCGAGTCCATCGCGCACCTGGGCAGTTCCAACATCGACAATGAAGAATGCTGGCTTATCAGCCAGTCAGTGAGGGCGATGGGCCTGGTGTATATCGATCACCAGGCAAGGGTTTGACACAGCCCCTCCGTAGCGGCTCTGGGAGAGTCGTTTGGCAGGGGTTCGATGACGAACCACTATATCGATCTGAAAAACAGTGATGTAATCCTCATTATGGGCAGCAACGCGGCGGAGCACCATCCCCTCGCGTTCAAATGGATCATGCGGGCAAAAGATGCGGGCGCCCGGGTCATCCACGTAGACCCCCGCTACACTAGGACCTCGGCTCGCTGCGATTACCATGTCCCGTTACGCTCGGGCACGGATATCGCCTTTTTAGGTGGTATGATCAACTACATCATCACCAACAAAAAATACTTCCGCGACTATGTGGTGAACTATACCAACGCCTCATTCCTCGTGAACCCCGACTTCTCTTTCAAAGACGGCCTGTTCTCGGGGTATGACGCGAAGAAGCGCTCGTACAACAAGGAAACCTGGACATTCCAGAACGATGCGAACGGCGTTCCGCTCAAAGACCCGACCCTGGAGCATCCGCAGTGCGTGTTCCAACACCTGAAGCGGCACTACTCCCGATACACCCTGGAAAAGGTCTCGAGCATCACCGGCGTCTCCGAGGAAAATCTCCTGAAGGTGTATGAAGAGTACAGCGCCACCGGAGCACCTGACAAGGCCGGGACGGAGTGCTACGCGCTCGGATGGACTCACCATACCACCGGGAGCCAGATCATTCGGACCATGTCCATCATCCAGCTTCTCCTGGGCAACATGGGTATCGCGGGCGGCGGCATCAATGCACTCAGGGGCGAACCCAACGTGCAGGGCTCCACTGATCACTGCATCCTCTACGGCAACCTGCCCGGCTATCTGAAGATGCCCACCGCCTCACTGGCGACCCTGGGGCAGTATCTCAAGAAGAACACGCCTACATGCAACGATCCGCAGTCGGCGAACTACTATCAGAACTATCCCAACTTCTTCGTGAGCTGGCTCAAGTCTCTCTACGGTAATGCGGCGACCCCGGAAAACGAGTTCGGCTATTCCTGGCTGCCCAAGCTCGATGACGGGAAGCATTATTCGCAGCTGCACCTCTTCGACCGGATGTACAAAGGCGGGGTAAAGGGCCTCTTCGCCTATGGGACCGACCCTGCAGTGAGCTCTCCGAACACGAACAAGGTAAGAAAAGCTCTTGAAAAGCTCGACTGGCTCGTATGCGCCAACATCTTCGACAACGAGACAGCTTCCTTCTGGTTCGGCCCCGGCGCAGACCCCAAGCAGATCAAGACCGAGGTGTTCCTGCTGCCGGCTGCGGCCACCATGGAAAAGGAAGGCAGCCAGAGCAACAGCGGCAGATGGGTGCAGTGGAAGTACAAGGCTGCTACGCCCCCGGGAGACGCCATTTCCTGCGGAGACATCCAGATCCGGATGATGGATGCGATCAAGGCCCTCTATGCAAAGGAAGGCGGCCCGAATGCGGAATCGATCCTGAACCTCAAGTGGGACTACAAAGACCGCCAGGGCAACATGGACGTGCTCAAGGTCGCCAAACAGATCAATGGGCACTGGGAGGCCGATGTAGAGGTCGTTGACGCCGGCCAGAAGAAGCTCTTCAAGAAGGGCGGCCTGGTACCCACCTTCGGCATGCTCAGGAGCGACGGCACCACCTCGTGCGGCAACTGGATCATGTCGGGCAGCTTCGGCGAAGACGGAGAGAACAAGATGGCCCGTCGCGGCAAGGAAGATCCAACCGGCCTTGGCCTGTATCCCAACTGGTCGTTTGCATGGCCCGTAAACCGGAGGATCATCTACAACCGGGCATCCTGCGACATCTACGGCAGGCCCTACAACCCAAAGAAAAAAGTCCTGGAATGGACCGGAGATAAGTGGGTAGGCGATGTTCCCGACGGACCGTGGCCGCCCATGGCGGACAAAGAGAAGGGCAAGTATCCCTTCATCATGAAAACCGATGGAGTGGCATCGTTGTTCGGCCCGGCTATGGCGGAAGGTCCGTTCCCTGAGCATTACGAGCCGCTCGAAGGCCCGCTTGCCAAAAACCCGCTGTCGAGCCAGCTGATCAACCCGACCATCGAGCTCTTCTCAAGCGACGTCGATCAGGTGGCGAACGCCAGCGAGAAGTTCCCCTATGTGTGCACGACCTACTCCTGCACCGAGCACTGGTGTTCGGGCGCGCTCACCCGCTGGCAGGCGTGGCTGCTTGAGATGCAGCCCGAGCTCTACGTAGAGATCGGCGAAGAGCTCGCCAGAGAGCTCGAGATCGCAAACGGCTCGAAGGTAAAGGTGTCCTCGGCCAGGGGCGAGGTGACATGCATCGCCATGGTCACCAAGCGCTTCAGGCCGTTTATCATCGAAGGCAAGACCGTCCACCAGGTGGGGCTGCCCTTCAATTACGGCTGGCTCTATCCGAAAGACGGCAGCGACAGCACCAACTTCCTCACACCGAGCGTTGGAGACGCCAATACCTTCTGTCCCGAGTACAAGGCGTTCATGGTCAACGTGACCAGGATATAGGAGGCAGGCCATGAAAAAGACAGAATACATCAAATTGATCGACACAACCAGGTGCACCGCATGCCGCGGCTGCCAGGTGGCCTGCAAGCAGTGGAACGAGATGCCAGCATCGAGAACAAGAAACTTCGGGAGCTATCAGAACCCTCCCGATCTTCAGTGGAATACCTGGACATTGATCCGCTTCCAGGAACACGTGGACAAAAACGGCGATTTCAAATGGCTCTTCCGCAAGGACGGATGCATGCACTGCACCGAGGCTGCGTGCATCAAGGTCTGCCCGAGCGGGGCATTGTATCATACCGAGTTCGGTACCGTGGGGATCAACCAGAAGCTCTGCATCGGCTGCAAGGCATGCATATCCGCCTGCCCCTTCGACATTCCCCGGTTCAACCAGGAGACCGAGAAGGTCTACAAATGCGACCTGTGCTATGACCGGCTCAAAGGCGGCCAGCAGCCGGCCTGTGTACTCTCCTGCCCCACCAGCGCGATAACCATCGGAGAAAGGGAGGCCATGATCGACAAGGCCTACCGCCGGCTCGACCAGCTGGGCGGCAAGGGAGTTGTATATGGCGACAAGTTCGTAGGCGGCACGCATGTGATGTATATTCTGTCCGAGGACCCGGCCGTGTACGACAAGCTCCCCGTCAAGCCGCGCATACCGGCATCCGTCATCCTGTGGAAGAATCTCTTCAAGCCGTTCACCCTGATCGGAATGGGTGCCGTAGCAGGCATGGCAGCACTTCACTACCTGATCAAGGGCCCGCACGAGGTCCACGAGAAAAAGGAAGGAGACGAGTGATATGTCGGGCAAAATCCAGAATATGGTACGGGTGACCGACCCCATCGAGCGTATCGCTCACTGGCTGCTCGCCGGGAGCTGTCTGTTCTGTCTGTTTACGGGCCTGGGAATCATGTTCCGTTCGTGGGAATTCATCCCAGAGCTCCTGGGCGGCTTGTACGCCGTGAAATGGATGCACATCTTCTCGGGTGTGGTCTTTGCGTTTGCTCTTGCCTATGCCTATGTGATGTGGAAAAAAGACTGCGCCTTCGAACCGGATGACGCCAAATGGATCGCTCAGGGCGGCGGATACCTTTGGAAGACGAATAACCTGCCGCCGGTCTATAAGTACAATGCCGGCCAGAAACTCTTTTTCTGGTTTGTGGTGGTGTTCGGCGCACTCATCGTGCTGTCGGGCCTGGTGATGTGGAACCCCACCGCATTCCCGATTGCCGTGGCAAGGTGGTCATATGCGCTCCATGCACTGAGCGCGCTCGTGATCGGGTCGTTCTTCGTGGTGCACCTCTACCTGGGCACCATCGGGAACCCGGGCACCTTCCAGGCAATGACCACGGGCTGGTGCTCAAGGGCCTGGTGCGAGACCCACTGCCCCCGGTGGCTTGCTGAACGCGAAAAAGGTTCATCAGAATCTTAAAAAAAGAAAAATCAGGAATACCTTCACCCCCATTCGGGAGAAACCCTTGGGCAGGGGTTTCTCCCGATACTTCTTGCAATCAGCGAGATATACAGTCCTATAAAACTCAGACGAACACCGAATACAGTCTTTTTCATGAGTGTCTCACCCCTTGCCACGCTCACTGCTCATCCGCCGGCTGATCCCGGAAAAGATGCTCAGGCGGCTCATAGAATCCCTCCTGCTGTTTCTCCACGAGCAGACAGATCTGTCCACAGCACTGTTCACACAGATCCCTTCCGGTGCACCCCTCCTCCTTAAGCTCGGCCCTGCCGTCTTTCATGAGCAGGCTTGCTTGCAGGATGCAGGCCTGTCCGGGACCATATTGATTTTCTTCCCGCTCCCCCTACTCTAAATCCTAAGATATGCGAGCATATCTCCTGTTCTAGCATGAATGCGGGCTTTCATCACCCCCTTGTACACAGGATAGAGAAGTCATGAAACTGAAAGAGCTGTTCTTTGTTCTGGCAGTCGTCACCGCAGCCGGGTGCGCCGCCGATGAGGAGGCCTGGTCTCCCTGGTGTGATTTCAGGGGATACTGCCGTCTGAAACTCGCCGTGCAGGTGGAATCAAAGCCCAGCGGGGCCGAAGTCTATCTGGACCATGATTTCAAGGGGACCACGCCCTGCACCGTGCTTCTTGAGGCCGCGCCTATCATTATCGGGCAGAAGCAGATCATCGTATCCCCGGTGGGCGGCAGCGACCGGTACTTCATTCGAAACTCCCGCTACCAGGGCGAGACACCCTATACCCTCTGGGTGATGAAAGACGGATACGAGCCCTTGAGTCATACCCTCATCATGGAGCAGATATTTCCCGCCGAGGCCCTCCTGCATGACAAACTGTATGAAAAGTCTGTGACCGTGACCTTCGAGCTGGAAGAGCGCAACCTTCCCCCGCCCTCTTCAGCAGAGGCCGACTAGCCATTACCTGCCGATTCAAATTCCTGCTTTCCCTAGGATATAACAATGTGTTATATATTACCTTGATTTTGTGATATGCTCCCGCGGCAGGCCGCCCGGCAATGCCAGCGATTTTGCGGCAAAGGGGGATAGGATGAAAGGCTTTCTGGATTCTCTTGCAGACTTGAAGTCACAGGGCCACACCCTGGTCGGGTGCTTCCCGCTCTACCCTCCCCTGGAGCTGCTCCACTCATTCGGCCTCACCCCGGTCGTGCTCTGGGGCTTAAGACAGGACATCACGCGCCTGACCAGGAGCGACCGGCACCTCCAGCCCTATGCCTGCGGGGTGGCCCGGTGCTTGAGCGAGTTCGTGCTCTCCCAAGGCGGCGAATTTCTGGATGCGATATTCATGTACAATGCCTGCGACACCCTGAGGAACCTGCCCGAGATCCTCCAGAGCGGACTGGAGCAAGACGGATCATCGCTTCCCCTGTTCAGGCTCCATATCCCCGCAGTCCCGATCAATCCGCCCTCTGCATCGAATTATCTGGAAGATCAGATATGGGAACTCACGAAAGAGCTGAAGAAGTTCACCGGGAGATCATTCTCTGGCCCGGCTTTTCTGAACAGCACCGTGCTCTACAACCAGCAGCGCATGCTGATCGGTGAGCTCGAGCACCTTGCCGCAACCGGCCGGCTGGGCTTTGCGGACTGCGCCGATATCGTCCTGTCGGCGGGCAGGATGCCCGTATCCGACCACATCGCCCTCATGGAGCATACGATCCGGGATGCGGCAAACCGGACACCCGGGGAGCCGGCGGCCAGAATCATGCTCAGCGGAATCCTCCCGCCCCCGGCAGCATTGCTGGATGTGATGGAACAGGCCGGTCTCATGGTTGTTGCGAACGATCTCGCCGCCATGAGGCGCTCATACGGCTACCTCCCAGCAGCATCATCGGACCCGGGTGCGTACTACGAAGACCTCTACAGCAATCACCATCCCTGCACGACCATCCTGCCCTCAGCAGACCGGAGGCTTGAGCACATCATGAAGACCGCACGGGAGAACACCGTGCAGGGATTCATCTTTGTAGGCGAGAAATTCTGTGAATACGAGTACTTCGAGATCCCGATCATCGCACAGATGCTTGCGGCGGAGGGTGTCCGTACGCTCGAGCTGGAAATCGGCATTGATGACACCCTGAATCTCGATGCGCACCGGACCAGGATCGAGGCCTTTGCCGAGATGCTCCGCCAGGAGACGGGGCGTTCAAGGAGGGACAAAGATGCCGTCTGATCACATTCAGGGCGGGTTCAGGAAGAATACATCGGGCAAACGCCTGAGCACCATGATCATGAACGACTATCTCGATCTCCACCGCCGGGCATCGGAAGGCGCCTTCGTCGTGTGGATCGCCATCATAGTTCCGGCCGAGCTGTTCAGCGGGTTCGAGAACGTAGTGTACGGCGTTCCCGAAAGCCACGCGGCCCTGTGCGCAGGCAAGGGAGCAGGCCCTGTCCTGTGCGAGAAGGCCGAGGGCTTCGGATACTCAACCGACCTGTGCTCATACGCACGGATCGATATCGGCACCGCCTTTGACGGCGGCAAGGACTCCCCCACCTTCGGCCTGCCCCGGCCGGATCTGATCATCAGCAACAACAACAACTGCTCGCTCCTGGTGAAGTGGTTCGACGTCTACCATCGCGCCTGGGGAGTGCCGCACCTGGTGCTGGACATCCCGTTCTGCTATGAGAACCAGAAGGATCGTGACTTCCGCTATATCATGGACCAGTTCGGAACGCTCATCAGCACCATCGAGGAGATGAGCGGCCAGAGGTTCGATCGGGACAAGGCCCGGGAGTCGGTACGGCTCTCGAGCGAGGCGATGAAGGAGTGGAAGCGCTTCCTGGGATTTGCCGCGCACCGGCCTTCGGGAATCACGGCCTTTGATTCGTTCGTGCAAATGGCCCCGATCCTCACCTCGCGCGGGACCCAGCGGCTCGTGGATCACTACCGCCTCCTGGCCGACGAGACCGAGGAGCAGGTAAAAAACGGCATTTTCCCGGTCCCTGACGAGAAGTACCGGCTCCTGTGGGACAACATCGCGCCCTGGCACCAGCTCAGAAAGATGTCCGGCAGGCTGGCCGGCTTGGGCGCCAACATCACCTCGGCCAGCTACACCTACTGCATCGGGGCACTCGAGGGAGAGTACGACCCGTACGAATTCGACGGGAATGATCCCCTTGCCTGGCTCGCGCGGCTGCAGAACTTCTCGGTGTGCCCGCACGGCCTGAACCTGAGGAGAAAGGCCATGAAGGAGGTCATCGAAAGGAATGCGATCGACGGCGTGGTCTTTGCCAGCAACCGGAGCTGCAAGGTCTACTCCCTCATGCAGATGGATCAGATGAGATATATCAGAGAAGAGCTCGGAATCCCATGCGTCATGATCGACGTCGACCATGCCGACGTGCGCAAATACAGCGAAGAGGCCGCCTTTACCCGGCTCGAAGCGCTGCTGGAGATGATCGACGCCTGACCCCGATCCTTCTATGACCCTGATCCTGCTCTAAGAACCACAGTTTCCGGTGCTTATTCCCGAATGGCATCATCCAAGCCGATGTATTCACTCTTCGCATTTGACTTCTGGTGTGTCATTGCCTAACAAGTGAAAAAAATGGGGTCAATTCCCTTTAAAAAAGCACTGTTCCACCAGCGGAACAAAAGAGACATCAGCCAGTGAACAGAACCGTGTACCTCGATAATGCGGCCACCTCGTGGCCCAAGCCCCCTTCTACGATCGATGCCATAGTGGAGTTCAACCGCTCCATCGGCGCCAATCCAGGGAGGTCGGGGCACTCCCGTTCAGTGGATGCGGGCAGAACTCTCATCGATGCGCGGGAGGCGGCCGCTAAACTCTTCGGGGCGCCGAACGCGCTCGGGGTGGTCTTCACCAAGAACGTCACAGAGGCGCTCAATATCGTGATCCTGGGTCTTCTGAAAGACGGAGGCCATGCCGTCACCACCTCGATGGAGCACAACTCGGTCATGCGTCCGCTGAACGCGGCGCGTGCCCGCGGGGCCGACTTCAGCACGGCGCCCTGCTCAGAAACGGGCGAGCTCGACCCCGGGGATATCGCGTCTCTCATCAGGCCCGACACCCGGCTCATCGTAATGACCCATGCATCCAATGTAACCGGTACCATCATGCCCCTTGCGGAGGTGGCGTCCATCGCGCGCGAGCGAGGCATCCCCCTGTGCATTGACGCGGCCCAGACCGCGGGCGTGATCCCCATCGGCATGGAGGCCATGGATATCGGGCTCCTGGCCTTCACCGGACATAAAAGCCTGTATGGGCCGCAGGGAACCGGCGGGCTCGTTCTCGGCGAAGGGTATGGGCGGATGATCGAGCCGCTGATGTACGGGGGTACGGGCAGCAGATCCGAGTTCGAGGTACAGCCTGATTTCCTGCCGGACAAGTTCGAGTCCGGAACCCCCAACACGATCGGGATCGCCGGGCTCGGGGCCGGCATCGACTTTATCGAGCGGACAGGCATGGACGCGATCCGCGCTCACGAAAAGGACCTCACCGCGCGCCTGCTGGACGGCCTCGGTTCAATCGACGGGGTGAGAATATTCGGCCCCTGCGATCCCGAGAGGCAGACCGCGGTGGTATCGTTCATTCTGGAGGGCATGAGCCCTTCAGAGCTCGCCCTTGCCCTGGACCAAGATTACGGCATCATGGCAAGGTCCGGCCTGCACTGCGCACCCTCGGCCCACCGGACCATCGGCACCTTTCCCGAGGGCACCATCCGTTTGAGCCCCGGCTATTTCACGACCCGGGAAGATATCGAATATACCGTAGAGGCGGTCGCGGCCCTGGCCGTGCGGAAGAAGACAGGAGCCAAAACATGAAAAAGGAAGTAGATGCACGCGGCAGGGCATGCCCTGAGCCGGTGGTGCTGACCAAAAAGGCCCTTGAAACGGCGGATGAGATCACGGTCATCGTGGACAACTCAACGGCCGAAGAAAACGTGCGGCGTTTTGCCGTGAGCAGAAAGTGCACGGTTCAGGTGGAGCGCCAAGGCGGCGAGAGCAGCCTGCTCATCAAGAAGCCCCTTCATGGCGGGGACTCTTCCGGCGCCCGCAAGGCCGAAATCCCGGGCCATGCTCAGGACGAAGCCCTGCGTCAGGCCGCATCTGGCCCCCTGGTCCTGGTGATTGCATCCGACCGGATGGGAGCGGGCAACGACGAGCTGGGAATGGTGCTCATGCGGAGCTTCCTCCATACCTTAGGCGAAGCCGAGCAAAGTCCGGACACCATGATCTTCTTCAACACAGGCGTAAGGCTGGCCGTCCAGGGGTCCGAGGTGCTGGACGATCTCCGCGCGCTCTGCAACAAAGGGGTGAGGATGCTGGTGTGCGGGACCTGCCTGGGTTTCTTCGAGATGAAAGACAAGCTCGCCGTGGGGCAGGTCTCGAACATGTACGACATAACCGAGACCATGCTCGGTGCAGGGAAGGTCATCCGGTTATGAGTGCAGCAGAATATTGCGTCATCCTCTTCGACTCGGTGAGCTCGACCCTCCTGGCCGAGAAATTCCTGAAAAAGGCGAACGTCCTGCACAAGGTGATCCCCGTGCCCCGGCACATCAGCTCGGACTGCGGGGTGTGCATCAGGTTTTCTCCCGAGATGCGCAGCCGGGTCGAACAGGCGCTCACCGGCAGGGTGGAGTTCCGGGAGATCTGCGCTTTGTAGGGATCGGGCATTTCACGCACGAAGAGCAGTGAGCACCGCTTTGGTCAGTATTGCCGGAGGCCGGCGGCAAGGTCATTCCATAGCATACCGGAAAACACTGTTCCTCACACCGGATCGAGGTGGACGGTGATCTCGCCCACGTCCTTCACTGCATCCCGCAGGCATTCCCTGGCCTGGTTGATGATGATATGGCCTTCGGCGATGGTCAGGGTCTTTTTCACCTCCAGGTGCACCTGCACCTCATAGATGCCGCCTGTGGACCTGACCTTGAGGTCGTGGACGCCCTCCACCCCTTCCACTCCCCATATGCACGCCCGGATGTTTTCGACCACCTCAGGGTTCGGGGCGGTATCGGCGAACTCCTGTACGGCGCCCCAGAGCACGTCGATTCCGACCTTTATGATAAAAAAGGAGACGAGCAGCGCTGCATAGGCATCGAGGATGTGCCACCCGGGCCTGAGCTGGGCGCCCGTGACTCCAATGAGCACGGCCACGGAGGATAAGGCGTCGGAGCGATGGTGCCAGGCATTGGCGACCACTGCCTGGCTGCGTATGCACCTGCCCACCCTGACGGTGTACTGGTAGAGGATTTCCTTGACCAGGATGGAAACGGCTGCGGCCGCAATCGCGATCCAGGTGGGCTGACGCTCTACGTGGTGGTAGATGTCCCGGGCCGCGCCGACCCCGATGAATATCGCCACGACAACCAGGGCGAGCCCCACCACGGCGGATGCTACGGTCTCGATTCTTCCGTGGCCGAAGTGGTGTGATTCGTCAGGAGGTTTTCTCCCGAACCTCAGGCCTAGGAGCACGACGAAATCCGTGAACAGATCCGAAATCGAGTGGACTGCATCCGCGATGAGGGCCTGGCTGTGGCCGATCACCCCTGCCGCGAACTTCACCACGACCAGCAGGATGTTTGTCGCCATCCCCAGCCAGGTGATCCTCTCCCCCTGTGCTACCGGTACTCCGCGATCGCCCATGTACCGCTCACTACCTTTCCGCCGGGAGCCCTCCGGAATCCATTGGATTCTGCATCCGTGCCTGCAACTACCGGTGGATCACCGCAAAGATTCCCGCCGTATCCTGCCGTCCGCTCTGTGTCGCAGACGCATCCTTCGGGCATAAGAACATGAATTATGGAAACCTTTCATACCACAACGAAACTTCGAGTGCCATACTACGCTGCAGATATGTCGCAGCCATGACAGCCCCATGCCCGGTGAAGTCAGAGGTCAGGAGGTTTTCCATGTCCGCCACAACCGGGCCTTGAGATATGCCCATGAATTTCCGACATACCGTGAGAAGAAACCAGCGCCCTATATTGACAGCTTGAGGTTCAAGCCTGCAGGAAATGCCGATCCCTACAAGTCCCTGTTGAGTGAAGAGCAGATAAAAGCAGCGATAGAAAAAGGCAAAGATAAAAATCGATGAGAAGAAAGCGCAAAGCCGGGTATGACTGACCCGGCCTCCGGGGCTCCGACCGCACAGGATCGAGGTCACATCATGGTGTGTTGAAACCGGCCCAGATTTGACCTCGATCCTGTGCCAAACACCGCTGCCCTGGTACTAGATCTCAAGGCCTGCCTTGTGTCCCTCGTGGATCGCCTCCAGGAGCCTTCTCGGGCTTCTGGCGTCTCCGACCGTCAGGCAGGGAATGCCCAAGTCCTCAAGAACCGCTTCAAGGCCGTTCTCGGACCGCGCGCCCATGGCGGTCACCACCATGGCGGCCGGTTCGCGCCACTCCTGGTCCTTCTGCACAAAGGAGACCGCATTGGGACCGATGTTCGTGACCTCAGCTCCGAATATCAGCCTGCCGCCTCCCTCTCTGATCCTCTTGTGGAGCCAGTATCCATGGGCGGTGAACTTGCCCACCGGCGGAACGGCCTGCATCTCCAGGACCACCACCCGGATGCCCTTTTTGATGAGGAAATCCGCGGTTTCCATACCCACGTAGCCGGCACCGAGGACCACGGCCGGGTCTTTGAGCCCGACCCTCCCCATGAGCACATCCCGGGCATCGAAGACGTGCGCTGAATCAATGCCGGGTATGCCCGCCACGGCAGGCAATGCCCCGCTTGCGAGGATCACGGCGTCCGGCCTGGCGGCGGAAAGCCTGGAGCCGGTAATCTCCTCACGCAAACGGATAGGGACCTTCCGCTTTTCCAGCTGGTTTACGGCCCAGTTCACCCAGTCCAAGAATGCCTCTTTGTGCGGGGGCCTGCTTGCCGGCCTGACCTGGCCTCCGGGCGATTCATCCCTTTCAAAGATCTCCACTGCACAACCCTTTTCGGATGCGGCCAAGGCCGCAGACAGACCTGCGGGCCCTGCACCGATGATCCACACGCGCCTGCCGTTTCTTGAGGTGTCTGCAGCGTGACCCTGACCGTCCGGGCGAACTCCCGGACCGTGCACCGCTCCGCCTGCTCCCTGCCCTTCCTTGAACTCCCTGCCGCACGAAGGGTTGAAGGTGCAGGTCGCAGACTTCATCTCAAAGCTCAGGCGCTCGATGCAGCCCTGGTTGCACGCGACGCACCAGCGGATGTCTTTTTCGTTTCCCTGCTGGAGCTTGTTTATGAAGTCAGGATCGCACAGGTGCTGCCTGCCGAAGGCGATGAGGTCGGCATCTCCCCTGGCAATTGCCTGCTCCGCCAGCTCCGGCGTGATGCGGCCCACCCCGATGACCGGAACCCCGGCCGCCTCTTTTATCGCCCGGGCCCGGAAGAGGTTGAACCCCGGGTCTGTGTCCATGGACGCGATGCTCAAGTTCCCAGGTGTGGAATAGACGCCCAGGGATACATGGATCAGGTCCACGCCGGCGGCGACCAGGCGGGGTGAAAAACGTTTCATGAATTCCAGATCATAGCCGCCCCGGATCAACTCGTCGGCGGATATGCGAATGATCACCGGATAGTCACTGCCGACCGCACCGCGGATCGCCTCGACGACCTCGAGCACGAAACGCGACCGGTTCTCCTCGGAGCCGCCGTAAGCATCACTTCGCTGGTTCGAGAAGGGCGAGAGAAACTGGGTGAGCAGATAGCCATGGGCTCCGTGGATCTCCACGGCATCGAAGCCCGCCTTCTTTGCCCTGGCCGCTGCCTTTCCGAAGGCATCCACCACATCGGCTATACGCTGGACGCTCATCTCCTCGCAGGGCTGACCGAGGATCGCGCTGGGTATGGCCGAGGGGGCCTCGGGCATTCCTCCTGCCGCAACAGGAAAGGTCTCCCTGCCCGCGTGGTGGAGCTGGAGCACTGCCTTTGCCCCGTAAGGGTGCAGGGCATCGGGGATGCGCGCCAGGGAGGGAATGAGGTGGTCGCCCCATGCACCGAGCTCGTTGGGAAAACCCTTGCCCCGGGTGTCCACTGCGCAGACCTCGGTGATGATCATGGCGGTGCCGCCTGCGGCCCGCCTGGCGAGATACGTTAGGAGCCGGTCGGTAGCCGTGCCGTCAGCGCTCGCATATCCGGTGCCCATGGCCGGCATGACCGACCGGTTCTTCAGCTCCATGCCTTTGATACGAAAGGTTGAAAAGAGATGGTCCAGTTTCATAGTGCCCCCATCGGTATGTATCCCGTGTTCACGGTTTCTCTGTCCCTCTTGTTCTCGAGCGTCCCTTGCCTTTGCCGGTGTTTTCTTACCTGCATCTTCCTTCATGTGGTTGTTTATATGGTTCTAGTCCATGCATGGTGCTACGCGCCTTTCGCGCCTTCTCTCTGCCGCCTGCAACCCCTGTCTCGTCGTGCCGCTGTTTTCCATGGCCTCGATAAAGGTCTCCACCGGCACTTTGGCCTGGGCGCCGGAATAGTCCCGGGCTCGGCCTAATCTTCCGCGGAGTGGGTTTTCCCGCAGCCAGAGATCTTCATCGTCCATGCTCGCCTCTTCCTCCTTACTAGAGTGTTTCAATAAAGGCATGGAGCTTGTCAACAGCCTGCTGGTCAGGCGCAGCGGTATACTCCCGTTCCAGGTGGATGAGTTTCAGCCCCTGATCCTTCAGTGCCCGGTTCACGGTCACGCTCTCCTGGGCATAGGGCTCACAGAACTTGAGGTTCTGGGAGATCACCCCGTCCACAGGCGTTTGGCGGACGGCCTGGAGCAGGTAGTCGACCCGTCTGGCGATGGATGTCTTGGCCGCGGGCCTCGGAATACTCAAGTAATACGAGGCCAGGGCCTCCAGAGGATCGGCGTTCTCGGGAATGAGCCGGGCGAAGTACCGCTCTCCCAGAGAGAGATCGTCCCTGACCACCCTGATGCCGCACTCGTCCAGAAAATCCATCCATTCGCCATAGGTAACATCGGAGCCGGTCAGGAGAAACCGTTTCTTGCCCTCCGGGAAAACGGGCCGGTATGCCCAGGCAGCAACCATCTCCCTGAGCTCCCGTATCACCTGCGACTTCGATCCTTGCAGGGCCTTTTTCACCGCCTCGAAGTATTCCCGGTTGGAGATGTCCTTGACCGCCCGGTAGCTCGAAAGCCTGCCGAGGAGAAACTTGACCTCGTTGGCATCGCTGATGGCCCGGCGCAGGGTGGTTGTCGAAATCTCCTGAGAATAGCACTCCTCGATATGGGCGATCAGCCTCCTGAGCTCTTCGACAAAGAACTTCACCGCGCTTTGGCCGTCCTCGACCGGGCTATTGAACCAGTGGATAAAGGGTGTGTTCACATGGAGCTTCCATATTTCGAAGTGCCTGCTGGTGGTATCACAGCCGTTTGCAAACACGATCCCTGCCCACGAGTCTGAAGCCTGCAATACCTCGGTCAGGCAGCTGCAGGCGAACGGGCAGGAATATTCGGGAAGGTACTGATCAGCAGGACCGGCGGGTTCATGAACCTGGCCCAGAATCCTGTAGGGAATGAAGCCCGCCGCGGAAATGATCTCTTCGGGCATGTCATGCGAGGTGTCGAAGTAGGCGATCTTTTTCATGACCTGTCTCCTGTTCGTCCAGCGGCCAGGGCCTGATCATGACCTTGAAGTCTGCATCCTCGCCTGCTGGCAGATGCTCGAACGCCACTTACACCTCTTCCAGAGAAATCTCCCGGGTCGATCACCCTGCCGGCGCTTTCGTGCCCCATGATGAGATCGCTCTCTCCCGCCATATTAGCGCCGTGTTTCCAGAAATGGATATGCGCCCCGCAGATGCCGCAGCAGGAAGCCCTGATCGGCGCGGCGGCGTCAAAGGGTTCGATTTCCCTGGGATACGTGATACGATCTGCCCGCATGCGTATGCAAACCTCCTTCCTTATCACGATTGATCCCGTGCCTTGCCTGTGCTCAGAGATTGCGACTGACAAGGACCCGGATTCGCATCATAAAAACATCATTTTCACCCGGCGCCGGCTTTGCTTGGGCCGGTAGCCGAGCATATCGAGCACTGCCTGCTTCACCTCCTGCCGAAAGCTCTTCTTAAAAGACCGCTTCCTACGTAGAAGTGCTTGAAATGCCGGTATCCCTCGATCAGGGAGATGAGGATCTCCGCTGAAATATCCGGATCACCCTGGGCGATGCTCCTTGAGCCAATGAGCCTCCGGAGCTCCTTTGCGAGGATCTCAGACTTCTTGACCTCGGCTTTTTTCCGTATTTCAATGGCTTGTTCTTATGCTCTCTTAATGTACTGAATATTCAATTCATTGCCTTCTTCATTGCCTCTGTCAAGCCGAAATAAGACAATACCAGGCAATCTGCATAATCCGGGAATGAGCAGGTGTGTTTTTTCAGAATGCCGGTGCAAGGGCATCGATGGATCGGCTGGAGGCCCGGGCATCCCGCGCCGGGCTTGCTATTTGGCCGCTTTTCGCTGGTAGAGCACGGAAAGAGGGTTTCTCGACGTCTTGATCCGGAACGGCAAAACATTCTCGCTCACGAATCTCACGTCTTCGATGGTGTAGAACGCATTTGGATTGAACCGCTTGATGATCTCCACGATCCTGGGGATATCGTGGCGCTCCACTACGGAGAACACCAGCTTCACCGGGCCGGTCGCCCCGGTGGCGTCCACGCAGGTGAGCCCGTAGCCTGAAGACTTCAGGTACTCCACCAGCTCGCCCGCCTCCTTGCGGGTGATGACCCGGATGAGCACCCTGCCGAACGACAGGAGATTCTCGATGTACATGCCGACAAAAGTCCCGCTGGCAAAGCCGGCTGCATATGCAATGATGCAGGCGGTGTTGTTCCCGTCGCTGAGCATGATCTGGCGTATGACCAATAGCCAGATGAGCACCTCGAAAAAGCCGACGAACGGGGCAAAGTATTTAAGGTCTCTCGAAACAAAGATGATCCGGATCGTGCCCAGGCTCACATCCATGATCCTCGCCAGAAAGATCAGAACCGGGAGGATACACCACGCATAAATGTCCGCACCGAACAGTGTCGTAAATTCCATATGCGTCCTTCTTCAAATGGGGGCTATATCACATGCGCGAGGAATCTCAAGTGCATTTATTATGCATCCTGACCGGTCCGTACGTTCATGGAGCTGTGTGGAGCCCATAAAAACACCAATGGTACCGGGGAGCCGGGTGCGGAACATACCCGCTGCACAGGGTAGAGGGATAGAGGATAGGGATAAACGAGCGAACAAGCCCGCTGCACAGGGAGGAAGAGGCGGATATCCCCCTACCTCCCGGCCTGGGCCTCGGCAGGGATAATCTGTAGATCCACCAGTTCCGTGCGCCTGAGGATGCTCAGCATGACCGGCTCGCCGATTGGCCAGTCGGAAAGAAAACGGTGGAGATCGTCAATGCTCCCCACCCTCACGCCGTTGACCGAGACAATGATATCCCCTATGTGCAGGCCCGCCCTCCTGGCAGGCCCGTCGGGCTCAACAGAGATGATCTCCACGGCGTCATCTCCTTCAAGCCCGTGATACCGGGCGATCTTGCGGCCTATGGGCCTTGATCTTCCTGCCACCCCCAGGTATGCCCTGCGCACCCTCCCGTGGGTGAGAATCTGAGAAAACACCCACCGGGCAGTGTTCGAAGGGATGGTGAACCCTATGCCCTGGGCCATGAAAATGATGGCTGTATTGATCCCTACCACCTGGCCCGCGGAGTTCAGGAGCGGTCCCCCGGAATTGCCGGGGTTCAAGGGGGCGGTATGCTGGATGATATTCTCGATGAGCCTTCCGTCACGGCTCCGCAGGGCCCTTCCCAGGGCACTCACCACCCCGGTGGACACGGTCGACTGAAATCCAAAGGGATTGCCCATGGCGATCACGAGTTGGCCCGCCTTCAATTGGGACGAGTCTCCGAGCTTCGAGTACGGAAGGCTGGACCCCTCGGCCCTGATCACGGCCAGATCGGTCGCCGGGTCCGTGCCCACCAGAGACGCATTCAGGGTCGCGCCGTCCGTGAGGGTGATCCGGAAATGCCGGGCCTCGCCCACTACGTGGTCATTGGTCAGAGCGTATCCGTCAGGCGTCAGAAGAACACCCGATCCTCCGCCCTGGGGCTCCAGTGCGCCCGCCCTTTCAGACCTGGTTTCGGTTGAGACGCTCACCACGGCCGGCCCCACGCGATCGACCACGGAGATCACGGCACGTGAGTATGCATCGAGGAGCTCGACATCCTCCCGGGTCTCGTTGCGGCCCGCTTCCGGCTTTCTCTCAGGCTGTATGGGCGATATGTTACTGATAAAACTGAGTACGTGTTCAATTTCTTTTCGCATTTGTGTCAGTTCCTCTTTTTTTCAGGACCTGCCTGGGGCTGAAAAAACTTCTGTGGCCGCCCCGTCCTCGTTCTTCTGATGCGTGCACCCGTTCTGCGCACACTCCATATGATGTATAATAGGAACGCTCACCCGATTCGGACAGCGGAATTTCTTCTTTACTCAGGAACTCCCATAAGAGTTGCGTCTGCGAGAGGTCCACAACGTACCCGTCAATTCTATAAGGCTCATGAGACTTGTCGGCATCCTTCCGGCTTTCTTAGCCGGCCGTCCTGATTGCCGCTGCCAAAGATACAGGGCCGGAGTATCCCGGCAGGCGCGATGTGGGCAATCATCCTGCGAAATGCTGTTGCCATGGCGACCCGTCTTGTCTACATTAGGGGCACGATACGGAAGCGATACAAGGGAGACCCACAAGCCATGAACCGCAAGCAGATCATTCCGTCGAGCGACGACCTCTTCCGCGCAGAGAAACAGGTTTTTGCAGGAATATTCGGCCGCCTCTACGCCAGATATATTCTGCGATACGAGCCGGAATACGCATCGTTCCTGGCCTTGGCCGTTGCCAGGGTCCTGCTGTCCATGTCCTGGGAAAACGAGAAGGCACGGGTATTCATGGAGCAGAATCAAGACCGGATCAGGCAGGAGATTCTCGCGCTCAAGGATGAGATCGAGATCAGGCGGATGGTGACGGACACCCTGATCATGAGGGTGGTTGCCCTCCACAAGGCCGGCGGATGCGGTGCGGACAGCGCCGGGGAGCACATCGACAGGATCAGGACCCTGGGGATCTACCTCGAAGGCAACCAGCCTCCCACTCCGGGCTCGTTCGTCCGTACTGCAAGCAGATTCTTCTCCCTGTCACCCATCTCACCCGCGATCCCGCGGTGGAAAGGCTAGCCGGAACCGATTCGGCGATATACACCCCTCAGAAACAACTGCTCAAGGACGGGCAGAGCCCATCCAGACATCACCGGCAAGTCTGACCGCCGCCCTGGTGGATGAGCCGGACCGGCAAGGGAATTCCTCTGGTAAAACTTGCAGGAACACAGTAATCAAATATACTGGTTCCTGAAGACATGAAATAAAGGAGGTTGCAATGTTCCGAAGATATCTAACCGTGGCTGTTCTCATCGGCGCGGTCTGTCTGCTGTGCGGGTGCTCGGGCTTTCAGAATTCCCTGTTCGAATGCTCCATGTCCATGGAGCACCGGCTTTCCAAGCTCCAGGAAAAATCCGTGCAGGCGGGCGGGCTCACCTTTTCCTATCTCGAGCGCAGCGGTCCGGGCGAGACTATTGTCCTGCTGCACGGTTTCGGGGCCGACAAGGACAACTGGGTCAGGTTTGTCCGGCATCTGCCCAAGGAGTACCGGGTCATCGCCATCGACTTGCCCGGGCATGGATCGACCACCCAGGATCCACAGGCGACGTATACCATCGATTACCTCACCCAAGGTTTCGCCGATGCGGTTCAGGCCCTGAACCTCGACCGTTTCCACCTGGCTGGAAACTCCATGGGCGGCTTCGTCAGTGCGCTCTACAGCACCGGCAATCCCGATCACGTGTTGAGCCTGTGTCTCATCGATCCGGCGGGTGCGGCCTCGCCGCAGCCGAGTGACATCCAGCTTGCCATTGATCGCGGAGAGAACCCCCTTGTCCCGAAGTCGCGGGAGGATTTCGACACCCTGATGGCATACGGCTTCCACGACAGACCCTTCATCCCCTGGCCCATCAACAACGTTCTGGCCGACCGATACATCGAACGCAGTGCATTCAACGAGAAGATGTGGAACGATATCCATTTCCACTGGAAGGACGTGGTCCCGTATCTGGGATCGCTGCAGATGCCGGTGTTTCTCATCTGGGGCGATAAGGACAGGGTTCTCCATGTTTCATCGGTGAGCGTCTACCAGCGGCACATCCCTCAGGTGGAAACCGTGATCCTCAAAGACTGCGGGCATGTGCCCATGTTGGAGCTCCCCAAGATAACGGCCGGTCATTATACAGGATTCCTGGAGAAATGTTCGCAGGAACCGCGGGCGTCATCTCAGGGCACTTGTCCGGATTCAGACAGGTGAATGAATGTCATGTGGACATCAACGCCATGTTCAAGCCCGCCCATGACCCAGAGAAGGACCGCCCTCTTTGCTTGCACAGAAAACAGGAACTGGTGAGGGAGCAGGCCGCAACCTCTGTTGTAGGGGGAGGTTGCGGCCTGAGGAGGAATAGGGTAAAACTCTTTAATAAACTATAAATAATACCGGTATTCCCCGGCTATACCTGTTTCACGGGGCACGGCCCGGCAGATAATGGGCCTACCCCCTTTTTTCCTTTGCAGGCGCGTTGTTTGCCTGAAGCCTCGGCCTCCCGTCTATGGTGAGCGGGATACTGTGATAGCGCTGTATTCCTTCGTCATCGATATAGGAATACCAGTACCGCAGCGAGGGCAACCGATCTTCCTTCCGCAGGTATTTGATGTGCTTGGAGATATCGCCGTTCTCGATCACGATCAGGTCGTGCCAGATCTTCCCGTTGTACGAGTACTGCAGCTTATATTGGTGATAGGGAGCACCCGCACGGGTGATACGCGCCTCGCTCTCCCGCGCCAGCATAAAAAATAGGGTTACGGCCACGATACCCACGATAGCCGTAACCCCTAAAATTGGTGCTCTCATCTTTTTCCCCTTATCTGGCTTTTATTTTCGGATGTTATCTATTGAACCGGTGAAACATCCAATCAAACTATAATTATTCAAGAGCCATGCCAATTGTAATTTAACATTTTTTGGCTAGTTATTTCCTATTGTTATGTGTTTTTCAAAGGGTTTTATCATCGCTGAGACACGCCCGAACAGTGTAAATCTTTTCTCTTTTTTGCGGCATTTCAGAGAATATGTTTACCCATCTATGCTGTATTTGAACGATCAGCATGGTGCCCGTGAACATGATTACCCACATGTCTATGGCGCTTTACGGCATGATCGATTCCCCCTCCTTGCCTGCAAGGATGCTCGGGAAAATTTCCCCTTGCGCGGCTTTTACAAACAAACCATATTATGAAATCAAACAATCTCAAGGAGGACCGCATGTCCACATATCTCATGCCTGCATATATCCCGAGCCGTGATGACGCACTCAGCCTTTTGCTTGCATATACCAAGACAGAAAATCTGCAGAAACACGCATACGCCGTGGAGGCCGTAATGCGCTACATGGCCCGCAAGGCCGGCGAAGATGAGGAGAAGTGGGGAGTCATCGGGCTGGTGCACGACCTCGATTATGAGCAGTATCCGGAACAGCACTGCACCAAGACACGGGAGATACTGGAGCAGAATGGATGGCCCGAGGACTACATCCGGGCGGTGGTCTCCCACGGATGGGGCATATGCTCGGATGTGGAGCCCATGAGCAGGCTCGAGAAGACCCTGTATGCGATCGACGAACTCACCGGGCTCGTGGCGGCGAGTGCCCTGGTGAGGCCGTCGAAGAGCGTTATGGATCTCACGGTCAAGTCTGTCATGAAGAAATGGAAATCACCGGCCTTTGCCGCGGGCGTCGACCGGTCGATTATCACCAGGGGCGCCGAGATGCTGGGCGTAGAGGTGTCGGAGCTTGTCGAAGACACTATTATGGGTATGAGAGAGGCCGCAGAGGAAATCGGCCTGAAAGGGTGAAGGGAGGCACCGGACCTTTATAAGGGCATCCGCCTCGGACGGTCTGTATAGGACGGGGCGGCGAAAGGACTTGTCTGCCCGGGAGACTCGGACCCTCTTTTTTTCGGTTCGCTGCTCAAGGGCCTTGAAGGCAGGTTACATTCCCATTGCAAGCGCTTTGGGTCTTGGTTCCAGTTTGGCGGGCTTGCCCTTCAAGGGTCCGTACCACTGATCAAAGCAAGAAGGAATAAAGACATGCTGATACAAATTTTTGAAGGCCTGTACGGGTTCATCTGGGACGATTACTCGCAGAACAACTGCAACACATACCTCATCGACGCGTCGAAAAAAATCCTCGTCGATCCGGGACACGCTCACCTCTTCGTCAATGTCCAGCGGGGCCTGGATGCCCTCCGGATGTCCCTGTCGGACATCGACCTCGTGCTGGCCACTCACGGCCATCCCGACCACATTGAGGCCGCCGCCTTTCTGAAGGGCACCTCCCGGTTCACCATGAGCCGGACCGAATACGATTACATCGTCGAGCTCACCGGTGGCCGCTACCGGGAGCCGCAGCCGGACTTCTTCCTTCAGGAGGGGGACCTTGAGGTCGGCAGCGATCACTTCGCCGTCTTCGAGACGCCCGGCCACACCCCGGGGTCCGTGTGCCTGTACTGGCCTGCGAAAAAGGTACTTTTCTCGGGCGATCTGGTGTTCCCACAGGGAGTAGGCCGGACCGATCTGCCCGGCGGAAGCGGTGAGCAGCTCAAGGAGAGCATCGAGAAGATCATGAGGCTCGACATCGAATACCTCCTGAGCGGCCACGGCAACGTCATTGCCGGGAAGGAACCGGTCCGGGAAAACTTCAGGATCATCCGGGACTACTGGTTCCGCTTTCTATGAGAGGGAGCGAAGCTCGGCGCTTAGATGTTCCTGGGCCTCGCGGACCATATCCTGCCAGGATGGGTCCTGTGCCGCGTTGGGAATGACGGCTGTCCCCCTGATCCCCTCGTCCTCAAGCCGAGCCCTGAGGACCTCCAGGTGACGGGCCATCCGGCTGTTCAACCCCTGCTCATGGCTGCCGATGATCGCCATGATTCGGTCCCTGCCTACTCCGCAGAGCTTTTCGAGGGCATGAACAGGCCGTTCATTGTCACCGCCGGGATGGATGCCCGAGGCGAGCTCGCCCTTCAGCAGGGTTGAAAGCAGGGACCTGTCCTGCCCTGAGGCATCGAGGCGGGCGCTGATCTCTTCCCACGTTATCCTGTCGTCGAGATACTTCTGCACCCAGGCCCTTGCCGTGTCGGACAGCTCTTTTTCCCGGAGCTTTTCCCTGTCTTCCCGGGACATGCTCATGCCCTTGGTCCGTTCCATAACGATGTCGAGTGTGCTGCGGATCTTTCCCATACGATTTTCCTCTACCTGTTCACATGGCTTTTCCTGTATCTGATAGGGGAAAAGGCATCGGGAATCAAGAACGCGAAAAAGACCGGCAAAGTGCAGCGGGTCTACCGGTTGCAGCGGATATGCCGGTCCATGGCCTCGATGACCTCGTTCCAGACAGCGGGCGCAAGCCAGTGTCCCATGCCTTTGATAATCTTGAGGTGCGAGCCGGGAATGCTCTCGGCAAGGTCGATTCCGCACTCCACGGGCAGGAGGGGGTCTGCGTCACCGTGCACGACCAGTGTGGGGACGTTAAGCGCTGCGAGCGAGCCCTTCCTGTTCCCCGCCGCGAGTATGGCCGCGAGCTGGCGGGCGCTTCCGCCCGGAGACACGCCGCGCTCGAACGAGAGTTCGGCCAGCCTGCGCATCCGGCCTTTGTCTACGGGTATCTCCCCGCCGTTGAGCACCCGGCATACATCGAGGAAATACTCAATGTACGGCTCACGCCTTGTGGGGAAAGGCTTGAAGAGAATGCTCATGGCCTCGGGTCTGGGAGGGGGAAGAAAGGGATTGCCCGATGATGACATGATGAGCGTGAGGCTCAGCACCCGCCGGGGATTGTTCAGGGCCATGATCTGTGCGATCATTCCGCCCATCGAGGCCCCGACAACGTGTGCAGAGGCAATGTCCAGGGCATCCATGAGTCCGAGAGTATCACCCGCCATGTCGTCGAGTGTATAGGCAAGCCCTGCCTGCCCGCCGTGAAAAACATTGCGCAGCCCCTGCATGCCGGGCGGGTCGAAGGTGGAGGATCTCCCCGCATCCCGGTTGTCGAAGCGGACAACGAAGAAACCTCTGCAGGCAAGCCTTTCACAGAATTCGTCTTCCCATACGATCATCTGGGTGCTCAAGCCCATGATGAGCAGCAGGGGCGGATCGGACTCGTCTCCGAAGGTGTCGTAGACCACGTCCACCCCGTTTGCCCTCACCCTTGATTCATCAGTGCGCTTGATGGATGGAGTGTCTTTTTTCACGAGCTGCTTCCTTTCCGCCGGCAAAGGTCTCTCCATGAGCGCCGGCCTTGAGTGCTTACCATAACAAAAAGGAAATATTCAGAAAACAGCATATTTTTACCGTATTATTCCCGCTGGTTATCAGGTATTATGCAAAAACGCCTTGAGCTTGAGGGTGAGTGTATCATACATAAAGGACATACTGCTTTTTATGTTGCGCCTTTGAAATGTTGCTGTGCGATCCCATGACTTACTCCATATAGAGGCAGATGGAGATGATAAACCCTGAAAACGACATGCGATCTATCTTTTCTCACGCACTCAGGCGTGTCGACCCCTATGAAATGATCATACGCTCCATGTCCGTGGAAAACGACACCCTCGTCATATCACACGGGGCCGGGACACTCCGGGAGGACTTGCGTTCCTACCGCGACATCATGGTCCTGGGCATCGGCAAGGCATCCTCGAAGATGGGCATGGCAATGGAGGAAATCCTTGGAGAAAGAATCTCGCGGGGAGCAGTGGTTACGAAATACGGCCATGCAGAGCCGCTCAAGAGCATACAGGTCATGCAGGCGGGCCATCCCATACCGGATAAAAACAGCGTCGCCGGAGCCCGGGCACTGTTCGACCTCGCATCGGGTGCGGATGAGAAAACCCTGATCATCAATCTCGTTTCAGGGGGAGGATCGGCCTTGTTCAGCCTTCCTCCCGAGGGCATCAGCCTGAAGGACAAGCAGGCCGCTACCAAAGTGCTCCTGGAATCCGGGGCGGACATCGGCGAGATCAACTGCATCCGCAAGCACCTGTCGCAGGTGAAGGGCGGCCTCTTCGCCCGGGCCGCCTTCCCAGCCCGGATGATCAATATCATCCTCTCCGATGTCGTGGGCGACCGCCTCGATACCATCGCATCCGGTATAGCGGTCCCCGACGACACCACCTATGACCAGGCGCTCGACATCGTGAACAGATATCATATCCGTGACAGGCTTCCGGCTTCCGTGGTGGATTATCTCGAATCAGGAAAGAAAGGGGAGGTCCCGGACACGCCCAAGCAGGGCGATCCCGTGTTCGACCGGGTGCTCAACATCCTGCTCGGAAACAACCTGGCCGTGTGCATCGCCGCCCGGGACCATGGCGTAAGCCTGGGCTACCGGGCCGTTCTCCTCACCTCGACACTCACCGG
The DNA here is from genome assembly GCA_001896555.1 of Candidatus Phosphitivorax anaerolimi. GTDB lineage: Bacteria > Desulfobacterota > Desulfomonilia > UBA1062 > UBA1062 > Phosphitivorax > Phosphitivorax anaerolimi. The sequence goes on from MPOS01000041.1 coordinate 25,559, forward strand.
CGAGGCGCGGGAGGCGGCTAAATTTTTCGCCGCCATAGCCCGCGACATCCGTAAGGGCACCGCCGATTTCGCGAGACCGGCGCTCATCCTGGCAGGAGGAGAGACTACGGTGACCATCAGAGGCACCGGGAAAGGCGGACGGAATCAGGAGATGGTCCTCTCCTTCCTCAACGAATTTTCCGGGAACCAGACCGGCCTGGAGGGCATCTACTTTCTCAGTGCCGGCACCGATGGAACCGACGGCCCCACCGACGCGGCAGGTGCGCTCATCGGGCCGGACCTCCTGCACGAGGCGGCACGGCTCGGCCTGAATCCGGGAGCATACCTGGGAAACAATGACTCGTACCACTTTTTCGAGCAGGCAGGGGGCCTGTTCATCACCGGCCCTACGAATACGAATGTCTGTGATATCCAGCTCATGATCGTGACGTGACCACGGCCTGCAGAATATGTTTCGGACCGGAGGCCGTACATGCCCGCGGCCCGGGCAAGGGCAACGTGACTTCCCTCCGGTCCTGTCCTCTCGCAGAAGAGGAGGATGCATACAAAAAAGGAGGACCGTTTCATGCACAATCCAATACCCATTACCGGCGATATCCACTGGATAGGGGTGAATGACCGAGAAACAGACCTCTTCGAGGCACAGTGGCCGCTTCCCGAGGGGGTGTCGTACAACTCGTATCTGATCCGGGCCGGGAAGACGGCCCTGATCGACACGGTTAAAAAGACCCATCTGACCCAGTTTCTCAAGAAGCTAAAGGGCCTCGTCGCAGGCGGCAGGGAAAAAGTGGATTACCTGATCATCAACCACATGGAGCCCGATCACTCCGGGGCGGTTCCCGTCCTGAAACAGCTCTTTCCTGAGATGACCATCGTGGGCAACAAAAAGACCCTCGAACTCGTCAAGGACTTCTACGGCATCGAAGTCGGCACCATGACCATTGCGGACGGCGATGTGCTCGACCTGGGCGGGCACGCGCTCCGGTTCATCCTCACCCCCATGGTCCACTGGCCGGAAACCATGATGACCTATGACGAGACGTCACGGGTGCTCTTCTCGGGAGATGCCTTTGGCTCGTTCAAGACGCTCGACGGCGGACTCTTCGACGATGAGATCAATATCGCCCGGTACGATGACGAGATCCTGCGCTACTTCTCCAACATCGTGGGCAAGTACAGCCCCATGGTACAGAAGGCCATGGCCAGGCTCCAGGGGATCGATATCGGGGTGGTTGCGTCGACCCACGGCCCGGTGTGGAGAAAGGCGCCGAACTATATCCTGGACAGGTACGACCTGTGGAGCAGGTACATAGCCGAGCCCGGCGTGGTGGTTGCCTATGCCTCCATGTATGGCAGCACGCTGGAGATGGCCGAGGCGGTGAGCCGGGGGCTCTCCCTGGCCGGGGTGAAAGAGATCAGGATGCACGATGTCGCGCGCACCCACCCGTCCTACATCATCCGTGACGCCTGGCGGTACAAGGGTATCGTCCTGGGGAGCTGCACCTATGAGATAGGGCTCTTTCCCGCCATGAGGGGCCTCGTGGAGCTGCTCGAAGAAAAGGGCCTGAAAAACCGCTGTCTGGGCATCTTTGGGTCATTCGGCTGGACCGGCGGGGCAGTGAGGAATCTGAAGAGTTTTGTGGAAAAAAGTGCCTGGAGCCTCGTGGAGCCCGTGGTGGAGGTCAAGTGCGCCCCTGATGAACACCAGCTGGAGGAATGCGTCGCGCTCGGGAGAAACATGGCCGGGGCCATCTCAGACTGATGGATCATCCCCGGATCAAAAGCCGCGGCCTTCAGCACCCCTTCATACAGAAAGGCTGTTCTCGCAAGTGATGAGGCCATCGACGGGACTCCCAGCCCCACTCCCATCGCAGGTGAAAGAGGGGTGAGAGGTGCCTTCTCGCCCTTGAAAAACAGCGGACGCGAAGACATATTCACTCTGTTCTCACCCGGCAGGACCCTCGTGCCCCCAGACGGCGAGGTACCGGGGTATCGGCATGAAGTATGCCGGTATTCTCCCCTTTCCGGCGGTCTGTCTTGAGATCCGCCGGTCAGCTTCATACTTATAATGGTAATAGAATATAAGAGCGGCGGATTCTTGCCGGGATTGGCAGGCACATGATATCGGGCTGGGTCCTGCTTACGCAACCGCTTGTCCCGTGAGCCGCGAGGACGGCTGCGGCATGTGCCGGAAGGACACTGCGGCAAGATTCACGCTGCCTGAAGTCGCGAGGCGGTAACCCAAACCCGCAAAAAGGGGGTCGAGGGAGAGCATGATATCTGTGATTGCAAAGGATAACCGGTCTGCTCGGGCGTCTGTCAGTAGCGCTGGGGTTTCGGTCTTTCTGATATGCGCTTTTGTGATCATTCTCGCCGGGTGTTCCCATCAGGAAGCGTCCCCGCGTCTGCCCGCGCCTTTCCCCGGTGCCGGGATCGTTGACGAGTACATTCTCCAGCCGTATGATGTCCTGGAAATCAAGTTTTTCTATAACCCCAACCTCAACGAGACCGTCACCATCAGGCCGGACGGCATGATATCTCTGCAGATGATCGATGAGGTGAGAGCGGCGGGGTTCACCCCGTCCCAACTGGATGCCCTCCTCACCCAGAAATACTCCCTCCTGCTCGATCAGGTGATGATCACGGTGTTCGTCAGGTCCTTCAACGACCAGAAGATCTATGTGGGAGGCGAGGTATACTCTCCCCGGGTCATCCATCTCAAGGAGCGGATGAACGCGCTCCAGGCCGTGTTCATGGCAGGCGGCTTCAAGCCCGATGCCGACGTATCCGATGTGGTTATCATCAGCCGGGGGCCTGACCAGCGGCCCGTTGCCCGCCGGGTGAACCTGGGCAAGGCCCTCAAGGGCGGACTTACATTCGAGGATTACCGGCTCAGGTCGTACGATATCGTCTTTGTCCCGAAATCCTCCCTGGCAAAGGCAAGCCAGTTCATGACGCACATCTATAGCTTCCTGCCCCACCAGGTCTTCCTTGCCTTCGACTACGATCTTCACAACGAGCCCGTAGAGATCGAGACTGAATGACTGCCCTTCATGGGGCCTCCTCTCTTCCCCAGATGGCCGGGAACAGAGAAATCTCTGCTCCAGAAAACCTCTTGTGCTTTTTTAGGTTGTCCGGGGTGCCGTATTCTTGTACAATTTCGTTACTCCCGGTGCGATCCCGGTTCCTTCCATCAGTCCCAGGAAGGATCATAGCCCGATGTACAGGTCTCATTTGATGATACTTACATAAGGAAGGAGGAAAGCATGGCGGAAGAGCATAAGAACCATCCGGCAAAAGAAAGCAAGCCCCTTGAAAAGATGACGGTCAAAGACCTCAAGGAGATTGCCCTGGCCATCCCCCACGAACACACCGAGATCGCTGTCAGCGACATGAAAAAGGATGAGCTCATTGCCTTCATTAAAAAGGCCAGGGGCATCACCGACGAGACTCCAGCCGAAAAGAAGAAAGCCGGGCCGAAAACAGGGCTGACCAAGCAGGAAATCAAAAAAAAGATCGTTGAATTGCGCGAAGAGAAGAAATCCGTTCAGGACAAGTGGCGGGCGGGCATCCTCCGCCGGCGGATCAACCGGCTCAAAAAGCTCTCGCGCAAGTCGGCGTAGGAGACCCCATGCATCCGAGAGGAAATTGCCGGGGGTGAGATCCAGACCAGCGGCTACTTCTCTCGGATGCACACCCCGCGCACCTTTACATCTTGCAGGTTTCCCCCCTGGCAAATCATGGGGATACCTGACCCCTTTGTTGAGACCCTAGAACTCCTCGAAACCTTCATCCATATCCGCGCCCCGGCCTTTCCGCATGCCCGGGGAAACACGGGCGGGGGAATCGCCCCTCTCAGAACGCAGGGATATTCCCTTTCCCTGGAGCTTCCGCCCTGAGGGCCCGGTTCCGGACATATCTGAAACCCGGAACTGTTCGACCAGATCGGCAAGCTGTCCGGCTTCTGAGCGTAGGTCATCGGAGCTCATTGCAAGCTCCTCCACGATGGATGCATTCTGCTGGGTGGTGCTGTCGATCTGTGAGAGGGCGCGGTTGACCTCGTCCACTCCGGTGGCCTGCTCGCCCGATGCCACCGCGATTTCATCCATGTTCCGGGAGAGATCATGGATATTGGCGATGATCTGGTTGAGCGACTCCACCGAGCTCCGAACAATCTCATCCCCGGCATTGACCTTCTGCACTGTATCCTCGATGAGGCCCTTGATCTCGTTGGCTGCCTCAGCGGAGCGCTGGGCAAGCGCCCTCACCTCTTCGGCGACAACGGCAAACCCTTTGCCGTGCTCGCCGGCGCGAGCGGCCTCCACGGCTGCATTGAGCGCAAGGAGATTGGTCTGGAACGCCACCTCGTTGACGGTCGTGATGATATCCCCCACCCTTCTGGAAGCAACCGATATCTCGTCCATTGCCTCCATGAGCCGCTGGGAGGCATCGCCGCTTGCGCTGGCCATGTTTACCATGACCCGTGCCATCTCCCGGCCCTTGTCCGCGTTCAAGGCATTGTTCTTGATCGAGGCGGTCATCTCCTCGATAGTGGCTGCAACCTGTTCTATAGCAGCCGCCTGCTCCTGGGTCGCCTGAGACAGACCCTGGCCTCCCTCGGCCACCTCCTGCGTCGCGTGATCCACGTTCCTGGTGATGCCCTTCACCTGGGAAATGATCTGATCCATGCTGCTCACAAAGGTATTGAACCAGCGGGCGATGCTCCCGATCTCATCTTTGCCGGTTACCTGAAGCCTCTTGGTGAGATCGCATTCCATGCCCCTGATTGTGTCTGCTATCCGGGTAAGCGGCTGGGTGATCATCCGGGAGACGATCATATTCAGGAGCCCGAAGATCGCGGCTACGAACAGCAGGGCAACGACGGCGATCCGGGTTTTCAGCCTGTCATATCCCTGGAAAAACTCGCTTCGCTTGACACCCGTGTAGAGCACCCCGATAATATTGCCGTTGCGGTCCCTGATGGGATCATACGCCGTGAAACAGGGAACCCCCAGAATATCCTCCTCTCCCCGGTACGAACGGCGCTCGCCGAATATGGCGTCATAGGCCGCCCCGTTCAGGGTCGTAGCCACGGCCCTGGTGCCGTCTTCATTCCTCACGCTGGTGGCGACCTGCTCACCATGCATGAATATGGCCGCAGTTCCGCCGCAGAGCTCCTGAACCTTATCAGGCAGCTCATGGTTGCCGTTGATGACGCAATCGCCGATCATCAGCCTGTCGCCCTCGATCCGGAATTCCGATCCCTTCTGTCTCAAGAGGTCCCAGAACACCTGAATTCTCGTCTCCTGATTCGCCTGGGCGATTCTCTTGAGCTCGTTGTGGTAATTCAGAAGACAGAAGCCGGCGACCATGATCACCACGATGATGATCGCACCGGTTGCCAGTATGGTAAGTTTTGCTTTGATTCCGAGATTTTTCAGCATGCCCGATACCTACCCATCCTCCGCAATCGCTTCATGTTTGTCAGGACCCTCGTGAACACAGGCTTTCTGTTGAAGCAGCAGTCCCTGTTCCGGCCGGCGAACACCCGGGTGTCCCGCCTTCTGTTTGCCCTGCTGTCCTTTCCAGGTGTCCACGGGCTAATCCATCGGAAAAGAGAGTTGATTTCTTGATATCAGGACATTGGTATTTGCATTACCGGTTTCACGCATTGTTGCGATGCATCCCGAAGACGGATGCAAGAAGGTTCCCATGGGCCTGTCAGTGCCTTTTACCGGTAAGCTGAGATACGCACACGGCAGGCAAACCCCAGCGCGGCTTTCAGGAGACAGCGGCCCTTGAGGCTGGGGATGTCCGGTGTTTGCTGCAGGATCAGGCAGCCTTGGGAATATCCGGAAAGTCCCAGGCATCCGGTTCGAGCGGTGGGAGCCCCCAGGCGATCCGGGCCGCGTCACACCGTTCGTTACGCTTTCCATTGGACCAGGATGCCTCGAACTCACGGCAGACCGAGGAGCGCCGCTCATAGATAGTGCAATAGACCTGCTCGCCGATGGTTCCTTCCAGGGCTATGCATCGGGGCTTGCTTCCCTCGGAGCCGATCATCACCCGTCTGTGCTCATTGAGCTTCCGGGTCAGACTGACCGGGACCCCGCCGGGTGTTTCGTCATCCGCCTCAGCCCAGTAAAACGAGGCCCGATAGTATGCACAACACGCCCCACACGTAAGACATGGGTTGGGTCTTTCCACTGTTGTTTCTCCTTACAGGCTGCTCACCCCATGAAGGTGGACCCTTTCTCTCAGGGCTCCTCTATCAGGCCGGTCGCCGGCTCAACCGGCGTCCTGCCGCCATTTTCGAGCTGCAGCAATTCTTCGCCGCGGATTATATGGACAGGCTCGGGAGAAAATCAACAGAAATCAGAACAGGACAAAGCTGCGATACCGGGGGCGGGTTCGCATTTCAATTTTTCCCGTCCGATAACCGGGACATACCCATGAAGCGCAGGCTGGATTGAGGGTTGTTTGCCGGGCTTGAAAATATCATGAGTGAAAATCTTCAGTATGGCCGCGGGATGCCAGGTGCAGCAAACAGCGGGACATTCAAGACCTGATATGGTAAATAGGCCTGTCCCCGTCATCTGCGGCTGATGCGTTGCTCTCGGATGAAAAGACCCTATTGAAGGACTATCATATCATCGAAAGGAGAAAAGCGATGGAGATGATCCGTGACGAAAAGACCCGGACCTGGGCCATCATAAGCCATTTGTCAGCACTGATCGTGCTGTTGGGCATCCCGTTCGGGAATATCCTGGGACCGTTCATCGTATGGCTGTTCACCAAGGACAAGTATCCTGATGTCAACGATCATGGCAAGGAATCCATGAATTTCCAGATATCCATGACGATCTACGCGATTCTCGCCCTCATCATTGCCATCGGGTTCACGCCTGTGCTGATAGGGCTCCTGTTTTATCCGGTGGTGGCGCTGATCGTGGTGGCGGATCTCATCCTCACCATCGTTGCCGCTGTCAGGGCGAGCAACTATGAGCTCTACCGGTATCCCCTGACCATACGGATGATCAAGTGAATCTGAATTGACACCAGCCCTAAAAAGCGAGATATCTCATAGGAAAATCGAGAAGAGGAGGTAAGTGAATGACATCGTTTATGAGAAACCGGGTCCTCGTGTTGACCGTTACCACCTACATGATCGGCTTCCTCGTCTCTCCTGCATGGGCCGCCATGATCCCCTCGAAGGGTCTTTCCGGAAATGCCGGCGACGCCATGATCCAGCAGGATGTGGAAAAGATCCAGCTCGCACTGGAGAACAAACTCGTCCAGGAAAAGCTCCGGGCATACGGTCTCTCGACCGATGAGGTCAGGGCGAAACTCTCGGAAATGACTCCTTCCCAGATCCATCTCCTGGCCCAGGCCTCTGACGGCGTGCTTGCAGGCGGAGACGGGCTGGGTGCGGTGATCGGGGTGCTGATCGTCATCATCCTGATCATTGTCATCCTCAAGCTGCTGGGCAAGGACATCGTCATCACCCTGAACGGTGAAGCTGCTGATTCTGCTTCTCGCCATCTTCTCGCTTAGCGAGGAGGCATCGGGTATAGAGGGCGTACCCTTCGTCAGGCAGGAGTCGCGTTTCTGCGGCCCTGCCGCCCTATCCTCGGTCATGGCATACTACGGGCGCGAAATCGACCAGGGCACGATCGCGCAGTCAGTGTATTGCGAGGGACTCAAAGGCTCGCTCATCACCGACCTCGAGGCATACGCCCGGGGCGAGGGATTCAACACCCGGCTTGCACAGGGAGGGATCGAGGATCTCAAACGTTTCACGGATGCGGGCCGACCCGTCATTGTGCTCGTGGACATGGGCTTCTGGGTCCTCTCACGGCCCCACTACCTCGTAGTGACCGATGTTATGGACAGCTCGCTGAGAGCCCATACCGGGCACCAGGCCGGACAGGTCTTCAGCCGGGAGGAGTTTGAAAGCATATGGAAAAAGAAAGGCTCGGTCTATCTGCTCGTCTTCCCCTAAAGGCCTTTCTGCCAGTCCTGATACTCCTATGGTCGTGTTCCATGCCCCGGATCGTCGTGCTCGAAGACCCCCTCTCGGCCTCCGAGCACAATGAACTGGGCGTGATCTACGAGCGCAGCGGAAAGATCGATCTGGCCCGGAAGGAGTATCTCAAGGCGGCTGAGAAAGATGCCTCGTGGCCGGTTCCGCTCTTCAATCTGGGAAATCTCGCCTATGCACAGGGAGACCCGGCCCAGGCGGAGCGTTTCTATCGCCGGTGCCTTGCCCTGGACGGGACGGATGCCGACGTGATGAACAACCTGGCCCATGTCCTGCACGAGATGGGCCGGGACATCGACGCCCTTGAGTTTATAGAGCGCGCCCTTGCCGTGGAGCGCAAGCCCGAATATCTCAGCACCTATGAGGCCATAACCGGAAGACCGGCTCCTTAAGGTATGTCATAACCAGCCGGCTCAGCCGGTTTTTATTGACAGGCAGAAGGAGGCGGTCTCCGCGCTGGACCGGCAATACACGAAAAACAGCCGGCGGCATCGGCGAATATGGCGCTGCTTCCTGAAACCGGGGACTAAGGGAGGTAGCTCCGGGTGTCTTCCAGACATTCTTCGCTGAACATAACCAGAGAGTCGCTGTCGATCATCCGCCGGACGAATTCCGCCATGTCCGAGGTCCCTTCATTCACCCAGTACATGACACACTGGTTGTTCGTGCAGTGCCGCGGGTGCTCGGGGTCAAGATGATCCGAAACCATGGGCACCCCATTGTTCACGAGCCCCATGACGTGCCCGAATTCATGGACCAGGGTGGCCTGCTCGACGAACCGGGCAACCTGGGGGATGGAGCTCGAAGAGAGGACAGTGTCCTTGAAGATCGCTATCACCGGTGTGCCCACGATGGAAACCCCGATGATCCGGTTATCGGGCCCATCCTCGCTTTCAAAGCGTCCCTTGAGAAAGAGCACGAAAAACTCCGCCTCAAAGCTCGACGGTTGTGCGTCCCAGATGTCCATGGCAAGGCCCATGATCGCCTCAGAGGTCCAGGTATCCTGTTCCTGCGGAGGTATTCTCTCCATCTCGGAGAGCATGGAGGGGACATGCACATCAGGCTCCAGGACCCGGCCCTCGAACAGGGCCTCGATATTGCTTTCCAGCACCGACCAGCAGGCAATGTCCCGGTGGATCATGCCGGTAAACGGCTCTGCACCGGGCACGTATGCCACAAGCACCGTGATGGTATCCACGGTTGAGTACAGGGCTGGGATGTCAAGCGCAAGGGCCTCGGGTATGGCCTCGGAATCATCGCGGTCTTCTCCGGAACATCCGTTCAGGAAGAAAAGAGCGGCAAGGATCAGAGAGAAGAGCATGCCCTTGGGGAAATCCCGTTCATTGATCATTTATATTCCTTTACCAGGAAATTTCTATTGATCCTAAAACATTGTATAGAATGCTCTCCTGAAAAATCAAAAAATCCGCCCTCGCTACCAAGTGATCATCATTTTCCGGTTCCCTGCCGGTATCCCTGGCTCGTCTTCGGGCGGCAGGTGATTGCCTGAACAGGTGGCAGGCCGGGCAGCCGGCAAGGGGCATGACTTGGCCCATATCGCTGGTTCACCCCGGCAAGGCACATGCTTCCCGCAGACAGCAGCGCCGGTTGCAGCGAGTCCTATTCCACGCATATATCCCGGTATTTTGTTGCCGAGCAATAATACCCGTCCTGCACATCTGAAAAATGGGAATCAAAACCCTTGACAGGCCTGCTCTTCCCGATCCATTCTCAGCTCATCGAATCCCGGCAGATATACCTATGAGCGTGAAAGACAGACTGAAGCGCCTGACAGGAGAAGGGCAGCCGGCTTTATCGAAGAGCCCGCGGCAGGAGCAGATCAGCGAGCTTCGACGGAAGATCGATGACATCATGGCCCGCAGGGCAGCCTACCCGCAGCGCAGCACAGCCTTCCATCCCCCCCTGCCCGGCCGGCCGCTTCATGAGGTAATCACCGGCGAGGAGGCGAGGACAGATCTGGGAGCGTGTTTCTTTTCGCGGTGCACGTTCAAGGCCCAGTCATTTCACGGCAGGATCCGGATCGCCCGGCTCACGGACGCCGACATGAAGGCCGCGGCCGTGCTTGCCGGGCACCCCGAGATCGCCGGCATGGACATCTCCGATGCCTTGTTTCTCGATACCGAAACCACCGGGCTCGCAGGCGGGACCGGGACCTTTGCCTTCCTCATCGGGCTCGGGTGGTACGAGGGACAGGACTTTGTCGTGTGCCAGCTCTTTGCCCGCGACTTCCATGAAGAGGGCTCGATGCTGGCCCTGCTTGGCGACATGGCATCAGAAAAACGGTTTCTGGTCACCTTCAATGGAAGGGCCTTTGACGTGAACCTGCTCTCCGCCCGGTATATCCTCAACAGGCTGCCAAACCCGCTCACGGATATGCCGCACCTGGACCTGCTCTTTCCCTCCAGAAGGCTTGCCGGGCACCGGCTCGAAAACTGCAGGCTCGGGACGCTCGAGAGCGAGATCCTCGGATTCCGCCGCACCGGCGACGTGCCCGGATACGAGATCCCCGCAAGATACTTCACCTGGCTCAAAAACCGCGACGCATCGCCGCTCGAAGAGGTCTTCCATCACAACCGGCTGGATGTCGTCTCCATGGCTGCCCTGACCGCATATTTTGCAGACCTCCTCACCGGCGGGCACGAGCTGCCCCATGCCCATCCGGGCGATCTCCTTGCGGCGGCCAGGATGCACCTTCAGCACGGAGACGAGAGCATTGCCCTGGCCCTTCTGGATGTGCTGACAAAATCCCGGGATTCCCTCGCAGCCCGCAATGCCGGGATAACCCTCTCCCTTTTTCACAAGAGACAGGGTGCATGGGAAGACGCGGTCAGAATCTGGGAGGACATGCTCGCCTGTGATCCCCACGACCTTTTTGCCGCTGAAGAGCTGGCAAAATGGCTCGAACACCGGGCATGCGACAACGCCCGGGCAATCGGCGTGGTGGAGACCATCCTCGCCGGTTCCCGCAGCCTCTCCCCAACCGAGAGGCAGGCCCTTGCCCACCGCCTGGCCAGGTTGAAGAAAAAATCCGCGGCAGGAGCCGGAAGGGAGTAGCCGCATCCGGTAAACAGACTTTCCCCGCCATAGGACGATCAGGCGCTTGACAGGCCCCTGATATTCAGGGACAACTCTTAAAAAAAGGAACTTATCATGCACGAGCTGCCCGTGACCCAGAGTATTCTCGACATCGTCCTGAAGCACGCACGCATGAACCAGGTGCGCAGGGTGCACTCCATTCGCCTTGCCATCGGCGAGATGAGCGACCTCCAGGATGAATGGATTCAGAAATACTTCGACTACATCAGCAAAGACACACTCGCCCAAGGAGCAAGGCTGGTGATCGAGCGGATTCCCGTGGTGTTCAGGTGCAATGCCTGCGGACGGGAGTCCAGGGTAGAGACCGGGCAAATGAAGGACTTTGCCTGCCCCGGATGCGACGGCAGGGAGTTCGCCCTGGTTTCGGGCAGGGAATACTATATCAGGGACATGGAGGCTGAATAATGAGTGAGATCCGTCTCATCGAGGTCCGGGAGAATATCCTCTCCGACAACCAAGACCTCGCGTCGTCGCTCAGGACCAGACTCAAGAGACACAAGACCTATCTTCTGAACCTCATGTCCTCGCCGGGCGCGGGCAAGACGAGTCTGATCCTCAAGACCGTGGAGAGGCTGAAAAACCGGTTCCGCATCGGGGTTCTGGAGGCGGATATCGACTCGGTCGTAGACGCCGAGAAGGTCGCTGCATCAGGGGTGCAGGCGGTGCAGCTCCGTACCGGCGGCTTCTGCCATCTAGACGCCGGGATGGTCGCGGCAGGGCTCGACGCCTTCGATCTGGACGCTCTCGATCTTGTCATCATCGAAAACGTGGGCAACCTCGTGTGCCCTGCCGAATTCGATACCGGGGCGATCCACAACGCCATGATCCTGAGCGTACCCGAGGGCGACGACAAGCCGCTCAAATACCCGCTCATGTTCTCTGTGAGCCATGTGCTCCTGGTGAACAAGATCGACTACCTGAGCCTCTCTGACTTTGACATGCGGCTCTTGCGGGAACGGGTGCACAGGCTCAACGCCACAATGTCCGTCATTCCGGTCTCCTGCCGTACCGGCGAAGGCATCGATGCCTGGACCGCATGGCTCGAAGGCAAGGTTTCCGAGTTTATCGGGCAGTAGAGCGGGGTGCTCCGCTTCCGCGAAGCCACCGGTCCGGATCGCTCCGGCACTGAAAGCAAGCGCCCTCCAAGAAAATAAAAAGCAGGGCCTGCCTGCGACCCTGCCTCTGACCTCCCCCGCTGACAGCCGGTGGTTATTTGGCCTTTCTCCTGAAACCCGCAAGCCCGAGCAGGCCCGAGCCGAGGAGCACGAGAGTAGCGGGCTCAGGGACCGGCGCCCCTGCGCCGTATTCGCCGATATGGCTGAGCTTGCCCACGTTCTTGATGGATTCGATGTCGTTCAGATCGAGATCGATCACACCCCAGGAAAAGTTCTGCACATTCTCGAACAGGAAATGGGTGTTCCCGCTGGAGGTCGCTCCGGTCTTCACGAGAAAATACTCGGGGTTGTCGCCCACGAAGTCAAAGGCGTACACGCGGGAGTCCTCGTTCGTCCGGAGCCATCCTGCGCCTTCCTCGGTCTCGGTTCTCTCCTGAAGGACGATATCGGAACCCAAAACGCTCCGAACCCACTGCAGCTCGGTATCTTCTCCGCTGTTGCCGAGTCGTGTGGAAGCCAGCCAAGTGTCGACCTCTCCCACATCGATCGATCCCACGGTAAGAGACCAAGCAGGGTTGGCGCCTGCGAGCAGGACACACAGGAAAATCGATGCTGATATAAGTATGCATTTTCTCATTTTTCCGTTCTCCTTCAGAGGACATGCCCCTCATTATTTTCAGCAAAAACCGAGCCAAGTGTGACAACTGGTTTTTATTAAGTAATATTATATACTTATAAATCATTCAAAAGATCGGATGTTCTTCATCACTTGAATATGTAAAATATATCGACTCCCACACTTGTCCAAAATAGCATAAGAAGAAAAAGTTTGTGAAAATCCTCCTGGAGGGTAGAGTTGTTTTTAGCAAGAAACACCAAAACCCAGAAGGAGG
>MPOS01000047.1 GCA_001896555.1 Candidatus Phosphitivorax anaerolimi
GGATGACAATGCCTTTGGCAGCGGGGCGGTGTATGTTTTCACCCGCACAGGCGACACCTGGACCCAGCAGGCCTACATCAAGGCCTCCAATACCGATGCAGATGATCAATTTGGCAGGAGCGTCGCCCTTTCCGGTGATACCCTCGCGGTGGGGACTCCTTATGAAGACAGCAACGCCACGGGAGTCAATGACCCGGACGGGCAGTCGGATGACAGTGCCGCTTACAGCGGGGCGGTGTATGTTTTCACCCGCACAGGCGACACCTGGACCCAGCAGGCCTACATCAAGGCCTCCAATACCGATGAAAATGATCTCTTTGGCTATAGCGTTGCCCTTTCCGGTGATACCCTCGCGGTGGGGGGCCCTGGTGAAGCCAGTAACGCCACGGGAGTCAATGCCCCGGACGGGCAGTCGGATGACAGTGCCCTTGAAAGCGGTGCGGCATATATTCTGAGGTGATCATTCATCAGGATAATACAAGACACTGAACAAACCGGTCCATGCATTATCAGGCGCAGGGCATCCTGAAAAGAGGGATGCCCTGCACCTTGCCCTCGTAATCATACGATAGCATCCTGCCTCATGTGAATGTCTGGTACGATCAAATTTCAGCTTATTCACGCATCTCGAACATGGTTTCGATCCGCGTAGCGATCTGGCGCACATCCCCGTCGGAATAATCGGTCTCGATTTTCAAAAACGGCAGCTTGTGCCTTCTTCTCACATGCTCGCCCACCTTGTATGATTCTATGTTGTAGCCGTGGCAGGCATGCAGGATCACATCGATCACGGCATCGGGCTTGAAGTGCTCGATGAGCCGGTCGATCTGTTCAAGGCGCCGGGTGTTTGGAGACATGCAGGAGCACGGGAGTTTCAGATAGCGCTCGGCCAATGCCTGGATGGGGTCGCTTGCATTTTCTTCGATGGTGTCGAGAAACGACTTCATGCCGGTGCAGTTGTCTATGGCGACGATCACTCCGCCCGCTTCCTCAATGACCTTGAACACCTTTGTGGCATCTCCGCCTACCGGGCATCCGGTGATGAGGATGCGCGGAGCGCCTTCTTTCCCGATGCGCTCTCCGTTCTTTTTCCTGTTCTCAAGGGCCTCAATACAGCTCTCCAAGAGTGGCTCGATATCCGTGAAACCAGCCGGCTGTGCAAGGAATGTCAGGTCGTACATCTCCTGCCAGGAAAGATATGAGGGGGTACCGGCGGCATAATCGAAGATTTTCTTCATTATGGTGTTTTTTCTGTTGGAGTCCCTGATAGCGGCTTCTATGGCATGATCAGTTATTTTTGTATGGAAGGTTCTCTCCAGGAACGATTTGAGCCTGCCGATCACTTCCGCCCAGTTTTGCTTTGCCCCGTCTTCATCAGGCATCTGGGGCAGATCCATGACAAACATGGGCTTTCTGTCGGCAATGAGCTCGAACATCTTCTTCTTTCCGTCACAGGTGGTCTCGGCTACAACCGCATCCGACAAGCCGAAGAAGGGGCAGGTATCAGTAATGATATATCCATAGCTTGACTTGATGAGTGGGCATAAATTGCCGGGGAGAACGGACTCGGCAGCTTCGATCGTGCTGTTTGAGAAGGCGCACAAGACCGCAGGGACAGCGTCCATGGCCCGTATGAGCTCAAAGGGGGCATATCCGCAGTAAGCTCCCACGACATGCTTGCCCTGTTCCCTCTTGGACTGCACATAGGCCAAGGCCCGCTTGCTTGGTGCACCTGCAAACTGGTCATGAATGAGCGGTTTCATCTTTTTCTTCCTCCCTATAAAGCATTCGGCAATGCCTCAAATTTTTATCTGCGCGAATCATACATAAAAGGGGTTATGAGCTCTAATAGGAAGAAGCTATGATATAAGTAAAAGCATTCGCTTGAGTTATAGATTTTCGGACTTGTACCTGATGACAGACGATTCCCGATCTCTATATTCCCGGTAACCCGGATTTCTTGAATGCCCTTCATCTCCAGCCACAGTTCATAATCTTCTTTCACACTCAGGAATGGAGGTTCACCGGATCATCTCTCATGCAATCGCTTGTTCGGATAGATCTTATATCCGGCTGAGGAGGGACAGGAACTCCTTCCTGGTCAGCTACGCGCCCTTTTTGCAAGTGCTGGTATCTCACCGAAACGCATCTTTTTCACTTGTATCGAGCGCCTCGTTCATGCTGCCGGAGCGGAAGCCTTGGAGATCCAAGGTGACATAGACAAAGCCTGCGGCCTTGGCAATCTTGACGATCTCGGCGGTCATCTCTTTCTCCATGGCCATGCCCATCTCCTCTTTCCCGAGTTCGAGCCTGAGCAGATCGCCATGGTGCCTTGCACGGAATATGCGAAAGCCTTTTTTGGCCAGAAAGTCTTCCACCACCTCGATCTGCCTGAGCTTTGCGGCTGTGATGGCAGATCCGTACGGGATGCGGGAGGCCATGCAGGCCATGGGCTGCTTGTCTGCTGTGGGCAGGCCGTAGATCTCGCGTGAGATGAGCCGGATATCGGCCTTGGTGAGCCCGCACTCCATGAGAGGGCTCCTTACGCCAAGCTCACGCGCAGCCTTCATCCCGGGGCGGAAATCACCGGTATCGTCGCTGTTGGCGCCGTCTGAAATCGTTGATATTCCGAATTGCGCCGCAACATCCCTGATCCTGGAAAAGAGCTCTTTCTTGCAGTGGTAGCAGCGGTCGGGCGGGTTGGCCGAGAAACCTGGGATATCGAGTTCTTCGGAGACGATTGTCGTGTAGCGGATGTTCCTGCTCTCGATCCATCGGATAGCCTCTTCGTACTCCCGCTTTGGATAGGTAGGCGATGTGGCGATGACGGCAAGGCAATTCTCTCCCAATACTTCATGGGCCACTGACAGGAGCAGGGTGCTGTCCACCCCGCCCGAGAAGGCGACTGCGAGTTTGTCGAACGATCTGATGAGACTTTTAAGGGCATCAAGTTTCTCTTGCGCATCCATATTATGAGACCAACTCCTGTATAATGCCCGATCCTAAGATGACTCCCTTGTCATAGAGAGCCACGCTCTGTCCTGGAGTTATCGCCTCCTGAGGCTCGTTGAAGAGGACTGTGAGCCTGCCGTTTTCAAGCGACACACTGCAGCCTGCCGGCGAGTGAGCATACCGGATCTTGGCGAAGGCCTTTTCAGGAAGGCTGTCTACGAGGAGATTTACGGAACCCGCCATGAGCCCCTTTGCAGAGAGCTGCTCCCTCTCGCCAATGATGATCCTATTGGCGGCAGTGTTTTTGGCGATGACATACAGGGGCTTGCCCCGGCTCGTGCTCATTCGCGCTCGCTGACCGATGGTATAGAAGGCCAGTCCCCTGTGGGTGCCGAGGACCTTGCCGCTTAGGTCGACGATATCACCCGGAGGCGAGGATATGTTCTTCCTCAGATAGTCCTCGGTCTTTCCTTCTGGGATGAAGCAGAGGTCCTGGCTTTCAGGTTTTGATGATGCCGGAAGTCCTTCCCTCTGCGCGATCTCTCTCACCTCGTCCTTGAAGAGGTTCGACAAGGGGAAGAGAACGTGTTCGAGCGCATCCCTCGGCATGCCGGAAAGGAAGTAGGTCTGATCCTTCCGGTTATCCTTCGGCACGACCAGGCGGTAATTCCCGTTTGATCTTTGTATCCCTGCATAATGACCGGTTGCAAGGTAATCGAACCCCATGGCTAATGCTTTCTTGAGGAGTGAGCCGAACTTGATGTGTCTGTTGCACTCGATGCAGGGATTCGGTGTCCTGCCCATGCCGTACTCGCTGAGAAACGGGTCTATGACGAAATCCTTCAGGTCCGGGGCAAAATCGAGGACATAATGACTGATGCCTAGAGACTCGCACACACGTCTGGCGTCTTCTATCTCCTGCGGGCCGCAGCAACGGATCTTGCCGGTTTCGTTTATCTCCACACCGAGGCACATGGTGACACCTGTCACCTTGAAACCCTGATACTTCAGGAGAAAGGCCGCCACGGCAGAATCCACCCCGCCGCTCATTGCAGCCATGACGCGTGCCTTCACGTTTGTACTCCTTTGTCTCTCTCTGGTCGTTTCGGGAATGACTATCAGATTAGTAGCGATTATATTGCAAAACATCCGATGTCAATGGATATTGCGCCAAGGCGTTAAAAAACCATGGAGCAGGAAATGAAAGACAACAGGCTGTAATAAGGCAAGATGCTTCAAGTCAATAAAAGTTCCCAATAATGGGGCGGCTGTTGAATCGGGTCTTGGCTGCTGGAATTTATTCAGGGAATCGATGCAGGGTATGCAACATTTGTTGCGCATTTTACAGCCCGGATATTACATCTCTTTTCAGATAGAACAAAAGTTTATTTTTCTTTCTCTCTTGACAGGTCTGAGGAATACCATTATCTATCAAATCTATCGTATTACTAGTAATTAAAGAGTGAGGGGCATATGCGGCGGTTAAAAGACATGCATCAAGAGGCACAAGCTGTACTGACCATTCATGCAGATGGTTGTTGCTGTAAGTGCATGTGCCGCCCCGTGAGGCTGGGAGGGTCTGTGTAGGGTAATATCCTGCCAAGGAGAGAAGATGAAAGCCCATTCCCGGCTCAAGTGGCAAGCCGGGAATGGGCTTTTTCGTTATAAAAAGTCAAGTTTGAGAGGAGAGAAAGATGAGTGAGAAAAGATTGGATACCCTGGCGTTGCATGCAGGGCAGGAAACCCCTGACCCTTCTACGGGTGCACGGGCTGTTCCTATTTACCAGACCACATCCTTTGTATTCAAGGATACAACCCATGCAGCAAACCTGTTCGCCTTGCAGGAACTCGGGAACATCTACACGAGGATCATGAACCCGACAACAGATGTCTTCGAAAGGAGGATGGCAGCCATCGAGGGTGGCACAGGCGCCCTGGCGGTATCATCCGGCCAGGCTGCAGCGACATTTGCCATCCTGAACATAACCGAGGTGGGTGATGAGATCGTCTCTGCCGACAACCTCTACGGCGGAACTTACCAGCTCTTCCACTACACATTCCCAAAACTGGGCCGGACCGTGAAATTCGTACCATCTCAGGACCTCGATGCATTTAAGCGGGTAATCACGGACAAGACAAAGGGCATCTTCGTCGAGACCATCGGAAACCCAAAACTGGATGTCCCTGATTTCGAAGCCATTGCAAAGATAGCCCATGATGCAGGCATCCCTCTGATCGTGGACAACACCGTGGGAGCCGGCATCGTCAGGCCCATCGACTTCGGCGCAGACATCCTCGCCTCCTCTGCCACCAAGTTCATCGGCGGTCATGGAACATCCATCGGCGGCATTATCGTAGACGCGGGAAGATTCGACTGGGGGAGCGGCAAGTTCCCGGGCTTCACCGAACCCGACCCGAGCTATCATGGGCTCAAGTTCTGGGACACGTTCAGAGACTTTGGCGATTTAGGCAACGTTGCCTTCATATTCAAGGCCCGGGTGCAGTTGCTGCGTGATATCGGCGCCACTCTCAGCCCATTCAATGCATTCCTGTTTCTCCAAGGACTCGAGACCCTGCCCCTCAGGCAGCGCAAGCACTCAGAGAATGCCCTCGATGTCGCACGATTTCTGAAAAGCCATCCTCTTGTCAGCTGGGTCAACTACCCCGGCCTCGAGGATCATGTGAGCCATAGAACGGCAAAAAAGTATCTCAAGGGCACCTATGGCGCGCTCGTGGGGTTCGGCATCAAGGGCGGCCTGGAGAGCGGAAAGAGTTTCATCAACTCGGTCAAGCTGCTCTCTCATCTTGCAAACATCGGTGATGCCAAGAGCCTCGTTATCCACCCGGCCTCGACCACCCATCAACAGCTTTCAAAACAAGAGCAGGAATCTACCGGTGTCACGGAGGATTACATCAGGCTGTCAATCGGCCTTGAAGATATCGAAGACATCAAGGAGGACATAGATCAAGCACTGAAACAGGCTGTAAGGCAGGCATCTTAACTTGAGGCAAACAAGGGGCAGAGGAATCATCGTGCAACAGTCGCCGTATAGAGATTCCTCTGGTATCCCCTACAATATACTGTGAGGTGACAATATGAACATTTTCCAGGACATCACAAAAACGATCGGTCGCACACCTCTTGTCAGGCTGAACCGAATAACAAAAGGACTCGGTGCCGACGTGCTCGCCAAGCTGGAATCATTCAATCCCTTGAGCAGTGTCAAGGATCGCATCGGCGTATCCATGATCGAAGACGCCGAGAAGAGAGGGCTGATCACTGATAAATCGGTCATCATCGAACCCACCAGCGGCAATACCGGGATCGGCCTTGCCTTTGTCGCCGCGGCCAAGGGCTATAGACTCATCCTCACCATGCCGGAGACCGCCAGCATGGAACGCCGCCAACTCCTGCAGGCCCTCGGCGCCGAACTCGTCCTGACCCCGGGAGCCGAAGGCATGAAAGGGGCGATTCAGAAGGCGGAGGAGCTGAGCCGATCAATCCCCGGGGCGATTATCCTCCAGCAATTCGAAAACCCTGCGAATCCTGAAATCCATCGCAAGACAACCGCCGAGGAGATCTGGAACGACACGGATGGAAAAGTCGATATCGTCGTGGCCGGTGTCGGGACAGGCGGCACTATCACCGGTGTGGCCGAAGTCATCAAGTCCAGAAAGGCCGATTTCAAAGCCATAGCGGTAGAACCCGAAGACTCGCCGGTCCTCTCAGGCGGTAAGCCCGGTGCACACAAGATTCAAGGTATCGGTGCGGGATTCGTTCCCGGTGTGCTCAACAGGGATATCATCGACGAGGTCATAAAGGTCGCGGATGCCGATGCGGGAATCATGGCACGCAAGCTTGCCCGGGAAGAAGGCATCCTTGCCGGCATATCCAGCGGTGCAGCCACATGGGCAGCCCTCGAGGTGGCAAAAAGGCCGGATAACAAAGGAAAGCTTATCGTTGTCGTTCTACCCGACACTGGAGAGCGCTACCTGTCAACGTGGCTTTTTAAGGACTAGTGAACCGCGCAAGGATTTTTTAGCCAGTATTCATGTCATGGATCAAGGGGCAGGATGGTTAACTATAGATCTATCCTGATGAAAACAAACAGTGCAGTAGCCGGCCTCTTGCGACGATGCAGAGATTTGTTCATGAAGCGATGGCTGCTTCGCCTTGGCCGGCCGCTTAATTTCAAGTGCTGCACCGGCTCTGCATGCAGGCAGTGGCAGAGGCGGCTCCCTGCGGGCCTGGTCATGCGGCGGGCTTGAAGAGACATTCATCGAGACCGTTGCCGCATGAAAAGGCACCGAGGACGGTGCAGCAGTGAAATCCTGCATATTTCTTGTTTTACCGCCAGCGGAAACGGATGATTTTTCTCTCATACAGCATGCCTGGAGGCTTACGACAAAAGCCAATCCCGGATCGGGCATAGGTGCGTTTTTGTCCATATCGATTAGGTATGAATAACCTCTGATTATTACTTCTAGTTATTTGCTTCACCTCTTCAATATTGTTAACTTGGCGTTCATGCATGACATCGTGGATCGCTGCTTCCAGATAGATTTTGCCATCTTCATCCCGGATCCTGACCGGCCGGCGCATATTCAAGAGATGGTGAAGAAGAATCAGGCTGACAGTATTATCCACTCCGGTCCGTACTTCCGCCGGTCCTGCCTGATGGAAGCCGTAGCTCGGGCGCTCAAGGGAATAGACGTATCAGCTCCGCAGATCAATACCGCCGCCTACAACATGGAAAACACAGGCCGAATCAAGACCCGTGCTGATGCATTCGTTCAATGCACAAATAAACAACAACATACCATACAGGAGGGAATGATGAAGAAAGTAACGTTTATCACAGTATTTGCGGCCCTATGCGCTTTTCTTGCCGCAGGTAGCATTCAGGCATCCGAACTGGATCGGTTCATCGGGATGAAGGGCAAGATCGATATTGCGGGAGGCACCGCACATATCCCGGTAATGAACGATGCGGGCAAGAATATCATGAAGTTCAACCCCGATATCAGGATCACCGTTGCCGGTGGGGGTTCCGGCGTAGGCGTACAGAAGGTGGGCGAAGGCCTTGTCGATATCGGCAACACCGGCCGAGCCGTGAGCGAGGCGGAAAAAAGCAAGTACGGCCTGGTATCGTTCCCGTTTGCCATCGACGGCGTCGCTGTGGTGGTCAACCCGAAGAATCAAGTAAAAGAGCTTGCCACCGAGCAGATTCAGAAAATATTTTCAGGCCAGGTCGTAAACTGGAAGGATGTCGGCGGTGCTGACGCGCCCATTCACCTTTTCACCCGCGACGAGGCCAGCGGAACCCGGGAAGTATTCTGGGAGAAACTGCTCAACAAGGGTGACGTGGCTCAGAGTGCCAATATCGTGGCCTCAAACGGAGCCATGAAGGTGGCTGTTGCCGGGGACCCTCATGCTATCGGCTATCTGGGGATCGGCCATATCAGCAAGGATGTAAAGGCCATTGTCATCGACAAGGTAGAGCCTTTGCAGGAAAACGCCAAAAGCGGCGTCTACAGGGTGACGAGAAACCTGTATATGAACACCAAGGGGCAGCCCACTCAACTTCAACAGGCCTTCATCGACTACATTCTAGGCCCGGATGGAGCCGAGATCTGCAAGAAGTACGGCTATATTCCCATATCGGAATAATCCAGACGGAACCGGGTTTGGCAACCAGAAAGGCACGTTGCAGGCATGCTTGAAAAATGGATTGAACGTGTACTTTTTGTTTCCATGCTCTTCTGCGCCTTGTGCATAACAGCGGTTTTCGGGTTCCTCGTGTATTTTTCCTGTCCGCTGCTTTCAAATGCCAGGGGCCTGGCCGGAATTTTCAGTAGTGTTTGGAAACCTTTCATAGGAGAATTCGGTATTCTCCCCATGCTGGCAGGCACCTTCAGCCTGGCGTTCCTGGCGCTGGTGCTTGCCTGCCCCCTGGCGATCGGCATCACCTGCTTCATACAAGGCCTGGCCCCGGCAAGGCCGGCGAACGCCGTACGTTCGCTGGTGTATTTCATGACCAGCATCCCTACAGTCATTTACGGTTTCGTCGCTGTGTTCGTCCTGGTGCCGATTATCAGGGATACGTTCAATCGAGGTGCCGGGTTCTGTCTGATGACTTCCGCCATTACCCTTTCCATGCTGATCATCCCCACCATGGTGATCACCCTTGAAGCGGATATGCGTCAGAGAGCCGAAGAGGTTCGCTTGGGCGCGCGGTCTCTCGGATTGACTCCCGCCCAGGAACTGCTCTGGATATTGCTGCCATGTTCCGGCCGGGGGATTGTCGTTGCGATGGTTCTTGGCTTCGGCCGCGCTGTGGGCGATACGCTGGTGGCTCTCATGGTGGCGGGCAATGCGCCTGTCATCCCGCAATCGCTGCTGGATTCCATCCGCACGCTCACCGCGCATATCGCCCTGGTGGTGGCGACCGATTCACAGGACCAGGCCTACTATTCCATATTCGCTGCAGGCCTTCTGCTCTTTCTGATCATGGCACTTTTGACCGTGCTCATCCGAACCATCGGCGGCAGGTTCGGGCAAAGAGAAAAACGTCATGAACGTGCGTCCTGAGCATGCATTGACGTTTTTTTCCTGGCTGGCCGCGGGCATTGTCATGACGGCCGTCTTCATTTTGATCGGATACCTCCTCATAAAGGGCTTGCCCATCATGAGCCCCGCACTCTTTTTCGGAGATACCCCTTGGCGGGCCGCCGTCATGGGTATTGAGCCGGTCTTTGACGGCATCTACCCGGCTGTGGCCGGCACATTCATCCTCATCGCATGTTCGTCGTTCATTGCCATTCCCGTGGGCGTCTTCTGCGGAATCTATCTGGCGGAATATGCGCGCGGGCCGTTAAAAAACATCTTCAGCTTCATGGTGGACCTGCTTTCCGGCATGCCTTCCATCGTCATGGGCCTGTTCGGCTTTGCCCTGATACTCCTGATGCGCAGGACCCTGTACGCCCAAGCCAATACTTCGATTCTGCTCTCATCGGCATGCATCGCCCTGCTCATCCTGCCGTACTTGATCCGCATGACTCAGGTCGCCCTGGAGAGTCTGCCTGAGAGCACCCGGCTATTGGGGCCGTCGCTGGGGTATACACGCTGGCAGAATATTTGGCATGTTTTATTGCCCGCATCGAGCACCGCGACTTTCAGCGGCATCATCCTGTCCATCGGCCGGGCCGCTGAAGACACCGCCGTCATTATGCTTACCGGTGTTGTCGCCAATGCAGGCATTCCCAGGGCATTGTCAGATAAATTTGAGGCCCTGCCATTCAGCATTTTTTACCTGACGGCAGAGCATAGAGACGAGCTGGAACTGCAACGTGCTTTCGGAAGCGCGCTGGTGCTCCTGACCCTGACCGCCACGCTTTTTCTCATTTCCTATTGCATTCAGAGAAGATTCAAACGTCGTTGGGAGCTTGGAGAGTGAACATGCAGACACCAGTCATATCCATGGCAAACTTAAGCGTTGCTTTTTTCGGCAGGACAGTCCTGAACGGCATAGATTTGGAGATACCCGGCAACTCGATCACCATAATCATCGGTCCGTCGGGTTCAGGTAAGACCACGCTGCTCAGGGCCGTAAACCGGCTCAACGAGGAATTTGCCGGCTGCTCCAGTTCAGGGACCATATGGATCGAAGTCTCGGGGACGATGGCGGACATTTATGCCGACCTGCACCTGAGCAAGCTCAGGCGCGTGGCCGGCATGGTGTTCCAGTCGCCCAACGTGTTCCCTTTATCCATTCGGAAAAACCTGCTCGCCCCCCTCAAGGTCATGCATTCACTCAGCCGCTCTCAGCGGCATGAACGCATGGAACAGGCACTTAAGGAAGCCGAACTCTGGGATGAGGTTCGCGATCGGCTGGATGATAGTGCGCTGACACTCTCGGGCGGGCAGCAGCAACGCCTGTGCCTTGCAAGGGCGCTTGCGCTCTCGCCAAGGATATTGCTGCTTGATGAACCCACCGCATCCCTTGATGTGCGCTCAGCGGCCAAGATTGAAGAATTGCTAATGAAGCTCAAGGAGCGCTACACCATCCTGGCCGTATCCCACAGCATCCGGCAGGTGAAGCACATCGCGGACAGGGCCGTCATCCTCTCCGCCGGGCAGATGATAAAAACGCTCGAACGCAGAGAGCTTGAAACCCCGGGTCTGCTGGAAGGGCTCGTGGATGAGATCTTCTGAATGAACAGTGATCAACCCTCTCCAAGATTCCAGCAATCCAATTCCACATCCTGTACCGGATATCCGAACGGTTCCGGAAATGCCGTGAGCATGCCGTTTGAGCCCCGGTCACATCCCATGTTGCGTCTTCCGTGCATCCAAACTTTTCTATGAAACCTGCATTGAGAGCGCAGCCATGAGAGCGAATGATCTCCATTTGCTGCGCCTTGGGTTTGCTGGCCGCAACCCTTTGCAATGTCGACAAATATTCGATTTGATTTCTATCACTGTGTCACCGATATAACGGTAAAAGCATGTAAAATAATATGATCATATTATATGACAAAATGAATATTCTATCGGAAAAGGAAGGTTGCTCATGAAGGAGTATACGAAGGAGTTTTTCCTGCGTCCATTCCTGTTTCAGGAAGGGATCACGTATCTCGTGCTGGTGCCTACGGTCGTCATGTTTTTCCTCCCCATTTCCCAAGGGTTCAGGGAACATTTTCTCGAAGGAATCACCCTGGTTTTCCTCCAGACCGTGATCTCGGTGGCACTGGGGGCGTTGGTCAAATATCGCCTGGTGAGTCCTGCAGTCAGGGTGATGGAAGACAGAGAATCCGATGAGCGCGAGGCAAGATATGCCCTGCGCTGTGCCTCGATCCTGCCCTTTGCAGAGGCGGCCCTCATATTCATCAGGTGGGCGGGTATCGCATGGCTGTCCGTGGTGGTGACGCTCTACATGAAAGGCTACCTGCCGTTCAATCTCCTCATCTTCGGGGGCAATATCCTGGGCATGACCGGACTGTCCGGGATGGCGCTCTACTACCTGATGGCCGAGAACAGCCTTGCGCCCTTCTACCAGGAGTGCAGCAGAAGGGGAATACTGGCCGACGGCACGGGTTATCTGAGAATCAGCCTCAACCAGAAGCTCTTTGCCATCATTCTCCTCATCGCAATCCCTCCCATCGGTGATCTGATCGGCACCATCTACCTCTCGATATTCACCGGCGTGTCGCTCTCCGCCATTCAGATGAGCTTCCCTCTCATCTTCCTTCAAACCATCATCATGACCTTCCTCAATGGGTATCTGCTCATGAAGGGGGTCACCGTATCCATTGGCGGCATGTCCCGCATGCTCAAGGACATGGCGAAAGGCAGAGGCGATCTCACGAAACGGCTTGAGGTAGGGGGCATCGACGAGGTCGGCCAGCTCGCCCACTGGTTCAACGAGTTCATGAATAATCTCGAAGAGATCATACAGCATGTCACACACATCTCTCTCCAGCTCCACCAGTCCATCGAGCACGTGAGCTCGGGCGCTCAAGGCCTGTCTCAGGCGACCCAGGAACAATCGGCGTCCATCGAGGAGATATCGGCATCGATGGGAGAGATGAACGGATCGATTCAGCACAATACCCAGGTGGTGAACAAGGGGAGGGAAACCTCACAGATCATCACCGGGCTCGTCAATAAGAACAGAGAGGTGTTTTCCCGGCTGATGGATGCCACCCGGGATATTTCCAAAGATTCCCAAAAGATCGGGGATATCGTGGTGACGGTCAATGAGGTGGCCTTCCAGACGAACCTCCTGGCCCTCAATGCATCGGTGGAGGCCGCCCGGGCGGGCGAGCACGGGAGAGGGTTTGCTGTGGTTGCAGGCGAGGTCCGGGCCCTCGCCCAACGCTCGGCCGATGCTGCCAGAGAGATCAAAAACCTCATCGATGGAACCGTGGCCCGTATCAAAACCGGTGACGAATTCATGAAAAAAACAGCCGAGTCTCTCGAAGAGCTCATGTCGCGCTTCGATTCCTTTTTCGAGATGATTGAAGAGATTACTACGGCAAGCATTGAGCAGAGCCGGAACATGAAGGAACTCTCCTCAGCCATCAGCCAGATAGACATATCCACCCAGAACAACGCCACAACGGTTGAAGAGCTTGCCAGCACCCTTGACAGTCTCAGGGCGGACGCCGAAGTGCTCTCCGCCGATGTGAAGAAGTTCAGGACCTCGGGTATGTGATTTTTTGGTTTGCGCATCAAAAAACAGCCGACCAATCGTTTTCAGGCAGTGACCAGTTTTTTCACCCTCCCAATGGAGAAGGGTTTTTCGATCATGGGCATGAAACCATTCGGGTCGATATGCCGGCAGAGAGATCGGGATAGAGCATTCCGGGCTGGAAGAACCGGGCTTCAGACCACGTCGCGCACCGGAATGTGAGCGCCTTTGAGAAAGGCCTTGATGCCTGGGATCGTGTAGCGGCCGAAGTGCACCATGGAGGCGATGAGTGCGGCGTCGGCATCGGCTCTGAGAAACACGTCGCGCAGATGCTCGGGTGTGCCTGCCCCGCCTGAGGCGATGACCGGGATACCGACGCTGCGCGAGATCATGCCGGTGAGTTCGAGCTCATAGCCATCGCTGGTGCCGTCGGCGTCGATGGAGTTCAGGCAGATCTCTCCCGCCCCCAGGTCCTGGGCCTTCCTGGCCCACTGCAGGGCATCCATGCCCGTGAAGGTCCTGCCGCCGTTGATCACCACCTCATAGCCCGAGTGTATGGAGGCTGAGACCGGGACCTTTTTGGCGTCCATCCCGAGCACGATGCACTGGCTCCCAAAATGGCGGGCGCCCAGGGAAATGATGTCAGGGTTGTGCACCGCGGCCGAGTTCACGCTGATCTTTTCAGCCCCGGCATCGAGGGCCCGGTACATATCGTCGATGGTCCGGATGCCGCCTCCCACGGAAAAGGGGATAAAGATCTCGCGGGCCACACGGTCGACCACGTCGATCATGATATCCCGCCCCTCGTGGGAGGCCGTGATGTCGTAGAAGACGAGCTCGTCCACACCCTGTTCGTAGTATTCCCTGGCCATGGCCACCGGGTCGCCGATGTCCACGTTGCCCTGAAACCTGACCCCCTTGGTGGTCTTCCCGTCTCTCACATCGAGGCACACGATGATTCTCTTGCTCAGCATCCCTGCATACTCCTCATAGTATGGCGGCGCAGAATCGCCCACCCTCTATATCCTGTTTTCACAATCTTTGTGAAGCAGTGAATCACGGCATGCCGATCATCCTGCCGATCGGCTGGAGAACCACATGCCGCAGGCTTCTTTCCCGGAGTTTTTCCCCGTTCGCGTCCGTCACGTAAAACACCCCGGACAAGAGATCTGACTTGCGGGTGAGAAACGCCCGGTGAATATCGAGACCCGAAGAGGTGATGGCGCGGGAAATATCGTAGACCAACCCGGCCCGCCGGCGGGCCTGTACGTCGATAATGGTGAAAAAGTCAGAGCCCTCGTTGTCGACAGCAAGGGATACAGCCTCGCCAGAGCTGGCGGAGTCGAGACCGGGTCCGGTCAGGAGCGGAGTGATCTTTCTGATCCGGTCTTCCAGATCGAGCTTCCCTTCGATGACATCGGCGAACTGCCGCACGATGCCATTCCATTCCCACCAGTCGGGCCATGGGGGAGTGACCGTGAACGTGTCAGCCACGGTGCCGTCATACCAGGTGAAGATCCGTGCAGAGACGATCTCCAGGCGGTTGACGGCGAGGAGGCCTGCAAGTATTGAGAAAAGCCCGGGACAATCGCGTGCAATGAAGGTGACGATAATGTGGTCTCTTCGGCGGGCCGCATCCACGTGCAGGTCGCCGTTTCCAGCGAGTGCGGAGCTCAGAGCCAGATGACGCCTGACATCACGGACATCGTTCTTGAGGATGTACTCTTGGGGCAGAGCCCAGAGCCGGCCCGAGATCCTGCCGTCGCCTTCTGCCGCCTTGATGAGCCTGCGCCACTTCTCATCGAGGCGCATGGCGTTTTCAGGGTCTCTGAAGATGCCGTTTTCCAGCACGCCCAGCGTCCGTACATAGAGCTCCCGGACGAGAGACGCCTTCCATTCACTCCACGCCTCCGGTCCGGTCGCCCTGGAGTCTGCTATGGTCAGGAGATAGAGCATGGAAAGTCTTTGGGGAGTAGCGGCCAGCCGGGCCAGACCGTCGATCACCTTTTCTTCGCATAGGTCGCGTCGAAGAGCGATGTCGGGCATGACGAGATGGTTCCTGATAAGAAAGGCGGCAAGCTCGGACCTGTCCCGGTCGAACCCGAACCTGCCGGCAATGGATCCGACGATCTCAGCGCCCGATTCGGTGTGGGGACGGGCCGATCCTTTGCCGATGTCGTGGAAGAGTGCACTGAAATACAGGGCCTCGGGATCGGAGACGAGGGCAAAGGCAGCCCTTTCTTCGGCTATCAGATCGTGCAGTGCACATACGGTGTGGATGCTGTGCATATCCACGGTGCGGGAGTGGTATGCATCGAAGATGGTTCTCCCGCGGATTGCGCTGAATTCCGGGACGAGTTGCTCCAGAACCCCGGTATCGAGCAGCGAGATCAGGGCGTGCTCCAATCCCGGGATCTGGAGCAGGCGAAGCAGCTCGGTACATCCCGCCGAGCTCACTCGCAGAGATGTGTCATAAGGGACGAGGTCCTTTATCTGCGCACGCGCCTGGGGAGTCAGATTCAGACCCTCACGAGCCATCTTCAGGAAGGCGGACATGACGAGGAGAGGACGGCCCTTCAGCTCTTCCGGGCGGGAGAACGACAGCAGGCCCGAGTGGATGATAAACGGGCCGTCGTGTTTCGTCCTGGCCGGGAACAGGGTCAGGCTCCGAGGCCGGTTCAGATAACGGAGCAGGGCATCGAGAGCCGTATGCACCGCTGCCGCCTTGAGATGAAAATCCCGCAGAAACACCTCAACGGCGCTCTCGTCTCCATGGGAGACATACCCCATTTCCCGGGCGAGCTCATCTTGATGCTCCAGGTGTATCCGGTCGGTCTTCCTGCCGGTGATCTCATGAAGGATGAATCGGGTCTTCAGCATGAAGTCCGCCGTACGAGACAGCTCCCTGCACTCGGTGCGGCCGATGAGAGAGACAAGCCCGCATCGCCCGGCTTTCAGGATCTTTTCCAGCCAGGCAATGCTCTGAAGGTCTCTCAGGCATCCCCTTCCTTCTTTGACATGCGGTTCGTGGAAGCAGGTGGTATCATCGAACCTTTCATGCCGTTTGCGGGTATGGAACGCAAGAGCGGAGACGAATCGCCCGACATCGTTGAGATAACGATCTGCAGCGAGTGTAACGATGAATGTGCGGAATATCCGTTCCGATCCACAGATATGCCGGGCATCGAGGAGCGAGGTGTGGAGAAAAAAGTCGCCCCGGGCGTCATGAAGAGCCTCTTTGAGGGATCTTACGCTGTAGCTGATGGTGAGGCCGGCGTCCCACATCGGGTAGAGAATCTCTTTGA
Source organism: Candidatus Phosphitivorax anaerolimi (assembly GCA_001896555.1). Taxonomy (GTDB): domain Bacteria; phylum Desulfobacterota; class Desulfomonilia; order UBA1062; family UBA1062; genus Phosphitivorax; species Phosphitivorax anaerolimi. Next base: position 16,451 of record MPOS01000047.1, read on the forward strand.
GGTTGCTCTCTACCTGGTGAGAAGAGGTTTTCTTCTCGAGGAGAAACAGGATGTCGATGTCGGAGAACGGGCAGAGTTCCCGCCTGCCGTAGCTTCCCAGGGCAACGATACTCCACCCGCCTCCTGTTGCGAATTCACCGGAGTCGAAGATCTTGCGGATAATGCCGTCCGTACGGGAGGTCAGCTCGCGGGCGAGAGCGAATCCGCTCACGGGAATGCCCCGCATCTCATCCACGAGACCGGGCACCCTGGACCCCGTTGCAAAAGAATTCCTGGGCATCTCCACCGGCTCGCCGCCACTTCCTTTTTCCGGCATATCACTCATGCGGCCGTTCATCCCTTCCTTTCTGTCCGCCTTCCCGACACTCCGGTTACAGGCGGCCTCGAGTACAGTGATCCCCTACACAGCCGGTCGATCGAACCATATGATGGCTGTTCATCACTGAGCTCCTATATGGCATCGTGTCCTATTTCTCCCGTTCTGATCCTGATGACCTCTTCGAGCGGGGTGATGAAGATCTTGCCGTCACCGATCCTGCCGGTCTTTGCCGATCTGAGGATACCCTGCACCACGCTGTCGACCATGGCAGAAGGGACAATGACCTCGATCTTGATCTTGGGGATGAAGTCGACCTGATACTCGGCCCCCCGGTATACCTCTTTGTGCCCCTTCTGGCGCCCGAACCCCTTCACCTCGGTGACCGTCATCCCGGTGATGCCCAAGGTCTGCAGCTCTTCCTTGACCTCGTCGAGCTTGAATGGTTTGATGATGGCCTCGATCTTTTTCATGCATTCGCTCCTTTCGTCCTTTCCTGTCCGGCTATCGCCGGTGAGCTTAAGGCATCACTTAAGCAGAATCCTTTCATTTTTTACGACCTCCCATGCTCAGCGGATGGCGTATCCGGTTTCGTTGTGCTGGCTCACATCCAGGCCCTGGATCTCATCCTCTTCGCTCACGCGTAATCCCACCGTATATTTCAGGGCCAGAAGAATGACTGTGGTGACGATGGCGGAGTAGACGATTGCGCTCGATGCGCCAATGATCTGGACGACGAACTGGCGTGCGTTTCCGAAGAACAGGCCGGTGGCCCCCACCGACGCGAACAGACCGGTCGCCAGAGCACCCCAGAGGCCCCCGATGCCGTGAACCGCCACCACATCGAGTGAATCGTCGTAGCCTAAACGCTCTTTGAGCAGTACAGCGAGATAGCACAGTATCCCCGCAGTAAAACCGATCACGACCGCCGAGACCGGGCCCACGAACCCTGCGGCGGGAGTGATGGCCACGAGGCCGGCCACTGCTCCTGAAACAGCACCCAGGGTGGTTGGCTTGTCCCTGGCGATCTTCTCGGCCAGGATCCACGAAAGAGCAGCCGCGCCCGTGGCAGCCTGCGTTGTGAAGAACGCCAGGGTAGCAATCTCGTTGGCTCCCAGGGCGCTTCCGGCGTTGAAGCCGAACCAGCCGAACCACAGAAGCGATGCTCCAAGCACGGTGAGCGGCAGGTTGTGGGGATAGATGGGCTGGGCTTTATAGCCCTTCCTCCTTCCGATGATGAGGGCTGCTATCAGTGCGGCTGTGCCTGAGTTGATGTGAATGACCGTTCCACCGGCAAAGTCGAGCGCTCCCAGCCTGCCCAGCCAACCGCCGCCCCAGACCCAGTGACACACCGGAAGATACACGAACGTGCTCCAGAGGACGACAAAAAGAATGAACCCGGAGAACTTCATCCGTTCAGCAAAGGCGCCGGTTATCAATGCCGGGGTGATGATGGCGAACATGAGCTGGAAGGCTGCGAAGAGCAGGTGGGGTATGGTGTCTGAATACGGCCCGGCATCGGTCCCTACACCCTTGAGGCCGAACCATTGAAAGGTCCCGATGACGCCTCCCGCATCTCCGCCGAAGGCCAGGCTGTAGCCATAGACAATCCAGAGGACGGATATCAGGCCCAGGCAGACGAAGCTCTGCATCATGGTGCCCAATACGTTCTTCGAGCGTACGAGGCCTCCGTAGAACAGGGCAAGTCCCGGAGTCATGAGCATGACCAGTGCTGTTGCAACGAGCATCCAAGCGGTATCACCTGAAGAAATCATATGCAGGGTCTCCTTTCATCACAAAACGTATGCTTGATCAGGCTGAGCAAAGGAGGTGCCTGCCCTTCATAAGATTATAACCTTACGATATTCTTGATATAATCTTGTCGGCAGAAAAAATTAAACGGCACAATATTGTACAATGAAGATAATCGGGCTAAATATTGTTGAATAAGTATTAAGATGTTCCAATCATGAGTCAAGTTGTGATACGGGAAAACTTCATGAAAACGGCACGAATCGTCTCGGACGTGGTGAAGCAGAAGGTGATGTGTTTTTTCGAAGCGCATGCAAATTGAGCGGCACTGATTATTCTTAAGAGCGGAAAAAATGAATTCCGAAAGAGAAGAACCCATGGATTATGAGATGAAAGGACACGCAGGCGATAGAGGACAAATCATATGACACTCTTTGAATACGAAGACCTTGAGGTTCTCCATGATCTGGCGCGGATCCTCGCCACGCCCCTGGATTTGCGGGACCAGCTCGAACAGGTGCTCAAGACCCTGAGCGATAAGACCGGGATGGACCGCGGCATGATTTCCATCCTCGACCGGGATACGGGAGAGGCTATCTTGGACCTGGCCCACGGAGTGGACATCGAGGGCCTCGACATCACCTACAAGCCGGGCGAGGGCATTACCGGCAAGGTGGCCCAGACCGGCAAGCCCATGGTGATCGCAAACCTGGGCAAGGAAGAGCATTTCCTCGACCGCACCGGGGCAAGGAAGTATCTGGATCGCTCCGAGCTCTCGTTTCTCTGCGTGCCCATCATCTACGACGGCAAGGTCGTGGGCGTGCTCTCGGCCGACAAGGTGGCGCGCCAGGTCGACAGTCAGGAATACGAGATCCGATACCTCTCTGAAGTGGCTGGCCTGATCGCCAAGGCGGTGCACACCCGGGCCCTCGAAGAAGAGAATAAGCGGCTGAAAAACATCCTGGGCAGGACCCAGAGGCCGGCCGCCGATATCGTGGGCAACTCGAAAGGCATGAAGGAGATCTTCGGGCTCATCTCCCAGGTGTCTGATTCCAACACCACCGTCCTCATCCACGGCGAGACCGGTACAGGCAAAGAGCTGGTCGCCAGGGCGATCCACCGGAACTCCCCCCGGGCCTCAGGCCCCTTCATCGAGGTGAACTGCGCGGCCATGCCCGACACCCTCATCGAGAGCGAGCTCTTCGGACACGAGAAAGGCGCGTTCACCGGTGCAAACCAGCGCCGGAGAGGCCGTTTCGAAGAGGCCCACGGCGGCACCATATTCCTCGACGAGGTGGGCGAACTCTCGCCCCTGGCGCAGGCAAAGCTGCTGCGCGTGATCCAGGAGCGGCAGTTCCAGCCCCTGGGCACCACCCGGATGGTTAAAGTCAACGTGCGCATCATCGCAGCCACGAACCGCGATCTGGAGCAGGACGCGGCATCGGGGCGTTTCCGCGCCGATCTCTACTACCGCCTCAACGTGTTTCCGATCTACATGCCTCCTCTCAAGGAGCGGGGAGGTGATATCCTGCTCCTGGCCGACTATTTCGTGGAGAAATACGCCCGCGAGTTCGGCAAGCCGATAAAACGGATCTCGACCCCTGCCATCGACTCGCTCCTTGCCTACCACTGGCCGGGGAACGTCCGGGAGCTGGAAAACTGCATCGAGCGGGCCGTGCTGCTCGCAGACGGCGACACCATTGAGAGCACGCACCTGCCGCCCTCGCTGCAGATGAAGGTGATGGCCCCGGCAAAAAAGAAACAGGGCCAGCTCTCCAGCCTCATCAGCGCCTACGAGCGCTCCCTGATCGTCGACGCCCTCAAGGACGCAAAGGGGAATCAGAGCAAGGCTGCGCGAATGTTGGGCACCACCAAGCGCATCATCCAGTACAAGGTGGAGAAATACGGTATCGATGTCGGCAGGTTCAAGACCAAGAAGAGCTGAAAGGCCCGGTTTGGCCTGCATCGTACTGAACGGCGCCCACTCGCTCGGCCTGCCTGAAAAATTTGAGCTGTGACGAAGAGGACCTCGCTCATTCCCAGCCAGACTTCTCTCGTTCTCTGTTCGCGAGCCGGCGTCTCATTCGAGCAGAAAGATCTCATCTGTGTCGAGGAAATCGCACAGGAATGGGCCGCGGCCGAAAACCTGGTAAAGAGTCCGTGCGCAGGATATCGATAAGACGGATGAATGCAGGAACCTTTCCATCCCAGGGCCGGGACTGAGACCGTCCGCCATCGGGAGACTTACCGAGTCAGGGGATAATCGAACAAAAATGTTTCATGAAGGCCCGATCGAACAATAATGAAGAATCCCATAGCCGGCATGATTGTAGAATCACGGATGAAAGGCAGGGCATGCCGGGCATAAATATTTCATAAGATACTATAATGACTGATGAAAACAACCTCGGTGATCCGGTCTGGTGAGGGTCGCCGTTCCATGGCACGGATTTCGCTCTTCCCTGTTTGAACAAGACAAGGAGGATGAAAAAGGTGTGCCGTCTGTTCGCCATAACGAGTCAGGAGCCGCTCTCGCCCATGGTCGCCCTTCAGGCCCTGGATGTCATGAAAGAGGGCCACGACGGCTCCGGGGTCGGCCTGTTCATGACCGATCTCGGAGGAGCCCTTGAACAGTTTAGGGGTTCTCCCATCCTCTCGGGCATTTTCACCCAGGAGGGCATCAGGAGGCTCGACCGCTACATGATGGAATTGGGCCTGCTCACCAAGTTCAAGTTTTCCATCAGGCCTGCAAAGGAGCCGCCCGAGGGCACCCCGAAGCGTGATGTGTACCTCATCCGTGTGTACGAACAGCCCTCAACGTGGGAGGGCTTGACCGAGGCCGAGTTCGCCGAGCGGCTCATGAAGATCCGGATCGAGCTCACGAGGCTGGGCGAGCAGGATGGGTCCATGATGGTCTTTTCCTTCTGGCCCGATACGATCGTGATCAAGGAGGTGGGCGACCCTCTGGCCGTCGCCGAGTATCTCGGACTCGACCGCATGGGGTTGAGCGCTCGAGTGATCATGGCCCAGGGCAGGCAGAACACCAACTATGCCATCACCCTGCATGCGTGCCATCCCTTCTTCCTCCAGGGTTTCGCCACCATGACCAACGGCGAGAACACCGCGTTCGTCCCCATACGGGAATATCTGACATCGCGCGGGTTTCCGGGATACACAGGCTACCAATCCGATTCCGAGGTGTTCACCCATATCCTGCACTATACCGTAAGCCGTCTGGGGCTCGGGATCGATGACTACAAGCACATCATCACCCCGCTCATGGACGGGGAGCTGACCAGGCACCCGGACAGCGGTTTTCTGAGAAGGCTCAAGCACGGCTGCCGCTTTCTCACCATCGACGGGCCCAACTGCGTGATCGGGTGCCTGCCGAACAAGACCCTGTTCATGGTACACGACAGCAAGAAGCTCAGGCCGGGCGTGGCGGGAGGCAGGCCCGGGATATTCGCCTTTTCTTCCGAAATGTGCGGGCTCGACCGGGCGATTCCTGTCCGGGATGAAAACTACGAGTTTCAGCCCATGAAATACGACCTCGTCTATGTGGATGCTTCACGGAAGGAGATCAGAAGATGGAACCAATGGGAACCCTGCATCCATCTTCACTGAGCCCCAGGGACCTGCCCTGGAGAGTATGCTGGGACAGAAACCGGTGCTCCCTGTGCGGGCAGTGCACCGCGGTGTGCCCGGTGAGGGCGATCGAGCTCGGGGTGCACCGCAGGCGCGAAATACCGGTCCTCATGAACTTAAGCGAGAGGCCCGGGAATGTCTACAGCGTGTTTTACGAGATCGATCAGAAGACCGAGCCCGCGCATGCATGCGTAGGGTGCGGCATGTGCTCGTTCGTCTGTCCCAATTCCGCCATATTTCCGGTAAGGAGCGAAGAGGCCGATAAACTGAGGTTCCATGCAAACCAGGGCGGAGAGCCGAGGAGAAGGGGAGGCAGACGGAACGACCCGTCCAGCGTGCTCGACCGCATCAAGTTCGTCCGCATCTCCATGCTCACCGACCCTGCCTTGGACGCAGGCAGACACGAGTTCGAGCTCAGGACCCTCCTGGGGCGCATCCTGCCGCCTGAGGAGATTCTCAAGGCATCCGATGAGGACGGATGGGTGCCGCCGGTCCGGGAGATCTATCCCCTGATCGTGGGCGGCATGTCCTTCGGCGCGCTCTCTCCAAACATGTGGGAGGGGCTCCAGATGGGTGTGGCCTATCTGAACGAGGAACTGGGCATGCCCGTGAGGATCTCCACAGGCGAGGGCGGGTGCCCGCCCCGGCTGCTCAGATCGCGCTTTCTCAAGTATGTCATCCTCCAGATCGCGAGCGGGTATTTCGGCTGGGACGAAATCATCCATGCTCTGCCCGAGATGAAGGAAGATCCCTGCGCCATCGAGATCAAGTACGGCCAGGGCGCCAAGCCCGGAGACGGCGGTCTGCTCATGTGGCACAAGGTGAACGGGCTCATAGCCGCCATCAGGGGCGTGCCGCCCCGGGTGAGCCTGCCTTCGCCGCCTACGCACCAGACTCAGTACTCTATCGAGGAGTCGGTGGCAAAGATGATCCAGTCGCTCTGCATGGCGTGGGGATTCCGTGTGCCGGTATATCCGAAGATATCGGCGTCCAGCACCACGACTGCAGTGCTCAACAACATCGCCCGCAACCGGTATGCCGCGGCCTTGGCCATCGACGGCGAGGACGGAGGCACCGGCGCGGCATACAACGTGTCCATGAACCACATGGGCCATCCCATCGCTTCAAATGTGCGCGATGCGTATCTGAACCTGGTGAAGATTGGCAAGCAGAACGAAATCCCGCTCTTTGCGGGCGGCGGCATAGGGAAAAACGGCAATCTCGCCGCAAATGCAGCTGCACTCATCATGCTCGGCGCAAGCGGGGTCCAGGTGGGCAAGTATCTCATGCAGGCGGCGGCCGGATGTGTCGGCTCGGAGTCGGACCGGTGCAATATCTGCAACATCGGCCTGTGTCCCAAGGGGATCACCTCTCAGGATCCCAGGCTCTACCGCAGGCTCGATCCTGAAGACGTTGCACAGCGTCTGGTCGACGTGTTCGTGAGCTTCGATGCCGAGCTGAAGAAGATACTGGCGCCCATGGGGAGGTCAACATCCCTGCCCATCGGCATGTCCGACGCGCTCGGCATCGACGATTCCGCTGCGGCAGAGCGCCTGCATATCGGATATGTGGTATGAGGAACCCCGGAATGAAAGATACCAGCCAGACATCAGAGGGATACGAATGAACCTGAACGAGAAGATAGTGATCCAGGGCATGGAAGAGGGGCGCCGGGTGGATTCCCGGGTCCTTGAAGAGCGCATCCAGGCTGCGGTGGCTGCTGGGTGCCGCAGAATTGAAGTGCATGCCTACGGTCAGCACGGGATCGGCGGAAGGCTCTGGAAGGCCGGCCGTGAACCGGTCCTTATCGAAATCCATGGGCATCCGGGTCAGCGGGTCGGCTCCATGGGCTCGCCCAACACCATAATCGAGATTCACGGCCCTGCATCGGATGACGTAGGGTGGCTCAACGCAGGGGCCACCATCGTAGTGCACGGCCATGCAGCCAACGGTGTCGCCAATGCCATGGCCCAGGGCAGGATCTATGTCGCGGGCGATATCGGCGCCAGGGGCATGACCATGACCAAGAGCAATCCCCGGTTCTCGCCGCCCGAGCTCTGGGTACTGGGCGGGGTGGGTGATTCGTTCGCCGAGTTCATGGCCGGAGGTGTGGCCGTGGTGTGTGGCCTGGGCTCGCACTACCGGGGCAATATCCTGGGACACCGTCCCTGCGTGGGCATGGTGGGAGGCAGGATATTCTTCCGAGGCGAACAGAAGGGCTTCAGCGAAGCCGACGCCAGGATGACCCTGGTAGGCGATGAGGACTGGCAGTGGCTTATAAGCGGGATGAAAGACTTTCTGCAGGCCATCGGCCGTGAAGAGCTTCTTGATGCTCTGACTACAGACCGGTCCGCCTGGAAGCTGCTAGAAGCGCTCAAACCCCACGAGAAGGACTGCGGAAAACGAACGCCCATGCCGGTGTTCCGTTCCCGGGTGTGGGAGCGGGAGCTGGGAACGGGAGGGCTGATCGGGGATCTCACCGATGCAGACCGAAGCCCGGTCCCGGTGATCGTAACCGGGCCTCTGCGGAGGTTTGCGCCAGCGTGGAACAATCACCATCATCTCCCTGCCTGCCAGGCGGCTTGCCCCGCGGGCATCCCGGTTCAGAGGCGCTGGGAGCTCATACGCAGGGGCTGGGTGCAGGAGGCTGTGGATCTGGCCCTCCAGTACACTCCTTTTCCGGCTACGGTGTGCGGTTATCTCTGCCCGAACCTGTGCATGCAGAGCTGCATCAGGCGCCGGGAGCTTCTGGAGCCCGTGGATGTGACCGTGCTCGGAAAGGCGAGCCTGAATGCACGCACCCCCGAGCCTGCCGTGCCCACAGGCACAAAGGTCGCTGTTCTCGGGGCCGGCCCCGCCGGCTTGTCCGTCGCCTGGCAGCTCTGGATGAAGGGACACGAGCCGGTTGTATACGACCGGTCGCCCGAACCGGGTGGAAAGATCACCGAGGTCATACCAGACACCCGCTTTCCGTCAGAGGTGTTCCATAAGGAGATCGACCGTGTTTTCGACAAGATACCATTCAGGCGGATAACGGGCGAATTCGGCAGAGATGAGTTTCTCGCCATGAAAGAAGGCCATGATTTCACCGTCATCGCCGTGGGCGCAGGCATCCCCCGCACACTTAGGATACCGGGCAGTGAGAGAGCAGTCTCTGCATTGGATTTTCTCCGGAGCTCGAAGCAGTGCAGCGGTACGGTCGGGAAAAGGGTCGTGATCATCGGAGCGGGCAACGTGGGCTGCGATGTCGCCACCGAGGCGCACCGCCTGGGAGCGGAAGATATCACCCTCATCGACGTGCAGGAGCCCGCATCTTTCGGCCGAGAGCGGGATACGGCGGAATCGATAGGGGCCCGGTTTCTCTGGCCGGTATCCGCACAGGCGATTACCGGCGAGGGTGTTGAGCTTGCTGACGGTAAAATTCTCCCGGCTGATACAGTAGTTGTTGCAATCGGCGACCGGCCTGACATATCATTCCTACCCGAAGACACGGACAGCCGTCACGGTTTCATCGTGGTAGACGAGGATTTCCGTACGTCCGATCCAAAGGTATACGCCGTCGGAGACAGCGTAAAGCCAGGGCTCATCGCCGATGCCATCGGTGCTGGCAGAAAGGTGTCGCAGTCGATCGATGCGCGGTCCAGGGGAGTGCCGGTGGCGCCGGAAACACCGTCTCCCATGGATCCCGGCCAGGTGAGGCTCGAATACTACGATCCCGGCCGGCGGGTTGCGGAAGATATCGGAGCGTGGTCCGAGATGTGCGCCTCGTGCGGCGGATGCCGGGACTGCGGCGTATGCGAGGCGATCTGCCCCCGGCAGGCAATATTCCGGATGGACCTTCCCGAAGGCGGATTTGAGTATCGTCTCGAAGAGGACCGCTGCATCGGGTGCGGGTTCTGCGCCGGAGCCTGCCCGTGCGGGGTATGGGAACTCAGGGAAAACGAACCCCTGAAACAGAAAAAGGAACACCTACAGGATGTAATAAGACGAATGGAGGACGTGTCATGTTACAATGCAAGACAAAGCAAGATGTAATGAAAGCTGTGAAGGAACACAAGGTCAGCTTCATCCAGTTCTGGTTCACCGATGTTCTGGGCAGGCTCAAGAGCTTCAATATAACACCCTCGGAACTTGAAGAAGGCATCGAGGAGGGCATGGGTTTCGACGGTTCCTCCATCGAAGGCTTTGCCCGGGTCCACGAGAGCGACATGATCGCCAAACCGGACCCGACCACCTTCCAACTCCTGCCCTGGAGACCGGCGGATTATCCCGTGGCCCGGATGGTGTGCGACATCCTGACCCCGGACGGCACCCCATACGAAGGCGATCCGCGCTATGCCCTGAAGCGCGTGCTGGCAAGAGCGGCGAATCTGGGATACACCGTGTACCTCGGGCCTGAGCTAGAGTATTTCTACTTTGCCGACGACAAGTGCACCACCATCCTCGACAAGGCCGGGTATTTCGACGGCCTGCCCGTCGACCGGGGCCCCGACATCCGGCGCGATACCATATTCTGCCTGCAGAAGATGGGCATCGAGGTGGAATACAGCCACCACGAGGTCGCCCCGTCGCAGCACGAGATCGACCTGCGGTACAAAGAGGCGCTCACCATGGCCGACATCGTCATGACCTACCGGACCACGGTCAAGGAGATCGCACGGCAGCACGGGGTCTACGCCACCTTCATGCCCAAGCCGATCGCCAACCAGAACGGCAGCGGCATGCACGTCCACCAGTCGCTGTTCAAGGGTGATGAAAACGCATTTTTCGATCCAAGCGACAAGTATCATCTCTCAAAGGTGGGCAAGCACTACATCGCGGGCATTCTCAACCATGCCCGGGAGATCTGCGCGGTCACCAACCAGTGGGTGAACTCCTACAAGAGGCTCGTTCCCGGCTACGAAGCCCCGGTCTACGTGTCATGGGCCAGGAGAAACCGCTCGGCAATGCTCAGGGTCCCCATGTACAAGCCGGGCAAGGCCAAGGCCACCCGGATCGAGTTCAGGGCCCCGGACCCGGCCTGCAACCCCTATCTGGCGTTCGCGGTGCAGATCGCGGCCGGGCTGGAGGGCATCGGAAAAGAGTATGCCCTGCCCGAGCCCATCGAGAAGGACATCTTCGAGATGGATGAAAAAGCGCGGGAAGAGGCGGGGATCACCTCGCTTCCCGGTAACCTCTTCGAGGCCATCCAGGAGGTGTCCAAGAGCACGTTGGTGAGAGAGGCCCTGGGCGACCACATCTTCGAGAAGTTCATCGAGAACAAGAAAAAGGAGTGGGACGCCTTCAGGGTCCACGTCAGCAAGTACGAGATCGACACCTATCTGCCCCTACTCTAAACAGCGATGGACAGACCCGGCCCGGTTGAGATATACACCGGGCCGGATTTTCGGCACGCAGATACTTGTGAGTAAGGCGGGAAAGTGAAGAAGGGGGTGTGTATCGTATGACATCGCACGGCAAGCGCCCGGCTGTCGTGGTTCTGGAAGACGGTTCGGTCTTCCGCGGCCGCGCCTTTGCCGGAGACGGCGATGCCTGCGGCGAGGTCGTGTTCAACACCGCCATGACCGGCTACCAGGAGGTGCTCACCGATCCGTCGTATCGCGAGCAGATCCTCGTCATGACCTATCCACTCATGGGAAGCTACGGGATCAACGACCAGGACCGGGAATCCCCGGCCATCCATCTTCAGGGGTTCGTGGTCAGGGAGTATCAGTCCCGCCCGAGCAATTGGAGATCGACCAGGACGCTTCAGAGCTACCTTGAGGAGTTCGGCAGGATCGGGATTGAAGGGGTTGACACTCGGGCCCTGACCCGCAGGATCAGGACCGCCGGCGCCATGCGGGGGATCATATCCACCCGGGCCGACAAGGTGCCCGAGCTCCTGGAGCGGGTGCGCGCCTATCCCGGGCTGGCGGGCAGGGACATCGTATCTTCGGTGACCTGCTCCAGACCTTTGCTCTGGAAATCCGGTGAGCTGGCGCCCCTGGAAGGGCCCATGCACAAGGGCGCCAACCTCCGCGTGGTCGTGCTCGACTGCGGCGTAAAGCACAACATCCTCAGGAGCTTGGAACGGATGGGATGCCAGGTCGTCCTCGTGCCCTCACGCAGCAGTGCTGAAGATATCCTGACGCTTCGACCCGACGGAGTCATGCTTTCCAACGGTCCAGGCGACCCGGCCCCGCTCGCCGCAGAGATCGAGACCGTTCGGGGCCTGCTGGGGAGGGTGCCCATCTTCGGGATCTGCCTGGGGCACCAGATACTCTCCCTGGCCTTCGGCGCCAGGACCGAGAAGCTCAAGTTCGGACACCACGGCGTAAACCAGCCCGTGAAAAACCTGCTGACAGGCCGTGTGGAGATCACCTCGCAGAATCACGGGTTTTCCGTTGTCACCGACACGCTGCCCAAGGAGGCCGAGATTACCCACATCAATCTCAACGACCAGACCCTTGAAGGCGTCAGATATCCCGCACACCGGGCGTTCAGCGTTCAGTACCATCCCGAGGCGTCTCCCGGCCCTCACGACTCGCACTATCTCTTCAATGAATTCCTGGAATTGATGGGCTCAAAAACAGGCATGGCAGCCGGAATGCGGCATATTTCGTAAGGAGAATTTGTTTTTTTATTTGCTGCAAAATATACATACTAACTTAAAAGGGCGTGGAGTATTGTGTCGAACCGGGCCTTGAAGAGGCCTGATGGTGAAAGGGTATTGGATGGTATGAAGGCGACGTTACGGGCACTGATGAGAAAGGCTGCACAGTGGAGGTTCTATGCCTGCTGCGAGCCGGATAGGCTCCCCTGCCGGTCTATTGTCCTGTTGCCGGTTCAGCCCTGTACGTTTTTCTGCGGGCTGGCCGGTATCCTGGTCATCAAAGGCGGGAAGGATACACCTCCTGAAGATATCCCCCGGATGCTCGGCCTCCACTTCGACCGGGTGCGGGCCGCCGACCTGAACAGGGTGCTCAACAAGGAACTCACGCCAGATGAATACCTCAACCCCGAGGAGCTCCGTGCTTTCGAACAGGACGTGTACCGGCTGAAACAGAGGCCCGGGAGCCAGTGGATGTTCAGCAGCCGGGGGCCCCTCGACGGCCTCGGGAAACTGTGCGCGGAGATGTGCTCGTTCATCGAGCAGGAGGAGCGCATCCTGGAAAAGGAGGCTGCCTCGCTCTCCATCCTCGACATGGAGACCCTTATGAAGTCCCTGATTCTCCTCAAGGACATCTCGTGGGCGATACATGAGGACGTGCTCGGGAATCAGGAAAAGATCGTCTCACTCAGCGGAAACTCACGCCCGCTTTCGCTAAAGTCTTTCGAGAAGTACCAGCGGCTCAACTTCACGCTCAATGCCCTCGACCGGCTCGAGGTACGCGGCAGAGACTCATGCGGAGTGCAGGTCGCTTTCTGCTTTGCCGGCCCGCAGGAGATGAAGGATGTAGTGCAGAAAATCAGAGAGGCGGGGCTCTATGATCTCTTCATGAAGCGCTGTGCTCCCGGAGATCTGATGAACGGATCCATCCACGTATCGCCGGGTGCCCTGGTCTTCACCTACAAGACTGCGCTCGTCACCGGAGACCTGGGGGACAACACCAGATCGCTCAGGAAATCCATATGCGAAGATCCCATCCTGCGTCTGGTCGCGGACCATGCCCCGGATTCGCAGATGTATCTGGCGCATACCCGCTGGGCATCGGTGGGGGCCATCAACGAGGCCAACTGCCACCCGCTCAACAACTTCGCCTTGGACGGAGAACCCAGGGAACAGTGGGATTTCCTGCCGGCGAGAAAGCAATATCCCTTCTACGGGAGCGGTCCCTGGACCATCAATGTCGTGCTCAACGGCGACATCGACAACTATACGTTGCTCAAGGAAGGCCTGCAGGCCTACGGGTGCCGGATCGATCCGCGCGTGTCCACCGACACCAAGATCATCCCGCTCATGATCGAGCGGCACCTCTTGGAGGGTCACGACCTCAAGGAGGCGTTCAGAAGGGCGGTGAATGATTTCGAAGGCTCGCACGCCATCGCCATGGAGAGCAACCTGGAGCCGGGCAGGGTCTTTCTGGGTGTCAGGGGCAGCGGTCAGACGATCTATGTGGGCATCTGCGAGAACCAGTATGTCTTCTCTTCTGAAGTCTACGGCTTGGTGGAAGAGACCCCGTTTTTCATCAGGATGGACGGCGAGCGCGAGCGCGTCCCGGGCGACCAGCGGACCCGGGGCCAGATCTTCGTCCTCGACAGCGAAGGCTACGGTCTGAAAGGGATCGAGGCCATGTATTACGACGGCTTTCCCCTGAAGCTCGGCAAAAGCGACATCCGCCGCGCCGAGATCACCACCCGGGACATCGACCGCGGGTCGTTCCCCCATTTTCTGCTCAAGGAGATCCTGGACGCACCGGAGTCGATCAGAAAGACCATCCGGGGCAAATACCGGGTGGAAAGAGGCAGGGATGTGGTCTTCAACCTCGACGAGGCCGTGGTGCCTGGCGCGGTGCGCGATGCGCTCGTCTCGGGCGCGATCAAACGGATCTACGTGGTGGGGCAGGGGACCGCTGCCATCGCGGGTGCCGCTGTTGCCGAGGCGCTCGAAACCTACCTGAGGGGCGCGCATATATCGGTCATGGCCCGCAAGGCGACCGATCTGAGCGGGTTCTGTCTCGACGATGACATGACAGACTGCCTGGTGATCGCCATCACCCAGTCGGGCACCACCACCGACACCAACCGGGCCGTGACCATGGCCAGGGAGCGGGGCGCGCACCTCATCGCCATCGTAAACCGAAGGCAGTCTGACATCACCTCAAAGGTGGACGGGGTGTTCTACACAAGCGACGGCCGTGACATCGAGATGTCCGTGGCCTCAACCAAGGCGTTCTATTCGCAGATCGCCGCGGGCTACGTGCTCGCCCTGTTCATGGCGCAGCTTCTAGGTACCCTCTCCCGGGAGAAGATCGTAAGGGAAATCTCGCAGATCGAGCAGGCGCCCAGGCTCATGCAGAAGGTCATCGCCTCGCGCGAGGCCATCAGGGCCTCTGCCTGGGACCTGGTGAGAAAGAAGAGATACTGGGCCGTGGTGGGCAGCGGTGCAAACAAGACCGCGTCCGACGAGATCCGGATCAAGCTCAGCGAGCTGTGCTACAAGACCATCTCCTCGGACGTGATCGAGGACAAGAAGCACATCGACCTCTCATCCGAGCCCCTGATCCTGGTGTGCGCGGCAGGGAGTCCGGATGCAGTGATCGAAGACGTGGTAAAGGACGTTGCCATCTTCCATGCCCATGCATCCAGCGTGGTGGTCATCGCGGATGAGGGCGAGCAGCGCTTCGACTCCATTTCGGATTCGGTCATCCACGTTCCCAGGTCAGGCTTTCCGCTCTCGGTGATACTCAACACCCTGGCAGGGCACATCTGGGGATACTATGCCGCGTGCAGTCTCGACGCGCAGGCAGGCGCCTTCAAGTCGTTCCGGTCGAGCCTCTCCGAGATCATGCGCGGCCACGAGAAAAAAGGCCTTTCCCTGTACGAGAGCATCGAAGACCGCGACCTGCACCGGTGCGTGGACGACTTTTCCTCGCTGTTCAACTCCTGGAGGAGGTCGGGGCTGCTCACGTCCATGAACGTCGATACTGCATCCGACATCGCCCTGCTCCTGAAATATGTCGTGGGCAAGCTTCCCATCGAGGATTTCTGGAGCGAGTTCGGCGCCCACCGGGTGATTGCCTCGCCGCTGGACGAGCTCGATTCGGCCTTAAGCAGGGCCATCGACGAGCTCTCGCGGCCTGTCGACGCAATCCGCCACCAGGCCAAGACCGTGACCGTGGGCACGAGCAGACGGGTGGAGGCCCCCCAGGGCGTCATCTTCGATGCCCTCAAAGACCTGTCGTTCACGGTCGAGAACATACCCGCAAAGGGCGGCATCGTGCTCAAGCGCCTGCAGGACGCGATACGCCGCATCAACGGCTACACCCTCTATGCCGTGGACGGCCTCGACGAGGAGGGGAGACCCACCGACAGCTCGACCATCCGGGCGATCGGGAAAAAGGGCGTTGCCGAGAGCATGCGTTCGCGCTTCGACGAGGCCGGAACGCTCATGGGCACCAAGAGGAGCATTGTTCGCACCGGCAATGTCTATGCGGGCGAGGGCAAGTCTGATCACGCCTCCATCGTGATCATCCCGCTCCTGAACTCTCTGCGGGTGGTTGAGCACCTGCTCCTGCTCCATGTCGACTATCACGACGATTTGGACATCGAACGGAAAAAGGAGATCCTGGCGGAGAAGTACAACGATATCAGAAACCTTGTCGATGAATACAATGTCGCCTGGGACGACGCATATCTCGATCGCCTGCCCTTAAGGCTGCTGCTCGGAGAGGATGTCGAGACGATCAAGAACATGATATTCGAAGGATCCGGGGCAGAACAGCCGGGAGGGCGCGAATAAAGAAGATTGCGATGGACGCATTTTTTTCTTTGACAAAACATACCCGTTTGGCCTGTATAAGGAGGTGCAAATGGACATAACACCAAGATGCCATGAGAAGATCGTGCAGTTGCTTGCCAAGGGGATCGACATCCCCAATCCCCTGACGCTCGACATCGGGGATGAGGTCGACATCGGCCACATATCCTCAAAAGGAGTCAAGATCTATCCAGGGTGCAGGATCTACGGCGAGAAGACGGTCATCTCGGCCGGCGCGCAGATCGGCCAGGAAGGCCCGGTCACGATCGAGAACTGCCAGATCGGCCGCGACGTGGAGCTCAAGGGCGGCTACTTCAGCAAATCGGTGTTCCTCGACAGATCCAACATGGGCTTGGGCGCCCATGTCCGCGAGGGCTCGATTCTGGAGGAGGAGGCGGGAGGCGCCCATTGCGTGGGGCTCAAGCAGACCATCCTCTTTCCCTTCGTGACACTGGGCAGCCTGATCAACTTCTGCGACTGCCTCATGGCCGGGGGCACCAGCCGCAAAGATCACAGCGAGGTGGGGAGCTCGTACATCCACTTCAACTTCACCCCGAACGGCGACAAGACCACGCCCTCGCTGATCGGCGATGTGCCAAGGGGTGTAATGCTCAACCAGCCGCCCATCTTTCTGGGTGGCCAGGGAGGGATCGTGGGGCCTCTGCGCATGGGGTTCGGCAATGTCGTGGCCGCGGGCTCAGTGCTCAGGCAGGACTGCCCTGACGACAACTGCCTGATCACGGTCGATCCGCTGCCGGGCAAAGTGAGGAAGAATCGGCGCGCCCTGTACCTGAGCCTCAAGCGCGTGGTGGAGAACAACATCCTCTACCTCGCGAACCTGGCGGCCCTGCGAGAATGGTATATCCACGTGCGCAAGCCCTTCTTCGACACAGTCGAGTTTGGCCCCCTTATCTACGCAGGCCTCCTCGACAAGCTCTCACTCGCCTTCAAAGAGCGCCTCAAGCGGCTCGAGGCCATGGCAGCCCGCGCCCCCCAATTCGGGGACGGGTTCACAAAAAACAGCTCTAAAATCAAAAAGATGTTTGATATGGATGCAGCCTTAGGTTCAGAGCACGAAGCGTTGAGAGAGAAGTTTCTGGACGGGCTGAACAGGGTTATGCAGGCAGGACCGGGTGGTTACATCGAAACCATCCAGGGTCTTCCTTCGGATGTTTCCAATATAGGGACGGCATGGCTGGAAAACGTCGTTACATCACACGCCAAGGCGTTTTCCCAGGTCATGCCCGAATTGCAGCTGTTTGAAGGTCAGAATTATTTCTAGCTGTACACGCGATCAAAGGAGGATTTTTAGATGGGCAAGCTATTCGGTACTGATGGAATACGCGGGGAGGCGAACAAATACCCGATGAACGCACAGATCGCCTTCCTAGTCGGGCAGGCGGTGACCTATCTCCTGAGGAAGGAGAACCACCGCACACGGATCATCATCGGCAAGGACACCCGCATCTCGGGCTACATGCTCGAGAGCTCGCTCGAGGCGGGCATCACCTCAATGGGCGGCAACCCCTATCTGGTAGGCGTGCTCCCTACACCGGGAATCGCATTTATCACCAACAGCATGCGTGCCGATGCGGGCATCGTGATCTCGGCCTCGCACAATCCTTATGAGGACAACGGGATCAAGATCTTCGGCGGCAACGGGTTCAAGCTCACCGACGAGCAGGAAGAAACCATTGAAGACCTCATTCTGAACAGCAAGCTGGCAAAGCACCTGCCTCAGTCCAAGGACATGGGCAGGGCGTTTCGGATGGAAGACGTGAACGGTCGGTATGTGGTGTTTTTGAAAAACACATTTCCGCGCAATCTCTCCATGGAAGGGATGAAGGTCGTCATGGACACCGCAAACGGCGCCACCTACCGGGTCGCCCCCGATGCCTTTATCGAGCTGGGCGCCGATGTCGAGGTGCTGCACAACTCGCCGAACGGGCTGAATATCAATGATGGGTGCGGCTCGCAGCATACCGCTGACTTGAGGAAGCGGGTATTGGAAACCGGTGCTGCAGTGGGGCTGGCGTTCGACGGCGACGGTGACCGCCTCATCGCGGTCGATGAGAAGGGCCGGGAGATCACCGGGGATCAGATCCTGCTCATCTGCGCCATGATGCTCAAAGAAGAGGGCAGGCTGAAGAACGACCTCCTGGTGAGCACGGTCATGAGCAACCTGGGCTTAAGGGTGGCCTGCAAAAAGTATGGTTTTCGTCACCATGCCGCAAAGGTGGGCGACCGCTATGTGCTCGAGGACATGCTCAAGATGGGCGGGATCATCGGCGGCGAGGATTCCGGGCACCTCATATTCCTCAACCACCACACGACAGGCGACGGCATCCTCTCGGCCATGCAGCTCATAGCCGCCATGGTCAGGACTGGCAAGCCGCTCTCCGAGCTGGCGAAGTTCATGGACGTCTACCCGCAGAAGCTCATAAACGTGAACGTGAAATCCAAGCCGGACATCTCCACCGTGCCCGAGCTCAGAGATGCGATCAGCCAGGTAGAGAGCGAGCTCGGCGACGACGGGCGCGTTCTGGTCCGCTATTCCGGCACCCAGAACATGTGCCGGGTCATGGTCGAGGGACCTACGGTCGAGATCACAGAAAGGTACTGCACCCAGCTGGCAGAGCTGGTTGAGAAGACGCTCGGCATGAGCGAGGCTGCAGTCTCATAACCGGCGGCACCAGGCACGATAGAGAGGGGAAAGATCCATGGGGATCGAAATTTTTGTGACAGAAGATTTTGCCTCGATGAGTGAGGTCGCCGCGGACATTGCCAAGGAAAAGATCCAGCAGGTGCTCAAGCAGAAGCAGGAGGCCGTCCTGGGGCTTGCAACGGGCAACTCGCCAACCGGGCTCTACAAACACCTCGCCAAGGCGGCAAACGAGGGCGAGTTCGACTCTACACGCTGCCGGAGCTTCAATCTGGACGAATATGTAGGTCTGCCGGGCGAGAACGCACAGCTCCGCGTGATGCATCCGGAGAGCTATTCCTATTTCATGATTCAGGAGTTCTTCGGCCTCCTCAAGGGCAAGTTCATCGAGACCAACGTGCCTTATGGTGCGCTGATCGAGCAGAAAAAGCTCATTGCCGAGCTCAAGGCAAACCCGCAGGACTGGCAGGAGAAGGGGACTGGAAAGGGGAAGTCAATCGCCATCCGGAAATACCCTGATTCCTCGTATCTCGCCTGGATCAAGAGAGATATCCTCGACGGATATGCCCGCAAGATCCGCAAGGCCGGCGGCATCGACCTGCAGATCATCGGTGTGGGCGGCAGAGGCCATGTGGCATTCCACGAATCCGGCATCCCTTTCAAGGGGAGCAGTGTCCTGCTCGTCAAGCTCGACGACAACACGGTCGCCAACGCGGTGGCCGACGGACATTTCGCCTCAAAGAAAGACTCTCCTCAATATGCCGTCTCCATGGGGGCGGGACTCGTGTACAAGGCAAAGACCGTTATGCTCTTGGCCAACGGAGAGCGCAAGCTCGAACCGATCACCCGCTCGATTCTCGACAAACCTACGGCAGAGATCCCGATCTCCTACGGACAGATCTACTCCGAAAAAGGCGGCAATCTGATCTATGTGCTCGACCGGATAGCAGGCAGAGAACTGCTGGCCAACAGGCAGGCGCTGAAGGCCAGGGGCATCAGGATCAGGGAGGTCGATGTGCCTGCACCCGCAGGAGCGGCGCTCACCGCATAACAGGGCTTATTCTGGAGAACACTGTTTGCGACGGCTCGGGGCCATTGACCCGAAGAGAACGACTGGAGTCTGACATGCACCGCCACAATGGGCAGAGTGCGGGCCTGCGGCCCTGTCATGCCGTATGGAGCACTAACTCACAACACGCGAGAATTCTCTGCACAAGAAAAGAAAACCATGCCGCGACGAAATGATCTGAAGAAGATACTCATCATCGGGTCCGGACCCATAGTCATTTCCCAGGCCTGCGAGTTCGACTATTCGGGGGTCCAGGCCTGCAAGGCCCTGAAGGAAGAGGGCTATCGGGTCATACTCCTCAACTCGAACCCGGCCACCATCATGACCGATCCTGAACTTGCGGACAGGACCTATATCGAGCCCATCACGCCCGAGGTGGTGGCCAGGATCATCGAGCTGGAGAGGCCCGATGCAATACTCCCCACCCTGGGCGGTCAGACCGGCCTGAACGTGTCGGTAAAGGTTCACGAGATGGGCGTGCTCGAAAGATATGGCGTCGAGATGATCGGCGCCACGCCCGAGGTCATCCACAAGGCCGAAGACCGCGAGAAGTTCCGGCTCGCCATGGAAAATATCGGCCTGCGCGTCCCTGAGAGCGGGTTTGCCCGGAACATGGACGAGGTGCATGCCATCGCCTGCCGGATCGGCTTTCCCATCATTGTCCGGCCCTCGTTCACCCTGGGAGGGATCGGCGGGGGGATCGCCTACAACCCCGAGGAACTCGAGATCATGGCAAAGGCAGGGCTCGATGCGAGCATGATCACCGAGATCATGCTCGAGGAGTCGGTGATCGGGTGGAAAGAGTATGAGCTTGAGGTCATGCGCGACCGGGCTGACAATGTGGTGATCATCTGCACGATCGAGAACCTCGACCCCATGGGCGTGCACACGGGCGACTCTATCACCGTGGCCCCTGCCCAGACGCTCACCGATGTAGAGTACCAAAGCCTGCGAAACGCCGCGATCGCGGTCATGCGCGAAATCGGTGTGGAGACGGGCGGCTCCAATGTCCAGTTCGCGGTCAACCCGAAGACCGGCGAAATCGTGGTGATCGAGATGAATCCCCGGGTGTCACGGTCGTCGGCCCTGGCGTCCAAGGCCACGGGCTTCCCCATCGCCAAGATCGCCGCCAAGCTGGCAGTGGGCTACACCCTCGACGAGATCCCCAACGACATCACCCGTGAGACCTGTGCCTCGTTCGAGCCGGCCATCGACTACTGCGTGGTCAAGATTCCCCGCTGGACCTTCGAGAAGTTTCCCGAGACCCCGGACCTGCTCACCACCTCAATGAAGTCCGTAGGCGAGACCATGGCCATCGGCCGCACCTTCAAAGAGGCCCTTGGCAAGGCCGTCCGCTCGCTGGAGATCGGAAAATACGGCCTGAACAGCCCGGTCGAGGCAGGCACCGCCATAGACCGCAAGGAGATCATCTCGCGGCTCACCTATCCCAACTCTGCCAGGCTGTTCTGGCTGGCCGAGGCGTTCAGGAGCGGGATGGGCATTGACGAGATCAACGCCATGACCGGGATTGACCCATGGTTTCTCCACCACATCCACGAGATGGTTGAGTTTGAGCACGCGATCAAAACCAGCGGGCCCTCGAAAGAGCTGCTGGAAGAGGCCAAGCAGATGGGCTTTTCCGACCGCTTCCTGGCCGAGGCCTGGGGCATGGGCGAAGACGAGGTGAGGAGGCTGCGGCTCAGAGAGGGGATCGTGCCGGTGTACAAGCTCGTGGACACCTGCGCCGCCGAATTCGAGGCCCATACTCCCTACTACTATTCCACATACGAGACCGAGACCGAGACAAAGCCCTCCGGCCGGCCCAAGGTGGTGATCATCGGCGGAGGGCCCAACCGGATCGGCCAGGGGATCGAGTTTGACTATTGCTGTGTGCACGCCTCGTTCGCGCTGCGCGAGATGGGCTTTGAGAGCATCATGATCAACTCCAACCCCGAGACCGTGAGCACAGACTACGACATCTCGGACAAGCTCTACTTCGAGCCGCTCACCCTGGAGGACGTGCTGCACGTGATCAGAGCGGAAAATCCGCAGGGCGTGATCGTGCAGTTCGGGGGCCAGACCCCGCTCAACCTCGCCCGTGGTTTGTGGAACGAGGGTGTTGCCATCCTGGGCACCCAGCCCGACGCCATCGACCGGGCCGAGGACCGGGAGCGTTTCAACGAGATCGTTGACAAGCTCGGCCTCAGGCAGCCCGAGAGCGACATCGCCTTTACTGTGGACGAGGCCCTCGCCGCTGCCGGGCGGATCGGCTTCCCGGTGCTGGTCAGGCCCTCGTATGTGCTGGGCGGCCGCTCCATGGAGATAGTCTATGATGCCCAAACCCTGGAGACCTTCATCTCCGGGGTGTTCAAGCTCTTTCCGGGCAACGCCGTGCTCATCGACCGCTTTCTGGAAGACGCCGTGGAGGTCGATGTGGATGCGGTCAGCGATGGCCGGATCTCGGTGATCGGCGGGATCATGGAGCACATCGAGGAGGCGGGTATCCATTCGGGGGACAGCGCGTGCGTGCTCCCGCCCGTGACCCTGCCCGAGAAGATCAAAGAGACGATCAGGCAGCAGACCAGGCTCATCGCCAGGGAGATCGGGGTTGTCGGGCTCATGAACATCCAATATGCCGTCAAGGACGGCGAGGTTTATGTCCTGGAGGTGAATCCCAGGGCGTCGAGGACCGTGCCCTTTGTGAGCAAGGCAATCGGCAGATCCCTGGCCCGGATCGCCACCAAGGTGATGCTGGGAAAGACGCTCGACGAGCTGGGTTTCACCGAAGAGATCGTACCGGCGCACGTCTCGGTGAAAGAGGCCGTGTTCCCCTTTCAGCGTTTTCCCGATGCAGACGTGGGGCTCGGCCCGGAGATGAAGTCGACCGGCGAGGTCATGGGGATGGACTTCTCGTTCGGGGCCGCGTTCGCCAAGTCGCAGATCGCGGCCGGCTCGGGCCTTCCGGACTCCGGGACCGTATTTATCAGCGTACACGACATGCACAAGGCCCGGATTGTTGAGGTGGCAAAGGGCTTTGCCGGGCTCGGTTTCCGCATCATCGCCACCCGGGGCACGGCCAGGCACCTGCAGGCGAGCGGCGTGGACGCCGAGGTGGTGCTCAAGGTGAGCGAGGGACGCCCCAACGTGGTCGACCACATCAAGAACAGCGAGATACAGTTGATCATCAACACGAGCATCGGCAGAAAGCCCTCGCTGGACGCGCACCACATCCGCCGCAGCGCAATCCGCTACAGCGTTCCCTACGCCACGACCGTCGCGGCCTCGCGGGCGAGCCTTGAGGCTGTCAGGGCCCTGCAGGCGGGCGGCTTCGGTGTCTCGCCGCTGCAGGAACTGTATGCAAAGTAACTATGGAATGTATGTGCAGGCTTAAAAGCGTTAACCCGGGGCGTTTATATCGTGACCGCCCCCAGATCTCTATGATAGGTGCATACCATGTCTCATAAAAAATCAACCAAATACATCTTCATCACCGGCGGTGTGCTCTCCTCCCTCGGCAAGGGCCTTGCCGCCGCGTCCATCGGCGCCATCATGGAGGCCCGCGGGCTGACCGTGACCAACATCAAGCTCGACCCCTATATCAATGTCGACCCGGGGACCATGAGCCCGTTTCAGCACGGCGAGGTCTTCGTGACCGACGACGGGGCTGAGACCGACCTCGACCTGGGGCACTACGAGCGCTTCACCTCATCGGCCCTGTCTGCAAAGAACAACTTCACCACCGGACAGGTCTACGACTCGGTGATCCAGAAGGAGCGCAACGGCGAGTACCTGGGCAAGACCGTACAGGTGATTCCGCACATCACCAACGAGATCAAGAGCCGCATTGTCGATGCAGCGAACGGCAACGACATCGCCATCGTGGAGATCGGCGGGACCGTAGGAGACATCGAATCGCTCCCCTTCTTAGAAGCCATCAGGCAGTTCGGCTTCGACATGGGCAGGTCGAACGTCCTGTACATCCATCTCACCCTGGTGCCCTACATCCCGACCGCCGGCGAGCTCAAGACCAAGCCCACCCAGCACTCGGTCCAGAAGCTGCGCGAGATCGGCATCCAGCCGCAGATTCTCCTGTGCCGCTCTGAAAAGCGTCTCTCAGCCGAGCTCAAGGAAAAGATCGCGCTCTTCTGCAACGTAGAGAAGGACGCGGTCATCAACGCGATCGACGTGGACAACATCTACCAGGTGCCGGTCGAGTTTCACCGCGAAGGGCTCGACGATCGGATCGTGGAATATCTGAACATGTGGACCCGCGAGCCCCGGATGCAGGGCTGGGAAAAGTTGATCGAGACCTTCAACAGCCGGACCGCCGTGGTCAACATCGCGGTGGTGGGCAAGTATGTGAAGCTCACCGACTCCTACAAGAGCCTGAACGAGGCCCTGGAACACGCGGGGCTCGCCAACGGCACCCGGGTGGACCGGGTATATGTGGACTCCGAGGCACTCATGGCCGACGACGACATCTCCCGCCATTTCGAAAACATCCACGGCATCCTGGTGCCGGGCGGGTTCGGCGACCGGGGCATCGAAGGCAAGATCAGGGCCGCTCAGTATGCCAGGACCAACGGCATCCCCTATTTCGGGGTCTGCCTGGGCATGCAGCTCGCAGTGATCGAGTTTGCCCGAAACGTAAGCCGCATCGAGGGTGCCAACAGCACCGAGTTTGATCAGAACACAAAAGACCCGGTCATCGACTATCTCCCGGACCAGAGGCTCATCACGAAAAAGGGCGGCACCATGCGCCTCGGTGCATATCGCTGCATCTTGAGCAAGGGCACGAAGGCCATGGCCGCCTACCAGAGCGGTGAGATCTCCGAGCGCCATAGGCACCGCTATGAGTTCAACAACGCCTACGAGAAGCAGCTTACGGAAAAGGGCCTCATTATCAGCGGCCGCAACCCCGAAACCGGGCTCGTGGAGATCGTCGAGCTCCCGGATCATCCGTGGTTTGTGGGCTGCCAGTTTCACCCCGAGTTCAAGTCGAAGCCCATGCAGCCGCACCCCCTGTTCCGCGATTTCATCAAGGCGGGCTGCGCGTACCGCGACAGCAGGGCGGGGTAGGGCCGAAACGCCCGCTCGATCGCCCGTACAGATCGGCAGGGCATCGAACTGCGCGTTCCCCTGCAGCATGGGCATTCTCACTTTCATCTGGATTTGTCGCGGAATAAATGATATCGTATTCACAGGTTATTGATCGGAAGCCTGGTATGGCGTCCGGACCTTGTCGATGCGTGAATTGAATGAGAGGAGACCACTTTTTTATCTTTCCGTTCACCTTCTACTGACGGAGTCTGTCTTCATTCCTGCGCGTCCTCCACGAGTTCAACTTCTACCCCCAGGGGAAAGGTCTTCCGAAAAAGGGAGCATGGTATATTCGTAATTCATAATGTTGCAGCAAAAGTTGCTATATAGCGTCTTTTGCTGCAATTGTGCAGTAGAGGAAGTTGTTAGGCTTCTCTTAGGAAAATAGTATATGATACTAAAGTTATTTGTCCTTGTTGGCCTGGCCCTTTACCTCGCCGTTCAGGGCGATTGTTTACTTTCCGCCCTGGCACTAGCTGCGCTGTGGCCAAAGGTCGGTCTTGGTATTGCCATTGTGCTGACGATCCTGCTCATCCTGGTAGGCAAAGTCTGGCCGGCGTCAATACTTGGTACCTTGGTCATTTGGAATCTCGCCGGTAATTACTTCTTTCAGCATCATAGGGGGTCGCATGAGGAATCAGAATGACAATAGCCATCCTTTTTCTGTTAATCGCCGTTGCCATCAAAGGCTTTGTTACCTGGATTCCCGAACATCATAACGATAGAGCTTTGTCATGGCAACATAACCTATGAATAAATATGGAATAGATGTATTTTTCCCTTGCTCTCAGCATCGTTATGTGAGATTATAACATAACGATGATTGAGGGGGTGGGTATGGCTATTGTGCACCAGCATGACAAACGATCCGGTATCACCTATGCCTACGAATCCATTTCTCACTGGGATAAGGAAAAGAAGCAGTCCCGGGCAAAACGCACCCTGATTGGCCGGGTGGATGACATCACCGGAGAGATCGTTCCGACAAGGGGAACAAACAGGCCCACAAAAGAGATTATCACGAATAAGACTGCCAAGAGAGGCCCTGTTCCGAGCACGGAAACTTCCCGGAAATTCTATGGCGCCACCTACCTCCTCGATGTCCTTGGTCAAAGGCTTGGACTGGTTTCGGATCTGAAGCAGTGCTTTCCTCGCAGCTATAAGAAGATCATCTCACTTGCCTACTATCTGATCCTTGAGGCAGACAGCCCTCTGAGCCGCTTCTCGAAATGGTCTTCGTTGCATCAGCACCCGTACGGGAAGGATATTCCATCCCAGAGAAGCAGTGAGATCTTTGGCTCCATTACCGAAGAGGACCGCTATCGATTCTTCCGGCTCCAGGCTGCCAGGCGCGCTGAGTTGGAATACTGGGCCTATGACATCACCTCGGTATCAAGTTATTCGGAGTGCCTCAAACAGATCAGGTATGGGTACAACAAGGAGCAGGACCATCTGGCGCAACTCAATCTGGCCCTTGTATTCGGCCAGGAATCAAGCCTGCCGTTTTATTACCGCAAGCTGCCCGGAAACGTCACCGATGTCAAAACTGTCAGGAACATGCTGGCAGACATGGACTTTTTGAACCTCAAGAAGGTTCACCTGGTCATGGATCGGGGCTTCTACAGCACCGATAACATCAACGAGTTATATAAAGGGCACCACAAATTCCTCATTGGAGCCAAGCTTTCCTTGAAGCTGGTGAAAGAGCAGCTGGATAGTGTTCGCCATTCTCTGCGCGAATGGTCGAATTACTGTGAGAGCCATGAGGTCTTTGCCCTGTGCGTTCCTGTAACGTGGGACTATGCCCAGAAGCGCCCCTATAAAGGGGATACCATCCGGGGAGGGCGAAGGATGTACCTTCACCTGTACTTCAACAGCGAGCGGGCTGCCGAAGATGAGCAACGACTGACGCGGCGCCTGCTCGCACTCCAGAAGGAGCTTGAAAGTGGCGCCATGAAGCCCGAGAACGCAAGGCTCTATGATAAGTACTTTGAAATCCATGAAACGCCGGCAAGAGGCATCAAGGTGATTGCCAGACAGGAGGCAATCGATGAGGCCAGGAAAAACTATGGGTACTTCGCGCTTATCAGCAATGAAGTAAAAAATCCCGTCAAGGCGCTCAATATCTACCGCAACAAGGACCTGGTGGAAAAGGCATTCGGCAATCTCAAGGAACGCTTAAGCATGCGGAGGCTGCTGGTTTCCTCGGAGCAGTCGCTGGATGGGAAATTGTTCGTGCAGTTCGTGGCGCTGATATATTTATCCTGTATCAAAAAGGCGATGCAGAAGAACAACCTGTTTGGCAGGTACACGCTTCAAGGCTTGCTGGATCAACTCGATGTGATTGAATGCTTCGGCAGGCCCGGAAAGGTCTTGCGTGTCGGCGAAATCACCAAGAAACAACAGCAACTCTACACCACCCTCGGTGTCGATCCACCCTCATCGTTATGAGGTGGCGGGAATCCAGGTTGTTAGTTTAATCCCATCTCTCAGTTTTGTCGGTTTAGTACTTGGCTGGATACTTTCCCTCTATCTTGCCTTCAGTGTACTTGTCGATCTTTTTCACAATATTCCAGGTTTTCTTCTCAGGGCTCATGGAACGGAATCTGTGATCAACGAACATATCCAGAACATGAAGTTGCGGTATGTGTTCTTCATGGGTGTTTCGATATTTGTCCGAATTCTAACGGTGCTGTTACTCATACAATGGTTTCTGTTTCCAACAGTTCGCATATTGGGTAGTTGATGAATATACAGCCTAACTAAGGCATCCACGCAGACGCGGGCTATCGCCCGCGCTGGTGATGCCACGTGTTATGCTCACTGAAGGAGTTAACCTTATGTTTAAAAGTGGATGGATACGACTATGGCTGGTTCTAACCGGTATATTATTGATAGGAGTTATAATCTTTTCTTCATATTATATCTGGGGTAGAGATTATTGCTATAATTTTGTTAGTGTTTCAGTCGCCGATAAAATCACTCCTCAAGATCGTGAACTTGTTGATCGTGTGATTCAAGAGGCTACTACATCAATGTTTTGCGGCAAATATCTCAATTCCACAATTCTCACTCTTGAAAATCTTGCTCAACGTGGTGTTGTAACACAAGTTGCATTCCAATGGCTTGAGCCGAGTGGATGGTCATATAGCGAACATGCTGTAGCGGGAATTTCAGACAATATCGAGATAAAAGCTCCAGAAATACTTAGCCGAGTTTCTACCAGCGTTTACCATACACGATTCTTTTACGTCATCAGGTATATTATCGCAGTGCTTTCAATATCTCCTTTCGCACTTGCTCTTGGTTTTGGGATATCCTGGGTTCGCAAGGGTTTTGCAAGTTAACATCGTTATTATTGATGCTGTATCAAGATCATAGAATTGCATAACAAGCGCATGCAGGCCGACGCGCTACGCGCGCGGCTGATGCGCACCGTTGTGCGTCATAGATTGTCATGATTGGAGGATGATCAATGGAGATCAGAGTTGTTAATCTTCAAGAGAAAGCCCAGTTAATCAAGGATCTACACCA
>MPOS01000011.1 GCA_001896555.1 Candidatus Phosphitivorax anaerolimi
GAATGGGGTTCAGGGGGTCGGAGGTTCAAATCCTCTCGTCCCGACCAACATCCTCTTAGAAAATCAAGAAGTTGCCCAGGTATTTTTTGGCCGAGTAGATGGTGGGGCAGATGGTGGATAACAAGGAATCTGAGGGCAGGGTCTGTTTCGTTCTGAAAATGTTTTCATAAGTTGCCGAGAATGCCTTGGATATCATGATAAGTATCGAGTTCATCATCAAATACTTATCGCTGAGAGGAAAAACCTAGAACCTTAACGAAAACGTCTCCTCACCACGATTGCGGCTCCAGATCACCTCATCAGCTATCGTGAGCACCCATGACTGCGTGTTGCTGTCAGGTTTCTTCCGGGCAAAGGCCTGAGGGGTCAAAACGGCGGCACAAAAACTGTCGAACGGGCATCGTACGGACTTGTACAAGATTATTCCTACATCCGTCTTGCGGGTTATTCTGGCGAATTCCTGAGTCTTTGAGTAATCTGCGGGATGCTCCCAGATATATGCATCTTTGCTGAATGGCTTTTGTCTAAGGTCAACAGAAAGATGTCTCAGGTGGACTCTGTATGCGGTAAATGATGAGGGTTGCAGGCGCCTCAGGCCGGCACTGTCCTGCAGGAATCTCCACCGCCAGTATCCCACCTCGGACGCAGCGGTCTTCGGAGTCTCTCCGCCGTAGAACACTCCGGGATCACCAACAGCCCTGAACCGGGTCCCGAATGAGGAGGTCGCGGCATACCTGAACGGGCTGAAAAGCAGATAGTCCAAGTCTATCGCCTCGGCCGGTATTGCGGGCTTTCCCTCTTCAAGGATATCCTCAAGGATCTCATGCTCTTCTCGGGTGTCGACCAATCTCATGGTAGACGACGCGTATTGCGATTCCACCATGCGCCAGATCTTGCCGGTAAACAACCGCGCGTTAGACGATACCTCTGCAGGTGTCCAGGTAATGGACGACACTGACCAGGCCCTCCGTAGTTTCCACAAGGTCTATGGGCTTCTGTCCCGCAAGCCCCTTGTTTTCGCTGTTCATCCATGCCAGGGCATCTTCATGAGAACCGCCGACAAGGGCGTCCAGAGACCGGAAAAGCCTCACCAGCAGAACGCCGAAGTCCCATTCCTTCTTGCCGGGAGACAGTTCGTAGGAAGACGCATACAGGCGAGTCACCGTCGCGGGGCTCAGGCCAAGCACTTTGGACAGCTTGTTTTTCGTGAAGTTCAGCCTGTCGGCGGTGTTCACGACCGCCTTGGTCAGTACCTTTCTCTTTGCTGACACAGCCGGGATTGCCTTCGTTCTCTGCTTCATAACAATCCCCTCTATCGGTCTTTCTACAGAAATAATAATACCCTTTGCTTTCATTGTAAAGAGAAACAATGGTGATGTCATCCTGAAAGGATCATTACGCTGCCCGTATCGTGCCCACGGAATATATGAACAACGGCCGTGATAATGCATAGAACACAACTAAAAAAGACAACCAAAGCCGCCTACGTGGTCAGCATCTTCCTTACATCGAGCTTAAGACTCCGGCTGTTCTTCAGGAAAAAGCTCGTGCTCGATTATTCTCGACCCGAGGGGATATACGAAAAAGGCGGTAAAGAATTTTCCGTACTCGATCAGCCGCTTGGCCAGGGCACGTGCCGAGGAAAGGAGCTTGTCGGTCTCGGGCTCGCCCACGGGCTGATATGAAAAGGCCAGACGGTTCTTGCTGTTCAGTTTCTGAAACGCGAGGCGCACTCGCGGGATGTGATAACGCGAGCTCACCACCACGGCAGACTTCAGAGATTTTGCCTGCATGAGGCCCATGGTGAGGGCCGCCTCGACGAAGGTTCCACCACAATATTTCAGAACGGCTGAATCCATGTGCTCCGGCCTTCCGATCAGCACCCTCTCACCGGGTATGTTCCTGCCGACTCCGTATAATTTCTGCAGGGCTTCCCAGTTGAGCGCGCTGTCCCGCATCGGAAGGATCAGATAGCGGCCGTAGCCCTCTTCCACCAGGCGCACCCCTTCCATCAGGCGCTGGCGGTCTTCGTCAGGGCGCCCCGCCAGGACGATCACGGCATCGACCGGGCTGTGGAGGATGTCGCGTTCCTGCATCTCGATTCTCACAAGGAGGGTGATGAGTATGGCCAGGAACAGAACGGTTACGGTAATAGCGAGTATTCTTCGCGTCATCCTATCGCAATCCGGCGGCGAGTTACGTTCCGCACCGGCCTCTTATCCGGAAAAGCACATCTATGCCTTGTAACGCAGCCCTTCCCCGATACCCTGATTGACGAGATCGGTTCCAGCCGTATGCATACCACAAGAGACTATTACCGCATAGGGGGAAGTGAGCCGGCAGGTGAGATGCCTCCGGAAGGAAGACAATCCAGTGGCCCCCGGAGGCCCGGAAATGCCCGGGCTGGATGCGGAATGCGAGAGGTGTCATACCCTTAAGATTCACCATTGATGTCGCTGCCCGGGTGGTATTGAGGCTATTGACTTCTCAGGGCGATGCTTTTATGGTGTGAGAGTTCGTTGAAAGTCTTATTTGTTTTTCATCAGATGTGGGGAGAGGAGGGCACCATGAACAGGCATGGACTGTTTATGGCTTTTACAATCGTTGCGATTGCGTGCCTGATCTATCCCTTCGCCCTTTCACCTGTTCTATGCGCCGATGCCGACACTGAACCAGAAGAGACCTTCATCATGGAAAATCTTCTGCCTGCACAGCAGGGCGACCCGCAGGCCCAGCTCTTCGTGGGCTATCTCTATGAAACAGGCCAGGGCGTCCGGCAGGACTACGCCGAGGCTGTCCGGTGGTACCGCAAGGCGGCCGAACAGGGCAACACCATCGCCCAGGCCCAGCTGGGGAATATGTATCGTCTGGGCAAGGGTGTCTCTCAGAGCTATGTCATGGCCTATATGTGGTTCGACATCTCGGCCAGGAGCGGCAACGCGAACGCCAAAGATCTGAGACGCGCCGTGGCGAGCAACATGAGCCCGGCCGAAATCGCCGAGGCCAAGCGCCTGTCCGCCGAGTGGAGGCCGGGGAAGTGGTAAGAGACCGTTACCGGCGATCTTCTTTGGCTGAGCCGGCAGGCCGCTCTTGTTCAGAAAAAGATGCCAGGAGAAGATCAGGGCGTAGACTATGCTCCGATGGTGAGAGAGTAGACAAGGATCCACGCCATCTCATTATGCACGAGAGTTTCATTTGGAGGAAAGCCCGGCTCACTACGTCATGCCGAGAGCCTGCCTGGCGAGGGCGATTCTCGTGAGTACCTCTTGGCTGCCGGCACCGCACTTCAGTGCCGTTTCCAGGCGTGCGAGCATACGCGCGATCTCTCCCTGCTCGGCGAACAGGTCCGCCAGGAAGAGGTGTGCGCGGGAGTTTGATGGGTCGAGGCGCAGTGCTGTTTCAGCAAGCCGCATGGCTGCCGTGGGCTCATCCTTTCTTTTAAGCCGGTCCGCCACCTGCATACACAGATCAGAGCATTCACCCAGTGATTCGATGACGGCTTCAGGGACAGGGATGTCGAGGACGATCATGAGCCGCTCGAGTGCATTGAGAAATGCTTCGATATCATCCAGTTCCACGCTCGCATCCGCGATGCCGGCCAGGGCGAGCAGGTGATCAGGGACCTCGTTGAGGATGTCGAGATAGAGGTCGCGCGCCCGGTCATGACGCTTAAGGTGGCGATAAATCCGGGCAAGGCTCAGCCACAGGGTTGTATCCACGGATTTTGACAGACTCCTGGCTTTGTCCAGATGATTCAGGGCTTCGTCAATCCTGCCGGTCTGGAGCAGGGCCATGCCTAGGGCTTGATATAGAGACTTGTGACCGCTCCCGGACTTCAGGGCCCGGGTATAGACTCCGATCGCCTCGTCTGTCTTTCCCGCCTTCTCCAATGCCGTTCCGTATTGGATAAGGACAGCGGTTTTCAGATCGGGCGGGGCAGGATACGAATCGATCCTCTCCGGCAGGGAAGCGGCTTTCTTGAACACTTCGGCCGCCTCGACGAATCGGGCGGTCTTCGTGTATACCTGCCCGAGATAATAGTGGAGCAGAGGGCTGTCCCCGAAAAGGCCTATGCCTTCGGTTATCTCCCTGAGGGCCTCGTCTGTTTGCCCGAGCCTGAGCAGACACTCAGTGGATATCGTATAGCTGAAGTGGAGCCAGTCTTCATCGGTACGCTTCTTTCGCGCCTGCTTCAGGTGCTCCAGGCACAACGCGTAATCCTCAAGACCGATACAGGCCATGGCCATGAAGAAATGCTGACTGGCGGTATCCTTGCCTGCTCTCAGCTCATCCGCGAGGATATCCAGGTTCCTGCGCGCCTTTGCTCTACGTGTGCCCGGGTCGTGATATCCGGTGTGCATGATGGTTATGTCGACAGGCTCAATCGTGACGCCGGTTCTCTTCAGCGAAGGGAGGATCTGCTCGTGCACCCTGCCTTCGAAGAGCACGCCTTCCCTGTTCGGGATGATCCGGGTCTGGTAACTCAACGTGTCGGGCATGTCTTTGGACCTGCCGAGAATCTTGAGCGTATAGGCCCGGTCTTTTTCCGGGCGCAGGCGAGTTTTAAGCTTCAGCAGCGCTTTCACGCTGCCCTCGTCGATCCGGTCGTCTGCGTCGAGCCAGAGCAGATAATCCGACTTGGCACAGGCAAGGGAATGGTTCCGGGCGGCCGAGAAATCATTGCACCAGGGAAATCGCTCGATCCGAGCGCCGAAGGATTCTGCAAGGGCGATTGTCCCGTCCGAAGAGCCGGTGTCGACAATGCAGATCTCGTCCACGACATTACGGATGTCCGAGAGAATATCGCCGAGGCGTTCTTCCTCGTTCTTTACGATCATGACAGCGCCCAGTGTTTGATTCTTCATACTCTTATACTACCTTCTAGGGTATTCCTGTTTCTGCGCCTACGCCGGGGTGATGCTCCTGTTTTCGTTTTTTCAGAGGCCATTTTGGATTCCCTGTTGTTCTTGCATAATTTTCACAATATCTGGGTTGGCGGGTTGCGCCTGCTTTAGAACATCCAGCAGGTTCGGGTCTATAAGGTCGAACCTTTCTGTTTCTCTTGCCGCCTGCAGGAGATTCGCCAGAGCATCCGGGTCTTTGGGGTTGGCGGCCAAAGCGTTCTGGAAGAAGCCCATCGCTGAGGCGACTTCGCCGCACTGCCACTGTATCACGCCGAGATTGTTCAATGCCTGGGAGTTGGATCTGTCGATGTGGAGTATCCTTTTGAAGATCTTCTCAGCAGCCTGAACGTCACCTTGAGAGAACTTATCCTCTCCCCATGTAAGGAGTGTTTCGATCTGTTGCTCTCTCGTCAGGCGGACCCGGTATTGATTGTCACCGGTCTCGATAAACCCTTTCCATTTATCTGAAAAGTACCGGAAATTGTTTTTCATTGTGGACTGATAATCGATCGAGTTCCCCTTGAAGGTCATGCTGCCGTAGTGATGGACGAATACGTCGCGGGCGATGATATTTTTATAGCCTGCAATGGAACTCCTCAGACACAGGTCATCATCCTCAAAATTGCCGCTGAGATAGTTCTCATCAAGGCGGCCGATGACATCGATCACTTCTTTCCTGATAAGGAGGCAAAACCCTACCAGCCTCATGTGCTCGATGGTCTTGCCGCGGTTCTCGGAAGCGAAGTCTCGTGCGAATGCCTGCATGTCATCCAGAGAGTCTCCGTATGGAACATCCTTCACCAGTTGCGGGCCGGAAACTGAATTGCTCATGGGTCCTACCATGCCTGCATCCGGGGTATTGTTCAGGTGTTCTATCATCGTACCCAGCCATCCCTGCGTCACGACGACATCGTTGTTCAGAAGAAGGATGTAGTCGCCCTTGGCTTTTTCTAAGGCCTGGTTGTTGCCGGCTGCAAAACCCCGGTTTCTATCGTTGAGTATGAGCTGGATCTCTGAGCGGTCTTGGGCGAGCTTTATGAGATACTCTCTCGTTCCATCAGTCGATCCGTTATCGACGACAATGATTTCATGGGGTTCTGGAGTATGCTCCTGTATGCTCTCCATGCACTTCTTTGTGTACTCGAGCTGATTGAAGGTCAGAATGATGATGGATGTGAGTTTGTGAGGACGGAGCGCTTTTTCAGCGGTCACAATGTACTGGTAGTGATTCGCCTCTTCTGCAAGGGTTCTTGCATCGATCCCTGAAAGCGACAGGATTTTGCTGATGGGCTGCAGGAACGCGCTGGGCTCGCCTACCGTCGTATACGTGAATTCTCTGATGGTATACCCACAATCAGCGAAGAGCTTCTGAATGGATTTCCTCGTGAAAAAACGCAGGTGGGTGCGGTCCAGTATCCCGGCATCCTCATAGTTCCAGTCTCCTTCGAGGAGGGGCCGGAGAACCGACCAGTGGCGGACATTGGGAATGCTCGCCACGATCGTGCCTGTATCTTTGAGGGTGCGGCTCAGCTTCTGAAGAACCGCTTCAGGAGACCGCAAGTGCTCCAGGACATCGGCGAGAACGATGCAGTCGAAGTAGTCTGAAGGAAGAGTGCCGACCTTTTCCTCGATATCTCCCACGATGACATCATCGAGAAGGTATCTTGCCTCGTTTGCAATTTCCGGCTCATACTCCACACCGACGACGACACAATCCTGTCTTTCTTTCAGTGCCGCACCGAGGCGGCCCGATGCACAGCCGATATCGAGGATGGTTTTTGCCGTACCAGGGACACATTCGCACACCTCAGGCCTTTCGAAAGAATAGTACTGTTTTTTATTCGCAGGGACCTCGGCCGATGTCTTCGCCTTCAATGCGTTCAGGGATAAACGCATCATCTCATCGATACGGTCTGTCCACGTGTGATTCCTGACCCTGTTGATCCGCTTTTCTTCCCGCTCAGGGGAGTTCTCTGCGAGGGATTTTTCGATGGCTTCGATGAACTCCTCACTGCTGCGGGCGATTTCGATGTCTCCCTGGAACATTCTCACTCCCGCTACATCGGTGGAAACGACCGGCTTGCCGAGAGCAAGGTACTCGAATACCTTGAGCGGGTTCATATTGTCTGTCATGGAGTTGACCGCATGCGGGAGAATGCAGACATCGAATTGGGATATGTACGCGTGGATGTCTTCGTAGCGTACGGAACCTAACCAGTGGACATTGGGCATCTCGAACAGTGCCTGCACGTCGCTGTTCGGAGAAGTGCCGATCAGCACGATATTCCAGTCGGGTCTGCTCTCCGCGACAAAACGCAGCAACTCGGCGTCGATCCTGAGCGACAGGGCCCCCGTGTAACCGATGACCGGGTGTTTGACCCCGGCCATTCCGGCAGGTTCCGAGCCCACCTTCTGGCCGGTGAACAGATCGGAGGGGATCGCGTTTGGGATGTAAAAGGCGTGCGGATTGTACTGAGCCATCTCATCCCGCATGGTCTTCGACACGCAGAAGACGATATCGGATGCACCGACGATCCGTTTATAGCGGCTTTCGATAAGGAGCCTCTCGGCCTCTGTCTTTGCATACTGTCTGTGATCATCCACGCAGTCGCTTGCAATCAGGGACGCTCTGTCCTTGAAAAAATTCAAAGCAAAGTCGGCAAAGGGATGAGGAGGATAAAGCCATAAAAGAATGTTGTTTATTCCGCAGAGATCGATCACCTTTTCGAGCTGTATATGAAGGCTCTCCAACTGCATATCCCTGGATAGTTTCTCGAGGATATGCGGAGTGTAAAGGAATACACCTTTATCATTATACAGATTGATCCTCTTCAGGTTCATATGAACATTGTCGTCAAGGGAATCCGAGCGCAAACGGGAGTTGAGATGTTCGAGGTCGATGGGCGGTTCGATGTGAAGGACCTTGCGGACCGCTCTGTGCCTCAGCAACGTCCGCGCAATGAACTCGTTGCGCCTGCCGTACAAGCCCCAGTCGTTCTGGTACCACACCATAATCACGTCAAAAGGTGGTTGTATCTTTATCATACGGTTGCATCCTTTAGTCGGTGGATATAGTCTTCGAGAAACCTTCCGGCCTCATCGACCCTGCCTTCTTCATATGCTTTCAGGGCCTCAGACAGCCGCCCCTTGCCAATAGCCTTCATGTCGGTATCCGTTCCCAGACGAGACTCTGTATTTCTTTTGTAATCAAAACGATACCTGTCGCTCTCCAGTAGACCCCGCACTGCAACTGCGTTCTCAGGGTCCACTCGCACCGCAGCCTCCCAGAATTGCATTGCATCACCAGGGCGGCCCACGAGCTTGCAGAAGCTCGCAAGCGCCATGAGGCTGTCTGTATCTTCTGGATATGCTTGTGTCACGCGCTGGTATATGTCGACAGCTTCCTTGAGCCTTTGCAGATCAATATATACTCCTGCCAGGTTCTTTTGATAGGTGGGGTTCTGCGGCTCCAGCCTGACCGCTGCCTGGAAATGCCCCAGCGCAGATTCCTTATCGCCTCTTCTGAGGTGTACGAGGCCCATGAGATTATGAACAGATGCGTCATGAGGCCTTTCTGAGAGAATTCCACGCAGGCGGGTTATCGTCTCGGTGTGCTTTCCTTCCCCCATGAATCGTTCGATCTCACTGATATTGTATGGAGTATCTTTCGAAATGAGCAAGTCATATCTTCTGGTGTATTTCCGCCAGCTGTTCATGACTGCGTCCCAGTGGGGATGTTTCTTTTTCAGTCGCTGGAGGGAGCTTTCCTGCTTTCTTCTCTTTTCCGCCAGGTGGGCTTCGCTTGTTGCAAAATCATGATAGATGACCGGATCAGGCGAGTAGATCTGCTTTCTCTGGTCGGGCTCCTTTCCCAGGAGTCTGATGGCCAGTTCCCTTCCGCCGTAGCCGAATACGATGTCGTCATCCCAGCCACCGATAGCATAGAAAATATCGGAGCGGTATGAGCAGTTGCCCTCCAGGTTGCTGGGATATGGGTACGGGAGATCGCCCAGATAATAGTGAGTCGCCATTTTGTTCAAGGGTGTGTCAGTCTTTGGGCTGTAAACACCCCGGACCGCGATAACATTGTACTTTCTGTGCATCCTGAGGTGCGCTTCGACAAAGTCATGCTCAGGTATGCCGTCGTCTTCCAGGAATATGAGAATAGGAGCCCTGGCGAAAACAGCCCCCACGTTCCTGGCGAGATAAGCTCCCGTATTGGTGTTCAGGCGGACATAGGTGTCTACGAATGGCTTGAGCTGCTCGAATTCGCCTGGTTCACCACCGTTGTCCACGAATATGAGCTCATAGTTCTGATCACGCTGTTTTTCCAGGATTTGAAAATTCCTTAGATTATCCGGGTGCAGGCGCCAAGAGATGACGACGATGGAGACGGCAGGGGATTCGACAGCATTGCAGAAGTCTACGAATTCGAAACAGCTTGAATAACGATTCTTTTTATTCTGCCATCCCTTTGAATCAAGCCAGAACTCAAGGGAATGATTGTCCTTCGGATCGCAGAGTTGAACGAGTTTCGTATAATCCGGATGTCTTTTTGATAGGAGCAGATCAAACAGACAGTCGCATTTATCAAAGGGGCATATCAAAGGCTCAAGGAAAAAACCAACAGGATCTTCATCTTTGAATATATTGGGTTTTCTACCTTTGGTTTTTCTGAAGCATACAGCAGGATCGATATCGCCGTTGTGATTTATACAAATCGATTCTATTCCAGCATAACACTTGAATCCTTTGAAGCTATTCTTGTTGTGAGCAATAAGCTCATTTGCAGATAATTTAAGACTCTCTAACCTTTGATCATGTGTCAATATCTCGACCACCATTTCTTTGATCTCGGATTCCTTATAGTATTTTTTCAACCACTCCAAGTCCTGGGTCGTATACTTTTCATCAGGACTGCCAAGTTTGTTCCTGATGATTTTGACATCTATGGCAAGTTTATCACTGCCGATTATACTCAGGCTGTCGTATATTTCTTTCATAATATCCATATATTCAGGATGGGCTAGGATCTGGACCGTCACTGATATTCCATTGTG
This sequence comes from Candidatus Phosphitivorax anaerolimi, assembly GCA_001896555.1. GTDB lineage: Bacteria > Desulfobacterota > Desulfomonilia > UBA1062 > UBA1062 > Phosphitivorax > Phosphitivorax anaerolimi. The sequence continues at coordinate 9,965 of MPOS01000011.1, forward strand.
GACCAAATATCTTACATTTTTCAGAAAGCGGTCTTTGTGGGTAAATTCATAATGATATGAAGTTGTGAAATGAATCTTTTCCAAATAATCGGCAAGCAATGATCTCATCTTCTCGAAAAATGATAACGGCATGCTCAGGTTGGTAACAGTAGCAACATATACCCTATCCCCAAATGTACAAAAAATGTGTTTAAGAAAATCCAGATAATTCGGGTGAATGGTAGGCTCACCGCCGGTGATAGAAAATTTGAGTCTCTCTTTTCTTATGGAAGATAGCTTATCAACAGCAGTTTTCAATGATCCAATATCATGGAAGTATCCATTAATATTGTCTTTTACTGAGCAGTACGTACATTTGTAATTGCATCTTCTCGTCAACAACCAGTTTATTTTAAAAGTATCTTCCATAGAAGGCTGGTGAGTTTTTATGAGATTGGACATGAGCAGCAGTCCGGTGATATTTGAACAATCTGTACCATTGTGTTCTGGTATGATCGATTCGCCTTTTACAATGATGCATCCTTCTTTGCATGCAGATTCGGCAGAGTCGCCGGCGTGAAGGTGATCCTGAGACCCATTGCCGGCATTCTTATCCGATGCTGACGTAAAAGGATTATGTTCATTATTCTTGGCCAGTACATAGTCCGCGCTGTTCAGTATTTTATACAGGCTTTTTTCAGAAGCACCGACAATGATGTCCGGATAATCTGAAAAAATTCTACGAATAATATTTTCATGCTGGGATGAACACTCAGTGACAATCATTCTCAGCGTTCTTTTGAAACATTTTATTGCCTCTTCCTTAAAGTAATCGGCATGCTTATCTTGTCCGGTCCGCTTGTAATAACGATATAACCAAGCACGAGTGTCGCCATTATTGAACTGCTGAGTTATCTTATCCAAAGTTGACCATACAGCGGATGAATGTTTTCTATAAACCGCTTCTGCGATCTCGGGCATGTATTTGCCCTTGCCGAAGTGGCCGAGTAGCGAGGTGAGGAATTTATCACCATTGTAGACTTTGAAAAATTCGTCTGGAAAATCTTTTAAGACATTTCGGAAACACATTGTCAGTGTAAGGATCATCGTACCCTGGATCAGCTCTTCAGAAGAGAGGTCTTTCTTTAAGTTTTCAGGCAACTTGGAATAATCTACGATATTGCCGACTTCATCGACGATCATAGCATTGTGATAACTTATGACGTAATCTGGATTTGCTTCGAGAAACTCCACCTGTTTCTGGAGTTTGAGAGGGTCATTCCAATAATCATCGCCTTCACATAGGGCGATGTATTTGCCCTTTGCCTGGGGGAAAACAAAATTGATGAGAGGTTTCTTGCCCTTTGAATATTGGTTTTCCCTTTGGAATATCGGAAAAATCAACTCTGGGTATTGATCAGCATATTCTTGTACGATTTGGGTAGTTCCGTCTGTGGAGTTGTCATCGTGAATAATGATTTCAATGGGAAAATCGGTTTGTTGCATCAAAAACCCTTCTATGGTCTGGCGTATGTACTTCTTGTGGTTGAAAGTCAAACACGCAACAGTCGCTAACGGCTTCTCCATGTTAAGCTCCTTTTATCATTCAGAGTGCCTAAGAGAGTGTACCATGTATGGTTCACACGCTCCCTTGTGTCCCTCAAGAGGATTCAGCCTTTGGCAGAACAACATATTACACTCATCCATCTCCAATAAGTTCATACTCTCAGAATGGCGATATCTTTCATACCCAGCACGCAATGATTTACGCGCAACCATTCAGGGTTCGGTTTTCTGCCTTGCGCCCAAGCGATGAGCGCGGCAGGTATGTCTGCTCCAGCCTCATGTGAGAACGGATAGTGGCCACCAAAACGGGGATTTGCCTCCAGCAAAAGAGGGCCTTGATGATCCATCATCACATCCACATCAAGGAGCCCGATATGACCTAATTTTTCACCTACCATCTTGCCGAATGATTCAAGTTCAGGATGATCGACTGTAACAGCAGCATCGGTTTCTCCTGCTCTCATGGCCAACTTACGTTTCACAAAACATGCTGCGAAACGGCCGTTCAGATCGTTTATGACATCCAAACCGTATTCAGTACCGGTAATGTATTCCTGGATTATTAAGTTTTCTTCTCCCGATTTTGCCAGTAACCTGTTTGATTCCATGCGCGAGATTTTTCGTTGAATCAGCAGGCAAGCAGCCCGTAGTTCATCTTCATTGTATGCCGTCTCGAGGCATATGGAACCTTGACCCCTTCGGGGCTTAATTATCAGTGGGTAACTCAACCGTGCATCCTCTAACTGTTTCAGCGCCTCTGCAAGTCCAAGGGCCGTTCTGGGGACGCGTATACCTTCGTGAACTCCAAACTCAAAAGTTGAATATTTATCGAGGCATGTATCCAGAACAGGCAAACTTGACACTACAGGAATGACGCCAAGCCGATGAAACTCATCAGAAGCCCGGGCTATAAAGGGTGCTTCCCAATCATGCAGAGAGCAGAGGATACGGACTTTAAACTCTTGACAAATCTCTAGTAATCGTTCGATAAATCCATTCTCACCAGCCTGTGGGACAGTAAATGAGTGATCAGCTGCCAGCATACCGGCAGTATTGGCCTCTGAATTTGAGGCAATGACCAGCCCGCGTCCGGCCAGTGCCTTTTGAAAGTAGCGGACAAGATAACTACGGCGGCCAACGCTGCTCAATAAGATATTCAAAACACCCTCCTGAAATACTTTTGGAATTCAGGCTGTGTATACCGGTTCTTGATATACTCAGGGTGATATACAAAAACCGTGAATTCAAATAGAGCATAGTTGTGCAATATGACAAAAAAACGGCTCAGGTGATCCACAATGAAATTGAGGAGCTTTGGCAGATTGCAATAGTAAACTTCTGTTTGGTAGAAATCAACAAAAGGTGTGATGTAATTAAAAGCAACGCCCTTTTTGCACATGGTGAAGGAGTTCAAGATCAACGATTGCGCATAGGCCTCCCACCGCCTGATAGGTATGTCCCGGCGTTGGTGGAATAAACCGCTCATCACTACATAGTCGTAATGATCTTCAAATGGCTGTTCTGATATGTCTCGAAGGTAGAACTGCAATTCTGGATAGCGTTTTTGGGACTCCAAGTAGTAGTCCTCAACAATTTCAGACCCAGAGTAATCAACATCAAGTCCTGGGTAATTGGCCTTCAGGTAAGCATAGTAATCGGATAATCCCATGCCGACATCGTGAATCGAGAATTGTTGATCTCCTGCAAATATCTTTGAAAGCTGTTCATAGCGAAGCCGTTTGTGCTCAAGAGATTCCGAACTCACAGCCATTGGAGTTCCCTTGTACTTTTCATAGAGCTGTTTGAAGTGTTCTATCTGTAACTTCTTTACGTCGTTCATAGCATATCCTCTGTGAAGCATATGCTTTCCGGACTGATCAATTGGCCAGGTCTGTATGAGCGGCGGCATCTGAAATAGCGATCATACCGTTGAATCCTTTTTAATACCAAGCTGGCTGTATCTCCCTTGCGGGATACCAGGAAATATCCATTCGGCAGTTGTGAAGCAACGATTTCCTTATCTATCAATGAGTTAGGGGTTGGTTGCAGTGAGGTCTCGCGAAGAAAGTAGTATGCATCTGCAGCCCTAAAGTATGGGCCGAGATACCGGAAACTCTCCTGGGTATTTGCTTGTATGAAATGATGGATCTCCGTAAGCGGTCTGGACCAATCGATCCGTAGAGACTCTTTCTCCCATTTCCACTTTGGGTAATACTGACCGATAAGGTTCTGACTCTTTCCGATTGCTTCGCCTCGCACCGTCTTCTCTTCAAACAACTGCAAAACTTTAAGCATCTGCCGGGCACCTAAGTCGCCCAGTTTTGCAAAGAGTTCCTGTGGAGTCTCGTCATCAAGAACTTTTATCGAATCCTGTACTATGATCTTGCCAGTGTCGAAGCTTTCATCAACGAAATGGATCGTTGAGCCGCTTTCTTTTACACCATGCAGCAGCTGCCAACGGGTTATCGATGTGCCCCGGAACAAGGGCAAAAGAGAAGGGTGAGTATTAATACAACCAAGAGGGGGATGCTTGAACACATTTTCTGGGATCAGCTCGTGCCACCCACCACCCAGCACAATTAAATCCGGATTCAACTCCTTAAGTTTCTGAAAAAATGATTCTGACTTCATAGTATTACATTTGACAATTGGGAGCCCCGACTTCTTGGCCAACAGCTCCTCAGATCGTGTGTTTTTTAATGGGCGGCAACGATAATAACGGCATTCCAGCGAGTACAGGAACCGTGCAAGGTGATGAAACACTGGCAGTTTGTACCAATTGAATTCATCTTTCAGGACTACTGCCACAATATTGACTTTATGCCGGATCAGGGCATTGAGGATCTTATATCCCGAGTGATTAAAATGGCGTGTCACATAAAGGATTCTGATGGTGTTATGCGGCTTGATGTGGGAGTATTCGCGAATACCTGACTGGTGATTGTATTCTCTCTTGCAATCTTCACATGCGGTGCCTAGATTCACTGCTTCTTCCAGATTGGACGCAGGATGTGCTAACGGATTGAGGCTTATCCGGCTGACGATGTTGTCTCTCTCAGGATACCCGAACCAAAGGAAATTAAAATTACTTTCACCATTATTGTTCCAGCTGTCAGCCGGTGCATTCAACAATGAATAATGAAAAGTATTATAGCTCATCGCGAGTCTCATATGTTGATGACACTAGTTCATGTCGCCTTGCCACCGTATGTGGTTTTAATAACATACCCATCAAAACAATTTGTATACAGCTCCTAGCCATCTTAAATCCGCACTTTATCCACAGTAGACAATTGCTAATTCCTGGTCGCATCATATTTCATTTTTACAGAAATCCCCCAGTTAACTTCCTTGATTTCAAAACACTCATAGTTTCTCGTCGGGACGAGTTCTTCGACTACCATCCGAACGGCGGGTGTGTTTTTTTCGTCTTCGGAGTACTGGGCATAGGGGTCTTTCCCTTCACTTAAGGCCTTTTTATAAGCAGGTGATTTGTTTATCGTCCAATTGAGATCGTCGAATATTATTATTCCGCCTGGCTTTAGGAGTAAGTCGATGAGGAAAAAGCCGAAACCTGTATTATCCCATGTGTGAGCCCCATCCAGATAACAGAAATCAAAGACAGGCTCCTTTGTGTCCTTTATGATCTTGGCCAGCTCCCATGTGTATGACCTTTTGCAGAATACCGGAGTGACTCTGTGAGATAGATTGTAGCTGTTGAGAAGTTGTATAATGTTCGGGTCTTTTTCTCTGGCGATTTCCAGGTCAAATGTTGTCAGGTGACCCTCGCCGATTTCTTCAAAGATCGATGCTATCAGTATGCTGCTCTTGCCATGGTAGAATCCAACTTCTATCGCATTTCTAAAATTATTTTCCACGATGATGCTTTTTATGATCTCGGCCTGCCTGTATCTCATGTATGGGATATTTTCCAACTCCTTGCATAACTCTTCTATTGATTTCATGCCAGACTTCCTCTTTTTTTCGTATAGTGTTTATGCCCTCTTATTTGATTGATAACCTGCATGACGCGATCGAGTTCCAAGTCAGGATAGATGGGCAGACAGAGCACCTTTTGCGTGATCTCCTCGGCTGTGGGGAGATTGCCGGGCTGAGCCGACTCCAACCCCTTGTAGGTGGGGAACTGGCTGATCAGAGGGTAAAAGTATCGTCTTGAAAAAATACCATTTTTCTTCAATGCGTCATACAATTCATCTCTCGATTTTCCGTATTGTTCTTTATCGATAAGTATTGGAAAATATGCATAATTATGTCTTACCCCAGGGACATCTTCAAGACAGGTAATCCCTGGTAATCTACTGAGATTCAGTCGGTAGTATTCTGCAATTTTCTTTCTTTTTTCGATGGATTGATCCACATAATTTAACTGCAACAGGCCCAGGGCAGCCTGGAATTCGTTCATCTTTGCATTGATTCCCGGTGCGACGACTGTGGTTTCGCCTGCAAATCCGAAGTTTTTTAGGAAATCTATCCTTTTTTTCGTTACTTCGTCATGACTGATGATCGCTCCCCCTTCAAAGGTAGTGAAAATCTTGGTGGCATGAAAGCTCAGGACAGAGAGATCCCCAAAGTTCAGAATAGAATTGCCGTTTATTGTGACGCCAAAAGCATGACATGCATCGTATATAACTTTCAAACCGTATATTCCGGCAATATCCTGAATTTTGGCAATATCACATGGATTTCCATAGACATGAACCGGCAGAATGGCTGTTGTTTTCGGGGTGATCGCCGCTTCAATCTTCTGTGGATCCAAGTTATATGATACCGGATCGATGTCACAGAATACCGGTTTGATTCCATTCCAGTGGAGAGCATGGGTTGTCGCAACAAAACTGAAAGGGGTGGTAATGACTTCTCCGGTAATACGCAAGGCCTGAAGGGCGCTGATCAGGGCGAGCGTTCCATTTGAAAAAAGGGAAACATACTTTACGTCTAAATACTCAGCGAGCTTTTTTTCGAACATATCATGGTATGTTCCCTTATTTGTGAGCTGTTTCGTCGACCAGATATGTTCAAGATACTCCTGAAATTCTTCGAGAGGCGGCAGGAAGGGTTTGGTCACATATATTGGTTCATATTCTTTCATCATTCCCTCCGTTTTTAAGTCTTGTTGCGCTCTTACCATTCCGCTTTCCCTTCCGCCGGATTTCCCCGAAATCAGACTCTGCTGACACGGGAGACTTTTCCAAAGCGTGTATAATATGCGACACTCTGTACACATATGTTGGACAAGCAAGATACATGCCTTGGGTATATTGGGAAAAAACCATACAAAACTAGTAGGTTGTATGGTAGTCCTCTTGGGAAGTAGTCAAATGTTTGACGAGTTTCCATGGGGATGACAAAGAGTGGATGATAATAGATGGTACCTGAGGGCGGAATCAAAGATTCAGCTAGCGAGGGGTCCTTCTGTAATGAGCATTGATAAGAGGAAAAAAAATTAAAGAATACAGTGTGCGTGACGATAAGAGAGACTGTAAGAGCAAATAGAGAAAGAAGAGTAAACAATGAAAGGAGGTGGATGGAACAAGGTCTGATCAGGACCTAAAAACTGATCGCAGATGAATAAAACGGCCAAGGAAGGCCGGGAAAACTAAAAATCAAGGAGGATTGAATCATGGCACTTCGCATTAACACCAACATCGCAGCAATCAACGCACACCGGCAGTTACTCGGCACAGAAGCAAAACTCGGTTTGAGCATGGAAAAGCTCTCCAGCGGCTTCCGCATCAATCGCGCTGCCGACGATGCGGCAGGTCTGGCAATTGCCAATAGGCTCCGTACCAATATCAGGTCGCTCACCGTCGCCTCCAGAAACGTGACTGAAGGCAAGGCATTGCTCCAGATCGCAGAAGGATCAGCCAACCAGATCGAAAGTATTCTCGAAAGGATGAAAGAGCTTGCCACTCAGGCGGCTTCCTCCAATGCTGGATTGGACGGCGACAAGCTGGATGCCGAATTCCAGAGTCTTAAAGACGAGATCGACCGGATCGTGGATGATACCAACTATCAGGGAACACCTCTTCTGGACGGCCATTTTATAGGCACCTTCCAAGTTGGTTCTTCCACTTCCGCCGAGTTCCATGGATCATCCCAGATCAACATCCAGATCAACGTCGGTGGCGCGGCTGGGACGGGGCTGGATACCGCGGGCCTGGGGATCAGTGCGTCAGCCATTGATGATGCAGATGGTGCTGATGCTGCCCTCGCGGCAATAGATGATGCCATCGATCATCTGGCTGAAGTGCTGGGCAACATTGGCGCCGCTATGAACCGGCTCGACTACACCTACTCCAACCTCCAGGTGCAGATCGAGAACTTCTCGGCCTCAGAATCCGTCATCAGGGACGTGGATATGGCCTCGGAGATGGTGAACTTCACCAAGAACCAGATCCTGCTCCAGGCTGGCACGGCGATGCTCGCACAGGCCAATATGTCCACGCAGGTCGTTCTCTCCCTGTTCGGCTAATACCAGTCAGAAAGGTCATGGGGGAGGAGACCTCCCCCATGATTCAATGACTGAAAGGCGGGTGTGGCCATGAAAATCGAGAGCATCAGACCAATACCGATAGATCCTGTCATGAGAGAAAAAATCGATTCAGGGTCTCCGGCCACAGCCCAGGTGTCGCGTACCAAAGGCAAGGAAACATCTCAACCTCAAAGACCTCTTCAGAATGATTCCCAATCTGCCGATGAAATTCAGCAGGACATAGCAAAGATCAACGATCAGCTTGAGTCCATGAACCGATCCATCAGATTCAGCATCGACGAAGGTACCAAGGATATTGTGGTGAGGGTCGTGGATGAGAATACCGGTGAGTTAGTCATGCAGATACCGCCGGATGAAATGTTGAGGCTGAGAGAACGGCTGAGCGAGATGTCCGGGCTGCTTGTGAGAGAGCATGTGTGAGGTAGAAACGAGTCAGGTCCCGGTGTCTGCCGCTTGAGGACCTGACCGGCTATTCTGAAGGGGAGGGGGGATTCCCATGGCAGCGACATATTCAATTTCAGGACTTGCATCCGGGCTTGACTGGCGAAGCATGATTTCCCAGCTCGTGGAACTCGAACGGCGGCCGATCACACTGCTTGAGGAAAAGCAAACCACGCTGGGCGAGAAAAAATCGGCCTGGAATCAGGTCAACTCACTTCTCCGCTCCCTGAAAACGGCGGCCGGCGCCCTGAATTCTCCCGATGACTTCAATCTTTTCACCCCGAAAGCCACCATCAACAGCACGACCCTGAATGTGTCCGACCTCTTGAGCTATGCCGTGGGCTCGAATGCGACGGAAGGCTCATACAACATTACCGTCAACAATCTTGCCGCTGCCCAGAAGCTTTCAAGTAAGAGCTTCGGCTCGACGAGCGAGGCCCTGGGGATTTCCGGCGAACTCATTATCAACAACCGGGTGCTCAGCATTGCTGCAACAGACAGCCTCTCAACAATCCAAAACAAAATCAATGCCCTGAACTCTGGCGAGAATCCGGCTGGAGTCACCGCTTCGATCATTGCCATATCTACCGGCGAGTACCGTTTGAGCCTCACATCGAGGGTCACGGGCTCGGAAGGAATATCTCTGGCCAGCGGCTCCGCCGACAATATCCTCACCCAACTCGGGCTGGCGGACGGTACGCTGTCACTGCGCAATGCCGTCACCGGCGGCGCCCGGTCATGGGCCTTTTCAAGCTCCGCCGATTCGATTGGGCAAGTCTTCGGATTGACCGGTGCGGCATCGGGCACGGTGACCATAGCTGGCGTGGCCGTCTCCATCGATCTGTCCACCGATTCCCTTGAAGACATTGCGGGCACGATCAATAACAACGCGGCCCTGCAGGCTGCAGGAGTCCACGCGTCTGTCGTTCAGTCGAAAAACGGCGATGAGACTGTTTATACCCTGCAGATAGACGGCACCCAGGATTTCACCGATTCCAGCAACATCCTCCAGACATTGGGCATCCTCAAGCAGGGGTATTCCGATGTCACGGGCGTGAACGGGACCATGGAAAACACGGTCAACGGAGCGGCGATATCGAGCAGTACACTGCTGATCGACATAGATGGATACAATACCTGGACCCCGGGTGATTCCATAACGATCCAGGGTACCGGTCACGATGGTACCGCGCTGGATGCCTCGGTGTTTTCCATAACCGAGTCTTCGACAGTTGGCGACCTGCTGAGTGCTGTAGAAGCAGCATTCGGAGGTGAGGTCACCGCATATGTCAACGGCAGCGGGGCCATTGTCGTAGAGGATAATCAGGCCGGGGCATCGAGCCTATCACTCACGTTGACCCCGAGCATAGCGGCTGCGAACTCTTCCCTTAACTTCGGTTCCTTTGAGTCATCCACCATCCGAAAGCGCGAGATCGTAGCCGGGCAGGATGCCGAGATCACGCTGGACGGCATCACCTTCACCAGGTCGACAAACCAGATTAGCGATGTGATCGCGGGTATTACACTCGATCTCATAGGCGCTGATGAAAATGCGACGATAACGCTCAATGTTGTGCGTGACTATGAAGGCGTCAAGGGCAAGATCAAGGAACTTGTGGACAGCTATAATAAGGTGATGAGCTATATTGCCGCTCAGAACGAGGCACCGGGAGAAGGTAATGCAACAAAGCCGCTCTATGCCGACACCTCGCTCTATACTGTCAAGAGCACGTTGAGAAGCATTATTCTCTCCGGGGTGACCGGTCTGGACTCCGGGCTCGACCATTTGAGCCTCATTGGGATCAATATCGACAAGACAGGACAACTCTCGATCAACAATGCGAAACTGGACGGGTATCTCCAATCGAATTTCGAAGATGTCGTGAATCTCTTCTCCGCCCAGGGAACAAGCATGAACAGCAGCCTCACCTACATCACATCAGGGATCAATATGGCCGAGGGGGATTACGAGGTGGAGATCACCCAGACGGCCACTAGAGCAAGTGCCGTAGGCAGCGGGTTCTCAGGGGTTCTGAGCGAGGATGCCACCCTGACTCTGACCAATGCGCGCGGCAAAGAAGAGACGATTACGCTCAGCGCAGGGTTGAATATCGCCTCTATCGTGAACGCCATCAACTCCGGTAACACCCTGGGAATCGTCGCAGAGAACGATGGCGGCCAGCTCAGGATATCGAGCAGCACGTACGGGAGCTCCGGAGAATTCACCCTGTCCATGACTGGCGGCAACCTCGGTCTGGCCGACGGGACATATACCGGCCTCGACGTTGCAGGGAGAATCAGGGAGCAGGGTTCATCCGACTGGATGAGTATGACGGGCAGAGGTCAAACCCTGATTGGTGATGATGACCAGGCCGTGGAAGGCCTCTGGTTGAGGTATACCGGATCTGAAACGGGCATGGTCGACTTCTCGTTCATCAAGGGCGTCGGCGATAGGCTCGACAAAGCGCTCCATTACATGTCGGACGGCATTGACGGGTATGTAGCGAACAAGCAGAAGTCGCTACAGAACCAGATAAACAACATCGACAAAAAGATCGACAGGATGGAAATGCGTCTGACGCAATACCAGGAGACTCTGATCGCCAAATACACAGCCATGGAGAGGCTGCTGTCCCAGTTGCAGTCTCAGCAGTCCTGGCTGATGAACCAGATCAGCTTCATGAGCGGCGTCTAAACGATCGAAGCGAAAAAGCACGCATGCCGCATCGGGACAGCCCTGTACGGTTATGTCTTATGCCCCGATCACTCTTGGCCCGGGCAGACTGAAGGGGGAATCTTATACGATTTGTCTCCGATGGTGAGGACAATGTCGCCGTGTTCGTTCTCTTCCATCATGAGGGCCAGCAGATAGTAGGCCGCTCGGGAAAACCGCACCTTCATGCCGTCTGGCAATAGGCAGTACATGACGTTGTGCTCTCCAATTGAGAGCGTTTCCGGATCGAGCTTATGCACCTCGCCCGTGTTCAGGAGCACCAGGAGCTCGGTTTCCTGGTCTCCCCGGATTGACGCCACCACGAAGGGGGTGTCTTCCACCTCCACGTAGCAGACCTCGGACTGAAAGACGATCCGATACCTGCCGTCTTCGTCTTTCTGGAGCGCATTGCAGAACGTCAGGAGGACCAGAGGGTTCACGATTTCCTGGTCTTCGTAGTACCATTTTCCTTCCTTGTCGATCCGGATCCTGCAGGAGTCGGTGACATCCCGGAGTTCGCTCGGCTTCATGGATCTGTCTCCCCGTTTTTTCTTTTCTATTTTAGCATAACCCGACCCCACGACCATCTCAAGGATAAAGTATTCTCAAGGATTATTGATTCCTTGATCTTACTGTGGTAATCACATTCAGTATGTGTTCTCCACACTCTTAGGATGCAAGGGGAGGTTATGGCAAAAGGCGATAAGCAGGAGATGATCATCGATGCGGCCCTCGAGGTGTTCCGCGAGAAAGGCTATGCAAACGCGCGGATGGCCGATATCGCCAGAAGAGCGGGTGTTTCCTACGGGCTGGTCTACCACTATTTCGGAAGCAAGGAGGTTCTGTTCAACCTGATCGTAGGCACCTGGTGGAACGACCTGTATTCGATGATGGAGCGGGAAAAGGCATCGAACGCCGATTTCCGCCAGAAGCTCGTCCATATCATCACTTTCTTCCTTGACACCTATGCCCAGAAGCCCAACCTCATATCCATCTTCGTGAGCGAGGTGTGCCGGAGCTCGGTCTATCATACCGAAGAGGGCCTGGCAAAGTTTCTGAAGTTCTTCAGTCTGTGCGAAGAGATCATGCTCGAAGGCCAGCAAAAGGGAATCCTCAAGAAAGAGATCTCCCCCCATCATCTCACCTACATCTTCTATGGGGCGATTGAGACATTTATTTCCGTCATGGTTCTCGGCAAGGAGCCCCTGACCAGAAAGCGGGAGGAGCGTGCCGTGAACGCGATTCTCGAGGTGTTCATGGACGGCGCCAAGGCCGCTGTCTAGAGCACCGCGGGAAGGCCCTCTCCGGGAAATCGGAAAAGCATTCAAACGTTCCGGGGAAATATCCGAACAAAAATGAGGGAGTACGCTCATGTCGAAAAAATTCGGAAAGGTCATCATCTGCGCAGCCCTGGCCGGGCCTGCGACCATGAAGACACAGAACCCCGCCGTGCCATACACACCGCGGGAATTCGCTGAGGAGGCAGCCAGGTGCTACCGGGCAGGGGCGGCCATGGTCCATGTTCACGCCCGGGACGACCAGGGCATGCCCACACACGAGATCGAAAGGATTCGGGACACCTATAATGCGATCAAAGACAAAACCCCTGAGCTGATCGTGAACCTGAGCTCTGCCGTAGGGTTTGGGAAAACGCCCGAGCAGAGGCTGGCCCAGATCATGGCGATCCGTCCGGAGATGGCCTCGCTGAACACCAACACCATGAACTTCAGCATGATCGACCGGTCGACAGGGAGGATCATTGCGGATTTCGTCTTCGAAAACACCTTTACCATGCTGCAGGATTTCGGGAAGGCGATGGAATCTGAAAAGATCAAACCCGAAATCGAGTGCTACGACATGGGAGGGATCGACAACACGCTTCTCATGGCAAAGCAGGGGTTTTTCTCAGAGCCTCTGAACTTTAATTTTGTCTTTGGGGTTGCCGGGGGTCAGGCCTTCCGCCCCGACGCCTTTATCGCCATGGTCAACGCGCTGCCCCCTGGATCGGTGTTCACCGCCTGTGGTGTTGGCCTGGACCAGTATCCCTCCATCACCCAGTCGTGCCTGCTGGGAGGCCACATGCGGGTTGGGCTTGAGGACAACATCAGGGTCCCGGGAGGGGGTCTTGCGAAGGGGAGCTACGAGCAGGTCGAGTGGGCCCTCAGGATTGCAGAAGTCCTGGGTAGGGAGCCCGCAACACCGGATGAGGCGCGGGCGATCATGGGCATCAGGACATCGTGATGAGCCGGGCCGCATGAGGGGAGACCAGGCTGCACGTTCTCTTGATGCCCTTGTTTTCCCCTTTACTATTCCGATCAGTAGGCGCGCTGTTTTTTCAAGGTAGGAGGAAATGCATGATGCTTCACGGCCGGAAGCAATGGACAGTCATGATCCTGTGCGCAGCCTTTCTGCTCGCCGCCGCGGGTACGGGAAGCCCGGCCCGGGCATATGTGACCCACACCGTGAGGGAGGGAGACTCTCTCGGCCTGATCGCCGCGCATTATCTTCCCTACACCGATTCATACACCAGAGAAGAGCTCATCAACGATATCAAGGCGCTCAACGCCTTGAGATCCGGCATGCTTTCGATAGGGCAGACGCTCACCATCCCCGTGGTCCGAAACGAGCCTGTCAGGGCAACGAGCAGGACGAAGACAAAGGACTTTGCCGCCCGCGGCATCTATGTGAATGAACAGAATGCAGGGACCGGACGGATCTTCGATCTGACACGGAGGCTGAGGAGCTCCGGAGAGAACACGGTCGTAGTCGATGTCAAGGAGGTAAAGGGGACGCTTGCCTACTCGAGTTCCATCCCCGGCGTCTTTGCCTCGGTCTCTTCCTGCCCGTACAGCATCGGGGACATTTCCAAGCTCATTGATCATCTCCACAAGATGGACATGCATGTGGTGGCGCGTGTCTGCGTATTCCGGGACAGGCTCATGGCTTCATCAATGGAAGGCTGGAGATACAACGAGGAATGGGTCGATCCGGCCAACGAGGATGTTCAGCAGTACCATCTCGCCCTTATCCGGGAGCTCATAAGCCTGGGCGTGGATGAGATACAGCTCGACTACTTTCGGTATCCTGCCGACGGAAGAACGGATACCGGCGTTGAGGGCAAAGACCGGAGCGACGTTATCGCCGAGTATCTTGCGCAGATACACGATCTCACCTCGGCCAGCAATGTGCTGCTCTCCCTGGACATGTTCGGGATCGTGATCTGGCAGCGGAGCATGGATGTCAGAGTACTGGGGCAGGATGTGCAGAAGATCGTGAATCACATCGACATCATCTCGCCCATGCTCTATCCTTCTCACTTCGGGAAGGATTTCGACGGCATACCCAACCCGGCTGACGAACCCTACTATTTCGTGAGAGAAGGGGTGCAGCGGCTCAAGAACATCGTGGGAGACAGGGTGGCTATCAGACCCTGGCTGCAGTCGTTCCCCTTGAGAATCACCTCCGGTTTCGATCCTGAATACATCAGGTGCCAGATCGATGCCGCACAAGATGCCGGCGCCACGGGCTGGCTCCTCTGGAGCCCTGGGAACCGTTATGACGAGGCCTTTGCCGCACTCGAGGACATGCACGTCGCAAAAATGGCCGAGAAAGCGGCCATTCAAGAAGAAGGGCAGAGCGGAAGCGTGCAGGGATCGGATGCGAACTGGCACTTCGACAATTGCCTCACCCCCGGATTTCCCGGACAGCTGTCCCATCCTGTTTACGGTCCGACAGTGAGAGAGGTGGAGATCCCGTTCAGGTAGCCTTCCCTGTGATCACCTTTTGCCTGCATGATATAATTTGGAGCATAGACATGAGGGTGTTCTTGCTCCAAGTCCTCCAGTGGTAATAACCGAAGCACATCAGGCGATTGCTTGATGCTCCCTGAAAGAAGCTGTCATTCCTTTAGAAAGCAATTAACTGTATTGACAATGTATGCACACGAGACTAAATTCATTATATGAAAGAAAAGGGGAGAGCCGGCTATTCATGGGATGAGAAGAAAAATTCCTGGCTAAAAGAAAATCGTGGAATCTCGTTTGAGGATATCGTTGCCGCTATTGACCGGGGTTGTCTCTTGGACGTTATCGAGAACCCGGCTCAAGAGCGATATCGAGGTCAGTTCATGTATGTCGTTGCCATTGATAATTACGTCTATCTTGTGCCGTTTGAATTGAGAAGCGAGATAATTCGGCTCATCACCATCATCCCTAACAGGAAGGCCACGAAGAAGTATTTAAAGGAGAATGAATAAAATGAAAAAGAAAGTAATCTTGAATGATTATGAGAAAGAATTCGTTGAATCCTTTGAACGCGGAGAATGGAAATCTGTCCCCAACGTGGAACAGGAGATCAAGAAGCACCGGAAGATTGCGGCGGAATTCAACCGTGCTCGCAAAGACGAAAACATAAACATCCGCATAGCGAAAGGTGACAAAGAAGCACTGAAGGCAAGGGCAAGAGAAGAGGGGATTCCTTACCAGACGCTTCTGGCGAGCATTATCCATAAGTATGTGACCGGCAGACTCGTTGAGTCAAGATGATGAAGATGAAGATATTAAGTAGGCAGGAGAGGTGTGGCCCAGTTTGGCATAGAGATTCATCCGGCGTTTCGCTATTTCGCCCATCTGCCGTTGCTGACCTAGTGTCTTGAACCCCTGGCCATTGCCTACTTCATGAAAGAGTACTTGCGTTTGATGCGGGGACAAAAAGGCCAAATAGATAATGTGGTGACTATCAGAAACTGGCGGAAGCGCACAGGAATCGAACCTGCCCAGGACGCTCGACGCGCCCCACACCGGATTTGAAGTCCGGGGGACCCACCAGGACCCGACCGCTTCCACGGGGGTATATAACACTTTCATGCTAAGAGAGCAAACACTCTGCGCACAGCAGGCCCGGCTTTGTGTCTGCAGGGGGCTTTTGCCTGCCGGGGAAGATACGGATTCCATCTTGACAGGAATGCTTATTTAATGATCTTTTCCCCCTATGACAACAAGACTGTTCGTCTGCCTTGTCGTGTCTTTCCTCATCCATGCCGCCGTGCTGGTTCAGCCTTGGAACTTCATCGTTATTGCAGGCGACCGGCAGCCCTCCATGAGTATTCCTGTCAGGCTGGTGGATGGAGTCAGGTCTGAAGACCTCATTCGCGAGATCGAGAAGATCCCTGAGGAGATAGAGGAGATAAACGAGGGCATCAGCTTTGAGACCGAAGGGGAGGTGAGCGCCGATTACCTCGATCTGCTCAAGGCAAAGATATTCGATGCCTGGGAATATCCCGAGGATGCCATCGCAAGCGGTGCCGACGGGGCCGTGAGGGTCCGATTCGTGCTCGATGCCCTGGGTTCGGTGACAGAGATCGGCATCCTGTCCGGTTCCGGTCACGCGAGCCTGGATTCCGCGGCCCTGGACGCCGTGCTAAAGGCCGGGCCTTTCGGCCCGTTCACCGAAGACTTGGCCGGTGAGACGCTTACGATTACCGGCAGCTTCTGCTATGTGTTGGATTGAGATCTATGGAGAGACCTGATCCCATTATGGCGGGTGCGCCATCGTGCCGATAGGTGAGGTATGGATCCGATACAGGGAACAAACAACTCTCTGGCAATGGCCCTCATTGCGGTCAAATACCTGGAAGACGCCGAGCAGCTGAGCGCAGCCAGGGCCGGGATGGTGCTCGATACCGTCAAGGAGGCCGGGGAGCTCGTGGTCCAGCTCATCGAAGGGCTCGGTGAGAACATCGATCTCTACGCCTGAAAACCCCGGGTCTGCCGTTCCACCAGACTGAATTTTCCTTCTTGCACGTCCGCTTCCTGAAGGGCTTTGAAGTCAAGACCATAGTCCCCTCAAGCTTTTTTAGCTTCAACCCAGGAGAAGAACTGGCAACTCAAAGGTTCGCTCCACAGACACCCATTGCATCTTGCATATATTTTCAGCCGGTATTATGACATCTCTCATGCGTTTCCTTCTGACCAATGATGACGGGATCTATGCCCAGGGCCTGTTTTTCATCAAGCAGGCCCTGGAAGAGATCGGCGAGGTGGTGGTGATCGCCCCGGTGACCGAGCAGTCTGCAGTGGGTCACACCATAACCCTGGCCGATCCCCTGAAGGTGATTCCCATCTACCGCAGCGGGGGATTCTACGGCTACGGTATCACGGGCTCGCCTGCCGATTGCGTGAAACTGGGCATCTCCTGTATCATGGAATCCCCGCCCGATCTGGTGGTCTCGGGCATCAACCGGGGCGAGAACGTAGGCATCAACGTGCTCTATTCCGGAACGGTATCCGCCGCCACCGAGGCCCTGATCCTCGGCTATACCGGGATCGCCCTGTCCGTGGACAACTATCAGAACCCCGATTACCGGGCCGCGAGCGTGTTCGGCTCCCGTCTGGCGTCCACCCTCGCATCGAGGCGGGATCCGGTGCCGCTGGCCCTGAACGTGAACTGCCCTTCCTGCTCGATCCACGATATCACCGGAGTAAAGATCACCCGGCAGGGAGAGTCGAGGATCGTGGACAAGTTCGTGAAGAGGGAAAACCCCAGAGGCACGGTATACTACTGGCAGGCGGGAAAGACCCAGATCATCGACGACGGGGAAGACACGGACGCCGTATGCCTGAGGAAAAAGATGATCTCCATCACCCCCATCCACTACCGGCTGGGTTACACACCGCAGGACGGAGAGCTCAACAATCTCGACCTGGAGGGGATGCTTCGTGGGGTATGAGAGCCTGGAGGCCGGGATCGGGCATGTCTTTCGCCGCAAAGAACTCCTGGAGGAGGCCCTGACCCACACCACCTATGTCAACGAGCACCGGGAAGAGGATATCCAGGACAACCAAAGGCTCGAGTTTCTCGGCGACTCGGTGGTGAATGCCGTGATCACGGCCCGGTTGTTCTCCGAGCTCACGGAAGAGCGTGAGGGAACCCTGACCAAGAAGCGGGCGGAGCTCATCAACGAGACCGCGCTCTCGAAGATCGCCCGGCACCTCTCGCTCGGCGATTACCTGCGCCTGGGCAGGGGCGAGGAGCTGGACCAGGGCAGGGAAAAGCCTTCGATCCTGGCGGATGCCTACGAGGCGCTCATCGGCGCTGTTTTTCTGGACAGCTCGTTCGACGAGACGGCCCGCGTCGTGGAGAGGCATTTCACAGAGGTTCTCGGACCCATCGAGAAGGTATCCATCACCGACTACAAGAGCCTCCTGCTCGAGTTCTGCCAGTCCCGCTTCAAACACCTGCCCCGGGTCGTGGTGGTGGACGAGATCGGGCCGGAGCACGACAAGGAGTTTGTGGTCAACGTAGAGCTCGAGGGCCGTGTGGTGGGCCGGGGAAGAGGGCGGAACAAGAAACAGGCGGCGCAGAGCGCATGCAAGGAGGCATTGAGATCACTGGATTATCCCCTATCGTGATCCCGGTATTCGTGTCCCACCTGGGGTGCCCGCACCAATGCATCTTCTGCGATCAGACGCAGTTCTCCGAGCCTGTGGCGCCCGAACAGATACCCGGTATCGTCTCTACATTCATTGCCGGCTGTAGAGATCCCCACCTTAGGCGGCGGGTCATCGCCTTTTACGGGGGGTCATTCACCGGGATCGCGCCGCGCCTGTTCGATCGTTATCTGGCAGAGGCCGGTCGCCTGGTCGAGCAGGGGGTCGTCCACGGCATCAAGGCATCGACCCGGCCTGATATGATCACTCCCGAGCTCCTCGCCAGGTGCAGAGGAGCCGGTTTCGTCGAGATGGAGATCGGGGTCCAGTCAATGGACGACCGCGTCCTTAGGGCGAGCAGGAGGGGCCACAGCGCATCCGACGCGGTGCGCGCCGCTCAGGCTGTTTTAGATTCGGGCATGAAGCTGGGTATCCAGCTCATGCCTGGGCTTCCCGGAGAAGACAGGGAGAGCTTCCGCCGCACCGTCGATGAGGTTGTGCGCCTGAGGCCCGATCATGTCCGGCTCTATCCCGCCGTGGTGGTCAAGGGCACGGAGATGGAGCGCATGTACCAGGCCGGTGAATATGCCCCCCTTGACCTCAACGAGGCTGTTAGGCGGTGCCTGTACGGGTATGCCCGGTTCTCGCAGGAGGGCTGCAGGGTGCTCAGGATGGGGCTGCCCCCTTCCCGGGCCTTGCAGGTCACGGCAGGTCCGTATCATCCCGCGTTCGGCTTTCTCGTCAAGGCCCGGGGATATCGTGTCATGGCGGGCGTGCTCAAGGAGAGGTTCGGCGGTGAGCTGGATCTGGAAGTGCATCCGAACAGTGTTCCGGAGCTCATCGGGTATCAGAAGGAAAACATTGATGAATTCGGGTTTATTTACAGTTTTGACGAGCGTTTGCCGAGGGATTATGTACAGGTGCGCGGTGCGGTAGAAAGAGGTTGCCTCCAACTTAAGGATATTATAGAGTATATTTTATGAATGCACATGCGGTCGACGTACGGTCCCTGCCGGTTCTTCCCGAGCTGGCCGACCATGTCATCAGGATGGCGCTGGAAGACGATGTGTCCGTTGCCAGGATCTCGGCCCTGATCGAGAAGGATCAGGCCCTGACGGCGCGGATACTCTCCCTGGCCAACTCAAGCTACTACAAGCGCTCCCGGAGCATCTACACGGTGCGCGACGCCGTGGTGGTCATCGGGTTCGATGCGGTGCGCACCGTGGCACTGGGGGTCTCCGTGCTGGACATGTTCCCTACGGTCAAGGGCACGAACCTCAACCTCAAGTCGTTCTGGCGGCACTCCATGGCATGTGCGCTCTATGCGGAGGCCATGATGGGGGCCGTGAACAGCCGCAATGTCGCCAAGGCCTTTTGCGCAGGGCTGCTTCACGACATCGGCAAGCTGGTGCTCGATCGTACGAGGCCCCGGGAATACGCTGCAGTGCTGGAAGAGGCCGCGAACGGCACCAGGCCTCTGTCCGAGGTGGAGAAAGAGATGCTCGGCACCACCCACGCCGATGTAGGGCGCGAGGTGATCGCCCACTGGAAGCTGCCCCGGCTGTATGAAGAGAGCATCTGGTCCCATCACGCCCCGGTTCAGATCCTGGACGAGGAGCAGTATCAGCTCTCGGGCATTCTCCACATCGCCAACATCCTGGCCCATATGACCTCAGCAGGGGCATCCGGGAACCGGTTTCCCCAGAAGCTGACGACTCCTCTCTTGAAAAGGTTCGGCCTGAGCGCCGATGTCCTGGATTCACTGATGGAGAAGGTGTCCGGGCAGATCGATGCCATATGCAAGGAGATCGGCATCGGCAAGCCGGTCGAAGGGCTGTTCGGCATCGTAAACACTGCGAACACGAGGCTCGCAGATATCTCCCTGCAGCTCAAGCAGCGTGCCGACGAGGCCCGGAAGGCCAAGCGGAACGCGGATGTCCTCATCGGGCTCCTGGGCAAGCTCAACGATTCGGCCCGGATATCCGACGCCCTCGAAAAGGCATCGGGCTCACTGCTTGAGGCAGGTCTTATCCGGAGCTTCCTGGGAGGAATCAAGGCGGGCGGATACCACCTGGTCTACGAGGTCACCCCGGAACGCAGCTCCCGTTTCATCCGGGTGAAAGACGAGGAGCTCAAGGCAATAATATTTTCCCGCCAGTCTCTGGTGGGCACGATGCTGCCCAGCGGGGTGTTCGTGTACTTCGAGCCTGCAGACGGCGAGGCGGCTGAGGATCACGCGTTCATATCCGCTGTGGTGGGGGCGATCTCGTCATCGCTCAGGCGCATTTATATGGAGAGCAGCATGGCCGAAGGAGAAGACAGTTTGCGAAAAGCCCTGAAGGGTGCAGCAGAGGAAAAGCAGAAGGCTATGGATGCCTTGAGCCTCAACCAGGAACTCATGAATGCCTCGCCGTACGGTCTGTGCCTCTTGGATGAGAACAGCCGGGTGAGACTCGAGAACGAGAGCTCCCGCGATATACGCCGTGATCTGGGCATTGCAGGAGACGATCTGCTCGCCGCCCTGCCGGACGATTCCCGCGAGGAATGCCGCCGGCTTCACGCCGCTATCGAGTCCAGGCAGGAGGTCGCCTTTGACTGGCACGAACGCGGCCGGTCTTTCAGGGTCGAGACAAAACCGGTCAAGGTCAACAACTGGCTGCTCGTCGTGTTCCGTGACATCACGAGCGAGCTTCAGGACCAGCGCCGGAAGGTCGCCTATGCCAGGATGACCACTGTGGGCAACCTGGCCGCCTCCATGGCGCACAACATGAAGAGCCCTCTGGGCGCCATCCATGGGTTTGGCAGCATCATCAGAGACGATCTGAACCAGGGGAGGCTCAAGGTGCTTCGCAACGGGCAGGAGGACGAGGATTTCGGCGAGATGATCGCCAACATCATCACCGGCTCTGAGAACCTGCTCAAGATCGTGAATCAGCTGCTGAGCTTCACGCGAAAATGGGAGAGCCCAGAAGGCGAGATCGATGTCGAAGGGTTCGTGGACGGCATCTTCCAGATCGTCTCGGCCCAGGCCAACTCAGCGGGGGTCAAGCTCGTCCGGGAGATCGAGGTGAGCACTGTCCGCACAAGGGCCGAAGCGCTCGAACAGGTGCTCATCAACCTTCTGATCAATGCCGTGAAGGCATCGTCCCAGGGCTCCCAGGTCGTCCTGAGGGTGTCGCGCAAAGACGGCGGGGTCGAGTTCGCCGTGACCGACTTCGGCATCGGCATGGACCAGGATCAGATCATGAAGATTTTCGACCCGCTCTATACGGCATGGCCCGTAAAGACAGGGATGGGGTTGGGGCTTTCCCTTGCAAAGGACATCGTCGATTCCATGGGCGGACATATCGACGTCACGTCCTCGCCGGGGAAGGGCTCGACATTTTCGGTGTGGATACCGGAAGGTAAAGGATGACCATGACGCAGAAGATATTGGTGGTCGAGGATGACCCGGTTTTCAGGAATTACCTGCACCAGGTGCTCAAATACGACTTTGACGTGGTGACGGCGGAGGGGCCCCTGGAGGCGTTGAAGGCCCTGGAGAAGGACTCGTTCGCGCTCATGATCACCGATCTGAGGATGCCCGACATGGACGGCAGGGCCCTGGTGGAAAAGGTCCGTGCGGAGATCGATCCGCACCTCATGGTGATCGTCATCACCGCCTTCGAAGACGACTGGCCCATGGACATGGCCATGTCGTCCGATGTGTTCAGGTATCTGCGCAAGGGCGCCTTCCTCCCCAGCGAGCTCAAGCAGAACGTGTCCAAGGCACTCGAGATGCGGGGCTCCATCGTGTCTCTCGAAGAATACAAGAGGCGAGCAGACATATCCGAGACCATCTACAAAGACGTGTTCGAGAAGTCTACCGACGCCCTGTTCATCACCGACATCGACCTGCAGCCCGTGGCCCTGAACCGGCGCTTTACCGAGCTCAGCGGGTATACCCTGGACGACCTCAAGGGCAAGACACTCTTCGACATCATCGACGAGCGGGACCGCCTGGATGCCAAAAGGGCGTTCAATGCCCAGATCGACGGGAAGCCGCCGGGAACGATCAGGCTGCATTTCGTGAAAAAGGACGGGAGCATCAGATATGTGCGGGTGTGGGCCCGGGTGATCCGGGAGATCCAGGACATGTCCAGCGCGGTGTTCTGCATGGCCCGGGACCTGGGCGATGCACAGGAAGAGCGGAGCGCATCAGGCCCGTCCGTCGAAAAGCTCCAGCAGAGCCTTGTCGAAAAGGACCGTCAGATCGAGAACCTCCAGAGGCAATTCCAGCGTCTTACCGATCACGCCAAGGATATCGTCATCTGGCTGGACAAGGATTTTGCCTGCGAGTACGTGAACCAGGAGGTGAGCAGGACGCTGGGGTACACATCGGACGATCTCCTGGGGAAGCAGATCCCCTGGGAAGAGATCGTCCACCATGAGGACCTTCCCCTGGTCGAGGCATGGCGGGATGCGACCGGGAAAAAGACCGCAGATATGGAGGGGGAGATACGGGTCTACACGAAGTCGCGCTACATGCTCTTTCTCTCATACCGCATATCGTTCCAGTACGATGCCCGCGGGATCTTCAGCGGCCTGGACATCATTGCCGAGGATATCACCCAGCAGAAGATCGCCGAGCAGGAGCTCCGCAACGCAAACCGGAAGATCCAGGAGTTCAACGCCAGGCTCACCAACGGCGTGAGCAGAAAGATCAGGGCGTTGCGGGAATCTGAAGAACGCTACAAGCAGATCGTCGAGGATTCCCGCGACATCATCTTCTCTCTCGATAGCGAGGCGCGCCTGGTGTACATGAACCGGATCGGGCTCAAGACCCTGGGCGTGACCATGGAAGACATCTTCCAGAGGCCCTGCCGGGAGTTCATGGCCGACGAGGCATCCGAAGACATGCTCCGGAAAATGATCGACCTCATCGGCAGCGGCAAGGCCCCCGGCCCCTTCGATATCTCCATCGAGACCCCGGAGGGCAGGAAGATCTACCGGACCACCCTTACCCAGATCGGAGACCCGTCGCGGGTCGAATATGTCTGCATCGCGGGCGATATCAGCGAGGAGATCGCCACGAACAAGAGGCTCCAGCTCCTGGCCACCATCGAACACTACAGCGCCGATGCCATTGTCGGCCTGGACACCGACCGGAGGGTCATCTCATGGAATCACGGCGCCGCCATGATGTTCGGCTGGTCGGAAGAAGAGGCGATTGGCAAGCCGGGCCTGTTCGTCGTCCCGGACGAGAGGATAAGGGAAGCGGACGAGATCTTCGAAGAGGTGCGCCGCAACGGGCTGGTGAAAGACCGCGAAACCCAGCGGAAGACCAAGAGCGGCCGGGTTCTCGATGTGCTGTTGACCATCACCGCGCTCAAGGATGCCTCGGGAAACATCTTCGGCTTCTCGGCCATCATCAAGGACCTCACCGAGAAAAAGAAGATGGAAGCGGCCCTCATCCAGTCCGAACGCCTGGCCGCGACCGGCAGGCTCTCCGCGAGCATCGCCCACGAGATCAACAACCCGCTCTATGGCATCCGCAGCTGCCTGAGCCATGTTCTCAACACCCGGAAGGAGGAGATCGACCACCAGTTCGTGAGGCTCGCCATCAAGGAAACCGACCGGATAGCCGACCTCATCAGGAACATGAAGACCTTCTACATGCCCAACGAGGGCGGGGTGCAGAAGGTCGATATCAGCGAATCGCTGCGCGAGGTGTTCATCCTCAACAGAAAATATCTCGAAGAGCACGCGGTGAAGTTGAAGTTCGCACCGGACGATGCATATTATGTTGAGTGTATTCCGGATCAGATCAAGCAGGTTTTCATCAACATCGTCAACAACGCCGTAGAGGCGATGCCGGACGGGGGAGAGCTCCGGGTGGATATACAACACAATGCAGATGCCGGGACGGTCAGCATCTCGTTCCAGGACAACGGGGTGGGCATTGCGAGTGACGAGCTGCCCCGGGTGTTCGAGATGTTCTATACCAAGAAGACCATGGTCAAGGGCGTCGGCCTGGGACTTTCCGTGAGTTACGGCATTGTCAGGCGCCACGGCGGTACTATCGATGTGAAGAGCGAGGAGAGGAAGGGCTCCACGTTCACCGTCACCCTGCCGGTCAAGAGCCTGTGGGCACGGCAGATGCACCTCGATCTCGAATGATATGGAACATGCCTTCACCATCCGATCAGGCTTTGTTGCGATCGTGGGAAGGCCCAATGTCGGGAAGTCCACCTTCCTGAACAGGGTCATCGGCTCCAAGATCTCCATCACCGCCAGCAGACCCCAGACCACCAGAGACCGTATCTTGGGGATCTACGACACCGAGGACACCCAGATCATCTTCCTGGACACCCCGGGCATCCATGAGGCCGGAAAGGCCCTGAACCAGTACATGGTCGACAAGGCGCTGAGCACGCTCTCCGATGCGGACATCGCCATGGTCATGACAAGCCCTGAGGAGACCGCTGAGAAGCTCTCCCGGGTGATGGACCACGTCGGCACGTCGGGAAAGGATGCAGTGCTCGTCCTGAACAAGGCCGATCTGATCCCTGAGGCAGAGCGGGAGAAAAGGCTCGATCTGCTCGGATCTGTGGGGGCGTTCAGGGGTGCGTATGCGGTTTCCTCCCTCACCGGCGAGGGCATTGCTGAGCTGCTGGCCGGGCTTAAAAGCCTGCTGCCGGAAGGTCCCAGGTTCTTTCCCGACGACATGATCACCGATGCGAGCCTGCGTTTCCTCTGTCAGGAGCTCATCCGCGAGAAGGTGTTCATGCTGACGGGCAAGGAGATCCCCTATGCAACGGCCGTAGAGGTGGAGAAGTTCCGGGAGGGAGAGCCCACGTATATCAGTGCCGCCATTCATGTGGAGCGGCCCTCCCAGAAGGGCATCGTGATCGGCGCGGGCGGAAAGATGTTGAAAGAAATCGGGAAACAGGCGAGAATGGACATCCAGAGGCTTCTGGGCACCCGGGTGTTTCTCGAACTGTTCGTGAAGGTGACCAAAGACTGGACCAAGAAGCCCGCGCGTCTGAAGGAACTGGGATACAAGTAATGCCGGTTGTCGCCATTGTTGGAAGACCCAATGTGGGGAAGTCAACCCTGTTCAACCACCTGGTGGGGCAGAAACGGGCCATCGTAGGGCCCGAGCGGGGGATCACCCGGGACAGGATCTACGGAAGGCTGTCTCTGGACGGCGGCCTTGAGGCCGATCTCGTGGACACCGGGGGGTTCGACACCACGGGCGAAGGGGATTTTTCCCGGCACATGTTCGATCAGACCATGATGGCGATCCGTGAATCCGACCTCGTCGTGTGCCTGTTCGATGCGCTCTCCGAGCTCACCGCAGACGACCGCGAGCTGGTGCGCATCTTGAGAGAGTCTGCGATACCGGTGATCTATGTCGCCAACAAGGTGGACGACCCAAACAGGAGCGCGGCTTCGGCCATGCTCTACGAGCTCGGCCTCCAGGACTTTGTCGAGATATCGGCGCGGAAGAAGACCGGGCTCAAGGAGCTGAAAGAACGGATCAGACTGGCCGTGCAGGACATGCCCGGCACGGATCTGGAACACGAGACCGATGCCGTCAGGGTGAGCATTCTCGGACGGCCCAATGTTGGCAAGTCGCTTCTGCTCAACCGGATCATCGGTGAGGAACGGGCCATTGTCTCGCCCGTGGCCGGGACCACCAGGGATTATATCGACATCCGGGTGAGCCACGGGGGAAAAGACTATGTATTCGTGGACACGGCCGGCATCAGGCGAAAATCGCGCATCCAGGACATGCTGGAGCGGGAGAGCGTGCTGCGTTCGCTCAAGAACGTCAACCTCTCGCATGTCTGTCTGCTGCTCATCGACCCGGCCGAGGGCGTGACCGAGCAGGACAAGCGCATCAGCAGCATCATGGCCGAGCACGGCAGGGCCTTCGTGGTGGTGGTGAACAAGAGCGACCTCATTGAGCCCGGCAAGCGCACCGAGATCAGGGAGGCGGTCCACCATTCCCTGAAGTTCATCCCCGATGTCAGGGTCGTGTTCATCTCCGCACTTACCGGCAAGAATGTGGGGAAGATCTATCCCCTCATCGACGAGCTTTTTGCCAAGACCACCACCCAGGTCACCACCGGGCGGCTCAACCGGGTTCTCGCGGAGGTCACGGAGTCATACACCCCGCCGGTGGTCAAGGGCAGGCAGGTCAAGTTCTTCTACGCCAACCAGGTGGGGACGGTGCCTCCGGAGTTCCGGATCGTCACGAACTTTCCGGATTCCATCCAGCCCGGTTATCACCGCTATCTCATCCACTCCTTCAAAAAGGCGCTCTCTCTTCAGGGCGTGCCCATAAAGCTCAGGTTCGTGCCCAGATCGTGAGAGATTGAAGAACATCGCACCCTGCATGAGGGTCTTCCCGGATACGATCCGCCTATGGTCATCTACGATCTTTTGCCCGCAAGAGCAAAGGCATCCCAAGGTGCACCGGCATAACCGTTGCTGGCGGAATGGAATCTCACCGAATCGTTACGGCCAAACATCCCTCACCCAGGTTCGACAAGGGATTTCCCGAATTTTTGTGCCGTTTTGTAAGGTTGGATAATCTATTTGATTTTGTTGTTGACACGGGCGTGACCTTATGTTTCTATGCAAAGAAACATAGTGATCGCCTGCAGACAGGGATGCGGCCGACGGTGATACATCACCTTCCTCTCCTCCCGCGGGGAGGGGAGGCCTTAGGGGGCCGGAAGGTTCTTTCCCTCTGCACACGATAACTGATAAGGAGGTTTACCATGAGCACCAAGATATTATTGAATGAAGATGAGATCCCGAGGCAGTGGTACAATCTCGCGGCGGATCTGCCCACTCCCATGCAGCCGCCCCTGGGCCCGGACGGGAATCCCATCAAACCCGAGGATCTCGCTCCGATCTTCCCCATGAACCTCATCGAGCAGGAAGTGAGCCAGGAGCGCTGGATCGACATCCCGGAGGAGGTACTGGAGATTCTCTACCGGTGGCGTCCTTCACCCTTGCGCCGGGCAGTGCATCTCGAAAAGTTCCTGGGCACCCCGGCACGGATTTACTACAAGGACGAGGGGGTTTCTCCTCCCGGGAGCCACAAGCCCAACACCGCCGTTGCCCAGGCATGGTACAACAAGCAGTTCGGCATCAAAAAGATCACCACCGAGACCGGTGCAGGGCAGTGGGGCTGCGCCCTGGCGTTTGCGTGCGCCCTTCTGGGGCTGGAATGCAAGGTGTACATGGTGCGGATCTCCTTCGACCAGAAGCCGTTTCGGAAGCTGATGATGAACGTATGGGGCGCCACGTGCGTGGCAAGCCCCAGCCCGGACACCCAGGCCGGCCGGGACATCCTGGCAAAGACGCCTGATACCCCGGGGAGCCTCGGCATCGCCATCAGCGAGGCCATTGAAGAGGCGGTCTCGGACCCGAGCGGTCAGACCCGCTATGCCCTGGGCAGCGTGCTCAATCACGTGATGCTCCATCAGACTATCATCGGCCTGGAGGCCAAGAAACAGCTGAGCAAGGCAGGCGAGAAAAAGGTCGATGTAGTCATCGGCTGTGCCGGAGGAGGCAGCAACTTCGCAGGCATCGCCTTCCCCTTCGTGGCCGACAAGATCAACGGTGCACAGATCGA
Source organism: Candidatus Phosphitivorax anaerolimi (assembly GCA_001896555.1). Taxonomy (GTDB): domain Bacteria; phylum Desulfobacterota; class Desulfomonilia; order UBA1062; family UBA1062; genus Phosphitivorax; species Phosphitivorax anaerolimi. The sequence continues at coordinate 38,239 of MPOS01000011.1, forward strand.
GATCTATCCGGTAGAGCCCACCTCCTGTCCCACCCTGACGCGGGCTCCTTTCACGTATGACCACGGCGATGTGGCAAAGATGACCCCGATGCTGCCCATGCACACCTTGGGGCACGGCTTTGTTTCTCCTCCTATCCATGCGGGCGGGCTCCGATACCACGGGATGGCCCCGCTGGTGAGCCAGGCCGTAGTAGAGGGCCTTCTCACACCCAAGGCCTACGACCAGCTCCACTGTTATCGGAGCGCACTCATCTGGGCCAAGACCGAGGGGTTCATCCCTGCCCCAGAGACCTCCCACGCCATTGCCGCGGTCATCGACGAGGCGAACAAGGCAAAGGAGGAAGGCAAGGAGAAGGTGATACTGTTCAACTGGAGCGGTCACGGCCTCATGGACCTGGTGGGGTATGCAAATTTCATGGACGGCAAGCTCATAGACTTTCCTCTGCCTGAAGAAGACCTCAAGGCATCGCTCAAGTCGATTGAGGGGCTACCCAAGGCGCCCATGGTAAAGTCCGGAAGGTGGTAATGCAGCAACGCGCGGTTGAATTCGACGAACTGAGCACCCGATGCCCCATGTTGGGGCATCAGGTGCCCTTCTCTTACTGCAGGCAGTGCGGCGGTATGCTTCCCTGCCGGAAGATCGCCGACTGCTGGTCCGGGAGAATCGATATTCTGGGTTTTCTGAGCAACAGCTTTTCTGAGGAAGAGCTGTTGCAGATAACCGCCCCTCCCAAGCCCAAGCTGCTCCAGATCGTCGAGCTGGCCCGGGCGGCCAGGGACAGGAACGGTCAGTAGAGATCAGCCAGCACGTTCAGGTGGCGGTAGACGTTTCTGGGCAGGAAGCCCAGGGCGAGCAGGCTCGACTGGAGGTTCGAGGTGTCTACCTTCTCAAGCTCCAGTCCGGGAAGGAGCCTGTTGGTGAGCACATCGGCCACATAGGTGAGGTTGACGATCTCGCTGTTGTCAGGGGCGCTTTCCGGGGCATGGTGAAAGGTTATGACGTCCTTGAGAACATCCGGCAGGTTCCATTTTTCCGCGAGCATGAGCCCTGCCTGGCAGTGGTCGATGCCTATGATGTCCTGCTCGACCTTGCTGGAATTTTCCTTGTTCTCGATGATCATCCGGTAGAAGAGGGGCTGCATCTTACCGATGTACTGGTCGAGCACGACCTTTCCGATGTCGTGGAGCAGCCCGGCGGTGTAGGCGATATCGGGGTCGATCTTCTTCTGAGCCGTGGCCAGGGCCCTGCACAGCCGGGCCGTTGCCACCGCGTGGTGGAACATCCCGCCCTGGCAGAGGGAATATCCGCGGTCGGAAGAGTGATAGATGTTTTCGATCTGGGCCGTGACCACCATCTGGAGCAGAACCTTGCTGCCCAGGTAGACGATGGCCTGGTCGATCGACGCGATCTTGCGGGGCAACCCGGTATATGACGAATTGCACATCCTGAGCACCTTGGCGCTCAAGACCTGGTCTTTCTTGATCTCTGCGGCAACGGTGTTGATGTCGACATTCTCGTCGGAAAGCATCTGGGCGATGTTGAAGGTGATTTGGGGAACCGGGAGAAGCCTTTGGATGGTTTTCTCGATAGTCTCCTTGTCAACGGACTTTTTCCGGACGACCCCCATGGGCTTCTCCAGCAGAATCGGTTCAATGCTGCACGCCCCGGTATCGAGCCTGAAGGTCAGGCAGAAAGGGTTTACCCCGCTCGCCTCGAGCGTCTTGATGGCGATGCCCAGCTTTTTCAGAATAGACAGAGTGATCTCGACAGTCTTATAGGCGAAATTGATGCTCAGGTCGTGGATGGAGGAGGAATCGACCAGCGCCCCACCGGCAATGAATGCCTCCATGGTCTCGATGCATGCCCCCTGTTCGACCATGGCATCGATGAATGTGGGAATCCCGGTGCGCGCATAATACGAGGTGTGATAATCAGGGATGTCGGATACGGGCTCGGGCAGAAGGATGTGGAGCATGCCTCCCAGCTTGCTCTTGTGATCGTATATGGCAAGGCCTACGCATGAGCTCAGAAAGGCCTTCAGCAGACCGTGCCTGCCGATAACCATACCCCCGGTGGGAACGATCGTTGTCAAGGATGCCCCTCCTGCTCCTTGCAAAGCTGTTTTCCGGTCATTGCCGGATAGCCGGTTGTCTCTCAATATCAGGACGATAACAAGTGCCTCTGATGCATCTCCATTACATGGATGATCAACATGGCGCAATATCCATTTATCACGCCGGTAACGACCGATACAAGGAGAAACACGGGTATGATATGGGCCAATGAGACGTGCGCGACGAGAAACAGGGCGATGGCGAGCTGCGCCGACATGTGTGCGGCAGCACCCGCCACGCTCACCCCGATGGGAGAAAACAGCGACTTGGGCATGGCCCACATGGTGAATGCCGCGGCAAGCCCGCCGCCCAGAGAAAAGGCGAACATGGGCGAGAAGATGCTGCCCGTGAGGGCCGACCCGATGACGACCCTGCCGATGACCACGACGATCGCCCACGAACCCCCGAAGGTATACAGGGCGCACAGGGTAAGGATGTTGGCCAGTCCGAACCTTAAAAACGGGGCGGGCCGGGGAATGAACGACTCCATCCAGTGCAGGGCCACCGCCATGGCAACGAAGAGGGCCAGGGTCGCGATGCGGGTGTTTCGATTCATGGTTCTTTCAAGCCCCTCCAGAGCTTTACCCTATGCCTTACCACGAGCCGTGCGTTTTTGCCACCCTGGGTGGGGAGAGTGATCAGCTCCTCGCCCGGGAAATGGGAGCAGAAGTTTACCGCCCAGGATGGAAAGGCGGTCCCATCAGGGCCAGGAGTAGAAGCCGCCCCGGTTCTCACCCTTGCGGCGGTACACGATCACCGTGGGCTCCTCGACACGGGCAAGCGATTCGATCTTTTTGAGGGCGTCCTCATAATAGCCTACCTCGTCCACCAGGTGCAGGGCCTTGCCCATCGTTGAGGTCATGACCCTCCCGTCCTGAAACACTGCGATATCCTGCTCGGTCACCGGACGCGACTCTTTCACTCTGGACATGAAGTTGGAATAAAACTCCATGACGATCCCTTTGAGGAGCTCGTATTCCTCGGGTGTCATATCGCGCAGCGGTGTACCGGCATCCTTGAGGTTGCCCGAGGTGATGGTCTGGTTGTCGATGCCCACCTTTTCCATCAGGCCTTCAAGGCTGATGGACGGGAGAAGGACGCCCACGTTTCCCACCACGGAGGAGGGCAGGGCGATGATGTGGTCGGCGGCCAGGGCCGCCATGTAAGCCCCGGAGGTGCCATTGTCCACGATGCAGCACACCACGGGTATTCCCTGCTTTGTCTTGTATTCCCGGATCCTTCTATACACCAGGTCCGATGCCGTGTATGAACCGCCGGGAGAGTCTACCTTCAGGATCACCCCTTTGATGCTCTTGTCCTTCTCCGCCATCTCGAGCACGTTATCGAGCCTCTCCAGGGTCCCCTGCCTGTGGATGAAGGTGTCTCGCGAGCCGGTGGTCCGGATGAGCCCCAGGATCTCGATCACCAGGATCTTCTGGTCCGATCCCTCCCGGATGACACGTTCCTCCAGGGGGGGGAGCTGCGTGAGGCTGGACAGATCGACAGAAACAAAGGCGCAGCCGCTCAAGAGAAAGAGCAGGGCCGCGCATAAGAACAGTCTTTTCTCCATGATTTCCTCCTCTCTATCTAAAAAGAAGCATCTAATCTAGAGAATACACAAATATTCTCCTGATTCAAAGGACGGGCAGCACTATTGGGACGGGTTCACATTTCCTCAAGCTTGTAGCCCCAACCGGGTCCAGAACTTGCCCTAAAAGGCCCATGCCATTGATCAGGGACATTCATTCCTGGCCGGGATAACCGATACAGGCTCATCGTTCACACTGCATGTCCTGTGGGAGCAACAATGCAAATACACTTCTTATGTGCCTGAACCGGCGTGCAATAGCACGGCCCGGACACGCTGATCTTGAGGATGCAGGCGTTAGCCTTCGGAAGGGGCGCTTCCGATCTCTCCGCCGACCGTGATCTCGGGGATCAGCAGGGTGGGCTGGGCATCCGCCACTCCTACACCCTGGCCGTCTTTGCCGCAGGTCCCGATGCCGAAGCCCAGATCGTTGCCCACATGCGTGATGGAGCCCAGGATCTTCGGGCCGTTGCCGATGAGGGTTGCCCCCCGGATGGGCTCTCCGACCTTTCCGTTCTCGATGAGATAGCCTTCTGCGATGTTGAACACGAAGTCGCCGTTTACCGTGTTGACCTGCCCGCCGCCCATCTTCTTCACGAATACGCCTTTGTCTACCTTGGTGAGGATCTCCTCGGGTTTGAGCGTTCCGGGCTGGATCATGGTGTTGCTCATGCGGGGGATGGGCCGGTTGCGGTATGATTCTCTTCTCCCGTTTCCACTCAAGGGAAGGCCGAACTTCATGGAGGTGATGAAATCGGTGAGATAGGCCTTCAGGATACCGTTCTCCACCAGCACGGTGCGGGTTGCAGGGTTTCCCTCGTCGTCATAGCCCATGCTGCCCCTCAGACCTTTGATGGTCCCGTCGTCGATGACGGTGATGACATCCGAGGCAACCTTTTTGCCGATCTGACCGGAATAAACGGACAATCCCTCGCCTGCAAGGTCGGCCTCGAGCCCGTGGCCGATCGCCTCGTGAACCATGGTCCCACCCGCCTCACTGGACAGGACGACCGGCATGGTCCCGGCAGGCGCCCGCCTGGCTTTGAGAGTCTGAAGCGCCCGGGAAAGGGCGCGTTCGGCAATGAGCTCAGGGGGGTCTTCTTCGAGGAGCTCGAAGCCCCTGGCGCCGCCCACCGGCTCGTATCCGGTCTCGATGAGGGAATCCCGCGCCACCACTCCCTGGACCACGAACACGATGGAGTCACGCCGGTCCTCCACGATAAAGCCTTTCGAGTTTGCCACGACAACGCTGCGCACGCCGTCACCGTACATCACCTTCACCTGCGCGACGGATGGATCGTATCCCCAGGCCTTTGTCTGTGCCCGGTTGACCATCTCGATCTTTTTATCCGGATCGACACCCGTGGGATCGATCCGGGAGAGCACCACCTCCCGGACAGGTCTCCTCTCCAGGGAGATGGCCTGCTCGAAGCTGCCTCTCTTTACCGCTGCAGCAACGGTGTCGGCAAGCTCGTCAAGCGCAGAGAAGTCGTTGGTATATGCATAGGCGCTGCGGTCCCCTACCACGACGCGCAGCCCCAGGCCGCTCTCGGTCGTGCTGACGAACCGCTCGATCCTCCTGGCTTCGGACACGATGGACGTGCCCTGTTTGTGCTCGAAATAGACTTCGGAGAAGTCGCCTCCGTTTTTCAAGGCCTTTTTCAGCAGTCTTTCGAATGGTATACCGCTTAGCGATGTTTCCATGATTTCACCTCTCGGGCCATGTCTCTTTTTATGTCCCGCTCCTTGATCACCTCTTTTTTCCGGTATTCCTTTCTGCCTTTGGCGAGACCCAGCTCCACCTTGATGAGATTCCCCTTCAGGTAGACGCTCAAAGGCACCAGTGTCAGCCCCTTTTCCTTGATTTTGCCCGAGAGTCTGGTGATCTCTCTTCTGTGCAGCAGGAGTTTCCTTTTGCGCTCGGGGTCCACATTGAATATGGAGGCCTGCACATAGGGGGCGATGTGGAAATTGATGATATACGCCTCCGAGTCTGTTATCTGCGCATAGCTGTCCTTGATGCTGCCTCCGCCTCCCCTCAGCGATTTCACTTCAGGGCCGCTCAGCGCGATGCCGGCTTCTATGGTTTCCAGGATGTCGTAAGCGCCGCGGGCCTTCTTGTTCATGCACAGAACGCGCCTGGCCTCACTCTTCATGAATGACCTCGATGATCCTGGGCGCCTCGATCTTTTTTCCCAGACGTCTGACAACCGCAAGACTCACCGCAAAGGCAAGGACCGCGCCCAAGGCCTGGAGCGTGACGGATGCACCTGCGGCCTGGGTGAGGAAAAGTGCGGCCAGGATGGCGGCCAGGGGAACCATGAATGCAAAGACCGAGGCCTTGAGCACAGAGGAGCCTTCCATGGCGATGACTACGGTATCACCCCTGCGGACATGCTCCGGCGGCCGGGACAGCATCAGGTCCATGCGTTTTTTCGTGAAGCTGTGGCAGACCCCCGCTGCCTGGCAGCCCTCGCAGGACGCCTTCCGGTCCACGATCACGCGGACTTCGGAATCGAAAACGTCTTCAATGGTTCCGCACACCGTTTTTATCATGAGAGAATCAGCTCAGTACAAAGAGATCGGGGGATTTGCCCACGATCTCCTGGTTCATGAACTCGTAGATCTCGTCCGCAGTCTTCATATGGAAGACATGCTCGGCGATCCGCCGGCACTGATCGAGGTCGACCTTTCTGGCCATCTCTTTCACGTGGGAGATAGCGAAGGCATTCGTTGAGAGTATGTCGATTCCCATGCCCAGCAGGATGGGTGTATAGATCTCCCTGCCCGCCATCTCACCGCACATGGATACCGTGATTCCGGCATCGTGGGCGGCATCGACGGTGAACTTGATCAGCCTCAGCACCGCGGGATGCAGGGGTTCGTAGAGGTAGTTCACATATTCGTTGCCCCGGTCGATGGCCAGGGAATACTGGATCAGGTCGTTGGTTCCGATGCTGAAGAAATCCACCTCGCTGGCAAGGATGTCTGCAATGATGGCTGCGGAGGGGACCTCGATCATGATTCCCACCGGGATGTTCTCGTCGAAGGGGATGCCTTCCTTGAGCAGGTTATCTTTTGTTTCTTCGAGGATTTCCTTTGCCTTCATGAGCTCGTCCATGCCCGAGATCATGGGGAACATGATGGATGTGTTGCCGTAGTGGCTCGCCCTCAGGATTCCCCTGAGCTGCGTCCTGAAGACGTCCACCTCTTTGAGGCACAGCCGGATGGCCCTCAGGCCCATGACCGGGTTCATCTCATTGCGGAGCTTGCCCAGCGATGAATAGAGCTTGTCACCGCCCAGGTCCAGTGTCCTGATCACGGTGTTGTAGGGCGATACGGCCTCCACCACGGTCTTGTACGCCTGGTAGTGGTCCTCCTCGCTGGGGACGTGGTTTCTGTTGAGATAGAGAAACTCGGTGCGGTAGAGCCCGATGCCCTCGGCCCCGTGGTCGAGGACGGTCTTCACCTCGTCCTTGAACTCCAGGTTTCCCTTGACCTTGACATACTTCCCGTCCCGGGTGACGGCCGGGGACTTTGCCTTTTCCTTGAGCTTCAGCTCGAGGGTGATGAACGAGCGTTCCCGGTGCTCATACTCCAGGATCTGATTCTCGGAGGGGTTGACGATCACTACGCCGGAAATCCCGTCGAGGATCAGGTTGTCCCCCGGATTGATCAGCATGGAGGCGTTCTCCAGACCGACCACGGCGGGCATCTCCAGGGAATGGGCGATGATGGAGGTGTGGGATGTCAGACCGCCCACGTCGGTGGCAAAGCCCAGAATCTTTTCCTTGTTCAGCATGGCGGTGTCAGCGGGAGAGAGATCGTGGGCCACGATGATGCTGTTGTCGAGGAGGTGGCACCTGCTGGTCTTTTTGCCGATGAGGTTCCTGAGGAGGCGCTCTCCCACGAAGGTCGTATCCGCGACCCTGCTCTTGATGTATTCATCGCCGATTGACTCAAAACTCTTCTCGATCTCGAGCAGCGCGGTCTTGAGAGCCCATTCGGCATTGATGTGCTCCGTAGTGATGAGCTCTCTGACCCTGCCGCTGAGCGCGGGATCGGTGAGCATCATCATATGCGTCTCAAGGATGAAGGAATGCTCTTTCCCCACATTGTGGGCCTCGAGTTCCTTGATCGCCTCCCTGATCTGTTTTTCGGATGTCTTGACCGCGTCGTCGAAGCGCTTGATCTCGTCTGACAGAAGAGACTCCGTGATCCGGATCTTGGGATAACGCTCGATCTTTCTGGTGTCCATGATCACGGCCTTGCCGATGGCAATGCCTGCCGAAGCGGCTACGCCGTGCAGGATGTGGACCTGCCGCTGATCCATCAAGCCTCTCCGAACCCCTGTTCGACTAGTCTTGCAAGCGCTTCGACTGCCTGGCATTCATCATCGCCGGCGGCCTTGATGACAATATGGCTGCCTTTTGTGGCAGCGAGGGTTAGCAGTTCCATGATGCTTTTTCCATTTACCTCCATGTGGTCTTTTATTACGATGATATGGGAAGTGAACTCCGACGCCTGACGGGAGAATGCCGCAGCGGCACGGGCGTGCAATCCCAACTTGTTCTGGATGGTTACTCTTTGCTCCTTCATTTTATAATAGTCCATACCAAACTGAGAGTAAATACTCCATAGAATATCCATAACACCCCCAGTTTGAGTCTGAATGCAACGGCTGCGGCGATAAAGACCAGCAGATTCGCTCCCAGCAGGGTCAACCCCGTATCGTTCTTGAGCGACATCACGGCAATGACCATCCCTGCCAGCAGGGGGATGGCCAGGGCAATGCGTTTCGTCCTGTCGATCGCCAGGGTCGCGGCCAGCTCCAGGGCCCCTGCCGGCCCGTTTCGATAACCCCGGGCAAACCCCCATGTCATGGTCCAGAGATGGATACCGTTGTAGAGCAGGAGCACCAGGATCATGGCCCAGACGTTATCCCCCATGAGAGCAAGGAGCAGGAGGAGCGCGAAGATCGGCTTGAGCGTGGCCCAGAAAAAGGTGTCGCCCAAGGCGGCCAGCGAACCGGAGATCCCGGGCCTGAGCTTCTCGATCACCGCCTCGTCGCCGCGCTCCTCGATGTTCAGGAAGACACCGCCGATGGCGGGTGCCATGTAGGGGTGGGTGTTGAAAAAGCGGACGTATTTCTCAGCCGCTTTTTCCGCGTCAGCCGGGCGCACCTTCTTCAGGCCGGGCAGCATGGCATACACGAAGCCGATATTCTGCATGCCTCTGAAATTCCACGCACCCTGGACGAAGAAAAAACGCCAGATAATTTTTGCCATTAGTCTTTTTGACAGTTCCACAGCTTGAGAATTACTAGCACAGAAAAAACCGGGAAGGCAATAGCCGCCGGCCAGGAGAGTTCAAGCGGCATTACCGCGATTTTTTTACCCCTATTCTCCCGCAGAACCCGGCCAGCCTGCACCGTGAGCAGAAGGGACTTACGGGCACGCAGACGAACTGCCCGTAAGGAACGAGATAGTCGTTGATGACGGTCCAGTACTCCACCGGAAGTTTCTCCCTGAGCTTCATTTCCGTTTCGTCGGGATTTCTGGTGGACACATAGCCCCACCGGTTGGTGATCCGGTGGACATGGGTGTCGACGCAGATGCCCAAGCCGCCAAAGGCGAGGATGATCACGAGGTTGGCTGTCTTTCTCCCCACGCCGGGCAAGGCCAGGAGCCGGTCCATGTCGTCGGGAACCCGGCCCCCGAAGGTGTCCAGCAGGATCCGGGACACCTCGATGATGTTCCTTGCCTTGGTTTTGTAGAAACCTACCGGGAATATGGCCTTTTCGATCTCCTCCACAGGGGTGTGCACCATCCGCTCGGGCGTGGGGGCGAGGGCAAAGAGCCTCCGGGACGCCTCTTCCGTGGTGGCGTCCTTGGTTCTGAGGCTGAGCATGGTCGAGACGAGCACCTGAAAGGCGTCCGACGTCCTGGCCACCTTGCTGACGATGGGTTCGCGCAGCGGTTTCACATCAGCTTTCAGGATACTGAACACGGTGTCGATCGTCGAGTTGTCCATGATTTCTTCCTACACGATGAGCGCGAGGAACGGAAGAGAATCGATGCGCGTCTTTTTCAATCTTGCTTCGACAGATACGGATTCCGGCGGCCTGTTTGAGCTAGAAGCCGAACTTGAGCCCGATCACGTATCTCCGGTCATCCATCTGCCCTGCATACGTCCCTACTTCTTCGGCATAGGTGAGCAGGTCGAGTTGGACATACTTTGCGTCGATCTCGAGGCCGAGCGTGAGATATCCCTGATAAAAGCCCGCCCGCACGGTGAAGAGGTTTCCGAAATCGTACTCTGCCCCTATACGGAGTCTTTTGCCGGGATCGTCGTCGTCATCGATCATGCCCGCCACATCGACATAATCCAGGGCAAAGACCCAGGAGTCGACATAGACTGCGAATCCGATGTCGATGTGCTCCTCGAGGTCGCGAGCGTCTCCCATATCCGACCCGATGAGATTGTTTGCGCTCAGGCCGACCTGAAAATCGACGTTCTTCTGGCCAATGGTTACATCTCTGAACCGGTAGATGACCCCCACATCGAGCAGCGTTCCGGATCCGTCCTGGACATCGTCGTCCACCATATCGTCAAAATTGTCACTGGTGATGTCGGGGACGGTGTATTCCTCGTTGATACTCTTGCGGACGACATATTTCAGGCTTGCGCCGATTGAGAGGTCGTCATCGAGAAGGGAATGGGCATATCCTATCGCCGCACCCGCATCCCCCGTGCTGTCGATGATGAGGCTGGGATACTGGAAATTTCTGGCAATGAAGTTTGTCTTGGCGGAGCTGAAAATCCCGAAGGCGAAGTGAGGCCTGATGTAATAGGGGAAGACGGCTGCAGCGGCGTGGGAATAATCGCCGATATACTCCCTCAGGAATTCCGCCACCTCCTGCTCGTTATCGGTATCCACGTCGAGGGCGTCGGTGTAGGCGTCATAGGCTCCCTGTCCGAGCTCCGCCTCGACGGACAGGAGAATGAGCCTTCTCTGCTCGATAAAGGACAGGCCGGCAGGATTGTAGAAGAGAGCGTTCTGATCGTTCGACACCGCCACGAACGCCCCTCCCATGCCCAACGGCCGGATACCCTTGTAAATAGAGGAATATTCGACAGCATGCAGCGCGGATGAAAAAAGGATGAAAGCGAGCACGGGAAAGCAAAACAGAAGTTTCTTCATCGTATCCCCCAGTCCATTCTCTTCGGTCATCTACTCGGCTGAGAAACTGTTGACGAGATCATAGACACCGGAAGTGGTCATGATGGAGACAATGGTGTTCTCGTCGATTCCGGTAGTCGGCATCATAAGTGCAAATGCGAGGAAGTCCTCCAACGTGTCCCTCACGTCGTTCTGCTCCGGCGCGGCCCTGTCGAATGCCCGGATGGCGTTGAGGACATTGATCAGGTCTTCCTGATAAGGGTTCAGAGATTGCGGATCATACGGCCCGAAATCACTCTCATCTACGCTGCTCCATCTGTACAGTATTCCCGAGGAGTAATTGATGTAATACTGATAGGCCGTTTTGTTAATGGGCACCGGTATCATTCCAGGATCCCAGTTCTCGGGATCCTGGGTCAGGGTGTAGTTCATGGCATCGGCAACCCGGTTGCCGGTGAATAAGATGAAGTGGGCCGCGGATGCCACTCCGAGCTGGATCTCGTCATCGTCGGAATGGCGGTTCGCTCTGATCAGGATGTCCAGAATATACTGGGCCGACTCGAGGTTTTCGATAAGCTCGCCCGCACAGTATCCGTCGATGAACAGCGCGTCCTTGTACAGGTCGTAATTCCTGTCATATTCATCGACAAAGACAAGCACGGTTCTGCTCTCTGCGTCGCACTTGCTCGTATCGTCATCCTCGAGCTCTGGCGCGGGATAGAGGTCCAATATTTCCGCGACCATGTCGAAATTCTCTCGCTCTTCCAGCCCGGCAAAAAAGATGAGATTTACGAAATCGACCCCGGCCTTTCCCATGTACGCGGAGCTCAGAAGCCTCGATACCCGCGGGTCGGGGCTTGTGGTGGTGTAGATTTCCGTCAGCAGGTTGATGGCTGACGTATAATCCAGATCATCGAGGGCAATGGCCGCTTCTTCGATAACGGCTTTGCGGCCCGAATCATCGGATATGCCCTCAAACGCACTGTCATTGCTGCACCCGGACAGCAAAAGGAGCAGCGCCAGTATCGTGGTGAATGCTTTCATTCCAAGCCTCCTGCGGAAGAGAACGCCTTAATATTCACGGATTCCCCGGATAGCCATAAAAAGATTGTGCAAATTACACGCCATTATAACCGGTTCTTTTCTTATGTCAAAAGGATTTCCTGGGAGGGCGGTATGTCTTCCGGGAAAGGAGCATATCTTTGGCGCCGATGCCATTGCCCGATTTTCCTTCAAGGCAATGATTCCTGAGAGGATCTCCAGAGCGGATAACGTGTCGGTCGATGCTCAAAAAAACCATACCGTCTCGTTCCGGCAGGCAGATGAGGGCCGGCGGGTGCTTCAGGCCATGTGCCTCATTCGGCAATGGAAAATCTTTTCGGATAATGGGTAAAAATTTACACACGAACCGGCTCTTCCCACAGGGGAAATGTGTCGCGCCTGCCATAAAGACATTCCTGAAGCGCATGCCAAAGAAGCTTACCGCCGGTTATCGAGCGGTTGGGAAGTGTACCCCCTGCCAGCATGGAAAACCGAAGATGCAGGAATAGAAATTGCATTTAAATAATTAAAAAGAATACTTACGAAGTAATGATGATTCATTATTAGACAAGGGTGCAGGATGTATGGATTTGTCAGGGCATTTCGGATTCTTCTGCGGTATAATGATGTGAGAAACACGTGAGATCCGGCCTGTGGACGATGCAGGAGATGCGGTGATGAAGATACGTTCTATCTGGACCTTGCCGGCAGTGGGCTGTATGATGCTTTTCATGGCGTCCTGTTCCGGGAGCAGCCATACCGATGAAGTGATCGCCGAAGAATCGATATACGACCCCGGCGCTCCCGTCTCGGCCGTGGGCTTTGGCGAGGCCTGCGGCATCCGGCTCTTTCTCCAGGATGAGAACGGCGGCCTTTCTCCCCTGAACGATGGCGATTATGTGGAACCCGGAAGCAGGAGGTTCGCGGTGGAAACTGCGTGCGACCCCTTGTCGATCGACCGGGTGCTTGTTTCTGACGGAGCGGCCTACCAGGAGGAGGCCTTGCCCCAGGACGGCAGGTACACCTGCGAGTTCGCCGTGAGCGCAGACGATCTCTACCAGGTCGTGCTCATCCAGGCCGTGCATCCGAGCGGGAGGGCGAGCAAGGAAAAGATCGTTCTTCGGACAGCCCCGCCCCTGCCTGCAGGTTCGTATGCGAAAAACGCCGTGGGAATACTCGTCGCCCAAGAGCTGCTCGATCTGCAGAAGCAGGATCTCGCGGCGCTTCTCGATGAGAAGATACAGGAGTTTTTCTCCTCCATCCGCCAAAACGGCCCTTCGTTCATAACCGATCTCCGTTATGGCGACAGCGATCCCTCTACCGTGGATGTCGTGGTCCACTCCATCGATGCGGTCCGTTTCGATGCTGAGCCGTCGGCGGTCCTTCGTGTTAGATTCACCATCCGGGACGTGACCCTCGCCGCCCTGCCCATGTTCGGCCAGGACTTCCTCTCGACCTCGGCAAACGATCTCCTGGTGGATGCGTATCTCGCCGTCGATGACTCGGGGGAGGGGGGAGAGGTCCGCCTGGTGCTCGATCTCCTGGATTCAGTGAGTGCCGCTTTTTCCCAGCCGTTTTTCCTCAGGAGCTCGATCGAGCACATGATCGCATCCGAGCTCAGGAAGATCGAGCTGCCCCCGCTCTCATTCGACTCGGCGGGCGGCGGATATGATCCTGCGGAATTCCTGCCCGGGCAGGTTGAGGTATTCGGCTCTGTCGTGAATGTCCATGAACTCATCGAAGGGTTCGAGCTCGATCCCGGCAGGCGTTTCTTTGCAGACGTCTACAGCATTCCCGGGGCGACCACGCATGAGATGCTCGCGCTGGGTCTCGGGCTCTGCTCACAGACGTCCGAGGACGTCTCCTGGAGTTTCCCGGATGAGGTTCCGCCCTCTGAAAGTTTGGATATGGAAAAAGTGGTCTGCGGGCTTTTCGAGGATGCCGTCAACGAGGTGTTCGAAGGTATCAGGCAGGAATACGTTGGCGTGGTGACGAGCCTTGCCTACGGGGACGGTGACCCGGCAACCGACGATGTTATCATCGACTCCTTCATCCTCGGCAATACGGACGATCCGGGTGTGAGGACCGCTTCCGTCCGGTTCACCGTGAAGCAGGTCGATCTGGAGGCGGCAACCCTGTTCGGGGTTCCGATCATCTCCACCCGGGACAACGACCTTGCCGTCGATGCCGTGTTTTTTATAGAGCAGAGGGATGATGATACGGGAAGATGGATGGTCCTCTCTCCCGATTCACGGACGGACCCGGTCGTATCGTTTGGAACGTGGTTTCTCGGAAGAGAGCTCGTGGAGGAACTGGTCAGGCAGGATCTGAAGGAGATGGCATCCCGCCCGTACGGCATCGACGAGCTGCTTGCAGGGTTCGGGCTCGGGCTCGATCCGGGCTCGGTGTTCACCTCGGAGCCGTACGCCCTGTTCCCCGACGTTTCTCCCTTCTTCCAGGACCCCGGATGTATTTTGGCACTGCCGGACACCTTCTCTGTGAGCCTCGCCGTATCCCAGAACGCGATCAACAGGCTTCTTGAGGATATCGCAGGGGCTCAAGCCGAGCGGGACGTCTACGAGCTGATCAAGAAGCTTCTGGGAGAGGACTTTCCGGGCTTCCGGAGAGAGCCTTCCGCGGGAGAGCAGACGGTCATGCGGCTGAGCGTGCCGCCCGCTGTCGATGTCAGAGACTCCCGGATTCGGCTTTCCATTCCGGATATCGTCTTCCAGTACCGGACATCGGGAGGGCCGCAGTGGGAGGCGTCCGTGGATGTATGCCTGACCGTCACACCCGCAGCGTATTGGAACCGGCTCGACATCGACCTTTCCTGCGTTTCCGGGAAGAACCGGTTCCACGTGATGAGAGACAACCCCAGCAATCTCGGCATCTTCGACCATTCCTCCCTGGTCGAGGATATTCTGGGCGGTCTGCCCAGACTGCTCGGAGGCTCTCCGGGCTCCGCTTTCCTGTCGCTCGGGCTCGACAGCTGGGAGCCCTCGCTTGTCTTCGAGGACAGGGACGAGCCGGTGCTCATATCGGCAGGAGGCGGCTACCTATTTGTCGATATGGCGGTGGGCGGCATCGATATCCTGCAATGAAAATACGCTCCCTGCGATGAAAAGACGAGGATAACCGGGAAATCTCCTGTTTCCGTGGGGTAGGGTTCTATAAGGGCGTCCAGTCGGGTTTTTTCGGAATGATAAAGGGATAAACAGAGGTTGCGAATAATACAGGATTTATAAGAGTAATGATGATTCATTATTATTGATTGGGCTGTGATCTCGGGAACATAAGCCTGATACGCCGTGGCGGGAGAGGTTTCATCGCTGCCGGTGGCGGCTGCATGGGCACGGTAGGTACCGGGATGAATCCGGCTTGAACAAAGAGGGGGTATATGAAAAAAATCGTTCGCTTCAGTGTAAATCGCCCTTGGCGGGTGATCGGTGCCGTGCTCTGCATCACAGTGTTTTTCCTTTTCCAGATTCCCCGGGTGAAGATCGATCCCCGGGTGGAGATCGTCCTGAAACAGAACAACCCGGTGGAAGAGGTGTATAACCGCAACAGACAGGAGTTCGAATCGTATGCGGACGTGCTCATCGGGATGCTCCATGACGACGTCTATAACCCCGGCTCGCTGGAAAAGATCCGCAGGATCACCGAAGAGGTGGAAAACATCCCGGGGGTGAAGAAGGTCACCAGCATCCTCAACGTGAAGAACATTGCGGGCGGCGAGGAAGGACTCAACGTCTCCCCTATGGTCGAAGAAGGAGAGCTGCCCAGATCAGGAGAAGAACTGAAGGAGCTGCGGGAAAAGGCGCGGTCCTGGAGCGTGTACGAGGGTGTTTACATCACTGAGGACGGCAGCGGCACGGCCCTATCCGTGGTGCTCGATAACACGGTGGAGACCGATGACATCGTACCCATCTATTACACCCTGCTCGACATCGTGAAGAAATACGAAGGACCGGAAGAGTTCTTCATCTCCGGGCCCACGGTGGTGGAGGCGCTTCAGGGACACTACATGATCAAGGACCTGAAGCTCCTGGTGCCCCTGGTCAATATCGTCCTGCTGGGGTTCCTATTTCTGTTCTTCCGGAACTTCAGGGGCACGGTGCTTCCCCTTGTCTCTGTAGGCATAGCATCCATCTGGACCATCGGCCTGATGCCCATGTTCGACATCCCGTTGACCATGGTCACGAGCGTGCTTCCCGTGGCCCTGATCGCCGTGGGCTCTGCCTACGGCATCCATGTTCTGGAAAACGTATTTTCAGACGCGGAAGAGGGGAAGGCGGGCCTGTCCGGCATCATCACCGCGGCCACCCGTGTGAGCCTGCCCGTGATCATGGCGGGGCTCACCACCATTGCATCGTTCATATCCCTGTGCACTTCCGCCATCGTCCCCTTAAAGCAGTTCGGCGCCCTGTCGAGCTTCGGGCTCCTCGCCGCGCTCATGATATCGCTGACGTTTCTGCCTGCAGTGCTCGCAGTGGCAGACTCCCGGGGATGGAAATACCGGCCCCACCACCATTCGAGCAGGGACTGCATCGGGCCGGTGCTGGTATTCTTTTCCCGTATCAGCCTGAGAAGGAGCGGGCTCGTTCTGGGAATCAGTGCCGTCCTGCTCGTCCTTTCGGTGGGTGGCGGCCTTCAGGTCAAGAGCGACCTGAACCTCATCGAGGACTTCCGGAAGGGGAGCCCCATCCGCATCGCGGATGAGGTGCTGAATGAAAAATTCGGAGGAACGTCTCTGTTCAATGTGGTGCTGGACGGCATGGAGCCCGACGATATCAAGGACCCCGCCGTCCTGCGCGAGATGGACGCCCTTCAGAACAGGCTCATGGGCATGAACAATATCGGAAAGGCAGTGTCGGTGGTGGACTTCATCAAGCGGATGAATCAGGCCATGCACGACGGAGATCCGGCGTTCTATACCATCCCCGAATCAAAGGACCTCGTGGCCCAGTACCTGCTCCTTTTTTCATTCTCGGGCGGGAGCGGCGAGCTCGACAGCTTCGTGAACTTCGACTGCAAAAGCGGTCAGATCCTGCTGCAGATGAAATCCCAGAGCGGGTATCTGGCACAGGATGTGGTGAACCTGGTCAACGGCTATCGGAAGCAGGAGCTGAAGACCTCCCGCGTCGCGGATATATTCACCACCGGCCTGGCCATGCTTGCAAAGGAGTTCAACCGCCTGGTGGTGGAAAGCCAGGCCAGCAGCTTCGCTGTTTCCTTTATCCTGGTAATTTTCATCGTCTCCGCGATGTTCAGGTCCTTCAAGCTGGGGTGCTACAGCGTGGTGCCGCTCGTGGTTCCCATTTTCCTGAACTTCGGGATCATGGGTCTGACGGGCATCAAGCTCAATGCCGCGACAGCAGTGATCGCCAGCCTTGCTATCGGCATCGGCATTGACTACTCCATCCATTTTCTCAGCCGGTACCGTCACGAGATCACGATGCAGGGCAGCGTGGAAAAGGCCATCGAGAGATCGCTGCACACCTCCGGCAGAGCAATTCTGTACAACGCCCTTGCTGTTGCGGCGGGCTTTCTGGTTCTCGTGCCGTCGAACTTCGTCATCATCAGTCAGCTGGGCATACTCGTGGCCCTGGTCATGATCACCACATCACTTGCATCTCTCACCCTGCTGCCCGCCATACTCAAAGTATTTCCCCCCCGGCTGGCTCACAGAACGGCCGAGACGACAATGTCGGTGTTTCCCGCCCGGGTTTTTCCTCAAGGTGTTCATCCCGGAGAGGAAAATGTGGTAGGATATCAGTACAAAACAACGGACAGACCAACGAACAGGAGGATCGAACATGACATGTAGAAGCCTGGCAGGATTGTTTCTTGGGCTGATGGCGGCCGTCGCCGTGGTTCTGACGGCTCAGGGTCCGGCTGTGGGCGCGGAGATGAGCGCGTATGACATCGTGAAGAAGGCCGAAGACCTTCTCGACCAGGCCAAGGACAGCAAGGCCGACATGATCATGACCCTCGTGAACGACAAGGGCCAGAAGCGCGAGAGGAAGCTCAGCGCATTTGTAAAGAAATACGGGGAGAACAGCTCGAAATCCATCCTGTTCTTCAACTCTCCGGCAGACGTCAAGGGCACAAGCTTTCTGGTGTGGACCGAAAACAAGGAAGACAAGCAGTGGCTCTACCTCCCGGCTCTGCAGCGGGTGCGGCAGATCAGCGCGAGCGGCAGGGGAGAGAGCTTCATGGGCACCGAGCTCACCTTCTTCGACATGGGCAGCCACGACATCGACGAATACACCTTCAAAACGATCAAGGAAGAGGATGTCGACGGCGAGATGTGCTACATGATCGAGGCCCTGCCCAGGAAGGTGGAGTTCTACAGCAAAATCGATCTCTGGATCCGCAAAGACAGCTTCATCCCCGCAAAGGCGGATTTCTACGACCCCAAGGGCCGGTACGAGAAACAGGGCAGGTTCTCTCAGGTCAAGAACATCCAGAACATCAACACCCCCACACGCATCGAGATGCACAATGTGCAGAACGGCAGGACGACCATCATCGAGCTGAGCGATGTGGTGTATGACTCCGGGCTGAAAGATGATATATTCACCGAGAGATACATGAAAAGGGGAAAATGAGATCGGAATGCCGGACCGCGAACACAGCAGAACCGTTCATTTCTGCAAGACTCGATTGCTTGGGCTCCCTCTCCCCTTGCAGGAGATGGATAGGGTGAGGTGGAAATAAAGTCACAGCTTCCACGCCTTCTCTCTGCCCCTCTGGGTACCCGCTTCAGCGGTTCGTGCGGAGGGGGCCCTGAGGGATTGCATGGTGGAGAATGCAACAGCCCCGAGTTTTGCGGAAGAAGGTGAGAGAACACACAAGAGCCGCGCACAAATGCCGAAAACTCACGTCAGGCGCACCAGAGACCTCAGGAAGCGCTCCACCGACACAGAGCAGCCTCTCCGGCGGCACCTGCTGGCAAGGCAGATGTCAGGCCAGAAATTCAGTCGCCGGCAGACAGCCGGCGATTATATTGTCGATTTTCTCTGCTGTGAGAAAAGGGTGATCATCGAGCTCTATGGAGGCCAGCACGGCATTCACCAGGAAAAGGACATTATGCACGATTCATGGCTCAAAAAGCAGGGCCTTCGAGCTCTCCGGTTCAGGAACAACGAGGTTTTTTCCAATACTGACGGGGCACTGCAGACTGTCCCGGATGCATGCTCAGGGGGGGACGGGGCTTGATCTTCAATTTCAACTCCCCCCACCCTGTCCCGCCTCCACTCAAGGAGGAGGGCGCGTGCACCCGTCGCGCCCAGCAGGGCTTCGCAGTGGGAGAGGGTCGGCGCTCCATTCCCCGGCATGCCGCTCAACTGCTGATGCTGCTGGCTGCAGCGTTCATCCCGGCCTTCTTTTCCCCGCTCTACGCTTATGAGTACGATGGCGAGAACCTGGACATCTCCCTGAGCGGCTATCTCGAGGCCGGCGCCGTCTACGTACTGGACGACGAGTCGCCGGACGAGGATCCCACCACCGAGCTTGGCCTCGAGCTCAAGGCGGACTTTTCGACCGTGTCCACGCTCAAGATTTTTCTCCAGGCGGTGAACGACGGGACAGTCATCGACCCCCAAAACGGTCTGCTGTTCAATGAATTCGACAAGGTCTATCAGGACAAGAACCCGTACGTCGATATCGACGAGGCCTATGTGGACCTGTACTCGTCCTTCGTTGATCTGCGCATCGGCATCCAGAAGTTCGCCTGGGGCAGACTCGACGAGATCAACCCCACCGACAACCTCAACCCCGAGGACTTCAGGCATGGCATCACGGCCGACGAGATCGACCGGAAGATCGGCGTGCCCGCTCTCCGGGCCAACACGTATTCGGATATCGTCAATGTGGAGCTGGCCTGGATACCCTGGTTTGTCCCCTATCGTCTGCCCACACCCGAGGAACGGTGGTTTCCGGGCGTGCTTCAGCCTCCTTCGTCTATCGACACCGGCACGTCGGCCGGCGCCATCCCGGTGGCCGCCCGATACAAGGATGTCGACGTCCCCGAGTTCAGCCTCGACGACTCCCAGGCAGGGATCCGACTGTCGAAATATGTCGGAGGCTGGGATCTCTCCGTAAGCTATTTCAGGGGCTACGATACCGTACCGCTCACCGATGTGGTCTCCGACCTTACCGTGGACCTTATCGACCCGCTGTCCCTCTCGTACGACCTTGCCCTAGACCTCACCTATCAACCGGCTCTCCATCGGATCCAAGTCTTCGGCTTCGACTTCGCCACCACGGTGAGCTCGTTCACCATCCGCGGCGAGTTCGCTTATTTCAAGGGCAGGCATTACAACCGCAAGCTCGAGTCCGTTCTCAGGCAGGAGATCACCCCGGCCCGCCAGCAGGCGATCATCGACGAGTTCATGCAGAACTATCTCGACTCCGGGGGGGCGGCGTCGCGGCAGACCTTCCGCATCGACCCGGAGGTGAACATCCAGATGGATTCCATGAAGTACGGGCTCGGCATCGACTATATCTACGGCGACACGAGCGTAAGCCTGCAGATGATCCAGGAGCTCATACCGGACTACGACAGGGACAGGCCGGTCTACTTCAACAAGGAGGGCCTGGATACCTTCCTCACCCTTCAGCTCAAGCAGTTCTTCCTCCAGAACACCATGGAGCTCGACCTGCGCGCCGCGTACGGCATCGAGTTTCAGGAGTATCTCGTGAAGCCCTCGCTGAAGTACAATTTCACCAACACGCTGCAGGGATCTATCGGGGTCGTGGTCCTGGGCGGCAAATACGACGACTCGCTCCTGGGTCAGTTCGACGACAACGACCAGATCTATGCGTTGCTGAAGTGCTTTTTCTGAAGCCCCCTCAACATTTCATTCAGAGGACCCTGCTGCTTTTCCGCGGGGGTTTCTCTTCCTCCTCTCCCCCCCAGGCAGCCGCTCGATCGTGCCAGAGAGATGAGACAGCAAGAAGGAGAGACAAAAGAGGTTTTTGATATCCCGCTGCTTGGCCTGAGGGGTGCATCATATGCGCAGGTGGTCAGCTCGTAAGGGCCTTCTCTCCCCGACCCTCTCCCGCAAGGGGAGAGGGAAGAGATTGCGCGTCAGCTCAAAGAGAGGAGATACGATCTCAGGTTCGCCTTTTCTTTCTTCAGCCCCAGCTTGTCTCTGATGTTGTTCCGGTGGAACTCTACGGCACGCTTGGAAATGTTGAGCAACTCCGAGATTTCCTTGGTCGACTTGCCCTCGCGCACCAGGTTCGCCACCTGGATCTCGGTGGGGGTGAGATTCAGATATTGGGCGGAGAGCTTCTGGAGGAAGGGAGAGATGATGTCGCCCAGGCTCGATTCCAGGAGCTGCACGTAGGCGGCCTGCCTGTCGTCGAGCGAGCATGCCTTGAGCTTTTCCAGATAGGGCAGGGCCAGCTCCTTGATGTTGGACAGGACCTTTTCCTCGAGCTCCTTCTTGTCCTGCTCGCCGCGCTTGAGCAGCACCTTGAGCGCGGTGTTGGCCTCCTCGAGATTCAGCGACTTGAGCTGAAGCTCCTCTTCCTTGCGCATGAGCGTCTGCTCGGCCAGCTTGCGCTCCTCGATCTCCCGCTTCAGCCTGATGTTCGCCCGGACGAGCTCCTCGGTCCGCTCCTCGACCCGTTGCTCGAGGCTCTCGTAGGCCTTCTGCAGCTTCTGCTCGGTGAGCTTGCGCTCGGTGATGTCCACGAACGAGCACAGCAGGCAGATGGGCCTGCCGTTCTCGTCCTTCACCATGCTCGCGGAGAGCTGCACCGCGATGGGCGTCCTGTTTTTCTTGACCGCGATGATCTCCCCGAACCAGGTGCCCTTTGCGAGCACGGTCTGGAGAATAGCGTCCGCGTCTTCCCGGGACTGGGCGAAGGTGAGCGCCGACTTTCCCAGGACCTCGGACGGATCCTTGCCGCCCCACATGCGGAGAAAGGCATCGTTGACATAGGTGATGTTGCCCTGAAGATCGCCGATAGCGATGCCGTTGATGGATGACGAGATGGCAAAGTCCTTGACCCTGAGCTCCTCTTCCATCTTCTTGCGCTCGGTGATGTCCACGAACGAGTCCATCACGCAGATGGGCTCGCCCCTGTCGTTGTACACCATGCTTGCCGAGAGGTGGACCGTGATCGGCGAGCCGTCGCTCCGGAAGCCGGACACCTCCCCTGACCAGCTTCCCTTCTCCACCACGGCCTGGAATATCTCCAGGGCTTCTTCTTCCGACTGCGCCAGATCGAGAACCGACCTGCCCAGTACCTCGGAGGGGTCTTCAGCACCCCACATGGCCAGCGCCGCGTCGTTGACGTAAGTGATCTTCCCTTCCAGATCACAGAAACCGATGCCGTCGATGGACGAGGCGATGGCGTTTTCCCTGACCCTGAGCTCCTCTTCCATCTTCTTGCGCTCGGTGATGTCAACGAACGAGTCCATCATGCAGATGGGCTCGCCTTTGTCGTTTTTCACCAGGCTTGCCGAGAGCAGGACCGTAATCGGCGAGCCGTCCTTGCGGAAGCCGGACACCTCGCCCGTCCAGCTTCCCTTTTCCACGATGGCCTGGAAGATCTCCAGGGCCTCCTGCTCGGATTGCGCGAGGTCCAGCGCAGACCTTCCCAGCACATCGGAGAGATCGCTGTCTCCCCACATCTTCAGGGCCGCATCGTTCACATAGGTGATTCTGCCTTCCAGATCGGAAATTCCGATGCCGTTGATGGACGAGGCGATGGCGTATTCTTTTATCTGTAGATCCTCCTCCATCTTCTTGCGCTCAGTGATGTCCACGAACGAGTCCATCATGCAGATGGGCTCGCCTTTGTCGTTTTTCACCAGGCTTGCCGAGAGCAGGACTGTAATCGGCGAGCCGTCCTTGCGGAAGCCGGACACCTCGCCGGTCCACCCGCCTTTCTCCAGAACGGCCTGATAGATTTCTATGGCCTCTTCCTCCGACTGGGCTAGACTGAGCGCCGAGGTGCCGATGACCTCGGACGCATCCGGGGCCCCCCACATCTTCAGGGCCGCGTCGTTGACGTAGATAATGTTGCCCTCCAGGTCCGATATGCCGATGCCGTTGATGGACGACGCTAGGGCATTGTTCCTGATGCGCAGCTCCTCCTCCATCTTCTTGCGGTCAGTGATGTCCACGAACGAGCACATGATGCAGATGGGCTCGCCTTTGTCGTTTTTCACCAGGCTTGCCGAGATGAGCACGGTGAAAGGATCACCGACTTTCCTCTTTGCGTTGACCTCTCCCTCCCACCTGCCGCTGGTGCGGATGGTGTCGATAATATCGAGGATCTCCTCCTGTGACTGGGCGAAAATCATCGCAGGTTTTCCCAGGACCTCATCGGGCTTTCCGGCACCCCACATCTTCAGGGCCGAATCGTTTGCATAGGTGATGACGCCGTCGAGGTCGGCGATGACGATGCCGTTGATGGACGAGGCCAGGGCGCTTTCCTTGACCCGCATCTCTTCTTCCATTTTCTTGCGGTCGGTGATGTCCACGAATGAGCACATCATGCACACGGGCTCGTTCGATTCATTGCGGACCAGGCTGGCCGAGAGCAGGACGGTGACCGGCGAGCCGTTTTTCCGCCGGCCGTTGATCTCTCCCGTCCAGTCGCCTTTGCACAGCACGGTCTCCATGATCTCCAGGGCCTCCTGCTCGGACTCGGCGAACACGGTCACCGGCTTGCCGATGATCTCCGCTGGGTCGGTCCCGCCCCACATCATGACGGCTGCCTGGTTCACATAGGTGATGGTGCCCTGCAGGTCGCCGATCGCAATGCCGTTGATCGACGATGCGATGGCGAACTCCTTGATCCGCAGCTCTTCCTGGATATACCTGAGCTCGTCGATCTTGTCTTTCAGGGGCTTGACTTCCTCGCTCATGCGGCTCGGCGGCATGATGATCTCCTCCTGATAACAGTAATCATCGATGTATCGAGAATGACGATAGTATCATATCTCCGGTCCAGGTATCAAATAAACTGCTCACATTTGATGCTGCGAAAAGAGGTTTTCTTAAATACTATCAGAACGGGATCACCACGCCGATGGAAAAGGTTGATATGATCTCCTGCTCGAACACACCAATCTTGACGGGATCTTCAGGGTTATACGAGGACATGTCGTCGCCCTCGTAATAGTCGGGGTCTCTGGTTTTGTACGACACCTCCAGCACGGGGTCGAAGTTGTCCAGATCATACATGGCCGCGCCGGCCTCCGCCACGAGTCTGATATTGTTCTTGAACGGGATATAGATCCCGGCAAAGACCTGCAGGAGCTGCCCGAACACGGTTTCGGAATCATCGAGCCTGATCCGGTATTCAGACCCCTGGTAAGACTGCTCTCTGATCGCGTCGCTTTCCACCTCGCGCGTCGCCATGCAGAAACCCAGGCCCCCTCCGATATAGGGGTTGATCCTTTTTTTGTCTCCTCCGTGGTGCTCGTAGACGATGTTGAATGAAAGGGGCACGATGTAGAGCGTGGTGTCGAGGTCGACTCTCCGGAGCAGCTCGGCGCTGGTGATGATGGCCTCTCCTTCACCGCGGTAGCTGCTGCCCAGGTTTTTGTCGTTGATGTCCTCTGCGGTGACGCCCGGCTCGTTGGAGCCGGGGAAGGTCTCTTCCGCCTCCATGATGATCGACTCCCGGTTGCTGCCCGTGTCCCACTCCCCCCTGAGCATGATCACCTCGAGCGAGGCGAGGAACGAGATCTTTTCCTTGATCTTTTTTTTCGCACCCAGCGAGACGGACAGTCCGTAGTCGAGGAAATCACGGAAGTCGCTGTCGTACACCGCGAATGCGCCGCCGGATTTTATCGAGTAGGAGAAGGTCTGGTCGCGGGGAAACTGCTGTTTTCTGGGCGCCGACACCAGGATCTCTTCGTCCTGGGTGAGGGCTGCCTTCATGGCGGGAGACTCGGGATTTGCCGTGCGTGAGAGGTTTTCGGAACTCCAGACAACGAGCGGAAACGCCAGGATAAAAACAGTGTATGCAGCTATACGGCTCATTATAACGATCCTTAAGGCCCTTTCTTTCATATGTGCTGCCTGGAAAAAACATCCTCACCCCCGGCTGCCGCAAGGGGATAACATGTGTTCGATTCACGAGTCATGCAAGAATTATTCCCTGCCATCTATTTCGCAGGAAGCGGATAAGACTTGACATTTTATCCATGAATCTTTCATGATCCGCAGCCTGAAAGAAAATAATTTCTCCTAAAGGGCAAAACCTTGCATATTCACAAGTGACTGCCCTTGTGATCATATCTGTTGCAATGGCGGGGCAAAGATGATTAAATAAAACAGCCATAATGAGGTCCGCTCCCGTGATTGCTGCGTTTGTCTGTTATGCAATGGATACTGATCCAGGTCTCATCTGCAGTCATCTCTGCCGAGCAGGACGGCGAGAACCTGTGTAGGAGGTTAGAACATATGAAGGGACACCGGATATTCCCTCTTGTCGCGGCAATCTTCTTTCTGGCATGTGCGTGCGTTTCGTGTGAAAGCGGTTCAAGCAGCAGCGACCCCGGAGAGGTCCTGCCTCCGAGACCATGGGATAACCCTATGCCCGATCCTTCAGACGATACGACATCCTCTAGCATGGAATTGATAGGGTCTTGGGTTGGGTATTTTCTTGCCGGTGACGACGATGTATTTGACGATGTATTTAATTATAGCAACGAAAACGATAATCCCCTGGAATTTGATTTTGATGATGATGATCTTTTTGCAATAGGGATCATTACCCGGGAAAAAGAAGCAAGATTTATTGGAGATACGTCGCAGTTCGTATGTCCTGAAGGTTCATTGGGAGCAAGTAATATTGCTGGCATTAGAACTATATTCGGAGGATACTTTGACTATTATACGTGGAACACTCAGGGGCTCGAACCATACACCGCCAATGTGGAGCCTATCTCCATCTATGGAAATGCACTCTTTTCCATATACTTTCTTGACGGCTTCTATTGGTATACTGACACACCGGAAGCCGACAGGGATTTCTGGCAATTCCAGTTCTTCAACTACACCACCACCGGGATATCCGCGGATATTGAAAAGATCGCGGGCCAGTGGAAGATCAGCGATGCGTTCTGGAAGGGCAACACCCTGACTTTCACCATAGAGCCCAACGAAGACCGTAGGAGCGCTACCATAACCGGCACCGACACTCATACCCCTCAAAATACCTTCGAGGGAACCATCATCGAGATACACTATGACGACACCGACTTGTACGATGTCTCGCTCAAGCTCAACGAGGAATTCGACCTGGAAGGCCTGGCGACCTATGTGTCCAGCTACGATAACCAGGGTATACACGCCGAGTCTTCCCTCGCCATCGGCGTATCCGACGGGCAACGCATGGTCACCGGCCTGGCGGCGCCGGTGCCCGAGGAATGACGCGCGGCAAGTGCTTCATTCACCGAGGATGCTTGCTATGTCTTTCTGTTGGTAATTATTTTAAGATATTGCCGGATGCTCTCTCGATCATGCCTCCGGTAGACCGTTTCGTCCCATCATTCTCTTCTGGGTGATGGATCTTCGCTCCCATCGACCAGGGAGGTCAGCACACCCCCTTTGAACAGTACGCCATCCGAGCGGCATGCCGGGGCTCCTCTCCTCGATCCGCTCAAGCGGATACCCCGGAGAGAGGGGCAGGGAGAGTTGTTTGCAAACCAGGGGTCTGCAAACCTGTCCCCCTACCGGAGAAACGGCGTATTTCCCGTGTTTCTGCCAGGAGGTACGACCCCGGAATGGATGAAAATCTTTTCATTAATTCATGGAAAAATGTTTCTCTTTTTCCTTTCGTGTTTGAGAGCATAGATTATAACTAATTGAATTATAGATAATTTTATATGGCATGCTTATTGCTGAATGGGTAGCCCATGGAGACCAGAGAAAGAGGCGTGCATCCAGAGCATATCTTATTCAATTCGGAGAGATCAATGCGAGGTCGGATGTTTGTAGCGATTCTTCTTGCCCTGTGTCTGTTCTGTTCCCCCGCCCACGCCTGGATGTGGGAAGTCGGCGACGAGGTTCTGGCCGAGATAACCGGCGAAGGCTATTCCAGTTTTACCCTCGAAAACGAAGTCGCCCGTGCATACTTCAACATCACCACCACCACCTACACCGAGATCGATTCCCTGAAAATGGGTTACTACGACAACGGCACCGGATACGGGTGGGACGAAAACTGGGAAGGCGTATCCCTGGGTTCTGCCTCCGAGAGTCTCGTGTGCAAGGGCGTGTACATCGAGGCGGGTTTTTCCAACATGACAGACCCTGCCACCCGGCAACTCAATTTCGTCAGGGTGGGCACACCGTCCATGACAGGCCCCATCAGCGCAAACTTTATTTCGTTCAGCGGCCGCATCGAGAACCCCACGGACGGCGTTCTCGTGGACGGCAGCCGGCTGAATCTCGGCCAGAGAACGATCTACTGCAACAATTCGGAGTTTTCCGTAACCCTGGACAGGACCTCCGGCTGGTGGTTCCACTGGGACAATGCAACGATTACCCCGTGATATGAGCAGAGAGGAAAACTGACAGGGAGTATGCATTCGGTTGTTTTGAATTGAAGTAGGGAGATCGAGTTCAAGGAGCATCTCCTTAGCCCCTGTGGTTTTGGTTATACAAAGTACCGTGAAAAGGGGGTGATGTGCTGGCAAACGTGAAACAGGAGAAATCGAAAAGCGTTACACCGTTAGGCATGAGTAGTTGGGTAAAAAACTAAAAAGCAAGTAACAGGCACCACAAAAAATAAATTTTTGGAGGCATTAAGTTATGAAGAGAGTATTGACGTTTTTGGCTATCATGTTGCTGCCATTGTCCGTAATGGCAATGACACCGGTTTCCGACCAGACCCTCTCCGATGTTACCGGCCAGGCCGGAGTCAACATCAATGCTGACCTTATGATGGACATCGCCATCGGCACCATGGCATGGGGCGATGCCGACGGTATCACTGCAAGCGGCAGCTGGCCTACCTGGGGCACCACTGCTGACGGCGGCTACGTGGGAGTCACCGGGTTCGACATTGACGGCCTGAGAATCAAGGCCCGCGAAACCGACACCTATCACGAATATGCGGCACCTGCACAGCTGAAGCCCATCACCATCGACGTTGCCACCGATCCAAACATCTACGACGGAGCGACCTTTGTGCGGTTCGGCCTCGGCTCCCTCCAGATCACCATGGGCGCCCTCGACTTCGACGTGAGGCTCGGGACTGACGCGGCAACCCTCGCGGCTTCCGGCAACCTGCTCGGTGTTGTGAGCATCGGCGCCATGGGCATCTACATCGATCCCAAGAGCTATGTTGACATCTTCTCCGACGGCACCTGCGGCGTGAACATAGCCATGGACATCGAGATCGATCAGTTCAACATCGGCTACGTGTCCTGGGGCGACACCGACGGCGTGACCAACACAGGCATGGGCGCGATGCCCTGGATGGCTGCGGCTAGCGCCGGTTATGTCGGACTTGCCAACCTCGAGATCGGCGGCCCGATCACCGTCAGCGGTCAGCTGGCAATCGATGTCAACACCGCCTATGCCGGCATCTACTCCCACGGCATAGTCGGGACCGATGCGGGCGCAGCCCCTGTGAGCGTTGTTCACATCCAGTTCGGCTCCGACGTCTACTCGGATCCCACTCTGGGCGCTGCTGACCTCTTCTCCGTACTCGTCGGCCCGATCACTGCCGAGGTGAAACTCGACGGCGTGGCAGCCCTGGACGGCGCCAATGCCGGCACGCTGGGCGACATCTACATCAGCAGCTTCGGCCTCGACATCTATGGCGGCAGCTGGGTGGACATCTGGGCCCACTAATCAACTGCTGACTCATGTGTAATCGAGAAAGGAGGGTTGGCTGCAACCCTCCTTTCTCTTCCAGGGAACATCATGCAATGCGGTGACAGGTGAGAATCGGAGGAAGAGAATTTTATGAAGATAATGAAAAGCGCATCACTGGCCGTGCTGATCGTTGCGTTCCCGCTCTCCATGATGGCCATGACGCCGGTGCGGGATCACGATCTCTCCCAGGTGATCGGCCAGGCCGGTGTGAGCATCAATACCGACATCATGATGAACATCGCCATCGACACCCTGGCATGGGGTGATTACGACGGCATTTTCGAAGGCGGCCATCCCTCCTGGGGCACCACCGCTGACGGCGGCTATGTGGGACTGGCCGGGTTCGACGTCATCGGGCTCAGGATCAAGGCCCGCGAAAACGACACCTTCGGCGGGTATTCCGCTGCAGCGGACTTCAAGCCGATCACCATCGACGTCGCCTCCGACCCGACCTACAGCCTCTACAGCGGGTTCACCTTCGTGCGGTTCGGCCTCGGCTCCCTCCAGATCACCGTGGACCAGATGGACTTCGCGGTCTTTCTTGCAGCCCCCGGCGCCCCGGGCCAGGTGCTCGGCACGGTAAATCTCGGCGCGCTCGCCATGTACGTCAACCCGTGGAGCTACGTAGACATCTATAACAGCAGGCCGGGCAACCAGTGCGGGGTTTTCGTGACCATGAGCGTCGTGATCGACCAGCTCGATATCGGCTATCTGTCGTGGGGCGACATTGACGGCGTGGCCAATGAAGGCATCGGCGCGATGAGCTGGATGTCAGATGGCGCGCAGGGAGCCGGCTATGTCGGGCTCTCCAACCTGCGAGTGTGGGGGCCCATCATCATGCAGGGAACGGTCGCCATCGATGTGACGACCTCGTATGAAGGCATCTACGCCCACGGCTCGTTTGGGGACCCGGGCTGGGCCCCTGTGAGCGTTGTGCACATCGGGTTTCCCCAGGTATTCAGCCTGGATGTGGCGGGACCCATCACCGCCGATGTGAAGCTGGACAGCTTCGCTTCCCTGAACAGTCCTGATGCCGGCACACTGGGCAACATCTATATCTCGGGACTCGGCATCGATATCCTGAACCGCAGCTGGGTGGACATCTGGGCGCACTGAGCCCTCTCCGAGAGTCAAGCCCCGAGGCGCGGCACTGGTATAGATTCTTGAGGATGAAGATCAGGCTCTTGAGGCAGGGAAATTTTTCTTGCCTGTCTCAAGATAATGAGTGAATAGATCGAAGAGACAGTATGTGCAGAAAACAAGTGCAGGTTCGTATGGAGCGGCGGGAATGAAAGGAGATAAAGGTATGAGCCCTGGCAGGAAAGGATACCGTCTTTTTTCCCGGCATTTCGCACTGTTTGCTCTTTTCGTTTTCTTTCTCCCCATTTCCGCTCCGGCTCAGATGAGCCGGCTGAGCGATGACGAGCTCTCCGAGGTGAGCGCCCGCTCGGGCATCACCTATGTGATCGGCGATTCACAGCTGCGCGTCTACGCCGACTCATACCGGGTCTCCGACACAGATCACACCCCGCGCCACTGGATCGAGCTCAACGATTTCACCGTCGATGACGGCCAGGGCGGCTACTTCTCCATGAACACCCCCGCTGACTACGACGACTTCAACACCCTCGACATCGGCACCACCGGCGAGGGGGATACGTATATTTTCATGAATCTTTCCACTCACGTAGAGCCGAGGACCTACACTGTCGGGAACTTCGTCTTCTGCGACCAGGACCTGGGCGGAATCAGGCTGGAAAACCTCAGGAAGGGGACTTCGGACACGTTTATCATAGGCCCCCACGGCGATGGGATGTCCGGCATCGACATCGAGTATCAGACAGAGATCACCATCGACTCTCTGCAGTACACCTACAATACCCAGCCCGAATCGCTCAACCTCACCGGCATCCGATTTGCCGGCAGCGCGCTCGGTGCGCCGGAAGATCCGTCATCCTGGATCTTTTCGGGAAAGTTCAAGTTCGGCGATCTTGCGAACAACAGGCCTGTGACCATTGATGTCGGTACCTATGATGACGGTGCTGTCACGTCGACCTCGGTGTTCTACAACGCACCCATGTCCGGCAGCATCCGGGTGGAAAACGTGGATTTCGGAGGGAACCAGTTCGGCCCCTGCGCCATCGACGGCATAACCGTTCATCATCTCGGCATCCAGATACCCGGTAATTGACAGGGGCGGGCAAATCTGGGAGAATCCGGACTATGGAGGTTATCGCGGGCTTCCTCATCGTTCTGGCTATACTTACCACGCTCCATCCCGTCAGTGACGTATCGGAAAGCGAACTGACGTTGTACCCGGAAGTGCCTGGAATTCAGCATGTTTTGAGATATGAGGTCAAGCCGTACTCTGTCATGAAGGACGAGAACATCGTCAAGCAGCAGTTCGACTACAGTTGCGGTTCTGCGGCGCTGGCAACCCTCCTGAACTACTACCTGGGCGAGAACTTCACCGAGGAGCAGGTGATCCAGGGGCTGATGGAGTATGGCGACATCAAGCAGCTGGAGGAGAGGCGCGCGTTCTCTCTGCTGGATATGAAGCGGTTTGTTACGGTTCTCGGCTACCAGGGCACGGGCTACACTGCGGAGCTCGAAGATCTGAAGAAGCTCGACAAGCCATGCATCGTTCCGATCGAGTTTTTCGGGTACAGGCACTTCGTGGTTTACCGTGGCATATATGGCGATCATGTGTTCTTCGCCGACCCCTTCATGGGCAACATCAGCTTCACCTTATCGGAATTTGAAGAAATGTGGCACAGAAATATCGTGTTTATCGTGACCGACGGCGGAGTCACCATGGATGCGCTTCTCCTCAAGGAGGAGGATTTGCGGCTCGTGGAGATCATCAGGACGAGCGATGCTCTTCCCGAGCATGCACGTTCGACCATTCTGATCGAGCAGCAGAAGTTCATGGAATCCATCGGGAGGATCGACGAGGACGCGAACAGGAGATACCAGTTCAAGAGCATCAATGTCTATTGATGTCGCACTGCGTGCTCCGGGCCCAATCATGAATTGACAGGTTACAGCAAGAGGAGACCATACGTGAAGAGACTCGCTGTTTTGATTGCTGTGTTTTTTTGCTGCCTTGTTTGTGCTGCCGACGGGAGCGCCCAGGAGCAGGAAACAGGAAGAGAGGAGCTTCTGAACCGTATCGAGGAGCTGGAGAAACGGATCAATGAATTGACGGAAGAGAGCCGCGCCAGAAGAAGACTGGAGATCACCGAGCAGGAGAAGCAGGAGAAGGAGAAGGAAGTGCTCGAAGCAGTGGGCAGAGAATACTCTCTCGAACCAAAGCGCACGCTCGGGCTCGACTATACGCTGTCGTACAAGTATACCCCAAGCGAGAGGATTCTCAATCAGCTCCTGATCGAACGCCAGATAGATCACGAGATCAAGCACACCATCACTACATCGTACAGCATCCTCGACAATCTGACCTTCAGCGCGGGCATTCCTTTCGTATACCGGTACAACGAAGTGGGCACGGACAAAGAGCTGGATGAAACCGACATCGGTGATATTACCCTGGGATTTTTGATCCAGCCCATCAAGTCGAAGGCCGGCGATGTGCGGACAATTCTGGGCCTGAGCGCCTCATTGCCCACGGGCAGGAGCCCCTTCAAGATCAACCCCGAGACAGAGCTCTCGACCGGCAACGGTGTGTATGACTTTTCGCTCACCGCAAGCTTCAGCAAGCAGATCGATCCTGTTGTGGCCTTCTGGAACCTCGGCTACACCTACCGCATGGATGCCACTGGTCTGGATTACAGAGTTATGGAGCAACTAATATTGGAAGAGGTGGAGACAGGGAACTCCATCTCCGCGGGGGCAGGGATCGGCTATGCACTTTCTTACAAAGTATCGGTGAACTCGTCTTTCAGCTACACCTATCATTTCAGCTCTGCATATAAGTATACGGGTGCAGCTCAGGACGTTGAGTCCGGAGACAGATCTGAGGCCACGTTCGGCGTGGGCTTGGGCTGGAAAGCAACAAACAAGACCACCCTTTCTTTCAGTCTCGGGTACAGTCTCACGGGGTCGGGCTTCACGTTTACGGTCAGGGCCCCGTTCAGCTTTGTCCTATGAGGGGAGAGTGTATTATGCTATTGAGGAGGTTTCCGGCTATTTGCCTGCTGCTGATCGCGGGTTTGATCAGCCCCATGCCGGCGCGTGCCGGGCTTTTCGAGCAGCTCGCGGTCTGCCCCGCGGCCTCGTCCCTGGGCAGCGCGGTGACCGCCTATCCCGAGGGGTGCGGCGGGCTGGCCGTGCATTTCAACCCGGCCCATCTGGCGACCTATGAGGCCAGCCGCTTCGACAATGCGCTGATATTCACCATAAACAAGCGGGAGGCAACGTACACCCAGGGGATCGACCCGGAAACCGGCGAGCTCTGGGCGCCATTCGGCGGCTGGTTCAACGACGGCAAAGACCCTCTGGACGGTGCACATGCCGAGCAGCAGAGCGGGTATATGGTGATCCCCATCGTCGACTACGAGATCCCCTACCTGGCAGGTGCGGGCATGGGGATCATCTACAAGCCGCCCGAGCCCGAGTCGCGGCTCACCTTCGGATTCGGACAGTATGCCCCCTTTGCGGTGGGGCTGAAGAATCACAGCGGAGACCCGTTCAGCTTCATGGGCAGGAAGGCCTTCTTCCTCCGCATGGTCCTGGCGGCCCCGGCGGTTGCATATAAGCTCACCGACACCATATCCATAGGCGCCTCGGTAGGGATCGGGGTCACCCTGTTCAGCTTCCAGACGAACATGAGAACGCCCAACACCATGGTCGCACTGACCGGCGCCCTGGGTGAGGCGACCGAAGGTCTGGAGATCCCGGTGATATCAGAGCTGA
The DNA here is from genome assembly GCA_001896555.1 of Candidatus Phosphitivorax anaerolimi. GTDB lineage: Bacteria > Desulfobacterota > Desulfomonilia > UBA1062 > UBA1062 > Phosphitivorax > Phosphitivorax anaerolimi. The sequence goes on from MPOS01000011.1 coordinate 71,903, forward strand.
CTTTCCCGCCGCCCTGGTTCGGCGGCGGAATGCACCCCTATGAGAAATCGGGCGAGCTTGAGCTCCTGGTGGAGGACTACTTCACCACCTCGTACAACCTGGGCTTTCTGTGGGAGCCCACGCCCTGGTTTGCCTTCGGGGCCTGTTACCAGAGCGAGTCCGAGACCACTATGGAAGGCGACTACAAGTTTTCCTACGAACGTAGATTTCAGAACACGGTCGCCTGGCTGGGGCGTTCTCCCCTGACGATCATAACAGCCGCCATGTTCGACCTGCCCTACCAGGCAGTGCCCCATCAGAAGGGCACCGCCACCGTCAGCATGACCTGGCCCGCCCGCCTTCAGCTCGGCGTCAAACTGAAGCCCATAAAACAGCTCGTGCTCACCTGCGACGCCCACTGGACCGACTGGGAGGCATGGCCTACTCTCGAGATACAGTTCGACCAGAAGATTCAGCTTCTGAGATTCGCCCGGATGCTCGGGTATATGAACAGTCCCAAGGCCATGGTTTTGAATCTGGGTTTTGAGAACACCTGGCATTTCAGCTACGGAATCGAGATACGCCCCATCAAGCGGCTCGCCCTGCGCTTCGGGTATGAGCCCAGACCCACTTCCGTGCAGGACGACCTCTTCGGCCCTGTGCCCATGTCGGATATGGATATCTATTCTGTGGGGATCGGGTTTACCATCGAGGACCATCCCAAGCCCAAGCCCGGCAACTTCCATGAACTGCTCAAACAGATTCAGCATCCGACCGCAATCGACCTCAATGTGACGCTTGTGCAGCTCAAAGACAAGACGGTGGGGTTCAACGAAAGCACGAATATGAACTCGATAGATTTCACCGACATTGTCTACAACCCGTATGCGGGCCTTGAGTACGAGCAGGAGATGTCCGTATGGGTGATATCGCTGAATCAGGTGTTCAAGTGGTGAGAGCGCCTATGCGGGCGGCATATCGAGCTTGATGCCGTTATTTTCGGACAATGGCAGGCAAAGGACTGGTACTGCACCTGTGCGGAAATGCTCCCGGATCTTCTCGCGGACACCTCCGCGCCCAGCTCAATGCGGGATTGCATGCCCACTCTCTCCTTGAGGGAGAGGGACTTGGGAGAGGCGTCATAATGAAATACACCCAAAAATCCCGTCCCCAAACCCCGGCGAACCTTGCAACATCCAGTCTGAGGCGGTATAGTGAAGGCATCGGGAAAAACCGGTTAATGTTTCTAACATGACAAAGGAGAAGATCTGTGAAGAGGAAGGCTGCTTACACCATATTGGTTTCCCTGGTATTCTGCGGACTTGCGCCCATGACGATTACTGCGGAGGATAAGGCCGCCCTCAGGGAAGAGATCATTCGGCTGGTGGAGCCGGTCGAGAAGTATCAGATCATATTTGAGTCGTTCGTGCCGAGCCCTGATTCCCAGCACGTGGCCTGCGTGGCCCGGTCGGGCAAAAAGTTTGTCGTGATGCATGACGGCAAGGCCCAGAAGGAGTATCACTCAATCGCCAAGGAAACCCCTGTCTTCAGCCCTGATTCCCAGCACATGGCCTACAAGGCCCAGGAAGGCATCAAGTGGGTCGTCGTGCGCGACGGCAAGGAGGAAGAGCGGTTCGACAACGTGAGCGTCCCTGAGTACAGCCCTGATTCGAAGCACCTGGCATATGTCGCCCAGAACGGAAAAAAGCAGCAGGTGGTGTTTGACGGCAAGAAGCACAAGGCCTACGACGGCATACCCCTGAAGCACAACCTGGTGTTCAGCCCCGATTCGCAGCATTTCGCCTACTCCGTCCTGAAGGGGGGCAAAATGGTGGTGGTGATGGACGGCAAGGAGGGAAAGGAATACGACCAGGTTTCGTTCCCGATATTCAGCCCGGACTCGAAGCACATGGTCTACCCTGCCAGGAGAGGGGATAAATGGTTTGTGGTAAAGGACGGGGAAGAAGGGCCCGAGTATGACCTTGTTGGTGTGTTCAGGTTCAGCCCTGACAGCTCCCGGTTTGCCTACACGGCAAAGATCGGCGGCAAGGCAGTGATGGTGGATGACGGCAAGGAGGGGCCGAAATTCACAGACATCGCCATGCCCATGTTCAGCCCTGACTCGAAGCACATGGCCTATCTGGCCATCGACGGCGACAAGATGCTCATGGTCATGGACGGGAATAAGGGCAAAAAGTATGACGAGATCAACGACCTGGCCTTCAGCCCGGACTCCGCCCGGTATCTCCTCACCGTAAGAAGCGGCAAAGACTGGACGGCCATTGTCGACGGAAAAGAAGCGGGCAGATACACGAACATCTTCCTGCCCGGCTTCAGCCCGGATTCAAAGCATTATTCGTTCATGGCCAGGAAGGGCGAGAAGTGGCTCCTAGTGTATGACGGGAAAGACGGCACGCTCTACGATTTCGTCACCCTCGCCCAGTTCAGCAGGGATTCGAACCACTATGCCTTCATGGCGAAAAAAGGCGAAAAGTGGGTGGTGGTGAAGGACGGCAGGGAGTCTCAGGAGTACGACGGGGTAGCGCTTCCGATGTTCTCGCCTGATTCCAGGCACTTCGCCTTCGCTGCAGTGAGAGACAACGCCTGGTTCGTGGTGGCGGACGGGGTGGAGGGGAACGAGCGCTTTGCCGGGTTCCTGAAAGGAACCGCTCTGCTGTTCGAAACAGATGATGTCTTTCACATCCTGGGCCTCCAGCTCAACATGGTCAGCCCCACCGAAGCGAGCATGAATATCGTGAAGCTCAAAGGGGAGATCAAATAACCGGCCCGGATAAAGCCGCCGAAACACCGGCATAGCGCCGGTTTGGAAGAGAGATTGGAGCCCTGCTCCCAGCGGGAAAGCGGAGAGCAGGGCTCCTACTGTACGCATCCTGTGCTTCGAAGGACTGGGATTCCTGGAAACACGCCGCAGGCTCCAGGGATACTCTCCAGTGTGGCTCTTTGCGGGCCTCAGCCCCGGGTTTCCTGCGGGATGGTCCTCACCAGCTTCACGCCGATGATCATGGCGGACCCGATGCCCACGATGATGACCGGGACCATGTGGAAGAAGTGATAGGCAAGAGTAAGCCCTGCGGCCTCTGTCGCCGGGATGCCGAAGATCATGAGCCCGAACACCCCGCCCGCCTCCCACAGGCCCCAATATCCCGGAACCGATGGGAGCATGATGAAAAAGCAGATGATGAGCTCCACGGCAAATGCCTGAAGGAACGATATCTGCACTCCAGGGAAACCGAATGTCAGGAGATACAGCGCCAGGCCGAGCATCGCCCAGAGGGCAAAGGAGAGCAGCAGGCACAGTACAAGGTTCAGGGGACTTTTCAGGATGTCGAACCCTACGGCGAAGTTATCCAGGAGACAGGTTATTTTCGTACACAGACCTGCCCGGAGCTTTTCCCTGAACGGCTGCTGCGCGAAGAACATCATGTCGGGCGTCTTGAGGATGATCCGGTTGAAGACACTTCTCGTCGATGAGAAGCTGATGAGTAATGTGACCACCACGAGGACGAGACTGAACTTGAGCGTGGCCTTCCAGAGGCCGTCAAGCAGCGCCGGGGTGAGATGATAGGTTGCGAAGGTGATGTCCAGAGATGGATCGATAGGAACGGCGGCCAGTATATAAATGAAGAATGAGAGCAGGGCCGCTGCATCGAATATTCTGTCTATTCCCGCCGTGGCGAGCACTTTAGAGAACTCGACGTTTTCCTTCTTGTAAAACACGGCGGGCCTGGCTATCTCCCCCACGCGGCCCGGGAAGACACTGCTCATCATAAAACCGATCATTACCGGGTGAAAAGCACTCCAGAAGCCGGTTTTTTTCACGGGCAGCAGGATGAGCTGCCAACGCCACACCCTGAGCACATAGCTCAGAAAAGCCACGAGGAGCGAAGGGATGACCCACCAGTAGTTGATGACCTTCAGATAGTCGATGAGCTCCCGCAAGGGGATATTGACAAACGTGAGATAGAGAGCGGCTCCGGAGAAGACAATGCCCGCAATCAGTGAAAAGATAGTTTTTTTATTCAGTGTGATCATACTGCTGCTGCACTCTCCGCCCTTTCCTGAAATTTCTGCATGCAGGTTTCGTCTGCCTTTTTGCCGGGTATTTCGAGCAGATGGTGCCATTCCTCCAAAGTATTGGCGTGTAGGGTATACGGCATTCGAGAAAAGAAGCAAGATGTAAATGAAGCTCATGACGCCCGATCGTTCATGCTTTCACTGGAAAAAAATATGGAGATCGGGTAATGTGTTCGAATATTATTCGATGAAAGTCAGAAATGGGGATTTGAAGATGGGGGCGGGAGTCATCCGGTTTGCCGGCAGGTATCGAAGCATCATCTGCTGTCTCGTTCTGATTCTATCCACGGCGCTTGCCTATTCCCGCATTGCCGGCAACGACTTCGTCAATTATGACGACCCATATCAGGTGACGCAGGAAGATCACGTTCTCGGCGGCCTTACCTGGGAAAACATTCTCTGGTCTTTCGGCCCCGAGGCGCGCTGTTCACCGCTCACATGGATGGCCTACGCAGCGGGCCATAGCTTGTTCGGGCTGAATCCCGGCATGTTTCATATCATGAGCCTCGTTATCCATATCGCAGGCAGTGTGCTGCTTTTCTCTCTTCTCCGAAGAATGACCGGCAAGTTCTGGGAGAGCGCCTTCGTGGGCGCGTTGTTCGCCCTGCACCCCATCAATGTCGAGTCCGTCGCATGGGTTGCCGAGCTGAACAATGTCCTGAGCGGCCTCTTTTTTATGCTGACCCTGCTCCTCTATTCCCGGTACGCGGAGCAGCCGATCTTGAGGAGATACGTTGCAGCACTGCTGGCGTTCGGCCTCGGGCTGCTTGTCAAGCCGGTGCTCATGACCCTTCCCTTCATTCTGCTTCTGATCGATCTGTGGCCGCTCAAGCGCATTCAGCCGGAAAGGGATGACAGCAGGCACAACATGTGGGGTATGACCATCCGGGGAGTGCCTCTTTCCCGGATTCTCCTGGAAAAGGTCCCCTTCGCCCTTCTGGCGGCGGCGTCTCTTATAAGCAATATATATGGGGCGGAAAAGCGCATGGGGTTGTATAGTGCCGATATTGTGCCCATGGGCCTCCGGATTTCCAATGCCCTTGTTTCGTCCATAAAGTATCTGGGGAAGCTGTTCTGGCCGCATGATCTGACCATTTTTTACCCGTACCCGAGCGCGATCCCTCTGTGGCAGGTGGCAGTCGCTGTTCTCATACTGGCGCTTTTCACCGTATCGGCGGTGCGCATGGTCTTGAAGCGCCCATACATTCTCGTGGGATGGCTGTGGTTTCTGGCCGGTCTCGTTCCGTTCCTCGGCATCATCCAGGCCGGCATATGGCCCGAGCTGGCGGACCGCTATGCATATCTCACGTTTATCGGGATCTTTATCGTAATATCATGGGGTGCCTCTGAGCTGCTGGGAAGATTCAGATACCGCCGCGTTGTCATCACTGCGGCAGGTACGGCAGCAGTTCTCATTTTGACGGCAGCGACATGGAATCAGACCGGACATTGGAAAAACAGCGAGACCCTGTTTCGCCATGCGCTCGAGGTGACGGAGAACAATCACCTGGCGCACTACAATCTCGGGTTTTTTCTGCTCGAACAGGGCAATATGCAGGAAGCCATAAGCCATTTTCGCCGGTCGCTCGAAATCTTGCCCAAAAATCCATCGGTGCTGAACAATCTGGGGCTCGCCCTCTTTTTCGAGGGGGATATGGATGGCGCTATCAGCGCATATCGCGAGGCTCTCGAGGCTAGCCCGGGGTCTCATATAGCACATGTCAATCTGGGCTATGCATATACACGAAAGGGAGATGAAGAGAAGGCGATCGAGCACTTTATCAGGGGATTGCAGTCTGATCCTCACGACAGCAAGGCCCGGAACTGTTTGAGCGATCTTTTCCTGCGGTCCGGGAGAATTGATGAAGCTCTCGAGCACTATCATGAGTCACTGCGGCTCAATCCGCACCAGCCGTTCGTTCATAACAGCCTTGGGCATGCCTATATGAAAAAAGGCAACATGAGGAAAGCCGTTGAATATTATGAGAATGCGGTCAGGCTCGATCCCCGTGACAGCGAGGCGAAAAACAATCTCATAAACGCCAGAGCCACCCTGGCAAAAAGCGAAGAACTGATCGCTCAGGTAAAGGCAACGATACAGCAGAGGCCGCAGGATCCCCGGCTGTACATGCACCTGGGAGACCTTTATTTCCGGCAGGGAGCATACGATGAAGCCATTACAGAGTACCAGAAGTCGCTTTCGATTCAGCACGAATCCGTCAATGCACTATATGGGCTTGCTGTCGCCTATTCTCAGACAAAGGACTATGGAATGGCGCTGGAGTCGCTGCAGAGCATCCTTCGACTCATGCCGGACAGTCCGGACGTTCACTACAATATCGCCTGCATCTACGCCAAACAGAGCAAGGTAGACGAATCAATTTATTGGCTCGACAAATCCATTCAAAAGGGTTTTAACAACTGGAACCTGATCAGGACAGACCCGGATCTGCATTCCATTCGGGGCACGGAAGGCATGCAGAGGCTCGTCCGGGAAAACGAGGCGATCGGCGCAGGGCGGAGGGCACAGTAGACCGAATCGTGGAGGTACTATGCTGTGGCCCCTCTGTTCACGAATGGCGTTTTCCGATAAGACCGGGGCATATGAAGTGTTCGGCTGCCTACAGGAGAACATGCTATGAAAAAGGCCCTCATTACGGGTATCACCGGGCAGGACGGGGCATACCTCGCAGAATTTCTGCTGGAGAAGGGTTACACGGTCCACGGGATAAAGAGACGATCCTCGAGCTTCAACACCTACCGGGTCGATCATCTCTATCACGATCCGCATGAAGAAAACGTCAAGTTCCACATGCATTACGGGGATCTCACCGATGCCACAAATATCATCAGGATCATCCAGGACGTCGAGCCCGACGAGATCTACAACCTGGGGGCGCAGAGCCATGTTCAGGTTTCCTTCGAAACCCCGGAATACACCGCCCAGGCCGACGCCCTGGGCACCCTGAGGATCCTGGAGGCATTGAGAATACTGAACATGGGGGGCAAGGTGCGGTTTTACCAGGCATCCACCAGCGAATTGTTTGGCAAGGTCCGGCAGATTCCCCAGGATGAGAATACGCCGTTCTATCCCAGGAGCCCTTATGGGGTGGCAAAACTCTATGCCTACTGGATAGCCGTCAATTACCGCGAGGCGTACGGCATGTTTGCCTGCAACGGTATTCTCTTCAACCATGAATCCCCGGTTCGAGGCGAGACATTCATAACCAGGAAGGTCACCCGGGCTGCCAGCCGGATTGCGCTGGGGCTTCAGGATACCCTGTATATCGGCAATCTCGATGCCAGAAGGGACTGGGGGCATGCCAGGGATTATGTTATCGCCCAGTGGCTTATCCTGCAGCAGGACGTGCCGGATGACTACGTCATTGCTACAGGCATCCAGCATTCGGTACGGGATCTCTGCGCACTCGCCTTCTCCAAGGTCGGGATCGGGATAGAATGGGAAGGCGCCGGGGTGGAGGAGCAGGGTATCGCAAGCAGTGTCCTTCACCGGGACAGTGATATGGTAGTGAGGCCCGGCGATGTAGTCGTGAGGATCGATCCGAGATATTTCAGGCCGACCGAGGTGGATACCCTGCTCGGCAACCCCGGGAAGGCAAAGGAAAAACTCGGATGGGAGGCGAGGATCAGCTTCGAGGATATGATCAGTGAGATGGTCGAACATGACCTGGCCGATGCCCGCCGTGATATCCTGTGTCTGAACAGCGGGTTCAGGGTGTTGGAAGGCAGAGAATGATTCCCGGGTTTCAGGAAAATGTGTTTCAGGAGAGCGAGTTTCTTCTTATCCTGCGGGAATGGTTCTGACATGCCGGCGGCAGCGATTTTCGGTATGAATTGACCGATACGGGTATGGCGATGGATAGAGATTCAAAGATTTTCATTGCGGGGCACACCGGTCTCGTCGGCGCCGCCGTTCAGCGCAGACTGGAGTCGGAAGGTTTCGGCAATCTTCTCGTCCGTGCGCACCCCGAGCTGGATCTGACCAGGCAGAGAGAGGTCGAGGATTTCTTCAGGCAGGAGAAGCCCGAATATGTCTTCCTCTGTGCTGCCAGGGTGGGTGGAATACTGGCCAACGCAACATATCCGGCGGAATTCATCTATGACAATATCATGATCGCGGCCAATGTCATCCATGCCGGATTTCGTTTCGGGGTGAAGAAGCTTTTAAACCTGGGCTCATCCTGCATCTATCCAAAGCTTGCACCGCAGCCGCTGAAAGAGGAGCACCTGCTCACCGGCATCCTGGAGTCGACCAACGAGCCGTACGCCATTGCAAAGATAGCCGCCATAAAACTCTGCCGTTACTACAACACGCAATACGGCACGAATTTTCTCTCGGTCATGCCGACCAACCTTTACGGCCCGCACGATAACTTCGACCTCGAGACATCTCATGTTCTGCCGGCGCTTATCAGACGATTTTATGAGGCAAAGAGGAGCTCGGCGTCACAGGTGACGCTCTGGGGAACAGGGGGCCCCCTGAGGGAGTTTCTTTATGTCGATGATCTGGCGGATGCATGTGTGCATCTCATGAAAAACTACGATGCGAAAAGCATCGGGGAATTCATCAACGTTGGAACCGGCAACGATATAGCGATCAGGGACCTTGCGGAGATGGTTTCCCGGATCGCCGGATACGGCGGCAAAGTTCTCTGGGATTCGGGCAAGCCGGACGGAACCCCGCAGAAGCTCCTGGATATATCGAGGATTCTGGCAACAGGGTGGTCTCCGAGCACGGGCCTGGCAGAAGGCATCGAGAGGACCTTCCAATGGTATGTTGAAGAAAGGCGGCGCGAGCTGGCCCGGCACGAATAGCCGTGCAGGCTCACTTTCAAAAGAAAAATCCATAACCGGCCGGAAGTTCTTTCTCAGGGTATGATCAGGCGCGATGAGAACAATGGCGAAGCAATTAATATAATGATATATATTATTCGATGAGATACGTTGATATGGAGGCGGCGGCTTTCAATGAGAAACAGTGAGATGCGTCAGGAGCGCACATGGCTATTTCCGTAGTGATACCGGTGTATAACAGCGGGAAGATTTTGCCCCTGCTGGTTGAGCGGCTGGAGCCCGTGCTGAAGGCCCTCGGTCCGACCTACGAGCTCATACTGGTGAACGATGGAAGCGCCGACGGCAGCTGGAATGCCATTGAAGACCTTGCCCTGCAGCATACCTGGATCTGCGGTATCAATCTCATGCGCAACTATGGCCAGCACAACGCCCTGTTGTGCGGAATCAGGGCTTCCCGTTACGACACTATCGTTACCATGGATGACGACTTGCAGAATCCTCCTGAGGAGATCCCGGTAATGATCCGGAAGCTTCGGGAGGGATACGATGTAGTGTACGGCACACCGATGAGAGAGCGGCACGGGCTGATGAGAGACATCTCCTCGCAGATCACCAAGCTGGCCCTGAAGACCGCCATGGGCATCGAGACCGCACGAATGGCGAGCTCTTTCCGTGTTTTCAGGTCGAAGATTGCGGAAGCCTTTGCGGATTACAAGGGGTCGTTCGTATCCATCGATGTGCTCCTGACATGGGGAACAACCCGTTTTGCAGCCATACCGGTGAAGCACGATGTCCGGCAGAGCGATGCGTCGAACTATACCTTCAAGAAGCTCATCACCCATGCGTTCAACATGATGACGGGATTCAGCACATTGCCGCTGCAGTTGGCAAGCATCCTCGGCTTCTTCGTCACTTTTTTCGGAATAGGCATTTTCATTTATGTGATCGCCAGCTACATTATCCATGGAGGAAGTGTTCCGGGCTTTGCTTTCCTGGCGTGCATCATCGTCATATTCTCCGGAACCCAGTTGCTCGTATTGGGAATAATCGGGGAATATCTCGCACGGGTGCATTTCCGGAGCATGGACCGTCCGTCAAGTGTTGTCAGTGAAACAGTCAGGAATTCTTCAGTAGGAAAACAAGAGCAGAGATGAGTCCGGATAGTGCCAAAATAAAATTATCCGACATCGACGAGGAAAGGTTCGGAATAAGAACGGCAAAATCTTCCTGCACGACAAGGGAAGACATCCCCGAACTATTGGAGTTCTGCGAGGCGCACCAGGTCGAATTGCTCATAGCCCGGTGTCCCGCAGCTGATATCGAGGCCGTTCAGCGCATGGAAAGGCACGGGTTTTTTATCACCGATACGCTCGTCTACTATTCGTTCTTCCTGAAAAATAAACCTATTCCGGAAGACGCTGCAGGAATCCGAGTGAGACCGGTCAGCCCGGGAGAAGAGTTCGTGGTGAAGGATATCGCCCAAGGATCATTCCAGGGTTACAGGGGACACTACCATGCAGACCCCAGGCTCGACAGAAAGAAGTGCGATGATGTCTATACGGATTGGGCATATCGCTCCTGCTTCCGGGGAAGCCTGGCAAACGAGGTCATGGTCGCGGAATATGATTCTACGCCTGCCGGTTTCGCTACGCTGAGGATCAACAGCGACTCGGAAGGAGAAGGTGTCCTCTTTGGAGTTGCACCGGTCTTTCAGGGGAAGGGTATTTACCGCTCTTTGATGATCGGCGGGTTGACATGGTGTGTTTCCCTGGGTCTCGATGTCATGATTGTCTCGACTCAGATCGTCAATACAGCCGTTCAGAAGGTCTGGACCAGACTGGGGTTCGAGCCAAGCCATTCTTATTACACTTTTCACAAGTGGTTTTGAGAGCTTGGAGCATTTGTATGATTGCGTGGCATGAGACCGGTTCAGGGCCGTACAGGACACTAGAAAGCCTGAGTCACCGGCAAAGGGTACAAGCATTCATTTTCGTTACGTTACGGTCCGATGTCAGGCAGAAAACCGCCTGACATCGGTTCCATAACCGGGAAGAGAAGAATGAAGCAATGTCTCGCATGCAGCAAGCGTTTCATTTCAGAAGACTGGGTTTGCCCCCGATGCGGTAATATCCCGGAGAGCAGGAACGGTTATCTTTCCTTCACACAGCCGGCAGCGGATACGGGCCGGGGTTTCGACTCCGGCAGTTATCGTCATCTTGCCCGTCTCGAGGCGAAGAATTTCTGGTTCAGGTCGCGCAACCGATTGTTGATATGGGCCCTTCGAAGATGTTTTCCGGATGCGGAGCGGTTTCTCGAGATCGGCAGCGGCACAGGGTTCGTTTTATCCGGTATACGCCGTGAATTCCCGAAAATGAAAATAACCGGCAGTGACATCTATCCCCAGGGGCTCGATTATGCCAGAGAGCGGGTGTCCGATGCGGCATTTCTGCACATGGACGCCTGCGCGATTCCCTTTGAAGATGAATTCGACGTGATCGGGGCATTTGATATTCTCGAGCATATCCAAGACGATGCTTTGGCGCTGCGCGAGATGTACCGTGCGGTTCACAGGGGAGGCGGGATTGTTCTCACCGTCCCCCAGTATATGTGGCTCTGGAGCGCTCAGGACAAGGCAGCGTTTCACGTTCGGAGATACTCCCGGGGTCGGCTGCTGAAGAGGGTGGAGGAAGCAGGATTCACCGTGGGGTATATGACATCTTTCATCACCTTCCTGTTTCCTCTCCTGGCGGTTTCCAGACTGTGTTCACGCTGGATGAACCGGCATGACGGGGCACATGACTGGACACGGGAATTGAATCTGAATCCTGCAGCAAACACTTTATTCGAGGCAATCTGTAATGCAGAGCTGTTTTTTGTGAAAAAAGGAGTGAAAATGCCCGCAGGAGGGTCTCTCCTCTGTATAGGCATAAAGGAGTAGTCCATGAAAAACGAATCCCTGGTGAGAATGCCTTTCAATAAGCCCTTCATTGCAGGCAAGGAGCTGTACAACATAGCGCAGGCCGTCATAAACGGGCATCTTGCCGGAGACGGGCCCTTTACGAAACAGTGCCATGCGTGGCTGGAAAAACGCCTGGGATGCTCCAAGGCGCTGCTTGTCCACTCCTGCACGGCTGCACTGGAAATGGCCGCCATGCTCTGCGATATAGGCAGCGGAGACGAGGTTATCATGCCCTCGTTCACCTTTGTCTCCACGGCGAATGCCTTTGTCCTGCGAGGCGCCGTCCCGGTGTTTGTGGATATCCGTCCGGACAATCTCAATCTGGACGATAAAAAGATCGAGCAGGCAATAACATCAAAAACAAAAGCCGTCGTGCCCGTTCACTATGCCGGCGTTCCCTGCGAAATGGACGCAATCATGCGCATTGCCGATGTGCATGATCTATTTGTGGTGGAAGACGCTGCCCAGGCACTGTTCTCGTCATACAAGGGCAGGCTTCTCGGCACCATCGGGCATTTCGGGTGCCTCAGCTTCCACGAGACGAAGAATATCATCAGCGGCGAGGGCGGTGCTTTGCTGGTGAACGACAAGAGGTTTGTCGAGCGCGCAGAGATCATCAGGGAAAAGGGGACCAATCGATCCCGGTTCTTCCGGGGCGAGGTGGACAAGTACACATGGGTCGATATCGGATCGTCGTATCTTCCGAGCGAGCTGATCGGCGCTTTTCTGTATGCCCAGATGGAGAACGCGAGCACCATCATCTCCGCTAGGAGGAGGATCTTCGAACGGTACTACAACCTGCTCCGTCCTCTCGAGGATGAGGGCGTCCTCCGCCTTCCGTTTGTAGAAAGCGAATGTGCGGGCAACGGCCATATGTTCTATATCGTCATGAGATCGTTGGATGAGCGGACAAGCCTGCTGGAGCATTTGAAGAAAGAAGGGATTCTGGCCGTGTTCCATTATGTGCCGCTCCACTCGTCACCTGCCGGTCGGAAGTACTGCCGGGCAAGCGGATCCATGGAAGTCACGGACGATCTGAGCGGCAGGGTGCTGAGGCTCCCCATGTATTACGAGATGGGCGAGGACGATATCCATCGAGTGGTGGAAAGTATCAAGAGATACTTTCGCATCATGCGGGAAAAGAGCCATGTACTTTAACAGCACTTTCGAAGAGTAGCTCAGTGTTTTCTCACAGGAGATGCAATGGAAGAGGTTAACCGGACGCAGGGGCACATGACGGCATCGGCGCTCCGCTATAGAAAACAGCGGCAGGAACATTGGTCTTCGCTCGCGCGCAGGATGGATACGTGGAAATCAAGGGGCGTGCATTACCATGAGAGAATTACGGAAGTATATCGGTTTCTCGTGAGCCCGGGACAGAAGGTCATCGAGATCGGCTGTGGAAAAGGAGATCTCCTCGCATCACTCGAGCCGAGCATCGGTGTGGGCGTAGATTTTTCAGAAGAAATGGTCGACCGCGCCAGACGGAAATACCCCGAACTTCGTTTCATGGCCTGCGATGCGCACGAGATCGATCTCGATGAAAAATTCGATGTGATCATCCTCTCCGACCTGGTGAACGACCTGTGGGACGTCCAGGCTGTTCTGAGCCGGCTCGACCGGCTCTGCTCTCCCAGGACCCGGATCGTCATCAACACCTACAGCCGGGTGTGGGAGCTTCCGCTGCGGCTCACGCAGAAGCTCGGCCTCTCCACTCCGCTGCTTGCCCAGAACTGGCTCACCGTGGAGGATATCTGCAATCTGCTCCATCTGGCCGGATATGAAGACATCAGGCACTTCAACGAGATTCTCTGGCCCGTGAAAACGCCCTTTCTGGCGGGATTTTTCAACCGGCACCTCGTGAAAATATGGCCGTTCTCCTGCTTTTCCCTGTCCAATTTCATCATCGCGAGGAAACGGCCGGAAAAAGATGCGGGGGCAAAGGAACCTCTGGTCTCGGTTATCGTGCCTGCCCGCAACGAGGCCGGCAATATCGACGAGATCTTTGCCCGCGCCCCGGAGATGGGCGCGGGAACGGAGCTCGTCTTCGTGGAGGGAAATTCCGGGGACAACACCTACGAGGCGATCGCCAAAGCCATGGCGAAACATCCTCAGAGGAGGTGCAGGCTGCTCCGGCAGACAGGCACGGGCAAGGGCGACGCCGTCAGGCTGGGCTTCAGGGAGGCGTCAGGGGATGTTCTCATGATTCTCGACGCCGATATGACCGTGCCTCCGGAAGACCTGCCGCGGTTTTACGAGGCGCTCCGGTCGGGCGAAGGCGAGTTCATCAACGGCGTGCGCCTTGTCTATCCCATGGAGAAGCAGGCCATGCGCTATGCGAACCTCCTGGGAAACAAGTTTTTCTCCCTGGCCTTTTCCTGGCTTCTGGGCCAGCCGATCAAGGACACCCTCTGCGGCACCAAGGTGCTTAGCAGGGCAAACTATGAGAAGATCGAGAAGAACAGGGCCTACTTCGGCGATTTCGACCCGTTCGGCGATTTCGATCTCCTCTTCGGTGCGGCGAAGCTGAATCTGAAGATCGTGGAAATGCCCATCAGATACCGGGAGCGCAGATACGGCGAAACGAATATCGACCGGTGGAGGCACGGGATGATCCTGCTCCGGATGGTTCTGTTTGCGATGAGGCGGATCAAGTTTTTCTAATGAAGGTCTTGTGCAGGCAATGGAGAGGAACAGTGGCCAGACCGCAGAATGAAATAGAGCACGGCAGAAAGCTCTCCCGGAATGACCCCGAGCTGATATGGGGCTGGGGGACGCCGGCGGGCAGGATAAGGGCCCGGCGCCGCGCCGCTCTCATAGCCGAAGGGGCCCGGCTGGGGCCTCATGTCAGGGCCCTGGAGATCGGGTGCGGCACCGGTGTTTTTACAGAATATTTTGTGAAAAGCGGAGCACACATCGTCGCTGTGGATATTTCGTCCGACCTCCTGGAAGAGGCGAGAGAAAGAGGCCTGCCGGAAGACAGGGTGCAGTTCATCGAAAAAGCGTTCGAAGAGTGCGAGGTGGACGGCCCCTTCGATGCCGTGATCGGGTCATCGATTCTGCATCACCTCGATCTTGCCGGGTCACTTCCCCGGATATTTTCTCTTCTCAGGCCGGGCGGGTGGATGAGCTTCGCCGAGCCGAACATGCTGAACCCCCAGATCTTTTTCCAGAAGAACATCCCCTGGCTGAAAGAGCGGCTGGGCGACTCTCCCGATGAGACCGCATTCGTGAGGCATTCCCTCAAGAGGAGATTGGAATCGTCCGGGTTCGACAGGGTGGCAATTACCCCGTTCGACTGGCTGCATCCCCTCACGCCGGCGAGAGTCATTCACATTGTCTCGAAAATCGGGGCATTTCTGGAGGCGGCCCCTCTGGTGCGGGAGTTCGCCGGATCACTGTACATCCGGTGCAGGAGGCCGGCGTGAAAAAGGTTGAGGAGACGGGAATCAGGGAGAAGGGGCGGGCGAAGCTCCGGCTGCTGCCACTGAGCCACTACCGGGGCATAGACTCGGGAGACCCCATCCGGTTCTACTTCTGGCCTGTCCTCGGTTCCCTTTACCGGCGCAGGGTCGAGCTCTGTCTGGAAGAGCTCTGCGGGGGAGAAAAGATCCTTGAGGTGGGGTTCGGGTCCGGTATTACCTTTCTCAATCTCGCACAACTCTACGGCACTGTTTGCGGAGTCGATCCGAACCCCTTGGTCGGCGACGTTCGTGCCGCGTTTGCGTCTGTCGGAATACACGCACATCTGCTGCGGGGGAGCGTTCTGGAGATCCCCTATCAGGACAGCTGCTTCGACGCGGTTCTTCTCATCAGCATTCTCGAGCATCTCAAGCCGAACGAGCTGGACAGGGCCTTCGCCGAGATACGGAGGGTGCTCAGGCAGGGAGGGCAGGCCGTGTATGGGGTCCCGGTGGAACGGCCTTTCATGGTCATGATGTTTCGTCTCCTTGGATACAATATCAGAAGGCACCATTTTTCGACGCAGAAAGATGTGGCCGACGCGGCTGGAAGATTTCTGACAAAGGTCCGCATCACTCCTATGTACGGCATTCACCGCCTTCTGGGGGCTGTGTACGAGGTCGGGCATTTCAGAAAGGCAGTCTGAAAGGCAGAGGATCATGAAAGCGAATGACCGCCGGAAAATACTGGTAATCCTTCTGCTGGCAGTGCTGTCGGCAGCGGTCTACTGGCAGGTGGCAGGCCATGGCTTCATCAACATGGACGATGCGATGTACGTTGCGGACAACCCGCACGTGCAGAAAGGCATTACGGGGGAGGGGCTGTTCTGGGCCTTCGGGTTCGCCGACAGGGCATACTGGCATCCCGTCAGCTGGCTGTCCCACATGCTGGACTGCGAGCTGTTCGGCCTGGATCCGGGAATGCACCATCTCGTGAACGTTTTTTATCACATCATCAACGCGACGGTCCTGTTTCTCGCATTGAACATGATGACAGGGGCGTTGTGGCGAAGCGCCTTCGTCGCCGGAATGTTCGCGATGCACCCTGTCAATGTGGATACCGTTGCCTGGATTGCCGAGCGGAAGAACCTCGTGAGCACCCTGTTCTGGATGCTCACGCTCCTGAGCTATGCCTGGTATGTTCGCAGGCAGACCACCTTCAGGTATCTTTCGGCCTTCGGGCTCTTCATTCTGGGCATACTCTCCAAGCCCATGCTCGTCACGCTCCCCTTTGTCCTTCTGCTTCTCGACTACTGGCCGCTGCAAAGGATGCCGCTCGGGTTCGGTCGCATCCGGGAGGACGGTGGTGGAGAAGGCCTGTTCTCGAGGCGTGGGCTGTCAGCCATGGCGAGACTCGTGTCCGAGAAGCTTCCCTTTCTCGCCGTGGCCCTGGTTGCCATCCATGTCTCGATGATTTCCATGCACGGGCACGTGGACGTCATATCCACCGATGCCGTGAGCATGAAGCTCCGCTTGGAAAACGCCGTGGTTGCATATGTGCACTATCTCTGGAAAATGCTGTGGCCGTGGAACCTGACCGTCTACTACCCCTACCCCAAAAGCGTGCCGCTTGCCCACGTGATCTTCGCAGGCGCTGCCGTGGCTGCGGTCACGGTCATGGTCCTTTCCAAGATCCGGAAATACCCTTATCTGGCGGTAGGCTGGCTCTGGTACCTGGGCGCCCTGGTGCCGGTGAGCGGGATCATCCAGGCAGGTCTGTGGCCGGCCATTGCCGAGCGGTGGATGTATGTCCCCGGCATCGGGCTGTTCATCATGGCCTCCTGGGGTGTGCGCGATCTTCTCTCGCGGCTGGAGAGCGGCAGGCAGCTGTACCGGTATGCCTCGCTCGCCGTGATCATGCTGCTTGCATTGCTCACGTTCCGCCAGGCAGGGTTCTGGAAAGATGATTTCACGCTGTTCTCTCATGCCGTCTCCGTCAGTGAACGCAACAGCGTGGCTCACGGGAACCTGGCCGACTGGCACCTGGCGCAGGGTTCATACGAGGATGCGCACAACCATTATCTCAAGGCCTTGGAGGCGAACCCCCTCGATCCGCTCATACACCGCAACTTTGCCGTAGCCCTGCTCAGGATGGGGAGATACGGCGAGTCCGTGCATCATTTCCGCATAGCTGCGAAGAAGTTCGCGCATGACGAGGACGTGCTCATCGGCCTGGGAACAGCCCTGGCAAGGCTGGGAGATCTGTCAGGGGCCATCGGGTCTTTCACCAGGGCACTGGACATAAATCCAGGCAATGCCCAGACCCATTTCAAGCTGGCCGTGGTCCTCGGTGAATCGGGCCGGATCGATGATGCGGTGGATCACTATCGGGAGGCTTTGAGGCTGGAGCCGGGGTTCGAACAGGCCGGGAAGAATCTCGATCATCTGCTGGCTTTGTACGGGCAGCTCGACTCGGCTGTCGCGCTGCTGCGGGAGAGGCTTCGCGATGAGCCGGGCAATGCGTCCCTCCATTACAGCCTGGGGGGCCTGCACGAGAAGAAAGGAAACTATGCCGACGCCTCGGACGCGTACCGGAAATTCCTGTCTCTGAATCCCGACGGCGTTCAGGCCATGGAGCGGCTGGCCTTCATCCATTCCAGGGAAAACGACTTGCCCAGCGCCCTGTTCTGGCTCAGGGAAATGCTCAAGCGTGACCCGGGCAATCCCGGAATTCACTACAACATCGCCTGCGTGTACGCCAGGCAGGGAAAGGCGGACGAAGCACTGAAATGGCTCGGCAGCGCCGTGGAAAAAGGCTTTTCCGACCGAGGGCTCCTGGAGAGCGATCAGGATCTCGAGAGCCTCCGCGCCACCGCACAATTTCGGGAGCTGGTGAGCAGGCTGGGATCGGAAGCGCCGGACGGCGGAACAGACGAGTAGGCAAAAGGCCGGACTATACCGGCTACCGCCCGACCATCTCCCAGTAGGGCATATAGCTCTCTTTCAGCCTGAGCCCGCGGGCCTGGAGATAATTCTCGAAGATATCGCCCAGATATATGTGACGGTAGATGCGGTTCATGCACGCACACAGCGCCGTCACCCGGGGTTTGGCCGCTTCGAGCAGGTTCGCCATGGGCTTCCCTGACTTCTTGTGCCGCAGCACATCGTATTTGGTGAGCAGCTCTCCGATCCGGAAGTCTTTCTGGAGGTAGAGGACGCCCGTATCCTTGTCGGCAAAGACAGGCACCGCGCCGTAGTGGGTGGCGTGGTGGCGGATGTCGAGCTGCTTATCGCAGTCGTTGAACATGTTGCTCAGGGTTCTGAAGCTGGGGTGTCTGTTGAGCTTGAGCCAGTAGCGCAGGTCGGAGGGGCTCATGGCCACAGGCCTCCTCTGATCCACCTTGATGGGGGTGTACTCCGGCCTGTTGAGCAGCATGTAGATTTGGTTTGCGATGGCGCAGGATGCCTGGTACATGTCTTCGTTCACCGCATCGAAGGCCTCTTTTGCCTCGAACACGCGCAGATCGAGGCTCGAATCGCTCCCCAGAGGGGAGTTGAACAGGCGCTCCATGTGTTCCATCTGGTAGTAGGCGCCGGAGAGCTTTACCTCGACCGTGTAGTGCAGGAGCTGAATATAGGCTACTTCATTCTCCTGCTGCTGGGTGAGTTTTTCACCTGAGGAGGTCTCATAGTTGTTGATGTCGAAGTCTGCCGCAAGCTCTCGAAGGCCCCACCAGTAGTCCAGTGCGGTGCGGTCCTTATACTTCTCTTCCTTGTCTTTGCCGTGGCACCTGTGACGGTCTATGGTTTCCGGTTTCGGCATCCGACTCTCCACTGCTTCTCGGGATTCTGTCAGCGATCATCACTCTCTGATTCGCTCGACTTGTATGCTCGATGACCCTTCCAAAACCCCCTTGCAATAATGCATATCATCTCATGCACAGAAACGATAATTGTAATTACACAAAATCGGGAGTTCGGGCAACCGCTTTTCATCTAAGCGTGCCGGAGGCTCCTCCGGGGCAATCCCAGGTGCGAGCCGTTCGGCTGAGCCAGGCATGGGTCAATATACAGTATTGCTTGACGTAAACCCTGGAAATGCCTTAGCCTGACAGTGAATGAAAGGAGAGGCAACGTGAACGATGCATACCGGAGCATACCCAAGGTCGATGTCGTGTTGAAGGAGCCCGCGCTGGCGGAGCTGCCATATGCGCCCGAGCTGGTCAAGCGGGCGGTCAAGGACGCCCTGGAAAAGATCCGCGAGGCGATCGGATCGGGTGAGATCAGCCGGAGCCCGGATGCGTCGCAGGTCGCGGCCGGGGTTTCCGGCGAGCTGGTAAAGGTCTTGGAGACGGGTCTGAAAGAGGTGATCAATGCCGCGGGCGTGGTAGTCTATACAAACCTGGGCAGGGCCCCCCTGGCGGATGAGGCCGTGGACGCCCTGGTCTCTGCGGCCCGGGGATACTCAGACCTGGAGTTCGACCTGGAAAAGGGCTCGCGCGGGTCGCGGCAGAACCACATCCGGCCTCTCACCCGCTCCTGCTTCGGGGCCGAGGACGCCCTGGTGGTGAACAACAACGCCGCCGCCGTGCTGCTGGTTCTGAACACACTTGCACGAGGAAAGGAGGTCATCGTGTCCCGGGGCGAGCTGGTGGAGATCGGGGGCTCATTCCGCATGCCCGAGGTCATGAGCATGAGCGGGGCCGTGATGCGCGAGGTGGGCGCCACCAACAAGACCAGGCTCTCCGACTACCGCTCAGCCATCACGGACAACACCGGGCTCATCGTCAAGGTGCATCGGAGCAACTTCTCCATCGTAGGCTTCACCGACGAGGTTGAGATCCGCGAGCTCTCCGGCCTGGCCAGGGAGTTCGGCATCCCGCTCTATGTAGACATGGGCTCTGGCATTCCCTTCGATCTTTCCCCCTACGGCATCCCGGACGAGTGGACCATACCGGGCTGCCTTGAATTTTCCGACGTGCTCTCCTTCAGCGGCGATAAGGTCCTGGGCGGACCGCAGGCAGGCATCATCCTGGGTAAGTCCGGGCTCATCGGGCAGATGGCCGCCAACCCCCTGCACCGGGCCATACGTATCGACAAGCTCGGCATCGCATCTCTGGGCGCCACACTCAGGCTCCTCGCAAAGGGAAGGTATCACGACATCCCGGTCCTGCGGATGATCATGGAGGACATAACCAGCGTGCGCGCACGGGCCGAGGAGCTGAAATCGCTCCTGAACATAGAGCATGCCGAGATAGTTCCCACCCGGGCCGTAGTGGGCGGCGGTTCCGCCCCGACCAAGAGCTTTCCCTCATATGGACTGATGATCACCTCGCCGCTGGCGGTCGCTGTTCACACGCGGCTGCGCAGAGGAAAACCCGCCGTGGTGGCCCGGATAGAGGAGGACCGGCTCATCTTCGACATGAAGGCCGTTGATTCCTCTCTCATCCCGGTGCTGGCTGAAAAGATCCGCGAGGCCTTCGACCATGGGTTTTAAGCTGGGAGTGGCCCTGGGCGGGGGAGGGGTGCGCGGGCTTGCCAACATCGGGGTCATGCAGGCGCTCTTCGACGCCGGCATTGTGCCCGACATGGTCGCCGGCACGAGCATGGGCGCCATCGTGGGCGCCCTCTATGCCGACACCCTCGATATCGCAAAAACCCGCGAGATCGTCTGCGGCGCGCTCTGTTCCGAAGATTTTCAGAAAAAGGCCCGGCGCCTCGCATCATCGCCGGGCGACGAGCAGGGGCTCTTCGATCAGATCTACGGCAAGGCCCGCAAAGGCTACCTGTTCTACCGGTTCCTGTTCATGAAGTCCATGATTCCCGCCGGGGTCTTCTTTGCCGGGGTGGACGATCTCATCCCTGACAAGGATTTCTCCGAGCTCAAACTGCCCTTTGCCTGCATGGCCCTGGACATCGTGTCCGGATATCCCGAGATCCTGCGCTCGGGTTCTGTCCGGCAGGCGGTCCGTGCATCGAGCTCGGTGCCGGGCATGCTGCCCCCGGTTCAGATCGGCCGGAGCAGATATGTAGACGGCGGCTGGGCTGAGCGGGTCCCGGTGTCAGCGGCCCGGTTTCTCGGGGCGGACTTCGTGCTGGGTGTCGATGTGTCGCGCGAGACCGCACTGCTCGAGTACGATGAACAGATCCGCAACAGCATGGACGTTCTCTTCCGCGCGGACGACATTGCCCGGGCGCTGATGAACACGCTGCGCATCCGTCAGGCCGACTTTGTGATCTACCCCGAGGTGGGCGACGCACCGTGGTCGGATTTCAGCAACATCGAGGAATACATAACCGCAGGCTACCAGGCCGCGGCCCGGGCCGTGCCCGCCCTGAAGAAGGCGATGCGCACAGCGAGGATCAAGAGGTTCCTGTGGAAAAGGCGCTCGATGTCATAGTCGACAGTGGACAGGAAGATGCTCGGCTCGATGTCTTTCTCTCCCGCAGCCTGGGTGTCACCCGCACCTCGGCGGCGCGAGCCGTCGAAGAAGGGCTGGTCCTGGTGGACGGCAGGCCGAGAAAGCCCTCGTTCAGGCTGAAAGCAGGCATGCGAATCGAGGCGGAAGCCTTCGGGGAAAAAGAGGCTGATACCAGTCTGGAGGCTGTGGACATCCCCTTGAACATCCTCTATGAGGACCGGGACATCATCGTGCTGGACAAGCCCGCTGGACTGGTGGTCCATCCTGGGGCCGGAGTGCACAGGGCAACCCTGGTGCACGCGCTCCTGCATCAGTATCCCGAGATCGCAGGTGTGGGGAGCCCGGAGAGGCCCGGGATCGTGCACCGGCTCGACAGGCTGACCTCAGGCGTCATGGTGATCGCCCGATCGTCCGGGGCGTATGACGTTCTGATCACGGCCTTCAAGGAGCACCGGCATACCCGCGTCTACCAGGCGATCTGCTATGGCCGCATGGGCGGGCAGAGCGGCCGGATCGAGACCTTTATGGACCGGCACCCGAAGGACCGGAAAAAGATGAGCTCCAAGGTCGTGCAGGGAAGGCGGGCTGTCACCGACTGGCGGGTGATCAGGCAGTGGGAGCAGTTTTCCTTCCTGGAGCTCACGCTCCAGACCGGCAGGACCCACCAGATCCGGGTGCATCTAGCCGACATGGGGCACCCGGTGGCGGGTGACCCCGAGTATGGGGGCAGGAAACGGGCCAATACCATCACCGATCCGGTGGTCAGATCGCGGGTAAAAAGGCTGGGCAGGCAGATGCTCCATGCCTGGAAGCTGGGGATCACCCATCCGGTGACAGGGCAATGGATGGAATTCACCTCAGAGATGCCCGAAGACATGAAAGCCCTTGCGGCCCTTCTGGACGAGCGGCAGCCGTGCTGAAAGGACAGCCGGAATGCCTGCAATGCACCTGAGGGATATCGGGCGGAAAGGAGACAGGCGAAAATGATAAAACCCGTGAGATATTATTCAATAATCGCCACAAAACACGTAAAACAGAAAAGGAATTGACAATTTTGCCCGCATTGGTTGATTATACGCGCATGCAGAGACTTTCAGACATTCTCAACAGGAAGCGCTGGGGATTCGGCAAGATCATCAAGATCCGAAATCTGTGGACAGAGATCGCCGGAGACGTGCTGGCAGCCCACACCGAGCCGGTTCACCTCAAGGACGGTACACTCGCGGTCATCTGCGACTCGCCGGTATGGGTGCAGCAGATGGGGGTCCTCGGACCGGCCCTGGCCGATAAAGTACACAAGGTGGCCAGGATCAAGGTGGACAAGGTCGAGGCAAAGTTCTCCCTGAACAGCCGTCCGTATCAGAGGCGGACACCTGCCAAGCGGCCAGTAGTGAAACTGAATATCGATCCGGAAGACGTGAAACAGATCAAGGACCCGAAGCTCAGGAAAGCGGTGATGCAGCTCATCGACTCCTAGTCGGGGACGGATTCACATTTATAGCATCGGCAGTGAAATATGGTATAAGAGAAGAGGTTTGTATGGAAGAGATCCCGGCTCAAGCCGGGGATGGGTTTTCATCCGGATGCGTTCACATGGCGGGTGGGTCCCGGCGGGAAACGTTTTCTTTGTTTGATTGACAGTGCATCAAAAAGGGGCAGGGATGGCTGAACAGAAAAGAAAGCTGATGCGCACCATATGGGTGCTGGGGGCCGGGTTCTTCCTCATCATGATTGTCTGGGCGCTCTCGATTGTGGGGGTGATCCCGCTCACCTTTACCGTGGTCGATACTCCCCAGGCCCTGATCAAGTTCCTGGATTCACCTCGCGATGACATGCGGGGCGTCAAGGTCAACGGCCACTTCCTTAACATCGGCAAGCGGCGCTCGCTTCAGATTGTCAAGGGGTACGACGAGGTCATGTACCTCGTGCGGCCCTACCGGCAGGTCAGGGTGCCTTCCCGAAGCCTCACCCAGGCCGAGCTCCTGGACTTCTGCACGAACATCACCGGGGCAGGATTCAACGAGCTGAGATCCCGCCTGGAATCAGGGGACCAGGTGCCCGCCGAGTGGGAAGGCCGCATAGAGGACAAGGCCATCCGGATCGTCAAGGCGAGCATGTTCAGCTACCTTGTCAGCGGGCTTAAGGAAGGGCCGGTCTTCATGACCCAGGTCGAGCTCGCCAAAAGGCTCGGCATGGACGAATCGTACATCCTCACCCGGCTCATCCCTGTGCAGAAGCGGTGGTATGAGGAATTCCTCTCGAGCAGCTCCCTGCAGGCGCCCTATCCTGTTCGTTACATCATTCCGATCCAAGACGAGCTGACTGCGTGGCTTGTCGCGCAGGCGGCCTCTCAGAAATAGGAGTGGGAGATTCAGGGCGCCGGGGTTTGCATCAGGGCGGCCTGTTCATGACGAGTCTGACTGTCTTTGCACCAAAATCACAACCTCTAGGATCAGATACCGGTTTTGATCGAACGGTAAGCAGGGCATCCCTTTACCTTCGGCCGAATGGATGTCGGCGGAAAGAGGGCCGCCATAGCGATGCTGGAGATGATGGATCCCTGCGTGGGGTTCTGAAAAGAACGATCAGGGCTTGTGTCTTCTTTCTTATCGATTATTTTCATCTCAGGGAGTGTAAACAGTGTTTACACTCCAGGGAAAATCTTCTATAATTGTATTTGAATGGCGATGATATCCCGTTCACGGGAGCAGAGGGAGGGTGAGCTATGTCATTTCCGAACAGGAACAATCCGTACAGCTTCGATGAGTTTCTTCAGTGGCGAAGCAAGGTGAACTACTACCGGGACGATGCGTTTTTCCAGAAGGTGCTTATGCATTTCTGCGGGGAGGAGTGGGAAGCGATCGACAGGGACCTGGATCGCATGTCCGAGAAGGTCTCATACCGGTGGCGGGACTTTGCCGAGAAGATCTCCTGGCCCGAGCACAGGCCCTACATCAAGCACTATGACGGCCACAACCACCGGATCGACCGGATCGTGCGGCCCCTGGAGACCGAGATCATGGAAAAGGAGATCTTCTCCGAGGCCTTCTTCTCCGAAAAAACTTCGCCCTGGCTCAGGCTCGCCAAGATGTATCTGATCTATCAGAACGGCGAGGCCTGCATCGCGTGTCCGATCACCTGCACCGAGGGGCTGGTGGCCCTGCTGGAAAAATATGCCGATACACCCGAGACCAGACGCATCCTTCAGCACTGCAAGGAGGGCATCGACGGCGACTTCGCCATCGGCGCCCAGTATCTCTCCGAGATCCAGGGCGGCTCGGATGTACCCTCCAACGTGCTCGAGGCCGTCTATGAGGACGGGCAGTGGCGCCTCTACGGCACCAAGTTCTTCTGCTCGGCTACGCACGCCGACTATGCGGTGGTCACGGCCAAGCCCGCCGGCTCTGAAGACGTGGCCCTATTCGTGGTGCCTTCCTGGCTGGAGGGCAACAAGGAAAAAGAGATCAGAAACGGCTATACCATCGACCGCATCAAGTGGAAGATGGGCACATCCGAGCTCACAACAGCCGAGCTCACGTTCAATGGCGCCATCGCCTATCCGGTAGGGCCTCTCAACCGCGGCGTGGCCAACGTAGTGGGCATCGTGCTCACCTATTCAAGGCTCACGGTAGGCCTTTCCGCGGCTGCGTTCATGGCCCGGGCGGTGAGGGAGGCGCGCGCCTATGCCGGGTTCCGTGACGCATTCGGCCTGCGGATCGACAACTTCCCCATGCTCGAAGGCCAGCTCCGCGCCATGGAGCTGTTCTCGAAGCGGACTGTAGCGGCTGCCTTCAGACTCTATCGGGATTTTCTGACCCTGCCCGGAGGACTCAAAGGAGGGCTTGTGACCGACGAGTCAGAGGAGGAGAAGAAGAGACGCTTCGATGTGCGCGAGCTCATCATGCTCCAGAAGATCACGGCCTCGTGGGACTGCACCGATGTGATCCGTCAGGCCATGTCCGTCTTCGGCGGTCACGGCGTGATGGAGGACTTCTCGGCGCTGCCCCGGCTGTTCCGTGACTCGGCCATCAACGAGCTCTGGGAAGGCCCGAGAAACGTCCTGCTCACCCAGATGCATCGCGACTTCCAGCGGGTGTCGGGTTGGTACCGGCCCTCCGAGTTTGTGCGGCACGCGCTTGCAGGCGCCGATGAGAAACTGATCCAGAGGTTCGGGGCCGAGATGGACGAGCTCATCGCCTGCCCCAGCCTGTTTGTCATGGACGAAAAGACCATGGACATCTGCAGGCGGTGGGATGCGTTCTGCCACGAGTTCTTCCATGCCTATCAGGACCTGGCGCTCGACGAGGTGGAGAGAGCCGGAGAGGCAGCCGCGAAAGAGCAGGGAATGTGAGAGGCATACCCGGGAGCAGGAGGGGCCGGGAAGAAAGGGCACGGAGGTTCAATGTATGCACCTTTGCTGTGCAAGCCCCGGACCCGGCCGCTTACGGCGGGGAATGTGCCCTCAATCGCAGTCCTTATTGAGTGGACTGAAGAGGTATGATCCAACCGCTCTACGTTGAAGCATGTTCAAGCGTGCCGAGAACGGCCTGATCCCTCTCCAAGGCCTTGAATGATACACCGCTGCTTGCAGCGGCGACGTTTTATTTCTCAACGGCCCCGGACCGCACCTCGTTTTCGAAAAGACGGGCGATGATGCGCGCCACAAGCCTCATGTGTTCGCAGACCTCGTCCACAGTCCTTCCCGGATGCCGCCGGTAGGTGATGAGGATCCCGTTGAGCGCGGCGAAGAAGGCGTGGGAAAGCCTTCGCACGTCTTGCTTTGCGCCCATTTTCACGAAGAGCCGGTCGAACCGGTCGAGCACGGATCGCTCGATGGTATTGAGCCTTTCCTGGAGATCTTCGTTTATCGATCCTTCGAGCATGAAATGGGTCATCATCTTGAAGTATTGCTCGTGCTCGGTGAGATAGGCGATGAATATCCCCGCCACCTTTTCGATGAGGTCTTCTTGCACGGTGTCGATGCAGTTGTCGAGGGCCGGGATGAGGTCGCTGGCCCCGCGGAGAAAGGCCTCGATGAACAGATGCTGCTGATTGGGGAAATAGCGGTAGATGAGTGCCGGAGAAATGCCTGCCAGCCTGGCGATATCGCGCATGTTGACCTTGTTGAAGGGTTTCTCAGCGAATATTGCCTCGGCCGCGTCGATGATGGCATCCCGGCGTGCCTTACGCTGGTCGTCGTTGAGCCGTGGAAAAACATGTTTCTTTTCATCAGAGAGCATGTATGGACGCTCCTTCAGCATTGTCTGTCGCTTAAAGGGAGGCCCCTTGCAGCCGGCCCCTTTCACCGCCAGGAGAAAGGACCCCAGGCAAACCTCCTGGATACATCGTCCAAGGGGTGTCTGCGTGACGGAGTCATCCCATTGAAAGATATTTCACGCTTGTTATGTGCATTATATGCCAAGTGGCTGAGGAAATACAGCGTGGAATACTGTATGAGGAGTGTGGTGCCGGGAACAGGACTTGAACCTGCACGAGCCTGCGCCCACCAGAACCTGAATCTGGCGCGTCTGCCAATTCCGCCATCCCGGCACGCTGATACTTGAAATCATCAGGTGATTCCCATATATAGTTTTGCACTTTTTAAATGTCAAGGACGTATCTGATGGAAGTGATAAGGGACCACAGCAGCATAGATTCTTCACTGTTCACCAGGCCTGTGATGACAATCGGCAACTTCGACGGGTGTCACATCGGTCATCAGAAGATCTTTCAGCGGGTGAGGTCACATGCCGCGCAGCTGGGCGGGGTGTCGGTGGTGTACACCTTCGATCCCCATCCCGCATCCGTGATCAAGGGCGTGACCCCGCAGCTCATCTTCACTCTGGAGGAAAAGATCGAGGCCATCCGCTGCATGGGTATGGATTTTCTCATCATCATCCCCTTTACCCGCGAGTACGCCGATACCGATCCTCTCGTGTTCGTCAAAGACGTGATCGTCGGCAAGATCGGGGCAGAGGGCGTGGTGGTGGGACACGACTTCGTGTTCGGGAAAAAGGCCGGGGGTAATATCCCGTTTCTCAAACGCGCGGGCGAGGAAATGGGCTTCTTCGTTGAGTGCATGGAGCCCGTGACGTTCGAAGGGGCCGTGGTGTCCAGCACCTGCATCCGGAAGATGATCCTCTCAGGCGACGTCGCGGGTGCATCGCGTCTCATGAAATTTCCCTTCCGCATCCACGGCCCCGTGGTGCACGGCATGGCGCGGGGGAGGGAGCTGGGATTTCCCACGGCAAACATCAGGCCCGACAAGGAGCTCATCCCCGCCTTCGGGGTCTATGCCGTGTACATCCGCATGGACGGCCGGGAGTGGGAAGGGGTGGTGAACATCGGAAACAACCCCACCTTCGACGGCACAGGCACCTCGATCGAGGCCTTTCTCTTCGATTTCGAGGGAGACCTCTACGGCCGCGAGCTCACCGTGGAGTTCGTGGAATATATCCGCGGCGAGATCAAGTTCGCCGACAAGGAGTATCTCATCGAGCAGATCGCAGCCGACTGCAAGACAGCCCGGGAGATACTCTCCAAGAGGAAGACACCTTGAGAATCTTTGCCATCGCCGACCTGCATCTCTCCTTCGCCGTGGACAAGCCCATGGATATCTTCGGGTCTGCCTGGGCGGACCACCCCCGGAGGATCAGGGAGGCATGGACCGGGACCGTGGAGAACGACGACGTGGTGCTCATCCCCGGAGACATCTCCTGGGCCATGCGGCTTGCCGAGGCGGCCCCGGACTTCGCCTTTCTCGAAGAGCTTCCGGGTACCAAGGTGATCATCAGGGGAAACCACGACTACTGGTGGTCGAGCCTGAGCAAGGTGAGAAAGGCCCTGCCTCCTTCCGTGATCCCCCTGCAGAACAACTCCGTGGTGTTCGGCAGCACCGGCATCGCCGGCACCAGACTCTGGATCGACCCTTCGCTCCAGCTCGAGAACGCCTCGCCCGACGACGGCAAGATCTGGGATCGGGAGGTGGAGAGGCTCAAGCTCTCCCTGGCGTCTCTGCCCGGAGGCTTGGAGAGGAAGATCGTCATGACCCACTTCCCCCCCATCTCCCTCCACGGCAGAGAGAGCCGTGCGGTCGAGGCAGCGCGTGAATATGGATGTGATGTCTGGGTGTTCGGGCACATGCACCTGGGCAGCCTCGACTACGGCGGCTTCAACCGGACCATAGACGGCATCCGCTTCGAGTTCGTGTCCGCCGATTATCTCAATTTCCGCCCCAAGTTCATCATTGAGGCGTGAAGATGTTTTTGTAGTTGTATTTCAACGTATTATAAGTATATCTTTATCTCACAGGCATAATCCTATATAGTTATATCATATGCCAATTAGGCAAAGCAGGAGAACAAGGTGAAGAAGACCAAGCTGACAGGATTATCCAGGATTGAAAAATCGCCCGATATCCCCACCCTGGTGATGAACCAGATCATCGACCTCATCGCCCAGGGCAAGCTCAAGATCGGAGAGAAGCTGCCTTCCGAACAGGAGATGACCGAGCTCTTCGGCATCAGCCGGATCTCTCTGCGTGAGGCAATGAAGCTGCTCGAAGCCAAGGGGTATATCGAATCCCGGGACAGGAAGGGCAAGTATGTCCGTTCGCTTACCGACAACGTGAAGACGTCCATCGAAGACCTGATCTCCGTAAACCACGACAAGATCTGGGAGCTTCTCGCCGTCAGGAGACTCATCGATTCCGAGGCCGCATACCTTGCCGCCATGAACGTGACCAAGGAGCAGAAGAAGCGCTTCAAGAAGATTATCGACCGCCTGAGCGTCATCGGTGCGGACAAGGTCCTGGTCTCCAAGGAGGGAGGCAAGCTCTACTCCGACTTCTTCGACATCCTGGCCGATTCCACGAAAAACACCATCTTCGTGCACTTGAGGGAAACCATCGCCCACGTGCTCACCGGTGCGTTCCCCTACAGCCGCAAGAAGCTCGCCAGGATCGAGGGGAGCTCGACCGCGATCGTCGACCAGCTCATGAAGGTCTATAATGCCATTGAGAAACGCGATGCGGATGCGGCAAAGGCCTATACCGTAGAGCACATCGATTATATCGAGAAGTCCCTGAAGAAGGCCTTCAAGGAAGAGGGTTGATCCCCGCCCCCTTCAAAGCCGGGGCCTATTCCTTGATTCCTCCTTCTTTGGCGCCGGCTTCGCGGAGGGCTTTTCAAGGCGGGGTCACATCCCCCCATCAAGCTGTCAGGCTCGAAGCAGAGTGCAAGGCAAGTAATTTGCTGCTCCCGCGTGTTCATGACAGGTGAGCACAGTCCCCGCCCCGCTCGGCATAGCCTCCCGGCCCCCGG
The DNA here is from genome assembly GCA_001896555.1 of Candidatus Phosphitivorax anaerolimi. Classification (GTDB taxonomy): domain Bacteria; phylum Desulfobacterota; class Desulfomonilia; order UBA1062; family UBA1062; genus Phosphitivorax; species Phosphitivorax anaerolimi. Next base: position 101,895 of record MPOS01000011.1, read on the forward strand.
CCTCACTCCAGGCCGTTCCAGTTGATGAGCGAAGAGATGTCGCCCCAGTTTTTGACCGTGAGGTAGGAGTGATCCTTGCGGTTCCAGGGCTGGTCGTAAATGATGGGTGTGATTCCCTCAGGCGCGAGCAGGTGGCAGGTGTCCACCCTGTCTTCGATGAAGTAGCGCACCCCTTCTTCCTGGAGGATTTCGAGCTTTGCGGTGTTTGTCCCGGTGGCTATGATCCTGATATGCCCGGCAGGCAATTCCGGGGCGTGCCTCTTGAACCAGCGCTCAAGGGGCTCGGCCACGGGCCGCGCCGTGACCAGCAGCACCGGCGAGATCCGCGCCAGCCGGGAGAGAACATCCATGGCCCCCAGGTTGGGAAGCAGATCGATCTCATGAGGAAGGTAGGTGATGGTGTCGATGATCTGCATGGCATCGTCCAGTTCCATCTTGATCACCTTGAGAAAGTCATAATCGGTGATGTCCTCATATTCGACCGAGACATGATAGTCCTTCCTGGCGATCTCCACGAACAGCCGGAAGGTGTCTGCCACGACGCCGTCGAAATCAAAGGCGATCTCCTTTGCAGGGATTTTCAGCATGATATTCCTCGTCTTTCTCTCGATAATGTTCTCGCGGTTGTTTTGTATCACACCTGACCCGGTAAGGGAACCTTTTGAGTCATGGAATATTATTTAAGAACTCATGCGAATTTCACGAGGTGAAGGCCCGTAAAATCCGGTTGACAAATGGCAAAGATACAGGATATCGAAAGGGCACATACAGGCACGTAGCTCAGGGGGAGAGCACCACCTTGACGCGGTGGGGGTCCAGGGTTCAAATCCCTGCGTGCCTACCATTTTCCCCTTCATTCATGCTGTTCCGCAGCTCAACAAATCCCATTACCGTGGGTTTGCTGTGGCCATGGTTATTTCAGGGGCCTCGGGCGGCAGGACCAGCAGGTGTCTCTCCTGGGCCTTCTCTGTAGTGACGCCCTCCACCCTGTTTGTCGCTCTTACGAATATCTCTTCGGTTGCCGGTTCTCCATCGTAGGAATACCCGAATATCATGGAACCGTCGTACAGGCGGGTCATGGAATAATCGCTGTCTTCGATTTGGCACTCCACCGATGCGATGCCGTCATAATCGCTCACGCAGGCCACAACCTTCTTCAACTCCCGGTCATGGTAGGCATAATAGATGGCAGGCCCATCACCGTGGATGGCCGGGTTGCGTGGGGCCTTGGCATAGATCACGCTGTCTGCATTGAGACGCAGGCTGCCGATGTTGAAATCACTATCCAGGTCCGCGAGATCGTGGATGTTGTTCAGTGCGAGCGTGTTGGCATCGATACGGAAATTCCAGTTGCTGATATCGGCGGTTCTGGTTTGCCCGGTTGCGGCATCGTAATAATTAAAGACGATTGCATCGCTGTAAAGGTCCTTCATATTGTTGACGCCCCAGTGGAATGCATCCCACAGGGTAGTCTGCGGGGCCGATACACTGTCATCGGCATAGATCATGCGGTGCACGAGATTGCCGTCGCCCGTTTCCATGAAGAGATCGGCACAGACCGACCTGCAGCGGGCCATATAGTTGTTCTAGTCTCCAACGTTGACATACTCGCCGGAATCAGGATCCATCTTCATGACGTCCGCCTCGATCTGGGTCATGGTAATGCTGACCGGCAGGCCGCATTCGAAGTTTTGCAGGTCCTGCAGGGTCAGAACGATCGGATCGCCCGAATCATCCTTGTCCACCACCCAGTACACGCCGCTTTGCTGGGGATAGGTGGATCCGGGTTCGAGCATCTTGATTGTTGTGGAAGGGGTCAGGGTTGCAATGGGCCGCCCGCCGATCTGAAGGGTCAGCGTCGGCTTGATGTTGCTGGCAATGGCCGTGCCGTAATTATAGGCCTTGAGATAAAGCTTTATGCTGGCGGCATTTGCCGGGTTGGTCGTGACGGCTTTCGACCACTGCTCGGTTGAAGCTTCATGGCTTTCGGAGGCGTGTGAATACGTCGTGGAATGCGAGGAAGTATTACTGTAACCACCCGATACACTGGTTTTGACCTCTCCCTTGGCTGTCAGGCCTGAGTCGGTGCCTCCGAATTTGTATTCTGCACCCACCATAACCTCGACACCGGCATTTATATGCCATTCATGGGAGACAGAGCTGCTGATTTCGTTGGTGGTGGTCCAGGAGGTCCCCTTTTCGATCGACTCCCCCTGAGAGTATTCGATGTCCTGGTTCAGGGTCACGCTGTACCCGAGTAATCGAATGAAATATCTGGAGTTGCAGGCACCATGGGATAATCACCCGGTGTTTGGACCGATACGTCCATGTTCAGGCCGCTCACCTCCAGCAGATCGTCGAACGGGTCCTGATCGGATGAACGCTGGTTGGGGTCTGTTTTATAGTAAGGCCGGTCAAGGCTGAACGTGTCCCAGGGCAGGCACTTGCCTGAGTCATACACATAGCCATACATCTCAAGGTAATTGGGAATGCCGTCGGAATCGTTGTCATAGCCTTCGCCGTCATGGATGCCGTCGCCGTTGTCATCCTGATCGAGAGCGGCGATCACACCGTCACGGTCCTCATCCGGTATGAAATCATAAGGACCGAAAACCGCGGATGCAAAAATCTCCTGATAATCGGACAGGCCGTCCCTGTCGCTGTCCGGATGATTGGGGTCGGTACCCAATATGTCGGTCTCGACATCATCGGGAATGCCGTCGCTGTCGCTATCAGGTGCCGTTGATTCCTCAATAAGCACTACGAGCTCACCCACCAATGCAACAGGTTTTGGGTTTTGTTCGCTGTACAGGGCAGTACTGCTGTTATGAGAATCCGAGCAGGACACGAGAAAAAATACCGAAAAAATCAAGGCATACGCAGTCTTCTTCATGGCGGGCTCCTCAAGATAAGTCAATTCCATTCGAAATTAAAAGTGGATCTAAAAAACATAGTAAAACCGAAGCCTTGTCAACGAGAAATGTTTGCGGTAGTTTCAACGTCATCGGGACCGGGGATTCCCGGTTGGAATTGCCGGGATCGGGCGCCGGTGATAGAAGCAAGAATATTAAGGCATTATCCAGATGTTTGAAGGACTGATGCCTTTTACAAAAAGGCAAAGGTATTCGGAAGAATTGTTCCGGGCTCATGCCAACAACACTCTATAATCATTATTTTTTACAACTTTGTTGCTTTCATTTTTCAATCGTGCTAATTCCAGGTAACTGACAAGGTGCCGGCAAGCAGCCGGCATCGGTGTCGAGCACAGATCAAGCAAAAAAAGGATCGTAAATCAGGCACGTTGAAGGCAAGCGACACAGCGTTCGCATTCCTATCGTGCCTACTATTTTTATGGAGAACATATGTCTCAGCGTACCGTGACCGTGGACGGCAAGAGCATTTCCACGGATGGATCCATCATCAGGGACGTCGTTCGCGACAAGCGCGCCGTTGCCGCGAGGGTAGGCGGCCGGCTGGTCGACCTGAGCGCCCCTCTGGACGAAGGCCAGGATATCGAGACCGTGCCCGCAGACTCAGATGAGGGCGTGCACATCATCCGCCACTCGGCCGCGCACGTCATGGCCGAGGCGGTCAAGCAGCTCTTCCCCGACGCAAAACCCACTATCGGGCCGGCAACCGAGGACGGCTTCTACTACGACTTCGACCGGAGCCAGAGCTTCACCCCGGAAGACCTCGAAAAGATCGAGAAGAAGATGGAAGAGCTGGTGAAGGCCGATCTTCCCTTTATACGTAAGGATATGAGCAGGCAGGAGGCCATCGCCTTTTTCCGGGAAAAGGGCGAGCCCTACAAGGTTGAGATCATCCAGGACATGGATGATGATGTCTGCGACGTTTCGCTCTACGAGCAGGGTTCGTTCGTCGACCTGTGCCGGGGGCCGCACGTGCCGTCGACCGGGTATATCAAGGCATTCAAGCTCCTGTCTATCGCTGGCGCCTACTGGCGGGGAGACGAGAAGAACCAGATGCTCCAGCGCATCTACGGAACCGCGTTCAGCTCGCCCAAGGAGCTGAAAAACTACCTGGACTTTTTGGAAGAGGCCAAAAAGCGCGACCACCGCAAGCTCGGCAGGGAGCTCGACCTGTTCATGTTCTCGGACGACGCAGGCCCGGGGCTCGTGATCTACATGCCCAAGGGCGGCAGGCTGAGAAGCCTCATCGAGGAGTTCGAGAAAAAGCTCCATTTCCGCAGGGGCTACGACATCGTCTATGGCCCGAACATCCTCAGGGGCAGGCTCTGGGAAATCTCCGGGCACATGGACAACTACAAGGAGAACATGTACTTCACCGAGCTCGACGGCCAGCTCTACGGCATCAAGCCCATGAACTGCCTCTCGCATATCATGATCTACAAATCAAAGGTCCGCAGCTACCGTGATCTGCCCTTGCGGTACTTCGAGCTGGGCAGCGTCACCCGCAACGAGAAATCGGGCGTGATCCACGGCCTGCTGCGCACCCGGCAGTTCACCCAGGACGACGCCCACATTTTCTGCAGGCCGGACCAGCTCATCGACGAGATTACCGCGATCATCGACATGGTCGCCGATGTCATGGCCATCTTCGGGTTCTCCTACGACATGGAGATCAGCACCCGGCCCGAGCAGTCCATGGGCTCTGAAGAGATGTGGGATATGGCCACGCAGGCCTTGAAGGATGCTCTCGACAAGAAGGGGCTGCCCTACGACATCAACGAGGGTGACGGCGCGTTCTACGGCCCCAAGATCGATGTGAAGATCAAAGACGCCATCGGCAGGTCATGGCAGTGCGCCACCATCCAGTGCGACTTCCAGATGCCCGAGCGCTTCGACATGCACTACATCGGCTCCGACGGCGAGCGGCATAGGCCCGTCATGCTCCACCGGGTCATCCTGGGCTCCATCGAGCGGTTTATCGGCGTGCTCATCGAGCACTTCGCCGGTGCGTTCCCGGTGTGGATCGCACCCGTTCAGGCAGTGGTGATGAATATCACAGACGCTCAGGCCGACTATGCAGCCGATGTGGCGGCCCGGCTCCGGGCGAACGATGTCCGGATCGAGCTGGATACGCGCAACGAGAAGATCGGCTACAAGATCCGGGAGGCCAGGCAGCAGAAGGTCCCATACATGGTTATCATGGGCGACCGGGAGAAGGAAGAGGGCACCATCACTGTGCGCGAGCGCAGCGGCGACCAGAAGACCATGACCGTAGATGAGTTCATCAAAATCATCCGCGAGGCGCAGCCTGTGATTTAAAGCATGTTGACAATAAGTATATCTCTAGGTTACAAAAGCGCGTAATTTTTCCCAAGGAGGGTGTTATAGCTAAGGACTTTGAGAAAAAAATCGGAAAAGGCAAGGACACGATCAGGGTCAACGACCAGATCTCCGCAGAAAGCGTCCGAGTCATATCGCCCGATGGAGAGCAGCTTGGGATCATGACCGTGCCCGTGGCCATCGAGCGCGCCCGGGATTATGGCATGGACCTCGTTGAGGTTGCGCCCACTGCCAACCCTCCTGTCTGCCGTATCATGGAATATGGCAAGTACAAGTACGAGAAATCGAAACGCGAGCATGCCGCGAGAAAAAAGCAGACAGTGGTCGTCATCAAGGAGATCAAGTTCCGGCCCAAGACCGATGAGCATGACTACCAGTTCAAGCTGAAGCACATCGAGCGGTTCCTGAAGGCGAAGAACAAGGTAAAGGTTGTGATACGATTCCGGGGACGGGAGATCATCCATATGGACAAGGGGATGCAGATGCTGAATCGCGTCTGCTCGGATCTTGAGGAACTCGCCGCCGTCGAGAGCGGGCCCAAGAGTGAAGGGCGCACCATGGTCATGATGCTCGCCCCGAAAACATGAGGAGCAATAAGATGAAGATCAAGACAAACAGGAGTGCAGCGAAAAGATTCTCGCTGACCGGCAAGGGCAAGGTAAAGAGAAACAAGGCATACGCGAGCCACCTTCTCTCATCGAAGAGCCCCAAGCGTAAACGGAACTTGAGAAAGGCGACCGTGGTTGATTCCGCCAACATGAGCGGCGTCAGACGGATGCTGCCTTATCTATAAACAACAGAGGGAAAAAGATCCATGCGAGTAAAGCGCGGCATTATCGGAATCAGGAAGAAGAGAAAGCTCCACCGGCTCACCAAGGGCTTTGTGGGCGGCAGGAACAACCTCCTCAGGGCGGCCAAGGAGACTCTGGAGAGGAGTATGGCCTTTGCATATCGCGACAGGCGCCTGCGCAAGCGTGAGTTCAGACGGCTGTGGATCGCTCGGATCAACGCCGCTGTCAGGGAGCGGGGATACACCTATTCCCGGTTCATCCACGCGCTGGACGCCAAGGGCGTCGGCCTGGACAGAAAGGTCTTGGCGGAGATCGCGGTAACCGATCCCAAGGGGTTTTCCTACATCGTCGAGAGAGTATCCCAATCATAAATGGAAAAACAGCTTGAAGCGTTAAAGCAGTCCTTTTGCGAGGAGCTGGATCAGGCACATCGAGCTGAAGACATCGAGCCCATGCGGGTGAAGTACCTGGGGAGAAAGGGGGCGCTCACCTCCATTCTCCGCCAGATGGGCACCCTCGGTCCGCAAGAGAGGCCCCGCATCGGCGCCCTTTCCAACAAGCTCAAAAACTTCATCGAGCAGGCCCTGGCAAACAAGCTCGACGAGCTCAAGCGCGTCTCCGCCGCGGGCGGCATCGATGTGACTCTGCCCGGGAGGACCCCCCGGAGGGGCAGCATCCATATCATCAACTCGGTGATCAGCGAGCTGGAAGACATCTTTATGAGCCTCGGATTCACCATCGCGTCAGGCCCCGAGGTCGAGGACGACTATCACAACTTCGAGGCACTGAACATCCCCGAGCACCATCCTGCCCGCGACATGCAGGACACCTTCTACATCGACAAGGGCATCCTGCTGCGTACGCACACCTCGCCGGTCCAGATCCGGGTGATGGAAAAGACCGGGCTGCCCGTGAGGATCATCGCCCCGGGCAAGGTCTATCGGTGCGACTCCGATGTGAGCCACACGCCCATGTTTCACCAGATCGAGGGCCTGTGGGTGGAAGAGGGCATCACCCTGGCCCATCTCAAGGGTGTGCTCTACGAGTTCATCCACCGGCTCTTCGGCACGGATGTGCCGCTGAGGTTCCGGCCGTCGTTCTTCCCCTTCACCGAGCCCTCAGCCGAGGTGGATATCGGCTGCATCATGTGCAAGGGCAAGGGATGCCGGGTGTGCGGGAACTCCGGGTGGCTTGAGATCCTGGGCAGCGGCATGGTGGACCCGAATGTCTACCAGTATGTCGGCATCGACCCCGAGAGCGTGACCGGCTTCGCGTTCGGTCTGGGAATCGAGCGGATCGCCATGCTGAAATACGGGATCGACGACATCCGGCTGTTCTATGAGAACGACTTGAGATTCCTAAGCCAGTTCGCCTGAGAAGGAAGGACATGAGACTCGGTTACAAATGGATCCTCGAATATCTTGACATAAAGCGCGAGGCGCGTGAGGTTGCCGATGCGCTCACCATGAGCGGCACCGAGGTGGAGGAGATCATCCACGAGACCATCCCTCGGGAGGTCATCTGCGCCAGGCTCATCGAGGTGAAACAGCACCCCGATGCCGACAAGCTCAAACTCTGCATCGTGGATACCGGATCGGAAACGCTCCAGGTGGTGTGCGGGGCCCCCAACTGCCGCGAGGGCATGCTCAGCGCATTCGCCCCGATCGGCACGGACCTGGGTCCGGGCATGAAGGTGAAGAAGGCGAAGATCAGGGGCGTGGAGTCGTTCGGGGTCCTCGTGTCGGAGCGCGAACTCGGCCTCACCGACGACCACACCGGCATCATGGAGATCGAGGCCGATCATAAAGCCGGTGATGTGCTGGTGGATGCCCTGGATCTGGAAGACTGGGTGTTCGAGATTAACGTCACACCCAACCGGGGCGACTGCCTCTCGGTCATCGGCATCGCCCGGGAGCTCTCTGCCGTGTTCGGGGCCGAGTTGAAGAGGCCCGATCTCTCCTTGGTCGAATCGGACCCCCCGGCATCCCAGAGACTGAGCGTTGAGATCCTCGACAAAGACGCCTGCCCGCGGTACGCGGCCAGGGTTCTTCAGGGCGTGAAGATCGGCAAGAGCCCCTTCACCATGCGCAGGCGGCTCTTCCAGGCGGGCGTGCGGGCCATCAGCAACATCGTTGACGTGACCAACTACGTGATGCTCGAGTACGGCCAGCCCCTGCACGCATTCGACTCCTCCTTTATCGCAGGCGGCGGGATCGTGGTGCGCAAGGCCCGTGAAGGCGAGCTGTTCACTACCCTGGATTCAGTGGAGCGGCGTCTGGGACCCGACGATTTGCTCATCTGTGACAAAGAGAAGCCGGTGGCGCTTGCCGGCGTGATGGGAGGCGAGAACTCCGAGATCATGGACACCACCACCGACGTGGTGCTGGAGAGCGCGTTCTTCGACCCGGTTGGCATCCGCAGGACGTCCAAGTGCCTGAACCTCTCGACCGAGGCGTCCTATCGCTTCGAGCGTGGGATCGACCCCGGCATCCAGGCCGAGGCCGCGACCCGGGCCGCACATCTCATGCAGAAGCTTGCCGGCGCCCGGGTGCTCAAGGGCGTGGTGGACGTGAATCACCTCGACCTCAAGCCGAGGCGGATCGCGCTGCGGAAGAGCTATCTGAGCAGGGTCCTCGGTATGGGTACGATCGACGATCGCGATGTGGAGGCCATCCTCACCAGGCTCGGATTCGTTCTTACCGGCACGAAAGACGGCTGGAACGTGGACTCGCCTGCATTCCGGCACGATGTCACCCGGGAGATCGACCTGGTGGAGGAGTTTATCAGGGTCTTCGGCATGGACAAGGTCAATGCCGAGCTGCCCACCTTCAGGCCCGTGATCTCGCCGGTAGAGAGGCTCAACTTCGATAACCTGCGCACCGCCATGAGCGCCATGGGATACACCGAGGTGATCACCTACTCGTTCATCTCGCCAAGGTGGAATGTATTTTTCAGAGACAAGACGCTTGAGCTCCTCAACCCCATTTCTGATGAGATGAAGGTCATGCGGTCGTCCCTGATCCCGGGTCTTGCCATGGTGACGGGCAGGAACAAGAGCCTCCAGCGAAGGGACATGAGCCTCTTCGAGATCGGCAAGTGCTTCATCCCCACGGAAAAGGGCAGGCTGCCGCACGAAAGCGTCAGGCTGGGAGCCGTGCTCACCGGCCAGCGTGAAGAGACCCACTGGTCCGGCAAGCCGCGTGATGTGGACTTCTACGACATGAAGGGCCTGGCCGAGGCGCTGCTGCCGGGGTTGTCGGTGAAGCCCTCGGAGCACCCCTTCTACAAGCCCGGATACCAGGCCGATATCCTCCTGGGCGAGCGGATCGTGGGCCACCTGGGGGCCTTGAGCGAAGACATCCTGTCCATGCTCGACATCACCGACGAGGTGTACGCCATGGAGGCTGACGCAGATGCAGTCCTCAGTAAGACGTTCAAGGGCGTGCAGGAGATCCCGAAGTTCCCCATGACCTGGCGCGACCTCTCTCTGGTAGCGGACGAGGGCGTGGCCTACTCGGAGATCTTAAAAACCATCGAGGGTCTCAAGATCAGAGAGCTGCGGCAGATCACGGCGGTCGATATCTATACCGGCGAGAAACTCGGTCCAGGCAAAAAGGGGATCACCATCAGGCTCACCTACCAGTCCGAAACCAGGACCCTGGAAGACTCAATCATCAATAAATGGCAGGACAAGGTCATACAAACCCTTTCCTCGGAGCTCGGCATACAGTTGCGGCAGTAGCTTTGTGCTGCCTCATCCTGAATATCTTCCCTGCGGCGGCAGCTTGGGCCGATTACCTCATCACCGGTCCATCCGGCGAGACGATCGGTACAAGCGGCTACTGGATCCAGGGCAGCCTGCTCTATTCTGACGAGGGCCGCGAGCCCCTGAACGCCTACGAGGTCCCCTCCATCAGGGCCGATGATCTCACAGAAGAACAGGTGGAGCTCCGCAATCGGGCCATGCAGGAATTCCGTGCACAGGTTCTGGCACTCCTGGATCAGGAAGAGGACATATTCCGGGTCCATGCCGATCAGCTAAAGGAGATGTCCGGAGACGGAGAACCGGTCGATGAGGTTCTCGATCCGGACAGGAGGAAGGAGCTCAAGCGCGAGTTCCGGTCGCGCGACAAGGCACTGGAAGATCTCAAGGCCGCCTGGAACGAGCTCAGGCTGCCCGATTATTCCCTGCTCATGATGCGGGACATCAAGATCCTGCAGATCGTGTCCCTGGAGGCCTCGGTGGAGCAGGCCCTGAACTACGTGGAGTCGGGCGACCCGACCAACCTCGCGTACGCCCGGGAGCACCTCAGACAGGCTAAGTCCTTTCAGGAGAGCTTCCTCGAAGCACTTCCGTGGAGTGAACAGCAGTCGGGCAGTGGCCCTGACTCGTGACACCAGTGGTTTTTCCTCATCACCTCCCATGTATGGGCATGAAAAATGTTCAGCGAATCCGATCGCCCTTCGCCGCCTCTCCTTCTCTGCCTTGTGGGCGGGAATCGCATCCTGATCGACGAATGCCCCGGCCACGGGATGTGGTTCGACCATGGCGAGCTGACAGGGGTCCTGAAAGAGGCATGTGCCAATAACAGAGGGCAGGACCTGGCGGAAAGCCTGGTGCGGCTGCTGGACGAGGTCTTTGTGCCCGGAAGCGGAGAATGACCAAAGAAGGAGGGATCGATACATGTCGGCAGGCACGGTGGTGTTCATCATACTGGCGGGAGCCGTTCTTGTGGTTCTGCTCTATCTTGTGATTACCTTTAACGCGCTGGTGGCCTTGAGGAACCAGATCAAAAACGCCTGGTCGCAGATCGAGGTCCAGCTGAAACGAAGACATGACCTGATCCCGAACCTGGTAGAGGTGGCGAAAGGGTATATGGCGCATGAGCGACAGACCCTGGAAAACGTCACACGGGCGAGGGCACAGGCATCAGGGGCAAAGACCGTGCCCGATATCTCCCGGGCCGAGACGGCCCTGAGCAGCGCCCTCGGGCAGTTTCTGGCCGTGGTGGAGAACTATCCGGACCTCAAGGCGAACCAGAACTTTCTCGCACTCCAGGAAGAGCTCACCTCCACGGAAAACAGGATCGCATTCTCTCGTCAGGCCTATAACGACCAGGTATTGTTCATGAACAACAAGGTGGAGATGTTCCCTTCCAACATCGTCGCAGGCATGTTCCATTTCCGGAAAGGCCAGTTCTTCGAGCTTGAGGAGCAGGGCGAGCGCGCGGCACCCAGGGTGAGCTTCGGCTGAGAGACATGTTCTGGTCCGTCATTGCCGCCAACAGGCGCAAGACAGTCCTGCTCATCGTTCTGATGGGCCTTCTCCTCGTGTTGAGCGGGGGCATGATCGGCATGGCGTTCGCCGACGTGTATCACCCCTATGCCGGTCTCATCGGCACGGCCCTGGCCGGGGCCGTCTGGATCATCATGCTGTTGACGAGCCTGTTTGCCTCGGACACCATCCTGCTCGGCCTGTCACGTGCGCATGAGATCGACCGGAAAACATATCCCCAGCTCTTCAACGTCGTCGAGGAGATGGTCATTGCAGGGTCGCTTCCCGCCATGCCCCGGGTTTTCGTGGTCGATGATCCGGCACCCAACGCGTTCGCCATGGGCAAGTCGCCCGAGAAGAGCTGCATCTGCGTCACTGCCGGTCTGCTGGCGATGTGCACCAGGGATGAGCTCCAGGGGGTGGTGGCGCACGAGATTAGCCACATCCTGAACCGGGACGTACTGTACATGACGGTTGCCGCCACCATGCTGGGCTCCATACTCCTGCTTTCCGACATATTCGCCCGCTCGTTCCGATACTCATCGACCGTGCGTCTGGCCTCCCGCTCAAGGCGCACCGGAGGTCGAGCGGCCGGGCCGCTCCTGATCGTTTCCCTCGTTCTGGCCGTCATTGGGCCCATCCTTGCGCGTGTGCTCTATTTTTCCATATCGCGCAGGCGGGAATACCTTGCTGATGCCACGAGCGCACGGCTCACCCGCTATCCGGAAGGGCTTGCCTCGGCCCTGCAGAAGATCGGAGAGAGTACGGACATGCTCACCTCTGCACCGAGCGCAACCGCCCCTTTCTACATCGTCAATCCCTACCGGCAGCACTTGAGCAACAGCGTCTTCGCCACCCATCCGCCGCTGGAAGAGCGGATCAGGATCCTGCGGGCCATGAGCCGGGGAGCGGGTTATCTCGACTACTTCAGGGCATATGTCGAGGTTACCCATCGCAGGGAGAAGCTCATTCCCGCCTCCGAGCTCCGGGATGAGGGCAGGGTGGAGATACGCAAAGGCGGGCAGGCGGGCGGTCCTGTGCAGCCGGCCCGTCCGGAGTCGACCAGGAGGGCGGGGGACATCATCCGGGCATTGAACGGCTTTGCCTTCATCACCTGTCCGTGCGGACTGAAGATCAAGCTGCCACCCGAGTACCGGGAAGGGCGCTTCGTCTGTCCGCGCTGCAGGCGCGAGCATCCCGTAAACAGGCCGGACAGTGAGAGCGTGGGCTCTGTCCTGAGTGCATCTGCGGTCATGGGCAGAGCGGCATCAGCGGGAGGGAAAGAGCCCAGGAACAGGGGCGGGCGCGAAGGCCGGGACGGCCTCCCGACCCGAGAGGTCCGTTACCTGCCCGGTACATGGCAGAAAATCACCTGCACCGGCTGCGGCCATGCATATGAGATTTCTCCTCGTTTCAGGGCGCGGAGGCTCACCTGCTCGGGCTGCGGTGCGGCAATACCCCTCGCACCGGTCCATGAGCCGGATGGCCGGTCATCCGGCCTCCCGGCATGAAACGCCCATCCCCCCGGCGAGGGGCCCCTCGATTCATACCGGATCTATCCTCTTTTTTGCCTGCCGAGACTGGCACCATCAGCGAAAGATGACCCCTGGCATACTCCGATTCTCCGGCGGGACGGCTCATGCCCTTCGGCCCGGGAGGTTTCGATCACCGCCAGAACAGGAAAAACCGCTCAACGATCTCGGTCGCAAGGTCGAGCATCTCATTGAAAAAGAAGACGCCCAGCGCTCCCCAGATGAGGGGAACAGCCACCATGATGGAGAAGAGCCCGTTGAATCCCGGGCGGTAACCCATGAGTATCACCGCTCCGTAGAGGCATATCAGGACGATATCGATAAAAACGCCGAAAAGCGCGGCCAAAATGAAGCGCATGATACAGGAAAGCGGGTCATATTCCTGCATGGGCGCCTGTGCGGATGGATTTACGGACGGCCGTGAGCTCTTGCGAACGTTTCGTCTTCTGTTCACGGGGCGTGCGCTTCTTTTCCCTGAGTCATATACGCTTCAAACCGAGTTATCTTTCAGGCGCCCTGATAGAGCGTTTCACCCAGGTATCTCAAGGGGTGAAAAGCACGGGCGGGCGCCTCGCATGCCGGGATGAAAAAACCTATCGCATCTTTCTGCGCACCCCTGCCAGCCCCAGCAGCCCGGCACCCAGGAGCAGGAAGGTGGCCGGCTCGGGTACGGGTGAGCCCTGGCCCCCGCCGATGGTGAGGTTGTCCCAGAGGATCGAGTTGTTACTGATTGCGCTGGGCCCGAAGAACTCGATGGAGGAGATGACCGGCAGGACGGTCTGGATGGAGAGGGTTACGCCGGCATAGGAGTCCCAGGGGTTGATGACCACGGCAGACCCCACCTGCCAGCCCGAACTGTCGTATGCATAGAGATGGAGCCAGTCTTCGTCATAGCCGGAGTCGCCCATGGTGATGCTCACATAATCGGTGGGGGTGTCAAAATACACCTTGGTGGAATTCGCAGCAACGTTATACGGGTCGTTCCTCACCACATGGCCTGAGAAGTCCGGACCCAGGGAAGGGTTGAAACTGTCCACCGCGGTCACGAGGAATCCGTCATCCTCGTCGTTCATGACGTTCACGTTGTCAAACCGTATTCCCTCGAAGAAGCTGTTGAACTGGTCTTCCGTGTAAAAGCCGGCCGGAATGTTCTCGAAATCATAGGTGATGGTGCAGGTCCACGCAGGCATGGAACACAGAAGAACAAACACGATGCCACGTATCGCATGCAGAATATATTTCATAAAAACCTCCTTTGAAAACATAATGATATAATAACAGTCAAAGCAAGTAAAGAACAATTTGAGCGGGGCAGGCCCTGCCTGCCCCGCATCATTGAAAACGATGTTGTCTCACCTGGGCTTGAAGAGGATGCTTCATCCTCAGCCTCGAGGATAGCCCAAGCCTTTCAGCGCTGCCTCGATCTCCCCCAGCACGGCCGGGTCCTCGATCGTGGATGGGGTGCTGAACTTCTGGCCGTCTGCGATCTTGCGCATGGTGGCCCGCAGGATCTTACCGCTCCTGGTCTTGGGAAGGCGCTTGACCACAGCCACGTCCTTCAGGCACGCCAGGGCACCGATCTCGGAACGCACCATGGCGACCACGCTCTTCTGGATCTCCTCCTCGCTTGCGGTGGATCCGGCCTTGAGCACCACGAATCCCACGGGTACCTGGCCCTTGAGCTGGTCTTCGACGCCGATCACCGCGCACTCGGCCACGTCCGGGTGCTTGGCCACCACCTCCTCCATGCCGCCGGTTGAGAGCCTGTGGCCGGCGACGTTGATGACATCGTCCACCCTGCCCATGATGTAGAGATAGCCGTCCCCGTCCTTGTATCCGCCGTCGCCCGTGGCGTAGTACCCGGCATAATCGCTGAGGTAGGATTTGACATAGGCATCGTCCTTCTGCCACAGGGTAGGCAGGCAGCCGGGGGGAAGAGGGAGTCGGATGCCGATGACGCCTTCATCGCCGTTGGGCTGTTCCTTGCCGCTTTCATTCAGGATCCGGACATCATACCCGGGCACCGGCTTGGTGGGTGAGCCGGGCTTGATGGGCAGCTCTTCGATCCCCATACAGTTCGCCGCGATGGCCCAGCCCGTCTCGGTCTGCCACCAGTGATCCACCACCGGGATCCTGAGTAGGTCGCTCGCCCAGTGATAGGTGTCAGGATCGAGCCTTTCGCCAGCCAGGAACAGGTATTTCAGGCAGGAGATGTCGTATTTGTCCAGATAGGTTCCGCCCGGATCCTCCTTCTTGATAGCCCTGAAGGCGGTCGGTGCGGTAAAGAGCACCTTGACCCCGTATTCGGAGATCACCCGCCAGAATGCCCCCGGATCAGGGGTGCCAACGGGTTTGCCCTCGTACATGATGGTAGTGCACCCCGAAAGCAGCGGGGCATAAATGATGTAGGAATGGCCCACGACCCAGCCCACGTCAGACGCGGCCCAGTAGACGTCGCCCGGCTCAACGCCGTAGATATACTTCATCGACCACTTCAGCGCCACGGCGTGACCGCCGTTGTCACGGACGACCCCCTTGGGCACACCGGTGGTTCCCGAGGTGTAGAGGATGTAGAGTGGATCAGTGGCGTTCACGGAGACGCATCCGGCCGGTTCGACACCCGTGAGCGCATCCATCCAGTCGATGTCTCTGCCCGGGATGAGATCGGCCTTGACCTGGGGCCGCTGGTAGATGATGCATTTTTCGGGCTTGTGGCTGGAGAGCTCGATGGCCTTGTCCAGAAGCGGCTTGTAGGGGATGGGGCCCTTGGGCTCGATGCCGCAGGAGGCTGAGAGCACGATTTTTGGCTTGGCGTCTTCGATGCGGACCGCAAGCTCGTTGGAGGCGAACCCGCCGAATACCAGGGAATGGATGGCGCCGATGCGCGCGCAGGCGAACATGGCAACGGCCGCCTCGGGGATCATGGGCATGTAGATGACCACCCGGTCGCCCTTTTCCACGCCCAGGGACTTGAGCACCCCGGCAAATTGAGCCACCTTTGTCAGGAGCTCGCCATAGGTGATCTTCTGCTTGGTGCCAGTGACCGGGCTGTCATAGATGATGGCGGTCTGGTCTTTCCTGCCGTTTTCTACATGGTAGTCGATGGCGTTGTAGCAGGTGTTCAGCTTTCCGCCGGCGAACCACCGGTAAAACGGCGCCTTCGAATCATCCAGGACCTTGTCCCACTTTTTGTCCCAGTGGATCGCCCCTGCCGCAATGCTCCAGAAACCCTCTCTGTCTTCCAGAGAGCGCCGGTAGGCGTCTTCATACGATTTGAACATGGATGGAAACCCCCTTATCAGTAATCTTTCAATCCTGTATTCTCATCCCGATGTCCGGGAATGTGTAGTCGCAGTCATAAAGCAATGCATATGCCAGCATGGAACAGTCAGGAATATCAATGAGATAGATGGAGAGGCCCGTGCCATTTCTGTCCGGGAAGCTGGAAAGTGTCCGGATAACAGGACAGGTTGTCCGGAAACATCGATTGTTGAAAAAGGCAGGGTGTGTCTGCGGGCATGGTGCATGTTATGGCTAGGGGCTTGGAACAATGCTGAAAATCATAGGACAGGCCTGAAATGATTATGCCGGGTATTGAGGGGAAGGCGGGTGGGAATCACTTGCTTACAGGAGAATATCGTATAACCTGAATGCCATGTCCCAGTGTTCAGACATGGGATTCTTGAGGTTCGGGTCGAACACCTTGAACACGGCTGCGAGGCTTACCACGAGGGCGCCTGCAATGTCCGGGATCTTCTCTTCTGTTTCGGCGCCGTAGGCGAGATCCATTGCCGGCTGGCCGGCAAGGTCTCCCAGGACGGCATCGAGATCCAGGCTCTCACGCAGCTCGCGATAGCGGGACATGCTCTCCTGGAGCCCCTTGGTTATCGGGAGGTCCCAGGGATAAATGAAATCGCGGTCGTTCGCCTTTGCCGCGGCCTGACCGATGAGAAGCAGGTCGTAGAGCTTGCGGCTGATGAAGTCGTCCAGGCGCTTCAGATCGCTCTTGTCCACATCGAGACCAGAGGCGAGCCGGAAGAGCTGTTCGAACTTTGACACACTGGATACCGGGGTCATATGGGGTCCTTTCATAGATAATGCACGGGCGTTTTGCATGAATCAAGAGACAGGACCCATGGCCCGCTCCCCTGTCTTTCGGCGCCGGTATACCGGGGCGGGCCAGCGGCTGGGACCGTGTCGAGACGGATCACCCGGTTGTTGCAGGTTTGGGCGATTCCCCGGCCCGCCCAAAATGTTCACGGGCAAGCCCCCTCTGAAACTCTGCATACCGGATGAGGTGGGAGAGCGCCTTGAATGAGTCTAAAGGATGCTCGATGAAATAGATGCCGTTCTCACCATAGTAGCGCCTGGCATAGTCGGTCATTTCCCGGAAGCTCAGTGCGACCACGGGCTTGTCAGCGGAGCGGGCGATCGGGAAGATGCCTTCGTTGAAGCGGTGCATCAGGGCGTCATCGTCACCGGCGGGGGCAAACGACAGGGTGGCTATCATGTCGAGGTTTTCGTCATCGAGCAGGATCTTCAGGACATCACCCATTCCCTGCCAAAAGCCCGATCCTGTCACATCGAGCGGGTTGTCGGGCTGGGCAAAGCCGGGCAGCACGGCCTTCAAGGCCCTGACGGTCTTCTCTGAAAGGCGGGGCACCTCGATGCCGCAGCGGCTGCACAGGTCTGCATAGAGCCCGCACAAACCTCCCGAGAGGGTGCAGATGCCGAGTCTCCCTCCCCGGGGAAGCGGGCAGCGGGAGAACACGGAGGCGGTCTCCACCAGCTCTTCGATGCTCTCCACCCGGATGATCCCATACTGCCGGAAAAACGCATCCATCACGGCATCGTTGCCTGCAAGCGCCCCGGTGTGGGAACGGGCCGCGCTCTTGCCGCGCTCGGATCTGCCCACCTTGAGCAGGATGATGGGTTTCTGTTTCAGCGCAGCCTCCAGGGCGATCTCCTTCATCCGGCCGATGGTGCGGAAGCCTTCCATGAACCCGGTGATCACGCGCGTGCGGGTGTCATGAACCAGGTAGTCCATGCAGTCTTCCGCAGTGATCACGGCCTCGTTGCCGGTGGTGGTGTAGAGGGATATGCCGAGTGACTTTCTCAGGAGCTTGCTTGCGATGATCTCGCTGCTCGCGCCGCTCTGCCCCACCAGGCCGATGGAGCCGGAGCGCAGCTCGCCCTCCACGGACCCGCCGGCAAACACGTTCACTCTCTCGGAGAAGTTCATGAAGCCCAGGCAGTTGGGACCCATAAGCAGGATGCCGTTCTCCTTGCAGAAGCGCTTCAGTTGCTCCTGTTTTGCCTCGCCTTCCGCCCCTGTCTCCGCAAACCCCGAAGAGATGAGCAGGATGTTCCTGATGCCCTTGTGCAGCAGCTTCTCCACAGAGGCGGGCACGGCTTCGCTCTTGACCATGACCACCGCAAAATCGATCTCGCCCTCCGGGAGGTGCTCGATAGAGGGCAGGGCCTTGATCCCTGCCACCTCGGCCGCTCCGGGATTGATGGGAAAGAACTGGAGGTTCGTCCCGAAGCGCCGCCCATAACCGACCAGGTTGCCGAACCACTGGTTTTTCGTGGATGCGCCCACCACGGCCACGCCGCGGGGCGAGAAAAATCGTCTCAATCGTTCGTACGCCGCCTTCTCCATACGATGGCACCCCCTTTTCACATCACAGCATGTTCAACACCATCCAACCAATCGTTGTGTCAATAGGAAAAACCGGAAGCTGCAGTTCACTGGACAGTGGGTCACCATACTTTGTCCAAAGGAACCCCCCCATGCGCAGCGGGAGGGAGACACGTTCTCTTGGCATATCCGGCCGGAGCGTTATTCAACTATGTAGGAATATATCGCTTCCATGTGTTCTTCGGTAATGCGGCAGCCGTTCCCGCCGTGTTGAAGGGGCATCCGTAGGGATACACGGCACCTGCCGGTATCAAGGGAGGGTTTATGAACATGAAGAAAGCAATCTTACTATTCATTGCAGCCTTCACGATATTGGGCGTGGGACAATCGGCCCCCGCACAGGAGCTTCTCTCGCTCAATCAGACCTTCGTGCTCCATCCGGCGCCGAGGGAGCACGATTCCTATTCCCTGTACTACAACATCCTGGTGAGGTCCCCGGGACTCATCCGCATCAGGCTCGATCTGGAAAATGTTTCACCTGATCTGGCCGGTGAGGTGAAGTTTCTCAGTGTCTCGCTCAGGCAGCTGGAGAACGAGGTGGAAGTCCGCAGGGTCGAGTCCGGCCCCGGCGGCATCGTTCTGGAATACGGAGTGGATGCCTACGAGCTGGACCGCACCAAAGGTGAATACCGCATTGTCGTGTCCAACTGGTCTCAGCTCCATACGGCTGTCGCCAGGCTCGTCGCTTGGTACCCGGGCGAAGAGGATTCGGAAGAGCCCTGGCCCTACATCCCGGGACGCCCGCGTGCGGAAGACCTGACGTTCTGACCCCCCTTTCGGGGACGGGTCCACATTTCCCGCGCAGCAGGGAAAGAACCGGTTGCCAGGTCTATCGGACCACGGGCTGGTTCATGGGTATGACATGCGGTGAATGGTCAGGATCGGGTCAAGAATTGGGGTGAGGTCTCAATGCATTGAGACCTCACCCCGTGACCGAACTCATGATGACTCAAGGGTCTCCTTTTTCCGCCTGTCCGGGCATTTCAGGGCACGATCTACCGGTGCCTGGTCACCTTCACCTGGCGGCACATGTCCAGAACCGGACAGGTGCTGCACCTGGGGAGCCTGGACGTGCAGATGTTCTTGCCAAAGGGCACCAGTATCCGGTTGATCTCGCTCCAGTATTCGACCGGCAGCCTCTCCTCCAAGACGCGTAGACTCTGCTCGGGCCTCGTGGTTTGAATGTAGCCCCAGCGGTTTGTGATGCGGTGCACGTGGGTGTCCACGGATATGCGATTTTCCCCGCAGGCAATTGCCAGGACGAGGTTTGCGCACTTGGGTCCGACCCCGGGCAGCGACAGCAGCACTTCCCGCTTGCACGGCAGCACGCCGTGGTATTCATCCACGATTCTGTGGGCTGCAGCATGGATGCGAAGGGCCTTGATATCGTGGAAGGAGCTGGGGATGATGGCCCTTTCTATCAGCGCGGGGTCCAGAGCGGCAACCTGCCCGGGTGTGCGGCCCAGGGCGAAGAGCCTCCGGGAGCAGACGAGGGTCGTTTCATCAAAGGTGCGCGCCGAGATGATGCACGCCATGAGCTGCTCGAAGGCAGAGGTGTGCCCCTCTTTGGCAAGCTGGGTCAGGGCCGCCTTGGGGAAGGGCTGGACGGCTTGCCGGATACGCTCCATCACCTGGCGGATATCGAAAGGCCGCTTTTCTTCTCGACTGTGCATGGTGCTTGGGGAGACCCCGGGAAACGGGGCCTCTCTTGGGATACAGAATAAAGGGATGCCGCCCGAACAACAGGAAGAGGCAAGCCCTGCAGGCAAGGTCACCGGTATCGGCAGAGGTCTTTTGTCTCCAGCAGGTACGCTTCCGGGCCGATCTCCCTCATTCGGGTGTTCATCGCTATCCACCGATCTTTCAGATCGGGATCGAAGACGGTCCTCTCACGGGGAAATTCTCCACACTGAAAGCAGACCGGAATGCATCCGGTTGCCGGTATACCTGCCGCGCGCAGCACCGGGAACCAGCACACGCCCGTTTGGGGCACTTCCGGATGCTGCCGCTCTATTTGATCTGGAAGCTGGAGATGCCATTCCAGTCATCCGGTGGCGGGGTTATGCAGAACTGCTGGATCCGGTTGAGATAGAGGCGGTAGAGCGGGGAGGGTTTTTTGGCCTGGAGCCGTGTGATGATCTTAAGGGCGGCCGGGAAATCCTTCTGTGCATAGTGCTTGAGGGCCTCCTCAAAGAGCTCAACCTCAGCCTTCAGAGCGGGATCGGGCTCGCCCTCAACCAGGGGCTCGAAGATCTCGATGGGAACGGTCTTGCCCTTTACCCGCACCACGTCGATCTTCCGGCAGAAGAATCCGCCGTTCAATGCCTCGCGGGTGAACTGGGAGATGATGATCGGCGTGCCGTACACCTTGTTGAGCCCTTCCAGGCGCGAGGCCAGGTTCACGTTGTCGCCGAGCACGGTATACTCGAACCGGCGCTCGCTGCCGAAATTGCCCACGCTGGCAATGCCGGTGTTGATCCCGATGCCGATGTCCATGCAGGGGATTCCCTGCCTGCGCCATTTTTCCTTCAGGCTTTCCACTGCCTGCTTCATTCCCAGCGCTGCCCTGACCGCATTGCCGGCATGGTATGGGTCGTCCAGGGGTGCCCCCCAGATGGCCACGATCGCATCACCGATATACTTGTCTACCATGCCGCCTGTTGACATGACGATATCGCTCATGGCCGTAAGATAGGTGTTCATGAAGGAGCTGAGCTGCTTGGGGTTCATTCCCTCCGCCAGGGTAGTGAAGTCGCGGATGTCGCTGAACAGGATGGTGAGGTCCTTCTCTTCTCCTGCGAGGGTGAGTTTTTCGGGCCGCTTCATGATCTCGCTGACCACCACGGGAGAGGCCGATTTGATGCGTTCTTCAAGCCGTCGTCTTCCAGCTGGAAGACATAGCCCAGTACCACCGGCGCCTCCGCCACGGTTCTGCCCAGGATGAGGTCGTGGTCGAGCTCGTCTTCGGACACGATGTCACGGAGGCTCTGCCCGAGTTCGATCCCCTTGCCGGAAAGAACGGAGGAAAGGGTGTCCAAGTGCCCGGCGAGCGAGGTTCTGTCCTTTTCGGCGAACACGATGTCGATGCCGATGATACGCGCCCCCGCCTCATGAACCGACTCGACCAGCCGGGCCATCCTGTCGCGGGGCCAAGGCCACTGGCCCATGGTCTTGAGGCTCTTTTCGTCGATGTCCACGATCACGATCTCTCCGGTGGTGTCGGCCGGGCCCCGCCATCGGAACATGGCGCTGGTGAGCTGATTGTCCAGGGATGAGAGCAGGGCGGGTTTGTTCAGGCCGAATGAGTAGAAGAGCATGCAGGATGCTACAACCACCAGGCATCCCATCTTGAAGGGTGAGGGCTTCAGGATGCGGATCAGCCGGCGCATCACGAGACGCATCCTTTCATCAGCGGTTCCCGCCGAAGATGCCGATGTAGCGGGTCCTGTCCATCTCCCGGGCATGGAAGCTTCCACCTACCGCCTGGGCATTGGGGCCGAAGAACGCCCCCTGTACCATGCTTTCAGCCATCCCATTGATATTGGCGGAAAGTGTTGAACCCGTCGTGCTGATATTCCCGTTTCCCAGATTCAGCTGGATCTCGTCAAAACGAATGTACCCGGACACGGGGTTCATGGAAGACGGGGAAACTCGACCCGGATATTCGTGACCCCGTTATGCAGCCTGGTGAGAGCATCCGCGGTGTCGATTTTCGACCCCTGGGCCTTGCCGATGTATTCCCCCACAAGCCCGCCGGCCGCCAGGTCCTGGAGAACCGCAGACGGCGTGAGCTCGCCTGTGATCCACACCGAGCCGGGCGAACGGACGTGGCAGTCGGCCCCGCTTAAGGGGTCTGCGCAGGCGATCTCCCAGTATCCCCAGGTGAAATAGTCGCTGAACTGGTAATCCGGGTCCTCGGTGAACAGATAGTTGGCTCGGGGCTTGAGCCCCCCGGTCTCCTGGAAGCTGGTGACGCAGTCATCGCCTGTCTCACCCGATTCCTGCGTCCCTTCGTCTCCGGCCCCCTCACCGGTTTCGTTGCCAGAGGGTTCTTGATCTCCTTCATCCCGGTCCTGTTCGTCTTCCTGCTCAAGCGGCGGTGCCCCGTCCTCTGATTCCTGCTCTCCGAGCGCCAGGTCCCGGTTCAGGTCGGAGAGGTCCTGCGCGCTGAAGCGCTTCGGACTCTCCGGCGGCACACCCATAGCCGGGATGCTGGTCCCGAACCCGGGGCGGGTGATGCTGACAGCGCTGGCATCGTTGGCGACATCGATGCCCCTTCCACCTTCGAATACCACGGTGAGCCTTCCTCCGTCGACCCTGCCCGCGAACATGGAGCCCCTGATGCCGATGGTGGCGGCGGGAGTGACCGTGATGAAGCTCTGGGGGGACTCTTTGGCGATGGCGCCGCCCATGATCCTGAAGACACCTTCCTTGACCTGGGTCTTCATGGCGCCGTTCCTGTCCTCTACATCCCACACGTGCTCAACGACTACCATCTCGCTCGCCCTGCGCATCGTCCATTGTGACTGGAAACACGTTGCCCAGCAGGTCGGTGATCTCGATGATCGAGCTTGACGGCGCGGTGTTGACGTTATCATCGATATCGATGCCCAGCGAGATCCTGGTCGATAGGAAATGCTCCTTTCTGGACGAACGGATGGCATCGAGGTATTTCTCGATATTGGCCCGGACCTGCTGGGGAGAGGGTCCACAGCCATGATCTCATCGAAATACCTTTTTGCCGCTTCCAGCGAGCCCAGGTGGAAGTAGCACCGTCCGATCTCCAGCTTGACGCGTACCGCGTCGGGACGGGCCATGAGCACCCGTTCGAAGGCCATGACCGCGGCCTCGAAATCACCTGCCTCGAAGGCCGCCCTGCCCAGGCTGAAATTGATCTCCGGGTTCCCGGGGTCGCTCAGGAACAAACGGTGATATTCCTGGTACGCCCTGTCGAACTCGCCCCGGTCAAAGAGCTCTTTGGGGCTTTGGTCCCGGCCGGCGCCCTGCGCGGGCGGTGGAATCAGGCACGCGCCCAGGAACAGCAAGAGGACGAGTATGCCAAGAGTTGCCTTTGTCCGGCCCCATGCTCTTCTGCCGGCGTTCACGAGTGTGTATGCTTTTCTTGATGGCATTTTCCCCTTCTTCAAGATAGAAATCGTCATGGCGAGGACTTTCTTTTAAGCCTTTTTCGAGGGATCTTAAGGCAGGCCCTTCCCGGGTCAGTTTCCGCCCATGAGCTCCATCTCCTGCTTCAGCCGTGAGAGCTCGCTGCTGGTCTGACGCAGGCGGTGAGCGAGTATTTCCGAGAGCAGACGGAAGTAGACCGCCTCGAACTCCTGGCGCTCCCGGGCCTCGAGCCGGTCTATTATCGAACCGTCTATGGCCAGGCACGTGGTTTCGCTTAAAGAGAAGATCGATGCGGAGCGCGCCTTTCCGTCAATCACGGCAAGTTCCCCGAATGTTCCGCCGCGGGCGTCGAGCCGGGCGATCTCCTCATCGCCCTTGACGACCTTGACCTCGCCCGCCAGGATTACATAGAGCCAGCAGTCGTATTCTCCCTCACGGGTGATCACCTCGCCCGGGCCGTACCGGCGCAACTTGCTCAGCTCGAGGATCTTCCGCAGGAACTTGTCTTCGTAGGAGCGGAGAAAGGGGATCTTCTTGATCGTATCGAGGAGATCGTCCCTCCCCGTGAGATACTGGCTTTCGAGCATGCAGTCCTCCGAGTCTCGTGCTTCAAGCTTGTCGGTCTGTATGTGGTTTCGGCAATCTGGATGGTCAAACTTAAAAGGATATCAGCCTCTTTTTGCTCGAATTTTACTCAAAGGATGCGAACGCTCCTTTAGGTAAGGAATTTTGCCCTTTCTTAGCTGTGGATGTCCCCGGTTTTACCTGGGATAGGCTCAAGCCCGGTTACCCGCTATCTTTCGGCAGGTCTCATCCAGGACGGCATCGTCCTTGGTGAGGGTAGAACCGGGAGAGGTGATCTCCTCTACCGGATGATCTTCCTGCACTCCAGATAGAAGCGCTTTTCGTCCGCGTGCCCCATGGAGAAGGTCTTGCGCGGCAGAACGCCGTCTACGATGATGGTCCGGAAGAAGTCGTGCTTGGGTATGGCCGGGAGGAAGAAACCCACAGCACCAGGCTTCGACACAAGGTCGATTACGGTGTCGTCGCCATGGATGTAATCGATCTTTGAGGCCGAAGGGTTTGAGAGATGGGCATCCAGGAATGACTGGAGCGTCCCCGCCTCCAGGGTGAGCCTGGGGTTTGTGACAGTGATCGTGCCGCAGGCTTCACCGCTCAAGAACGAGATGCGGTGCGCTCCGGGCTCTGTGGCGGGGTAGGGCGTGAACTCACCCCGTGACGCGCATTTTTCCACCGAAAAGGAAGATCCCTGTGCGGCGAAGAACGACTCCATGGCATGCAGCAGCCGGTTTGTGTCGGTGTTGAACACCACCCGGTGGATGGGCTCGAACACGAGGCTCTCGTCGTGGAGGTTCACCAGCTCCACCAGCGCGTACCGGGCAGGATGGTCCATGACGGCCTTCGGGTCGGGGGCGGTGTTTTTCAATCCTTCCCAGATCTTCTTTGCCGTGGCCAGAGAATGGTTGCCGTCACCCATGGCGTAGAGCAGGACGTCCTGGGCCTTGACCCCGTACCTGCCTCTGTACGCGGCCGGGTCCGCAAGCCGCTCAAGGGCGCGGGCGACCGCATCCAGGGCGCTTTTCTCGCGAATGTGATACCCCCGGATATGGCCGCTGTTTTCCATGAGATCGAAGTCGTAGACCTTTTCCGAATTTCCGGCGAACAGGGGCTCGATCACAGTCTTTTCCGGGTCGTCGATGAGGACCATGATGTGAGGGGTCTCCAAGGGGGCGTTCTCGCGGATTTTCACCCGGGGAGGGAGCCTGTCCACCACGGTCCCCTCCGTGGCCCGGATGAGGCTCCGGGAACCGGGACGGTAGTCATAGCACTCAAGGTCCAGGGCCACCACCAGACCTTTGCGGACGGCGCCTCGCGCCAGGGTCCTCTCCACGAGGATAAAACCCGGACCCGGCGAGACCAAGACCCCTGTCGAGAGGTACTCGTTCATGCAGGCATTGATCCGCTCAGCCTCTCTGAGAGAGTCGCTCTGCTCCAGGTATGCCTCGGGAAGGATGAGGTGGAAGGTCGATGGGCTCGCGCCCACGGTGCGCCTCACCCGCTCCCAGTACTCGGGCTGGGAGGTATACTGGTCGCAGGCGACCACCGCCCACTTCGTGAGGTCTGTCCCCTCCCGGGGAAGCAGGATATCAGGTACGCATAGACCGAGGTGTGCATAATCCATGAGAGACGTTCCTTTCGTCTGTCTGCGGTTCATTCAGGCAATGCCCCGCCTTTTGTTGCGGGGCGCCAGTTTATTTCGGGCCGGACTTATTGTAGCCGTCTGCCAGGGCGGTGTTCACATGGACGACGCCCTTGTTCAGGTCTTTGAGCGGATAATCGTCCGTGATCGCAGGAAGATTGTCCGCGTCGTCCTGCTTCTTGAGCACCGTGCCCGCGGGAACATATCTGCCGTCGGGAACGCTCACCCCCATGAGGATGCAGCCCGGCTCCACCACGCAGTTTTTTCCTACAGACGATTTGAAGACCAGGGTCTGCATGCCCACGAAGCTGTCGTCTCCCACGCGGGCGGGGCCGTGTATTTGAACCTGGTGCGCCAGGGACACCCGCTTGCCCACATATACCGAATAGTGCTTTCCGTCGGCCTCCACGAGGTTCTTCTCCACGGGCCGGCCCTTGAGCTCAGTCTCCAGGCCGTGGAGCACGACGCCGTCCTGCACATTGGCTTCGTCGTCTACGCGGATGGGCTGGCCCTCGTCGCCCCGGATGGCGGCAAAGGGGGCGACCATGACCCGCCTGCCGATCGTCACGTTGCCGATCACCGCGGCGAGCGGATGGATATAGGCGGTGGTGTCGATGGATGGCATGGATTCTTTCGGACTGAAGTCGGTCACAACGTTCTTGTGAATCATAACAACACTCCTTTTCTTGTATGTTCCGTGCCGTGCACGGGGTCCATGCGCCGGTGTGCAGCGAACTTCGGACCGGCTGGAGAAGCTCTTTTGGACCGTGTGAAGAGATTATTCTTTACCTGAGAAAATGTTTCAGGAAAAGGGAAAAATCAAAGGCTTCACGGTCCCTCGGGAGTGTTTTGCCCGACAGCGGGGGCGAGCGTCAGAACCCGGTCATATTGCCTCTGAAGTGCATCCCGGCCAAAGGGCATGGGCTGGTACGACCCCTCAAGCCATGCGTGGATGCCGTCGTCATAGTGTGGGCTCACCGGGTTGTCGCTCTGGCCGGTGCTGTTGATGATGGAGAGCGGCTCTTCCCTGCTGAAGTCCACCACCATCCGCATGGCCGGGATCAGCCAGGTGTCGAAGTCCTGTCCCATCGTATACGAGGAGACGTTCAGGGTCGAGTGGTCTCCGGGCGCCGGGAAAGGGCCCCGGTTGAAGAAGGAGTCCAGGGCCTGCATGGCCTTCCTCTGGATAAATCCCAGGTGTGGGGCCATCTTGGACGACTCTGTCCTGAACCGGCAGGTGTGGAGCGCACCCCAGGTCCATCGGCTTCTGTCCCTGCCGAGCCTGTCTTCTACGAGCGAGATTGCGTCGGCCAGCGACCGGGCCAGGACCTGAGCCTTGGTCTCGATCCCGGGCGTGGATATGTCGTCCCAGAACGGGCTCTCGTCGCCCCGGACGAGCAGATGGTCAGTAGTGGCGCAGTAGCTCGCGTTGTTGCAGGTGATGAATGCCTTCCAGACAGGAGATGCTTGAGGTCCGAGTTCGTCGAGGAAGGTGTTGAGGGTGAGGGTGTGCATCAGGGCCCCGGTGATGATCGCACTCCTCGAATCGCACGCCATGATTCCGTCGCAGTGCTTAAGCATCTCAAGCGCCTCTCGTGTGCGGGCCTTACGGCCATGGTCCTCCCAGGAGTCGATCTCGCGGGAGATGTCGCTGGAGAGCGGTCCTTCGAGCAAGAGTCTGCGCACCTCCGGCGCAAAGGTGGAGCGGACGTCCAGCTGCATGTCTATGCTGCTCTCGAGGGTATGCTCATCAGAGGCCGCGATCATCTCGACGATGCGTTCGGCCCTTGAAGGCCAGTACCAGGACGAGGACAGGACATGGGGATAATCAGACGGCACGGTGCGGTTATTGGCCGTGCCGATGAACCCTTCGGCCGGGTTCAGCGCACAGGGCAGCTCGCCGGGATCCAGATAGCCGATCCAGTCGTACTCCCCTGTCCAGCCAGGCGAGGGCATGAGGCCCCTGCCGTTTTTTCTCAGCGGATAACGGCCCGTCACCTGCCAGGCGATGTTCTCCCGATCGGCCACGACCATGTTGAGCGGGATGGCCTGTATCCTGCGGAGCAGGGGCAGGGCCTCCTCCACCGAGCGGGCCGTGCCCAGCGAGAAAAAGGCATCCACGCTTTTGTCTCCGGGTTCGAAGGCTGCCCAGGAAAACGCCGCACCAAAGGGGAGCTGCACGGAATCGGGCAGGAGGGGATTCCCGGGAGGGTTCCTCAATACGTCGTTGAGCAGGGGGCCGTGCCTGGTCTCGAGCACGGTGACGCTCACCGGGCCCTCACCTCGGACGTGTATCGTCTCGACGCGCTCCACAACCGGCAGCCAGTCATCCCGGAAGCGGTAGTGCAGCGTCGTGCCGATCATTCTGAGCTGTTCAAGAAAGATATCCTGGTTGTCGGCCATGACCATGGTCATCCCCCAGGCGATGTGTCCGTTGTATCCGGCCACGATGGCGGGCACACCTGCAACGTTCACCCCTGCCGCATCGATTGATCCCTCGCAGCGGATGTGCATGAGGTTCCACAAAGAGGGAAGAGACAGCAGCAGGTGGGTGTCGTTGGCGAGAATGCTCGCCTTGTTCAGGGTTTTCTCCGGTGCGATCACCCAGTTGTTGGAGGCAGCGACAGGGATGAGCCCCCACGCTGCATTCCGGTCTGCAGCCGCGGTGAGATAGTCGAGGGCGGAGAGCGTGCCGGAAAGGTCGATTCCGGAAAGTTTTGCCGCCTCATCCAGGGGGATAGGCTCGTCCGGATAGACAGGGAGGAGCCATGCGGTCTTCTCCGGACCCACGGCCCTCGCCAGGGCGAGAGCGGCTGCCTCTTCGTGCATATTGAAGGCAAGGAAAAAGTTCACCAGGGTGAAGATGCCGATGGAATCGATCGGCTCCCACTGCCCGGGATCGTATCCGGCCAGAGTGAGCTCGGGTGGAAGGTTGCCCCGGTGGAGTTCGATATAGGCGTTAACGCCCCGGGCATAGGATTCGAGGAGGGATTTCCTCTCAGGCGTAATTTCGTCGTAGAGCAGACGTGCGGCCTTTTTCAGGTTGACCGTGCGCATGAAGACGTCGATATCCAGCCCCGCCCTTCCGGCCATTTCCGAAACCCTTCCCTGCGAGACGAGCTTGAGGCTGATCATCTGGCAGAGCCGGTCCGAGGCGTTGACAAAACCCATGGCAAAGGCGAGATCTTCCATGTTTGCGGCCTCAATGAAGGGTATGCCCAGATTGTCCCTGCGCACCGTGACCTGCTCCTTAAGCCCCTGAATGGTGATGGCGCCTTCCATCTCCTGTGCGGTGCCGGCAAAGTAGGAATCGAGCATCCGGGTGCACCCGCCTGCGAGCACCGCCCATACGACCAGCACAACAATCAGGACCAGCGGCGGGGAAAACCTGAACCATACGGCCGGCCGGCATGCGGCGAGCGGGGCCGGGTGAACCGTCCATCCCTGTTCTCTCAGTTTTATCTCCCTCATGAGCTCCCTCCTGTAAAAGGTTCAATCATGAAAAATTGCAGGCGTTTGTTTCCATCCAATGCCTCCTGCCACTGAGCCCCCATGACAACGGCCTTTGTGCAGGTGCGTCTCTCGCTCTGCATTCCGTCGTTTGCTGCAACAGGGTTCTTTCACGTTCAGGCTGCAGGGAGCCTGCGGTGACAGACTGCAACCCTATTGCGGGATATTTCGTCAATCCGGCAACAGGCGAATGGATTCGAGGTTATTCATCCTCCCCCTTTACCCAATAAGAAGCCGCATACCTGTCATCCGGGGACATGGATCGTTCCAGTCATATAGAGCACCGCCTTGCCTGCTATCTCCACCCGTCCGTCCAGGTCCCTGCAGAAGAGCTCGCCTCCCCGGCGGGATACCTGGCGTGCGTGCAGTTCTTTTTTCCGCAGTCGCTTAGCCCAGTAGGGGACGAGGGCACAGTGCGCCGAGCCTGTTACCGGGTCTTCGGGAATCCCGATCCCGGGTGCAAAGAAGCGGGAGACAAAATCAACATCCCTGCCCGGTGCCGTCACGATGACCCCGCGCAGATCGAGCCCCTTGAGCTCGTTCATATCCGGCTTCAACCCTGAGACCTCTTCCTCGCCGGAAAACACCACGAAGTAGTCCTCGGAGCAGAGCACGGTCTGGGGCTCCGTGCCCAGGGCGGTGAGGAGCTCTGCAGGCACCTCGCAGGCATGCGGGGGCTGTGATGGAAAGTCCATGACGAGCAGGTTTCTCTCGCGGCTTACCTGAAGGAGACCGCTCCTCGATTGAAAGCTCACCAGTGTGCGACCCGGATCCAGAAAGTCGAAGATCACGTAGGCGGATGCCAGTGTTGCATGGCCGCAGAGATCGACCTCAGCCTCGGGGGTGAACCAGCGGATCCGATATGCATCCCCTTCGGGCACCAGAAAGGCTGTTTCCGAGAGATTGTTTTCCTGGGCTATCGACTGCATGAGGCTCTCCGGAATCCATTCCCGCAGGGGGCAAACCGCTGCGGGGTTGCCTGAGAACACGGATGAGGCGAATGCATCGACCTGATACAGGGGTATATCCATGAACTGCATACCTCCTTCACCATCATGAACCGGTGCGGCCGGAAGCAGTGTCCCTGCTCCGGATTGTTTCACTTGCGCATGAGAGGAGCGGCCTTTCTCCACGGGCCACCCTCGTGAGCAGGATATGCCGCATGCCTGGAGGCTCGACCTGTTTGGAAAAAGAAGACCGGAAATCCAGGGCCAGGCATTGCACCGGTTTTTTTACTATGAGAGAACTGCCTGGGGGATGTCAATGACGATGTTGCGCTTTGCTGTGGAAATGCGGCCTGAAGCGCTTATTCTTAGCTTATGGAACAGGGGCCGGCGATGCATTCAATACGGCCTGCACCTTTTATGGATATTATGATTGAAAAAGAAAATAATAGGAACAATACTTCCCAATGAATGAAAAATTTTTCTGTTTTATCGGCCCAAGGGTAAAAATACTCGGAATATATCAATTAACATGTTGATATAACTACAAGATTAAACTGGCATATGCCTTGCTGGCGGTATGGCTGGTGGCCCGGATTCCTCCTTTTGTGTGCGGAACAGGCGGAGGAAGAAGGGCAAAGACGTGATCGATGATCAGGGTGTAGCCATGTATTATGACGATTTCGCCGCGTGTCGGGAAACAGGTGAATCACGGGATATACAGGAGCTCATCCAGCAAAGGGACAAGTTACTGTCGGATAATCCCGACCTTGTGAAAACCCAGGAAGAGATCGACCGGATGTTGAGCACCACCTTTGATCCTGTCCTCAGGCTCGAGATACTCTTCATGCTCATCTCCGACAAGATAGATGAGATGAGAAGTATTTTCGAGGAAGTCCTGGACCTGGCCAGACACGTTGCTGCCGAATAAGACGGAAGGGCTTTCGAGATCCTCGAGTGTAAGCAGAGGCGAAAAGGGTGCCTGGTCCGGCTCCGGAAGGGTTTGTGGGGATGGCGCAGTGTAACACCGGGCATGCGGAAGGATCAAGAGAACGCCTTCAGCGGCCGTCCCTGTCCGGGAAGCACCCCGCCGGGGCTGCAGACGGCAATCGACAGGGTCTATCGATGATTCTATTCCTTCACCCGTGCGTCCCGGTGCATCCTGATCCAGTCCTCAATCCTTTTGTACCATTGCCCAGACACCACGATTTCTTCCGGTGATTCAGTCCGGGCAGGGTACTGCCCGGCCAGTGCCTGGAGCGCAAGCCCGGTAATGAGCTTGTTGTGGTCCCACCGGCACAAGGCCCCGGGGAACTCCTTCTGCAAAATCTCGGCAAGGTCGGCCACCATTCCCTCGTTCTCATGCGAAGACGCCTCGATCTCGATCTCGTAGTGGGTGAACACCACGCCAGCCGTCTGATAGTGTACCGTGTCGAGGGCCAGCTCTCCCGCGATCCCCCCGTTCTGCACCCGGGCGTCCACTACATGCATCCTTGTCCTCTCCATGAGGCGGCGCTGAATGACGCGGAGCCCCAGGCCGGACAGGGTGCCGGCGGGGTCCTGAGGCAGAAAGGCCGGAACCTGAAGTGAAGCGAGCCCTGAAGCCTCAAGCACACGGGCCAGGATATTTTTCGACCACGGCCCCTCGATCTCCAGGCGGCGGATAGCGCCTTGGGGATCGATCCTCTCCTTCCCCTTGAGGCCGAGGCAGGTGCGGTCCCCTTCCTGCCTGAGCCTGAGTGCAAGCCCGCTTCCCATGAGCGAGCCGCGATCCGTGTCGAAATACCGGTCGTATACGGAAGAGGCTCCCGGGACAGAAAGCTCATAGGGGCCAAGGGACCGAAGCCCGGCCACGGCGCGGAACAGGGACACCGGGTCCCCCGTGCGCACTCTCAAGGTGAGCTCGAATTCTTCTGACATATGCAGTTCCTTTGCCTGTGCATACCGTGGCTATGCTTCGCAGGAAGATAAAAGGGGCAAACCCGCCGTACGCATGCCCGATGCCGTTTAAGGATGGGGAGGCTCATTCAGATGTGAATCTCCACGATGTCTCCATCCTGCAGCTCATAGTCCCGCTGGACCATCTGGCCGTCGTGGACCGTTTTGCCCCAGATCCGGGCGTATTTGAGTCTGGCGACGAAGTCCTTGTGAATCTTCCCGGCCAGATCCTCCAGGGTGCTGCCCCGGGAGATCACGAACGGTTCATCGAGATCGGGCTCTTTGCCCGGGTTCTTCGAGTAGACCCTGATGACCCCGGAGAGCTGGTAGAGTGAATCCAGAAACTGGGAAAGGTTTCTGTCATGGTGGACCGAGATGCCCAGTGCCGGGATAGATAGGCCGGTGAGCTCGATAAAGGTCTCGAAGTCGTCCTGTTCTCTTTGCGTATCCATCTTGTTTGCAAGCAGCAGAATTTTTTTAAGGAAGACCGGCCGCCTCACCCCATCGGGCACCTCGGCATTCTCCGGATAGATGCGGAACGACTCCAGCATGGCCATGGTGTCTTCATACTGGCTTAAGGGTTCGGCCGTCAGGTCAATGAGCACGACCACCACGTCAGCCCGGCGGATCATGTCGGCCATGGCGGGGTCTACATACTCGCCGGTCAGAGGCGGAGTGTCGATGAGCTGGAACTGGATGTTTTCATACTGGGCCATGCCCGGAGTGGGTTTGTGCGTGGTGTGGGGAAAGTCGGCGATCTCCGGAGAGGCCTTGGTGAGCCGGTCGACCAGAGAAGACTTGCCGGTGTTGGGAGGGCCTACGATCACTACCTGCGCTGCCCCCTCCTTGTCGATGTGAAAGATGCTTTTCTGGACTACAGCGCCCTTTTTTTTCTGCGCCTCGTCCCGGTGCCTGGCGATCCTGCGTTTGAGGTCGGCCTGGAGCTTGTCGGTGCCCTTGTGCTTGGGTATGATGGCGAGCATCTCCTCCAGGGCATCGAGTTTTTCCTGCGGGGTTTTCGCCTCGCGATAGCGCCGCTCCGCTTCCAGATATGTCGGTGGAAGATTG
The DNA here is from genome assembly GCA_001896555.1 of Candidatus Phosphitivorax anaerolimi. Taxonomy (GTDB): domain Bacteria; phylum Desulfobacterota; class Desulfomonilia; order UBA1062; family UBA1062; genus Phosphitivorax; species Phosphitivorax anaerolimi. The sequence continues at coordinate 135,272 of MPOS01000011.1, forward strand.
GCAGGCATGGTCCCTCTTCACTTCTGTACTGCGGTTTATTCTTCTCTCATTTCATACAGGTATACACGCAAGCAGAGCAGAAATCAACGGCGGGAGCCCTTCCGGCTTGGCCGGTACTGCAAGGGCGGCCCGATCATCCGCGGCAGGGCGCTTCGGCTGGAAGGCTTCAGGCCCCGTGAGGGCGTGTGCCCCAGACCACGGCCATAGTCCCGAACATGAACCTGCGACAGCCGATACGGACGAACCCTGCATCCGCCATGATCTCCGCGAGCTCTTCGGGCGTCTTGAAGGACTCGGTCGACCGGGGCAGGTAGCGGTAGGCGTCCCATCTGCCGCTGATCAGTCCACCCAGGAGCGGGATGACGAAGCGGAAATAGATTTTGATGACGGGCTTAAGCAGGCGCGATGCAGGGGGGCTGGTGTCAAGGCACACCACACGTCCTCCCGGCTTGACCACCCGGAGCTGCTCCTGAAACGCCCGGTATATGTCCGGGACATTGCGCATCAGATAGCCCGAGACCACGGCATCGAAGCGCCCGCCGGCAAAGGGCAGCTCCAGGGCGTCGCCGTTTATCCAGAAAATGCCGCCCGCCGCATCCGAGCGTCTTGCCTGCCTCAGCATGTCAGGGGTGAGGTCGAGGGCCGCCACCTGGAGCCCGGGGTTTTGGGCCTTGGCCTCCAGGGCGATTTTCCCGGTGCCCGTGCCCACGTCGAGAAGGGAGCCTCTTTCGGGCAGCATTGCCGCGCGGATCACGTAGCGACGCCACGCCTGGTCCCTGCCGAAGGTCATGAGGGTGTTAAGCAGGTCATAGCGGCGGGAGATGCCGCCGAACATCCGCCTCATCGAGGAGTTCCACCGGGTGATATCGTCGCCGCTCATCTCTTCTCCCTGCGGTACAGTTCAGCGGCGCGCCTGAAGGGCGCTTCGTCCCTGAAGATATGCAGGGCGCGGATGAGGCGTCTTGTAAGCATCACTTCGTACCTGTTCTCCTGTGGCATGGAAGAGAAGGGCCTTTGTTTCAGGGGAGTTCTAACAAAAAGCCTTTACCTGTGTAAAGAGAAGAGATACCCTCTCTTCATAGAAGGTCTTACCGGCCTCGTTTTTCGCAGCACTGTTCCTATTGAAGTACCATGGAGAGACTCAGCGTGTATTCCGCCATCGACATTCACTGTCATCTGGGCGACATTCTCTTCAGGGGAGGAGGCGCCATCATTCACCTCAAAGGGGTGAGGAAGCGGCCGGCCCTCGACCCCCTGTCCGTCTCCGAGGTCTTCTCCTACCGGTGGGGCCTGCTGGAGAGATTCTTCACCCGCCTGTTTCCGTCCGTGATCGTTTCCGCCCAGTTCGCGCGCAACGCCGCGGCGACCCACGAAAACCTCCGCCGGGCCATGGAAAAGGCAGGGGTCTTCTTGAGTGTCTGCATGCCGGTCCCTCCCTGCGTGACCGGCGAAGACCTCCTGCGCGTGAGCAGGAATGACCCGGCGGTCATTGCCTTTACCGGCGTGGACTTTACGAAGGACCAGGACCCCGCGTCTTTTCTTGCCCGGGATGTGGGCTTGGGTGCCAGAGGGCTCAAGCTCCATCCCATACTCCAGGGGGTTTCGCTCGACTCGGTAAGGACCTTCGAGGCCGTTGACGCCTTTGCCCCTCACGGCCTGCCCGTGCTCTTTCACTGCGGGATATGCACCTATTATCACCGGGCCGACAGGGACCGGGAGGTCCCGGACTACGGGGCGGTCAGCCACGCGGTCCGGCTGGTCGAAGAATTTCCCGAGGTGAATTTCATCGCGGGCCATGCCGGCCTCGACGAGGTGCGCGAGGTCATCGAAGAGCTCGCCGGATTTCCCAATGTATGGGTGGACACCTCGTTCCAGAGTCCCCGGGTCATCCGGGAGCTCATCCGTGCATTCGGCCCGGAAAAGGTGCTGTTTGCCTCTGACTGGCCCTGGGGGAGTATGGCTGCCGCCAGGCGTGCGGTAAGGATCGCCTGCAGCGGAGACAGGGGCCTGGAGCAGAGGATATGCTGCACCAACGCGGCCTCTCTGCTCCGTATCCCGCTCTCCGGAGCCTCTCAAGTATAGGCGGCTGCCGGGCAGCAGTGAGAGTGCCTCCGGCTCTGGCCTGCGACGGAAGAGGCACTGCCAAGCACCTTCCCGGCTGATGAACAGATTCGGGAGTGGGCGAGGGGTTCCCTTTTCTCTGGCTGAGATTATAGTATTGTGTATCTTTTTAATAATTTAAGGAGGATGAGATGGTTATCGACTGCCACTATCACCTGGAGTCCCCCTTCGTGTCCGATTCGGATGATGGGAAGGAGTGGGGCCGTACCTCGCAGCCGGCGGCTTCAACTGGGTCCGGGGCTTGCCCGGGCGGGCATGCCGTTGAACAGCGAGCCTTCGATGCAGAGGCCCTGCTACAGGAAATGGACCGTTCAGGAGTGAACAGGGTCGCGATCATGGGGTCTATCATAGAACTTTTCCCGGAGCCGCCCAAGTTCCTTCTGAGGATCCTCCAGGTCATCCTGGAGAGCCGCCGGCTGAGAAGGCTGGGGCAGGCCCTGGTAGCGAATTTCACGCCCCGGGGAGAGATCAAGATCCTGGGCAGGCCGTATCAGATCGTCACCGAGCCGGATAACGGGGCGGTCTTCGATGCCGTGCACAGGCACCCCGGCCGATTTCTCGGTTGGGTGTTCGTCAATCCGCGAGGCAGACTGGACCCGCTGGAGGAGCTCAGGAAGTACCGAGACGAGCCCGGCTTTGTCGGAGTCAAGGCCCATCCGTTCTGGCATCACTTCGCCCCGGTCGAGCTTCTGCCAGTGGCCCGGGAACTTGCAGATCTGGGCAAACCTTTGCTCATCCACTGTGGATTCGGGCTGGAGGGGGATTACGAGTCTCTCCTTGCCCGGGTGCCCGAGCTCAAGCTCGTTCTCGCACATACCGGTTTCCCGGGATATTCCGACACCTGGCGGACAGTTCTCCCGATGGCGAATGTCTATCTCGACCTCTCCCAGACCTCGTACGTGAGTGAGAAGGCCACCCGGGAGTCGGTTGCGTACCTCGGCCCCGATCGGCTGCTCTTCGGGACCGACGGGCCCTACGGCTTCCACGACAAGGAGGGGAGGTACGACTACGGATTCATCAAGCGCAGGATCGAGCGGCTCTTCCCGGACGAGGGCGTCCGCAGGAGGCTCCTGGGCGAGAACTTCGCAGAGCTAGCGGGGTTGAAACCAGAGCTTGAGGGGCGATCTTCCGGAACCGCCTAGCGCTACAGTTTGAAACAAGTTCGGGGTCAGGGCCGAGGGGGCTGGGTTGTTGGAGGTCTGTGTTATTGATCGCGAGGAGGTAAAAAGAGAAGAAAATGAAGTGGTTGGTTGACTTGTGCCCAATGATGATTAATATAATATAGTAATACAATAATATCTTTCTATGACGGAATGTTTTAATTTTTAATAGAGGAGGGAATATGAGCTTTCAGAGAGTCTGGCATAAGCACTACAACCCCGATGTTCCAGCCGAGCTGGCCTTTGATCGGACCACCCTGTCAGAGATGCTCTCCCGGAGCGCTCAGAACTTTCCGGATGTCACGGCCCTGATCTATATGGGGAAAAAGATCTGCTACCGCGAGCTCAACGGTCTGGTAAACAGGTTTGCAAGGGCGCTTGAAGCACTGGGGGTGAAAAAGGGCGATACGGTTGCTGTGATGCTTCCCAACATTCCGCAGGCCGTTATCGCGAACTATGCGGTATTCCGGATCGGAGCCGTCGCGGCGCAGAACAATCCCCTCTACACCGAGCGGGAGCTCACCTATCAGCTGGCCGATTCAGATGCCAAAGCCCTCGTCACTCTGGACCTCCTGCTCCCACGGGCAAAGAAGATCCAGAGCGAGACGAAAATCGAAACCATCATCACCTGCCACATCAACGACTACCTGCCCTTCCCCAAGAAGCAGCTCTTCCCGTACGTGAAAAAGGGGATGTACCGCAAGGTCGTCCGGCAGCCCGGAGTGTTCCAGTTCATGGACCTCCTGGCACAGTATCCCGGCGATCCGATGCCCGATAAGGCCGGGTGGGACGACGTGGGTGCGCTCCTCTATACCGGGGGCACCACGGGTGTGAGCAAAGGGGTGATGCTCACCCACGCCAACATGTCGTGCAACGTTCAGCAGCTCAGATGGTGGTTCCCCGATCTCAAGGAAGGCTGTGAGAGCATGATGGGGGTGTTCCCCTTTTTCCACTCAGCAGGGTTCACCGGAATTCAGAACCTCTGTATGGCCACGGCCAGCACCATCGTCCTGGTTCCCAGGCCCGAGCCGGGCATCATCATCGAGTTGCTCAAGAAGTTCAAGCCCTGCTACCTGCCGGGCGTACCCACCATATTCGTGGCCCTGCTCAACGACAAGCGGTTCACCTCTATGGATCTGACATTCATCAAGGGGTTCATTGCCGGTGCGGCCCCCCTGTCTGTGGAGACCATAAGAGAGCTCAAGAGGCTCACCGGAGGCGACATCATCAATGTCTATGGGCTCACCGAGATCACACCCATGGGCACGGCCTCGCCCTGGAAAGGGACCATAAAGCCGGGAACCGTAGGTATACCCCTTCCGAATACGGATCTGAAGATCGTGGATTTGGATGACCCCACAAAGGAGTTGAAGCAGGGCGAGGCGGGCGAGATCCTGTTCAAAGGGCCCCAGGTTATGAAGGGATATTACAAAAAGCCCGAAGAGACCGCCGCCGTGCTTCGTGACGGCTGGCTTCATACCGGGGACATCGGGTTCCTCGACGAGGATGGATATCTCACTATTGTAGACCGCAAGAAGGATATGATCGTTGCCAGCGGATTCAACATCTTTCCTCAGGAGGTCGACGAGGTGCTCATGGAGCATCCCCGGATCCTCGAGGCCTGCACCATCGGGGTGCCTGATAGCTACCGGGGTGAGGCCCCGAAGTCGTATGTGGTGCTCAAGGATGGGGGTACCCTCTCGGCCGAGGAGATCGTAGAATTCTGCAAGAAGCGGCTCGCCCCCTACAAAGTGCCCAGGCAGATCGAATTCATCGACGAGCTGCCCAAGACCCCGGTGGGGAAGATCCTCAGGCGCGAGGTCAAGGAGCTCGACCGGAAGAAGAGGGAGGCTGGGGAGGCGAAGTCGGTTTAGGCGCATCAGGTGGCAAACAACCGGTAAAGCCCATCCATTTTATGATGAGCCTTTCCGGAAAGGGTGCCGGGGTTGTGGTGCCTCTTCCGTGCTTAAGAAATATTTCTCGTACTCGCCGTACCCCTCTTTTCGCAGGTCTTCCCGGGGGATGAAGCGCAGGGCCGCCGAGTTCATGCAGTAGCGCAGCCCTGTGGGGGGAGGGCCGTCGTTGAATACATGCCCGAGGTGCGAGTTGCCTTTTCTGCTCCTGGCCTCGATCCTGACCATGCCGTGGCTGGTGTCCTTCCGCTCGATGATGTTCTCTGGCTCCAGGGGCCTGGTGAAGCTGGGCCATCCGGTTCCCGAATCGAACTTGTCGCGGGAGCTGAAGAGGACCTCGCCGGATACCACATCCACGTAGATCCCCTCGCGCTTGTTGTCCCAGTATTCATTCTCGAACGGCCTTTCGGTCCCCTGCTCCCGGACGACGTGATACTGAAGCGGGGTGAGCCTGGCCTTCAGCTCGTGTTCGTCGGACCTGCCTTCTTCCGGCTTCTTCTCTCTGCCGGGAATGGGGCAGGTGCCGGCTGCACACGGGCTCCGATATTGATCGCGTCCTGACCGGCTCCGGTAGAACTCGTATCTGGATGCATTCTTTTCATAGTAATCCTGATGATATTCTTCGGCCCGGTAGAATGGGGCGGCCGGCCGTATCTCGGTGACGATAGGCCGGTCGAACCGGCCCGAGTTCTCAAGCATGCGTTTCGACTCCTCGGCAATGCGCTTCTGCTCGTCATTGTGATAGAAGATCACGGTCCGGTACTGGGAGCCCTTGTCAACGAACTGTCCGGTATTGTCGGTGGGGTCGATCTGCTGCCAGAAAATATCGAGGAGCTTCTCATAGCTGATCTTGGACGGGTCGTAGATGACCCTGACCGCCTCGAGGTGACCGGTCTTTCCCGTGGAGACCTCTTCATAGGTAGGGTTTTCCTTGTGCCCGCCCGTGTAGCCGGAGATCGCTTCCTTTACGCCGTCTGTCTTGTCGAAGGCCGCCTCGATGCACCAGAAGCAGCCGCCCGCAAAGGTCGCCTCTTCGTAGCGGGACTCTGATGCATTCCCCGGATCGGCGACAAAGGCGAACGACGAAATGGCCATAAGCCATCGTGTTATCTTCCCTTTCATGGCACACTCCTTTTTCTTAACTATCCTTTTGACGTTGCCTCAAAGGGATGCGATTCTCCCTCCCTGAACCCACTGGATGCGCATAAGGGGAAAGAGAGGGTTTCCGGCGGGCTTATTTTCCGGCCGAAGGAGCCTCCTGAGATGAGATTCCCTGCCGGTAAAATTTAGACTTGAATATTCTCCGCCGCCCTGATACATCTGAATGATCAAATTTTCCCGCCATAAAAAGCATGGCAACAATCGCTAGGAGGACCATTCGTGGAAAAGCGTCATAAATTTTCCCTCTGGTATGTGCTCATCGGGATCTGGGTGGTGCTCATCGTTCAGAGCTACATTTCATCCATGTTTGTCGTAGAGAGCATTCCCTACAGCTCGTTCCTCGATCTTCTGAAGGAAGGGAAGGTGACGGAGATTGCGGTCTCGGAAAACGAGATTCAGGGAAAGATGATAACCCAGGAGGGAAAAGAGCAGAAATTCAAAAGCATCCGGGTGGACCCGGAGCTGTCCGAGATGCTGCAGAACTATCAGGTGACATTCAAGGGCGAGATCGAGGTGAACTATGCCCAGAACGTCCTGTCGTGGGTGCTCCCCATCGTGCTCCTGGTGGCGATCTGGTATTTCGTGATACGCCGGATGTCGGGCAACCAGCCGGGCTTCATGTCGATCGGGAAGAACAAGGCCAAGATCTACATGGAAAACGAGCTGAACATCCGATTCGACGATGTGGCGGGCGTGGACGAGGCAAAACAGGAGCTGGTGGAGATCATCGATTTCCTGAAGAACCCGGCCAAGTTCTCAGAGCTCGGAGGCAAGATTCCCAAGGGCGTTCTGCTGGTGGGCCCTCCGGGCACGGGCAAGACCATGCTGGCCAAGGCCGTGGCGGGCGAGAGCGGGGTACCCTTTTTCAGCCTGAGCGGCTCGGACTTCGTGGAGATGTTTGTGGGCCTGGGCGCGGCCCGCGTGCGGGACCTCTTTGTCCAGGCCAAGCAGAAGGCCCCGTGCATCATCTTCATCGATGAGCTCGATTCTCTGGGCAAGGCCAGGGGCGCAGGTTTCACCGGCGGTCATGACGAGCGCGAGCAGACCCTGAACCAGCTCCTCTCCGAGATGGACGGGTTCGATGCAAAGGTGGGGGTGATCCTTATGGCCGCAACCAACCGTCCCGAAATCCTCGACCCTGCACTGCTGCGCCCGGGCCGGTTCGACAGGCATGTGGTCGTGGACCGTCCGGACAAGGACGGGAGGATCAAGATCCTCAAGGTGCACATGAAGAACGTCAAGGTGGATGAGAGCGTGAATGTCGAGAAGATCGCCGGAATGACCCCGGGCATGTCGGGGGCCGACCTCGCCAACCTGGTGAACGAGGCGGCCCTGATGGCGGTCAGGTGCGGGAAAAAGGCGGTCGGCATGACCGAGTTCGAAGAGGCGGTTGAACGGGTGGTCGCGGGCCTGGAAAAGAAGAACCGCGTCATCAACGCCAAAGAACGCGAGATCGTGGCCTACCACGAGATGGGGCACGCCATCGTGGCCCTTGCCCTGCCGGGGACCGATCCGGTGCACAAGATCTCCATCATCCCCCGCGGGGTCGCCGCTCTGGGCTACACCATGCAGGTGCCCACCCAAGACCGGTTCCTGTTGAACAGGACCGAGCTGCTCAACCGGATCGCATCCCTCCTCGGAGGAAGGGCCGCCGAAGAGATCGTGTTCGGCGACGTCTCAACGGGGGCGCACAACGATCTCGCACGTGCCACCGACATCGCCCGGAGTATGGTCAAGGAGTATGGTATGAGCGAAAAGCTCGGTCAGATTTACCTGTCTTCTGAAAAGGGCGGCCGGTTCCTCGATACAATCTCCTCTGGCGACGCCCGCGAGTACAGCGAGGAGACCGCACGGGCCATCGATGCCGAGATCCGGAACATCATCCACAACCAGTACGAGACAGCCCTGTCGATCCTGCGGCAGAGGCGGGACGTGCTGAAGCATGGCGCCCTGGTTCTGCTGGAGAAGGAGAAGATCGATCGGGAGGAGATCGAGGGGCTGTTCAACTCGGCAGCCGCCTGATCCTTAAAGGCCATTCGCTCTGCCGGGCCGCTGATTTCGCCGCCGCTGTCGGACCCTCTCTCTTGTGAGACGCCTGTGCAGGGTTATCTATGAGTTCCAGATTCCCTCATCGGTCCGCCAGCATCGGCGGACAGGGGAGGGCGGAGGCGCTCAGTGGCACTATTCTCGTTGTGGAGGCCTGCGGTATTCCAAGGAAACCTCAGGAAGTCAGGATACTTCGAGGGTTGGTATTTCAAGAACGTAAGCTGTGATGAAAGGACCGCCTGCGCGGTGATCGCCGGTGTGTCGCTTCCCCGGGAAAGAGAAAAGGCCCATGCCTTCATCCAGTTTTCTCGTGCCGGGGAGGGGAGATCGTCTTTTTTCCGGTATCCCTTGAGCGAGTTCTCCGCAGACAGAAAAACCTTTGCGATCACCATCGGGAGCAGCCGGTTTTCCCTTCAGGGGCTGCACCTCGATATCGACCAGGACGGTGAGATGCTCAGGGCGGAGCTGGAATTCCGGGGAATACACCCGTGGCCGGTCACATGGCTCTCTCCGGGCGCTATGGGGTGGTATGCCTTTGTGCCCGGCATGGAATGCTATCACGGCGTGCTCAGCTTCAATCACGCAATCCATGGCTGGTTCGAGAAGGACGGCAGGCGAACGGACTATTCCGGCGGCAAGGGATATATCGAAAAAGACTGGGGAAGATCCATGCCCGGCTCCTGGATATGGATGCAGAGCAACCATTTCGATGAGCCCACTGCCTCGTTCTCGGGCTCTATCGCGAAGATTCCCTGGTTCGGGCGGTATTTCACCGGGTATTTGTTCGGTTTCTATTTCCAGGGCAAGGTCTACCGGTTCACCACCTATACCGGGGCCCGAGTATTCGATCTGCGGGTGAATCGAGACCTTGTCAGCTTTGTGGTCGAGGATGCAGACTCCCGCATGGAGGTCCGGGGCACGAGGGCTGAGGGCGCCCGGCTCATGGCGCCCAGCAGAGGCGATATGACGGTCCGCATCATGGAAACGCTGGGATCGCGCATCGAGCTCCGCTTCTCCCGGAAAAAAGATAACAGGATCATCTATGAGGGCACTGGAAGGAACGCGGGTCTGGAATATGTGGGCGATGTCCGGGAGCTGGCGGATCGCCTTGCCTAGCTTCTATAAAAAAGGCGAGACACCCCCTGATGCATCGATACCGGCTGTTTCACCGGCGCCGCATCTCTCAAGGCAACCCTCTCCGGTATTGATTCCCGGGAAAGACAGGCTATTTTCCATTCTATTGTCTCTTTGTATCCTGTGCGGATAGAGGATCGTTGCAATGGCCGGAAACACGACCAACCGGGATGTGCAGATAGAACTCCACAATCTGATCGACCTGGTGGGCCGGTACGGGTCTATTGTGGATCAGCTGCTTTCCCGCACGGCGATTGTTTCCCTCCCCCCGGAGTCAATAGCATGCATCGACCGGAGATATGTGTATACCTGCGTGAACAGCACATTCCTCTCACTGTATCGGAAGACCGGGGAAGAGGTGATCGGCCACCGCGTCGAGGAAGTCCTCGGTGAAAGAGCCTTTCAGGAAAAAGAGAAACCCCGGATCGACCGGGCCCTGCGGGGCGAAGAGGGACAGTATGATGACCTGATCGGACCTCTGGGAGACGGGAGGCTGCGTGTCCTGGCGCGGTATTCCCCCCTTGTGGGAAAGAGTGGATCCATCGAGGGGGTGGCGTTATCGACATGGGACATAAGCACGATCAGAGATGCCGAAGAAAGGGCGCTCAGCGCCCGCAGCGACCTCGATGCCCTCATAGGAGGGCATGTGGAAAAAATCTCGGATGCTCTCCTGGATCTGAAACGCGAGGTGAAGATGCGCGAGGATGTCGAGGCCGAGCTCAGATCAGGCAGGGATAGGCTTGTGAAGATATTCCAGGCCATCCCGGATCCCGTCAGCATCTCCACCCTCGAAGACGGGGTCTTTCTGGATGCCAACGAGGCCTTTTTCCGTATGACCGGATATTCCCGGGAAGAGGTGATCGGGAACAGCGCCTTGAATCTCGGAATATGGGACAGTCCCTTGGAGAGGGCCCGGGTCGTGGACCTCATCAGGAAGCAGGGCAGTATCCGGAATCAGGAAGCCAAGCTCAGAAGCAAGTCAGGCGAGTCGCGGGTCGTGCTCGTCTCGGCGGAGCTCATGGATATCGACGGCATACCCTCGATCCTGTTCGAGAGCCGGGACATCACCGAGCGGAAGACCCTGGAGAGCGAGCTGAGCCGGTCGCAGAAGATGGAGGCCATCGGCCGCCTTGCAGGCGGCATCACCCACGACTTCAACAACCTGCTGACCGCCATCGACGGGTACTGCGAGCTTGCGCTGCTGAAACTCGGCAAGCCGGAGCAGGTGCGGTCCAACATTCTCAAGATCAAGGAGGTGAAAGACACCGCCTCTTCCCTGATCCGCCAGCTCCTGGCATTCAGCCGCAAACAGAAGGTCAAGCAGCAAACACTGGATATAAACCAGGTGATCGAAAACATGCAGAACCTCCTCAAACAATTCATCGGGGAAGATATCGAGCTGAAGACCCGCCTTGAGCAGGACATCGGCAGCGTATATGCCGACCAGGGGCATGTGGAACAGATCATCATGAACCTGGCCCTCAATGCCAGAGACGCCATGCACAAGGGGGGCGTCCTGACTATCAGCACAGAGCGCGTTCATCTGGGGGAAAACGACATTGCAAAGCATCCGGGCCTGAATCCCGGTGATTACATCAAGCTCGAGGTGAGTGACACAGGAGTGGGCATGGATGAAGAGACCATGGCACACGTCTTCGAACCGTTCTTCACCACCAAGGAGGCGAGCAAGGGGACAGGGCTCGGCCTGGCGACGGTCTATGGGATTGTCAGAAACAACGGCGGAAGCATTTCGCTCAGGAGCGAGCCCGGGAAGGGATCGACCTTTGAGGTCTTTCTGCCCGTGAGCGGAGAGGTCCCTGAGGATGTTTCGCGAAAGACGGGAAAGGTCCCTGTCAGAGGCGGGACAGAGGTCGTTCTGGTGGTGGAAGACAACCCCTATGTACTGGACTTCATTATCGAGGTGCTGGGTTCCATCGGCTACACCCTGCTCAAGGCCCGGAGCGGAAAAGAGGCCATGGACATCTGCGAGTCACATTCAGGGCATATCGATCTGGTCATTGCGGATGTCGTCCTCCCGGGCATGGACGGACCCGCGATCGTGAAAAACCTCCTGAAGCGCTATCCCCGGATGAAGGTTCTCTATATCACGGGTTATCCGGGTGATGTAGTCTCCCTCTACGGTATTCCCGACACGGAAAAGCACCTGCTCCAGAAGCCGTTTTCCGCCTTCGCCCTGACAGAGAAGGTGCGGGAGGTTCTGGAGGAAGGTTCTGATCGTGAATGAAATATTGGGGTCATGTCTCTCCGTATGACATTCGAATGTCATACGGAGAGACATGACCCTATAATTTGACCTTTAAGCAGCCGAAAAAACCTGATATTAATTACTTTTGCTTAAGATTTGCCGATGAATCCCCGATAGGTGATATGCCGTCAGGCAACAAGCTGTGGGACATTTTTTTCGTTGATGAAATGGTGAAAGGAGAGAAATTGTCATGAAGTTGAGGAGCATACCCCTGATTGTACGTATCGTCCTCGCCTGCATGGTTCTTTCCGTTTTCGGTGGACTCATCGTTCCAGCGGGGCATGCCGCGTCAGAGGTAATGGTGGTGGCGAATGACTCCGTGCCGGTGAAATCCCTGAGCCGGGATGCCGTTCAGGAGATATTTCTGGGGAGAAAAACCAGATGGAGCGACGGGCAGAAGATTACACTGGCGACCCTGAAAGAGGGCGATGACCACAGTGATTTTCTGCGGATGTATGTGGGCAAGACCCCGCAACAGTTCAAGAATTACTGGAAGAGCCAGGTCTTCACCGGGAGAGGAAAGGCTCCCGAGGCATTCACTTCACCCGACGAGCTCGCTGAATTCGTGACCAACACCCCCGGGGCCATAGGCTATCTCCCCCAGCGTGCATATCAGAACCAATTGAAGAGTCTTATGATTGAGTAGGAGGCTTAAAAATGAAGAGTGCTGTGAAAATCATGTTTCTCTCAGCCTTGTTTGCCATGTGCTGTATATCCGGGAATATTCGTGCCTATGAGTATCACGGGGTCGATATCGGGGGGTTCATCTCTCAGGGGTATCTGCAGAGCACCGACAACAATTTCTTCGCCGAGACAGAGGACGGCACCTCCCAGTTCAACGAGGCGGGCATCAACTTCTCGGCCGAGGTTTCAGACAGGCTGCGTCTGGGTGTCCAGTTTCTTTCCAGAGACCTGGGTACCATCGGAAACAACGAGGTGATCCTCGACTGGGCGATCGCCGACTATCACTTCCGCGACTGGCTCGGCCTCACGGTCGGGAACATGAAGTTCGTGCACGGCCTCTACAACGAGACCCGTGACCTGGACATGGTGCGCACCTTCATCCTCTTGCCACAGAGCGTGTATATCGAGGCCTGGAGGGAAGCCATCTCCTCCATCCAGGGTGCCGGCCTTTACGGTGATATCGGGCTGAGCGACATGGGGTCGCTCTCCTATGACCTGCAGTACGGCACGGTGAACCTCGACTCCGACAAGGGGGCGGCCAGGCTGCTGGAGGACCAGTGGCCTTTTCAGGGAATGGGTCTGCTGGTGGATGTCGACCGGATCAACGTGGACTATACCTATGCCGCGAGCATCCGATGGATCACCAACCTCGAGGGCCTGATCCTCGGGGGCTCCACCTGGGGCTATCAGTTCGAAGCGGACGGGACCACGCTGCTGGACACCACCAATCCCACGGCGGCAGCTATGCTGGGAGACATCCCGGAACTTGCCGCTCTTGTCGATCCTTTAGGTCGTAGCGTCGCCCGGCTCATACTCTCGCCCAGCGAGTTCGGCGTGGAGGCGGTCAGCTACACCGCATCCATGGAGTTCATGTGGAGGAACCTGGTGTTCGCCGCGGAATACATGCGGACGACCTATAATATCGAGTTCAGGAACTCACCGCTGTTCAATACCCTGGAACCGGTACTGAGGAACAATGGGGTGGCGGTCCAGGACGGCACCATCGAGGTGGACCAGTTCAGCTCTGTCGGATACTACACGAGCCTCGCCTACCGGTTCACCCCCTGGTTCGAGCTGGGCACCTACTACTCGGTCTACTACCCCAACGAGGACGACAAGGACGGCAAGGATCGCGTAGCCAAAGGGCTCGACGCCCAGGACCACCGGGGGTGGCTCAAGGATATCGCACTGACCACGCGCTTTGACGTGAATGAAAACTGGATCATCAAGCTCGAGGCCCACAAGATGGACGGTTCGGCAATCCTCCTGGGCGCCGACAACCCCGTGCCCGAGGACCCGGGGGAAGACCGCTACGAGGAGGACTGGTATCTCTTTGCGGCAAAGATGACCTTCCACTTCTGATCCTGATGCCTTCTCCTCATGAGAAAATGCGGCCGCTGGTTCATTTCAGGTCTTTTGCCAGCATGAGGATCTCCATAGGGAGCTTGATCTGAAGCAATTTCAATACATCGGTATCCAACATGATGGTGAGATCTTCCTGCCTGAGGATGGGTAGATCACCAGGTTTTGCCCCTTCCAGGAGGATTTTCGCAGCCTGCTTGCCAGAGAGTGCACCGGAGATCCTGAGATCCGAGCCTATATACAGAAGGGCTCCCGGCACATTCATATGTACGAGGCTGATGACCGGCATCTTGTTTTTGATCGAGATCTCCGAAAGCTCGGCACAAGGCTCATAGTCGCGAAGACCGTAGTAGGTGTCGAGCGGGACGACGAAAGCCTGTGCACCCTGTGCGATCAGTTCCTGCGCGGCAGGGGTGAACCTGTCGGTTTTGTTGACCTCTTTGGTGATCAGGGTGAATCCCGACCCAGCGCCTGCAGCCCTCAGGTGATCAATTTGAGCCAGGGTATTGTCGTCATCGGTATGGACAATGCCCATGGTCCTGAGGTCGGGGAATGCGAGCCGGACGATCTTAAGAACGTCTGCCATCTCCATGTAAATAGAAGATCCTGTAAAGCCTGGACCTGCAACGGTCAGTGATTTACAGCCTGCGGCCTCGGGGATGATCACTGCGCTGAATACGAGCGGAATGCCCGCAGCGATGATCCTGTCCTTTGCATACTTGGTTGCAGGGGTGGCGATGGTCATCACGAGGTCGGGCCGAGATTCCACGATCTTGGATGCAGTTTTCCTGATCTCCAGGAGTACGCCGACTTTCTTCCACAGGTTGCTCTTTTCGATATCGAAATCGATGATCCTCCGGTTGATCTTCAGGTTCTGCCCTTCCACGAGACCGGCGGCTTTGAGTTCCTGTACAAATCCCTGGTACACTCTCTCAAAGGCTTCTACATGAGTGACCTGCAGGACATCGATGGTGAAGGTCTTCTGCTGGGCAAAGACGATATTAGCCATCAGAAGAACAGGCAGAAACGGTATGATACCGAAAGAGAATCTCTTCATGCAATGCTCCTCCTCAAATGAAATTATCCGGTGACAAGTTGCTCTTCAGCAACATTACGGGCCCTTTCTCTCAGACTTCACGTGAGGGATCATCCCCTGTCTGTGTCGCCTGCTCCATCAGCCATATGCTGATCAATGACCCTGAACCTTACAAAGATAAATCAAATCAATGGCATAGATGACCGGAAAATATCTTAATGAAATATAGTAATATTGTCAACAAAACATACAATAATATATAAAATTGAATGAGCCAGAGAATTCTATTCTGGTGGTTATGAAGAACCGGGTTTCCCCCTCATGATACATCCGGAGGGAAACCCGAAAGAGCAGCTATTCCACGGCCTTTGCAAGCTGGAGGATTTCGATGGGAAGTTCGATCTGGAGCTCTTTGAGCTGGCTGGTGTCTACCATGATGGTCAGGTCTTCCTGCCTGAGGATGGGCAAGTCTCCGGGATTCGATCCCTTCAGGAGGATCTGTGAGGCCTGAGTGCCGGCGAGTGATCCGACGTGCGGGAACTCTGCGCCCACGTACAGAATGGCTCCCGGCACCTTCATATGGACGAGGCTGAAGGCCGGCACCTTGTATTTGAGTGACATATCCACAAGCTCATGACAGGGTTCGTAATTCCGCATGCCGTAGTAGGAATCCAGGAGCACAGCAAAGGCCTCGGCGCCTTTGGAGATAAGTTCTTCGCCTGCAGGGGTGAACTTCTCGTTCTTGCTGACCTCCTTGGTGATGAAGGTGAATCCTTCCGACGGCCCTGCAGCCTTGGCCTGTTGCGCCTGGGCCAGTGCGTTGTCGTCATCGGTGTGGACGATTCCCACGGTCTTGATGTTCGGGAATGCAAGCCTGGCGATCTTGAGGGCCGCCCCCATGTCCATGTACAAAGTGGAGCCGGTGAACCCTGGGCCTGCAGTGGTCAGCGACGCGCAGCCCGCAGCCTCGGGGATGGCGATTGCGGTGAACACCAGAGGGATGCCCGCGCCGATGATCTTGTCCTTTGCATACTTGGTGGCGGGCGTTCCGATGGTCAGTACGAGGTCGGGCCGGGCGTCAACGATCTTGGATGCAGTGTTCTTGATCTCCAGGAGCACACCGACCTTTTTCCACAAGCCACCTTTTTCCACGTCGAAATCGATGATTCGGCGGTTGACCGTGAGGTTCTTGCCCTCCACGATCCCATTCTCGGCAAGGCTCTTCAAGAATCCCTCGTACGCCATGCCAAAGGGTTCGATATTGGTGACCTGCAGCACCTCGATTTTATAGGTCCTTTCCTGGGCGAAACAGGCCACCGCCACAAAAATTACGATGAGAACCGATAGTGTTCCTGTAATAAATTTATTCATGCATCCCTCCCCCTGTACTTGATATTATGTAATGTATCTTTCGGTAATTATCAGGAGAAAGTAAAGGGAAAACGTCAATAATTGAGCTTTGGAACACAGTCATATGCCTGATGATCCCATAGACCTGGAAGGATCGCGAAAAGGCGCCGTACATCCCCTGTTTGTCCGAAACAATCACCAGCGAGGCGGCAGGGTTCTTCTCACGAGAAATGAGCAGAAGGCAGGCCCAGTAACGGTATGATTCACACCATGCCCATGATAGAGTCGGGTAGGCAGAGTCTTGAGCGTTCAGGAGCCCGCTTTGGTAAAATGCCCCCCCTTTGGAATAAGGCATATAAAGATTCATGAGTGAAATGTCGAAGGGATGATGAAATGAAATTCATCAACATGACCATGCACGGCTGGAAAGGATGTTTTGATTACCAGCGCTGCTCGTGTGCGTCTGTGGACTGCTGCATGAACAACAGGAGAGTGGTGATATGAAGAGCATTCCCATCCGCTATTGCTTCACCTTTCAGGACAAGACCCAGGAGATCATCAATTTGAGGCTCAATCCGAAAACACTTGAGCTGCTCAATGATCCGCCCGGATATCTGCCTTCCTGGACCGTGCTCGGATTTCACCAGTGCCCCAACTGTCCTCTCTCATATGAAACCAACCCTCATTGCCCGCTGGCAGTTCACCTGGTAAATACGGTCAACCGGTTTCAGGGCAAGATGTCGTTTCATGAGATCCACCTGAGTGTGGTCACCCCGGAGCGGATCTTTTCACAGCTCACCACCCTGCAGAGCGCCATCAGCTCACTCATGGGACTCATCAGTGCGACCTGCGGATGCCCGATTTCCGCACCTCTGAGACCCATGGCGCGTTTCCACCTGCCTCTTGCCACCGGGGAGGAAACCATTTATCGAGCCACATCCATGTACCTGCTCGCCCAGTACTTTCTGAAAAAGAACGGGCAGTGCGCGGACCTCGAGCTTGCCGGGCTCACCAAGATTTACCAGGACATCCACCTGATGAACATCTCGTTCACCGAACGACTGAAGGATGCCACGCAGACCGAATCCACCCTCGATGCCCTGATCATGCTGGATACCTTTGCCAAGGTTCTGCCAATCCAGATCGAAGACTCTCTGGACTGCCTGAGCTATCTCTTCGAGCAGCATCCCCCTGCCCGGCAGCGTTCCTGACTGGTCCACCCGATCCGCGCCCAATAAAAAAAGGTCTTGACAGGACCGGATTTATCGGTAAAAAAATGGTCCATTGGCCGGACCACCGGACCAAATGGAGGAGGCATATGTCAGCATTGATTCTCACCCGCCCGCTCATGCGAAATCGGCTTTCTGCAGAGATCGAGAACATCCTGCTGAAGAGCATCATCAAGGGCCAGCTTGTTGTGGGAGAAAAGCTCCCTACCGAGCGGGAGCTCGCCAGGGACCTTGAGGTCAACCGGTCTACGGTCAGAGAGGCGCTCGGCAGGCTCGAATCCCTCGATCTGGTGGAAATCCGCCACGGTGACGGCGTTTATGTGAAAAACTATCAGGAGAGCGGGAGCCTCGAGCTCATCAGGGCCATGATCCGTCTGGACGAACGCCAGCGGGACGACATCATCGAAGCCCTGCTCGAATTCAGGTCCATCATCGGCCCCGAGATGGCCTTTCGCGCCGCCAAGAACAGGACGGATGATCATATCCAAGCCCTTGAGGAGGTCATCTGGAAGAACAGAGAGCTCTCTACCCTGGAAAAGGATATCCGGGTGCACCACATCATCGGCCTGGCAAGCGCCAATATTCTGTATCTCACCCTGCTGAACTTCTTCAACAAGTTTGTGATCGAATACGGGCACCTCTATTTCAATGATGAGGAAAACGTGAAGCGCTCTGAGCGCTTTCACGAGGAAATCTACCAGGCGATCAAAAAAGGAAACGCCGGTCTGGCCAGAAAGATCATGCGGGATGTTCTCACCTATGCCCAGAAGGCGGTTGTCGATACCCTGCAAACAGGCAGGGATAGCAGGAGGTAGGAACGATGCAGAGATTTATCGAAGATCACAGAGACCAGATCTATGATGTGGTGATTATCGGGGGAGGCATCACCGGGGCCTCGGTCGCCTATGATGCCGCCAGCCGGGGGCTGAAGGTGGCCCTGCTCGAAAAGAGCGATTTTTCCGGGGCAACGTCGGCGGCCACCTCGAAGCTCATCCACGGAGGGCTGCGATATCTGGCGAACATGGAGTTTTCTCTGGTGAGGGAATCGCTGAAGGAGCGCAAGATTCTCGAAGACATCGCACCCAACTTCGTCTACCCGTTCCCCATGCTCATGACCCACTACAAGTCATCGATCAAGAACAGCAAATGGTTCGTCAAGGCAGGGCTCACGCTCTACGACATCCTGTCCTACGACCGGGGCAGCACCTGGGACGAGAGCAAGAAGATCCCCCTTCACAAGACCGTTTCCACCAGGAAGGCCCTTGAAATGCAGCCCTGCCTCAAGGAGCAGGGACTCTCGGGCGCTTCCATATTCTATGACTGTATGAGCATATTCCCCGAGCGTCTCACGCTCGCCTTCATCAAGTCGGCTGCAGCCTTCGGGGCCGACGCGGCGAACTATGTCAAGGTCGACGGTTTCATCACCGATCGATCCGGCAGGGTGGTCGGGGTTACGGCAACAGACCTATTGACCGGCACCCGCCACGAGGTGCGCGGGAACATCACCATCAACTGCGGAGGCCCCTGGGCCGACATCATCCTGGGCCTGGCGAAGAAGGGCGGGGTGAACGAGACACTGAGGCGCTCAGAGGGCATTCACATCATCACGGGCAAAAAGATCAACGAGGGGAGCGTGGTGGCATCCATGACCCCCAAGGGCAGGCATTTTTTCCTGATCCCCTGGCGGGGTCACACGCTGATCGGGACCACGGACAAGGAATATGTCGGCAGCCCCGACGACTACCGGGTGACAAAAGAGAGCATCATGGGGCTCATCGACGAGGTGAATTCCACATTCGGTGAAGGCTTTGTCCGCTTCGACGAGGTGCTCTACACCTACGGCGGCCTCAGGCCGCTGGTGGAAGAGCAGACCGAGGGCACCTATGAGTCGTCTCGGAAGTATGAGATCTATGACAATGCCTCGGACGGGCTCCAGGGCCTGATCACCGTAGAAGGCGGCAAGTATACCACCAGCCGCAATCTTGCCCAGAAGGTCATGGACCTCGTGAGGGAAAAGACGGAGATGCCCATGGGGCAGACCATCACCGACCGGCGCTACCTCTTCGGGTGCGAGATCCGTGACATCAATACATTCCTTGACTCCATCAAAAGGAAACATTCCGGCTTTAAGGAGAGCACCTTGGACTACCTGGGCAGACACTACGGCACCGAGTATCACAAGGTCCTGAAAATCGCGGAAGAGGACCGCGAGTATGCCGAGGTGGTGAGCACGGACGGCGAGATCCTCGCCGAGGTGCTGTTCGCCGTACGGAATGAGATGGCAAGGCGGTTGAGCGATATCGTTCTGAGGAGAACCGGAATCGCGACCCTGGGCAACCCCGGAGAGGAGATCATAAGAAAGGTCGCCGTCATTGCGGCCAGCGAGCTCGGCTGGAGTGACGAGAAGACCGAGGATGAATACCGGCACGTCATGGATCTGCTCAAGGTGCCTGGCAAATAAGGCACTGAAGTTTTCGCCCGGATTAATGATACAGGTGTTCAAAGGGCGAATGCTTTGGCCGGGGCTTCAGGTGAAGAAGCTTCCAACGGGAATGCAGTCCTCCCTTCAAGAGCCCTTGAAAAAGCGGGCATTAGAGGGAGGATGCAATCATATGCAAGGAGATCGTCATGCTTGGAAAAAAGAAATTCAGGCCCGACTGGACAGAGTGTGCACCTGAAAGCGGCAGCATCAGGTCGATCGTCAAATACGGCAGCCCCCATGCGTTCAAGCACCCGAGCGACGGATGGGTCGCCATGATGATGGACGAGTTCGGCATGACCCGCGAGGACTTTTCCCGTAAGCAGGACGAGGGAGCGGGGAGGGCGGTTCTGGGCCGGCCGGTTGGCTTGGACGAGCGGCACGTCGAACACCTGAAGAGCATCGTGAGGCCGGAGAACGTCTGCACCGACGACTACAGCCGGATCAAATACGCCTGCGGCAAGACTACCGAAGAGCTCATGGAGCTGCGCAAGGGGATCGTCCCGCAGGTTGCCGACGTGGTGGTGCATCCGCGCGACAAGCATGAAGTGGGCAGGATCGTGGCCTATTGCAACGAGCACACTATCCCTGTTTCCGTTTTCGCGGCAGGCTCGTCGGTGAACTTCGGGGTGCGCCCGGCTCAGGGCGGGGTGAGTCTGGTGATGAGCACCCACATGAACAAGCTCCTTGAGATCAACGAGACCAACCAGACTGCACGGGTGCAGCCGGGCATGTTCGGCCCCGCCTATGAAGAGGCCCTGAACAAGGCACCCGAGCGTTTCGGCGCGTCCAGGCGCTACACCTGCGGGCATTTCCCCCAGTCGTTCGAGTATTCCACAGTCGGGGGCTGGGTGGTGACCCTGGGCTCGGGCCAGGCCTCCACCTATTATGGCGATGCCTGCGACATCGTGCTCAGCCAGGAGTATGTGACGCCTGTTGGCACCTTCCGCACCCGGGAGTTCCCCGCCGCCGCCACCGGACCCAAGGTGAACGACATCATGAAAGGCTCTGAGGGGGCCTTCGGTATTCTCGTGGAGGTGACCATGAAGATCTTCCGCTACATGCCGGAAAACCGGCGGTATTTCAGCTTCATGTTCCCCTCCTGGGATGCCGCCGTGGACGCAAGCCGCGAGATCATGCAGGGCGAGTTCGGCAGGCCCGCGGTCTACCGGATATCCGACCCGGAGGAGACCGACCGGGGACTCAAACTCTACGGCATCCCCTCCCTGGTGGATGCCTTTCTCATACGGAGGGGCTACCGGCCCATGGAGCGCTGCCTGTGTCTGGGCACCGTGGAGGGCGAGGGCGGCTACACTCGCCATGTTTGGAAGAAGATCCGGAAAATCTGCCGCGGGTACGGAGCCCTGTACCTCACCGGCTATGCCTCCCGGAAGTGGGAGAAGACACGCTTCACCGAACCCTACATGCGCGAGGACCTGCAGGACTTCGGCATCCAGATCGACACCCTGGAGACGAGCGTGACCTGGGACAACCTCCATGCAGTCCACCAGGGGGTCAGGGCCTATATCAAGGCAAGGCCCAAGACCATGTGCATGGCCCATGCCTCGCACTTCTATCCCCAGGGCACGAACCTCTACTTCATCTTTATCATGAAAACCTCCGACGTGGAGGAGTTTCGATCCTTCCAGCGGGGCGTGATCGAGGCGATCATGAAGAGCGGCGGATCGCTGAGCCATCACCACGGCATCGGCAGGATGATGGCGCCCTATCTGGAAGAATATCTCGGCAAGGAGCAGATGGAGGTGCTGAAGTCACTGAAGCGCCACTTCGACCCCCGGAACATCATGAACCCGGGCGGCCAGCTCGGGCTCGACCTTCCCGGAGACGAGCGGAAATCCGTGGGCTCGTGATCTCCGGCTTAAGGTCGTTCATTCGCCCCTTCGACCTTTGGCCCTGAGTGCCTCCCGTCCGGCGGACAACCGGACACCGTCCCGTATCACTCCCGTCCGCCGGTCGTTAAAGCGCTGCGCTTCCGGAGGCGATTCCCGGGCCTTCTCAGACCGGGGTGTGCTTAAGCGCCCCGTAGATCATGTAGATCCCGAGGCAGATGATGAACACCCCGAATGCCACGCGCAGCCACGGCCCGGGCAGCCGGTTTGCGAAGTACGCGCTGATCCAGGCCCCTGTAAAGAGGCCCAGCGCCACGATGATCGCTGTTTTCAGGTCCACATTGCCGTGCCGGGAGTATTCGATCACCGCGGCAAGGCCCACCGGCGGCAGGAGAATCGCCAGGCTGGTCCCGATGGCGCTGGGCACGGAGAAGCCCATGATGAGCACCAGGGCTGGCACCACGATCACCCCTCCTCCTATGCCGAACAGGCCCGAGGTGATGCCGGCCGTGAGGCCGATGAGAAGAAGCAGTATGATATGTATGTCAGCAGCCATGAAAGGCCTCCTCGTTTCTCTGTGTTATCCAACAGGTAGTGTTAACCGGACACGAGCGGATTCTCAACAGAAACGCCTGCACACGAAGCCTTTCTCACCGCAGGCGGCGATGAAGGCCTTTCACGAACCCTTTTCGCATCTGGATATACAGCGGAACCAGGATCATGATACCGGTCAGGGGGAGGATAAAGAAGACGATGATATGCGTGAGGAAGGGCAGGGACTTGTGATGCGCGGTGGCCATCACGAGATAGAGCGTATAGAGGAAGTAGTAGCCCATGAAAAGCAGTCCTTCCATGCGGGTTATTTGGAAGCCGGTGATGAATACCGGCAGGCAGACGGCCGCTGTCGCGATCATGATCGGCAGGTCGAACCACATCGCCGGGAGGGGCACCCGGACCCCGTGAGTGCCCGCGAGTGCGCTGAGACCGAGTACGGCGAGGATGTTGAATATGTTGCTCCCCACAATATTCCCCACAGCGATGTCCCGCTCTCCCTTGATACTCGCCATCACCGAGGTCGCAGCCTCGGGCAGGGAGGTCCCGGCTGCCACCACGGTCAGCCCGATCACCAACTCGCTGATTCCGAGCCTTTCCGCCATCACGATCGCGGTTTTCACCAGCCAGTGGGAGCCGAGCACCAGCATGACCAGGCCTATAACCACGAGCATCACGCTCCATCCCGCGTCACGCCATCCGTTTTCCGGCCTGTTTTTCTGCATTCCGGCTGCACCGTTGTCGGCCTTGGACCCCTGGCGGATGGTGAACAGGGTGTATACAAGGATACCTAAGAAGAGCACGAAACCGTCGATGTGGCCGATACGCCCGTCCAGCGCTATGAAGAACAGGAGGAGTGAGACCCCCATCATGATGGGCACATCGACGCGGATCAGCTGTCTCGATACGCTTAAAGGTTTGACCAGAGCGGACAGCCCGAGGATGAACAGGACATTGAAGATATTGCTGCCCACCACATTCCCCAGGGCGATATCGGCCCCTGCCGATGTGAGAAGCGCCGACCGGACGCTCACCGCCAGCTCGGGTGAGCTGGTGCCGAAGGCGACAATGGTAAGCCCGATGATGAGCGGGGAGACGCCTGCCAGTACCGCGAGCCGCGACGCACCGCGCACCAGCAGCTCAGCACCTCCGATCAGGAGCGCCAGGCCAAGGATAAACAACAAGCCGGTCACCATTCGAGTTTCCTCTCTTCCCTCTCACGCCAAGAACCGCAACCGTTATGGGGCGATGCGATACTATCCCTTCATGGATTACCGCCATTCCCGGCATGGCTCGCAGTAAAGTCAGGGAACCGTCCAGAGCCGTTTCTTTCAGGAGATGGTCCACTTGAGCTGGAACTCTACCTCTTCCCCGCCGTCTTCCCGCTCGTGCTCGATTGCGAGGAGAGCATCGGGCGGTACGGATATACGCTCTCCCGCGATCTGGATCCTGAACCTCTTCCCCTGCTCGATGCAGTCCGCCAGGCGGCGGAGCTTGTCCGCAAACTGACGGCGGGGATATTCTTTCTCCCTGTCACGTTCAGGCCTCTTCTTTCTTGCGGGCATGAAGGCACCTCCATGATGTCTTTTCAATAATGTACGTCTCAGCGGTGCAGAGATCAACCAGCGGCATAGGGAATGCGTGAGCAAGGAGGGAAATGAGGGTATCGCCTTTCCCTTGATGTTCGCTGCACTGGTTGCATGACCCTTTTATAAAGATCTCTCCCGCAGGAGAGAACAGCTCACGGCCATGGAGAGGGCATTACGGCGAGAGAAGGACCCTTTTTCCAGTACTTTCCTTTACATGGGGGCGGGCCGAATTTTCTCTGTTGATTCCTCAACATTCATTCATTACTATAACTGAAAATCCACAAAATCGTGTGGTCATGAGATCGGCAACGGCGATCCGGCAGCACGAAAGGAGAAAATGAATGCTCGAAGTAACCGAGAAGGCAACACAGATGGTCGAAGAGTTCTTCAAGACCAGGCAGGAGATAGAGCCGCTGAGGGTCGTGGTCGCCGGCGTTGGTTGAGGGGGACCCACATTGGGATTGGCTCTGGATGAGCCAAACGAATCTGACGAGGTCATCGAGACCGGAGGATTCACCTTTATCGTCGAGAAGAGCCTGCTGGAGCAGGCCAAACCCATCCGGATAGATTATATCACGGGCTCCATGGGCGAGGGGTTCATCATCACCTCGGCCCTTTCCAAAAAGAGCGACTGCGGCGGCTGCACAAGCTGCTAGGATGCTTCAGAGCGCTATAGGACAAAGGGGTGCTTTCCTTACGCCCCTTTGTCCTATAGCGTCCCGCCTTTTTTTAACGCAGGAGATCAGGGAACAGACGAGCCGCCGGGGCGGCGAAACCCTTCTGATGATGCTCGCCCGGTGCAGAGGGCCGTGCCCTTAACTCCCTATCCGCTCGATCTGCGCGCACTTCTTCTCGATGCCAATGCCTTATACGGCCAGGATGGTTCGCCGGCCCTGTGCTGGTTTTCCCCGCCCTTGCATTGCTGGAACCCGCCTCTTTCCTAATGGGGTCGATCTGGTGCAAAGCCGGTCCTCACGGCTTCCGGCATGTCTCGATCATCTTGCGGAGCTTTTCCGCACTGAAGGGCTTGCGCAGGAATGCAGTGACGCCCGCTTTTCTCGCCAGGCCTTCCTGCGAGTGGCCGGACTCGGTGGTCACCATGACCACGGGAATCCCCGCAAGCGCAGGTTGAGAGCGCATCTGTCTGGTGAGCTCGATACCGTCCATCACCGGCATGTTCATGTCGGTGATCACGAGATGGTATTCATCACCTGCCAGGAGGAGGTCCAGGGCCTCTTTTCCGTTGCAGGCGGTAGCCAGGCCTATCCCGGTTTCCGAGAGAATGCTGCTGTAGAAGTTCAGCATGGCCCGTGAGTCGTCCACGGCCAGGACCCTGATCTTTTTCTCCGGAGTGGAAACACCCTTGAGAAGACTGATGTCGGCTTGTGAACGGCCGGTGTTCATTTTCTTAAGCCTTTCCTGGAACACATCAGCGAGTTCCCTGTCGCCGGTGCGCACGATCTCGCCCACGAGCCGGCTTCCGATCGTTTCATCCGCGAGATACAGGGCCTCGAAGATGTCCAGAGACCGTGAGGCGATGATGGCCCTGGTCAGCGCCTGGCCATGCGGGGAATCCTTGCCCATGAACTCGATGATCCGGTCGATGATCCAGGGGTTGTACTGCTTGCCGAGTGAAGACACCACCGCTGTCAGCACCATCTCGTCCCGCTCCTGAAGCCCATCAGTCAGGCAGACCAGGCTCTTCATGCCCGGGATGCGGCCCAGGGCGTCGTAGACCGCGAAACGGATGTTCAGGTCTCCGGCAAGTCCCTTGTCCATGGCGGCAACCAGGACGTTTCCGGCCTCCCTGGTGCCGATGAGCCCCAGCACATTGGCGGCGAGGACTTTCCGGTCAGGGTCGGCTTCGCTGAAAATGACCGACAGCGGTTTTACCGCATCGTTTCCGATCTCCACCAGCTCGTGGTGGATCAGTCTCCTGGCGGCGGGGTTCCGGTGATGGATCTGCGATACGAGGAAGCGGACCGCCTTCTCGCTTTTGAATTCGCCCAGGGATTCGATGGCGCTTGCCGTCTCCAGGCTGCATTCCTCATAGTTTTCATCCGAACCGGCCTCAACAACGATCCGGCAGAGGCAATCGAAAGATGCGGCATCAGCCAATACCCCTGTCATCCTGATGCACAGGGAGGCAATAGAAGGGTCTTCGTGGCCCAGGTGCTTCCGGAAGAGATCGAGCGAACCCTGCGGGTCGAGCTGCGCGAGGCTCGACAGGATGATGAACAGCATGCCGTGATCGTTTTCTGCAGCCGCCTGCCCGGCCATATCACGGATTGCCGATGCTGCAGAGGCGAAACGCCTCTGGCCGGCTACCTCAATGCACATGGTCCGCACCTCCCGGTTTCCGGATGCAAAACAGCCTGCGGTGCACTCCTCGCTTGCCGAGAGCAGCGACTTCAGTGTGTCACGGATCACGAGGCCGACGGCGTCACTTACGGGGATGGTTTCCATGAGCGAGATGAGCCCGGGGATCGAATCGAATTCTTTGTTTTCCACCATGGCATTGAGCACGGATATCTGCTCGATGAAATCCTTTGATGTAAAATCGGCAAGCCGGCTCATGATGGCCTCCTTGGGGTGTTCCCCCTCGTTTTCGTGTTACTCGAAGCAGACCTCAAAGGTGAAGTCGCCGTTTTCCGTATGGAAGGGCACGGCGATGACGGGGTGGGTGGTCATATGGCTGATGACATGGTTTTTTCCGGTTATCACCGTGGGAATGGCCCCGCTCATGGGCTTGCCCATGGCCTCCAGCTTCTGCCTGCCGCTTCCCGAGACGATGTTGAGGATCTCGCCCACGGCATCCTTGACATCGTCATTGATCTCGGTGATCTCTTCTCCGAACATCTTGGAGACGATTGTCAGGATGCATTTCTTGGTGAAGGTCACGGAAATGGTCCCCTTGGCTTCGCCGGACAAACCGACCACCCCGGACACATCGCCCTGGGCCACCGGGTCTTTTTTCAGATAGGGCTTGCCCACATGGGCCTCGGTGAAGGCAAGAGACGCCAGTACGTGAATCGTAGCGTCGATGAACGGATTCACCAGTTGTACATCCATACGATCCCCTCATGTTTTCAAAGCTGGTGCTTCAAGGCACGGTATCGGCAAACAGAGGGGAGGAACTGAAGAATAAAATGATATAAATTAAACATTTGTCAGTGTTCAGGTGAAAGAGGGCTACCCGGTATTCCCTTTCAACCCAGGAACACAGAGCTGGTAGGCCGCGATGCCGAAGGCAACCGCCGCATTGAGGCAGGATTTAGAGCCCTTCATAGGAATGTGCACGATCCGCTCGCAGAGCTCCAGTATGGCGGGGTCTACGCCGGAGACCTCGTTGCCCACGACGAGCACCAGGGTTGGTCCGGAGAGATCGGGGAGAGCCTCCATAAGGGGCACCGAGGAAGGGCCGCCCTCAAGGGCCCACAGCCGCCTGCCCGATTCCCTGAGCGATATGGCCGCGGACAGGCCGTTTCTCCGGTAGGTCCACGGCACCGTGTTCTGGGCTCCCAGGGCGGTTTTGGCCAGCCGGGGGTTGTCCGGAGTGGGTGTCATGCCGCAGAGGTACAGGTGTCTGATCCCCGCGCCGTCTGCGGATCGGAACATGGAGCCCACGTTGTACAGACTCCTGATATTGTCCAGGAACGCCTCGATCCGGGTATTCCCCTCGTCCTTGAGCGTGGCCGTGACCCCATGCTCCTCGTATTCTCCAGTGGCCTGCCGAGTGGGTGAGCCGCACAGCGGGCAGCGCAGGCCTGCCCCTGAGCGTGCGACGACCGGAAAGCGCATCGCGCACGCGGGTTCGATGCATTCCCTGATACAATGCCTGATGATTTCCTTCACAATATGCAAAAAGCTATCACAGGCAGCCGGGTACGCGCAAACAATAGCCTTCAATATAACGGATAAGAAGCGAGGGCTACTGGTCCTCGAGGCAGATTTCGATGGTGAACGTTCCGTTGTCGGTCTCGAACGGCACGGCCACAATCGACTGTTTGGTGATGTGGGTGATGGTATGATTCTTGCCCGAAATAACGGTGGGGATGGCACCCTTGATGATTCTCCCGCGGGTTTCGAGCTTCTGTCTCGCCTGTCCGGAAACAATGTTCAGGATCTCGCCCACGGCGTCCTTGACCTCGTCGTTTATCTGGGTGACCTCCTCGCCGAACATGCTGCTGACGATAGATAGGATACATTCTTCGGTAAAGCTCACGGATATCGTGCCCCGGGCTTCGCCGATCAGACCGACGATGCCGGTGACATCGCCATGGGCGATGTTGTCTTTCTTGAGAAAAGGCTTGCCTGCCCTGGCTTTCACAAAGGCCATGCTCGAAAGTACGTGAAGTGTCGCCTCAATGAACGGATTGACCAGATTTACATCCATGATATCCTCTCTTTTGGTGTTTTCGCTCTATCAATCACGTCCTCTCTATCGGACGGTGGTTCCGAGAAATTTAGCAGGTCATGCACTGTTCTGTGAATCAGCGGCCAAAAGGACACAGAGCCGCATGGATAGAGCCGGACCATCATCCACGGTTTGATGCCGTGAAGCCCGTATCTCCGGAATCATCGCATTCATCAGCTGCCCTGCCCGTAAAGCAGACCCGCCACAGCTGGGAGACGAGCATGCCTGCCAGCATGAGCGTGCAGCCGAGGTATTGCCTCGATGTGAGGCGTTCGCCCAGCAGCAGCCATCCTCCCACGGCGGCGAACACGGCCTCCAGGCTCATGAGGATCGCTGCGTGGGAGCTGGGTGCGTGCTTCTGGCCCACCACCTGGAGTGTGTAGGCGATTCCCACGGACATGATGCCCCCATAGAGAATGGGCGCAGCGCCCTGGATGAGGGCGTCTAAGGTGATGATCTCTCTGATGCCCCCGACAACGAGGCTCAAAGCGGCGCAGGCCGCATACTGGCAGAAGGCGAGCCTGAACGAGTCCATCTTCGGTGAGAGCCACCCGATGACCAGTACATGTCCGGCCCAGAAGAATGCCCCGGCAAGAACCAGGAGATCTCCGGCCGATACGGTCATGCCGCCGGTCGTGCAGAGGAGATAGAGCCCCGCGACAGCCAGCACGGCGCCGGCCCAGGTCCCGGTATCGGTCCGCTGGCCCAAGAATATGCCCAGGATGGGAACGATTACCACATAGAGCCCGGTGATGAAGCCGGCGTTGCCGGCCGTCGTGTACACAAGCCCCACCTGCTGGAGCGACGCGCCGGTGAAGAGCACGAACCCAGCCAGGAGACCGCCAAGGATGGTCTCCCTCCTGTTCGCCCGGGGGGCCCGCCCGGCTGCGGGCCTGCTGCGGAAAGCGATCAGGGGGAGCAGGAACAATGCCCCGAGGGCAAAGCGGACACCGTTGAAGGTGAAGGGGCCCACATAATCCATCCCGACCCGCTGCGCCACGAAGGCAAAGCCCCAGATCAGCGCGGTGATGAAGAGCAGCACATCCGATTTGACAATCTGCATATTCATGGCAACAGGCCGTCCTCTCTTCCGGAGATGTTCTGGTGCAGCAGCCCTGCGATCAAGCCGGATGTGCTGCAGCTTTTTCGTGCCCAACTAGTAACCTTAACCGGGGAAAAAGGCAATGCATCTTTGGCCGCACCCCTCATTCAAGGCGGCGTGCAAGCAGCGGCCATATAACGCAAAGGCCTGTGCGCGGCCCTCTCCGTCAAGGGCTTTTTCCCCCTCCTGTGCCACTGCGGGAGCGGTTGCAGCATCACGTCCCGGTGATGGCAGGTCTCATCCCTGGCAATGGCATCGTTTGAGAAGGTCTGGCTTGACTCTGGGGAGGTTGGTCTTATCGGCACCTTCCGGTGCTGATCTCGTCTATCGATCCCGAGAGGCCGGGAAGGAGAAGTATGGAGGGCTGCCTCAAGGTCACCCGATGGAGCGCCTCTCCGAACGAGCAGCCCAAGTAGAGACAGAGATAGGCGATGACCACGGACGGAGGGCGGCTTATCCCGCGGCTGGAAAAGACCAGCACCCGATGCCCCTGGGCCGCCATAGAGTGGATCCACCCCGCAGCATCGGCGAGCAGATCTCCGGGAGCGGTTTCAAGCTCTGCCAGGGGAACTTTATGATAGGGCAGCCGGGGTGCTGCCAGGTTCCGCTCTTGCGCGACGCACAGGAGTGCGGTGATCTCAGGGCCGGGGCTTACAGCCTCGTCGTATTCACCTGTTGCGACCTGTTCGAGTATGTGGTGCATGCATGTATGCGAGAAGGGACGGACCAAATTCCCCTTCTCTCTCCTTCCTTAAAGGGCACTATACGCCGGTCTACCGGATGGAGTCCATAATGCATTGCAGGGATGGGGCGATCTCCTTGAGGGTGGCGGTGGACAGCCCGCCGTAGTAGTGCCCGGGCCAGATACGGGTGTCGCCGGGCAGAGCGAGGATGCGGCCGATGCTCTTTTTGATGTCCGCCAGGCTCCCGCCCGGGATGTCGGTACGCCCGATCCCCTGCACGAAGATGGTATCCCCGGTGATGAGGTTTCCCGGCCAGAAGAGGCAGATCGAGCCCGGAGAGTGCCCGGGTGTATGCATCACCCGGATGGCCGTCCGCCCTAAGGCGAGCTCGGTGCCTTCGGACAGGGTGAAGGATATCTTCGGCGGGATCCGGGCCGTGAAGATCGCAGCCAGGGAAGAGCTGGCCAGGCGATTGAAGAACCCGCTGTCGCCGGGATGGGCAAGGATGGGTGTCTTATCGGCGAAGAGGTGGTTTCCCATGGTGTGGTCGGGATGGATGTGGGTGTTGATCACCCGCCTGATATCCAGCGAGCCGAGATCGACCCGGGTGTCCATGTCGGCCGGCGGATCGATGACCATGCTCTGGCCCGTTTCCGTGTCGGTGAGCACGTAGCTCAGCAGGGCGAAGGATGGGCTTGCGATCTGCCGGATATCGAGCATCTGATCCCGGCCCTCTTATGTTCTTGCGGTTGAGATGATCTTCTGGAAGAGCGGCAGGAGTATGGTCGCCAGCACCACACTTCCCAGTGCCTGGATGATGTTGGCCGGCACCTCGGCCAGTGCTACCTTCTGATCGTACATGATCGTCTCGGCGATGAAATAGCCGAGGACCATCCACGCGGTCGCCAGTGTGAAGCACATGATCTGCAGCGCGCTGATCCGGCCTCTCTTCAGCCTGAGAGCGCCCGCTATGGCGGATACGATGAGCGCCTCGATGCCCTTGATGATCAGGGTCCACAGGGCCCACTGGGGATAACCGCCCAGGATGTCGGCCAGCGCCGACCCGACGCCGCCTGCGATGAAGCCGCCCACAGGCCCGAAGAACAGGGCCGCCAGGAGGACCATGCTGTCGCCGAGATTCATGTAGCCGTTGGTCTGGGGCACGGGTATCCGGATAATCATGGTAGATACGGCGACAAGTGCGATAAACAGCGCCAGCAGCGCAAATTCACGTATCTTCATGTTTTCTTCTCCATGTAGGACAGGGCCCTCTTCAGCCGGGGGATCGCCCGGTCGCGTCCGAGCGTGGCGAGCACCTCGAATATCCCCGGCGACACGGTCTTGCCGGTGAGCGCCACCCGCATGGGCTGGGCAAGGACCTTGAACTTCAGGCCGGTTTCGTTCAGGAGAGACTGCACGGCCTCTTCGAGGGCCTCCTTGCGTGAGAAGTCGGTGTTTTCCAGCCGCTCGACGAGCATCCGGAAGGCATCCCTGATCTCTGGGGTAAAAAACTTCTCGCAGAGGTCCTCAGGCGGCTTACGATCGATGAAGTAGAAATCGCCGAACTCGACCATCTCTTCCAGGGTCTTGGTCCGCTCCCGGACATCCGTGACCACCCGGGCGAGATAGGAAGGCTCAGGCACGGGATATCCCTTGGCCTGGAGAAACTCGGGCAGGAGGCCTGCAATCCGGTCAGGGTCGCCGGTCTTGATGTAGTGATGGTTCAGCCACAGGAGCTTCTCGGGGTTGAACACGGCCGCGCTCCTCCCCACATCGTGGATGTCGAAGAGCTCGATGAGCTCCTGGCGTGAGAAGATCTCCTGGTCGCCGTGAGACCACGAGAGCCTCACCAGGTAGTTGACCAGCGCCTCCGGGAGGTAGCCCATGTCTTTGTACGCCGTGACCGAGGTGGCGCCGTGCCTCTTCGAGAGACGGGTCTTGTCCGCGCCCAGGATCATGGGGACATGGGCGAAAGAGGGGAGGTCGAACCCGAATGCCTGATAGAGCAGGACCTGCCTCGGGGTGTTGTTGACATGGTCGTCTCCCCTGATGACATGGGTGATGTTCATCAGGGCGTCATCGATGACCACCACCAGGTTGTAGGTGGGCATGCCGTCTGAGCGCAGAAGGATGAAGTCGTCAAGCTCGGCGTTGTCCACCGTGATTCGCCCCTTGATCATGTCGTCGAACGAGGTGAAGCCGGAAGCGGGCAGGGCGATGCGGACAACGCGGCCCGGGCCCGGGCCGAGGCCCTTGTTTCTGCAGGTCAGATCGTACTTGGGCTTCTCACCCTTTTCCAGTGCGATTTTCCGCTTCGCCTCGAGCTCATCGGGAGTGCACTCGCACCAGTAGGCCTTGCCCTCGTCCAGGAGTTTCTGGATATGCGAGCGATAGATGTCCAGGCGCTGGGACTGGAAGATGGGGCCTTCGTCCCAGTCGAGCCCGAGCCATTCCATCGCCTTGAGGATTTGGAGGCTCGATTCCTCGGTCGAGCGCTGGGCGTCGGTGTCTTCCACCCTGAGGATGAACTTTCCGCCGGTGTGTCTGGCATGGAGCCAAGAGAACAGGGCGGTCCGCGCCCCGCCGATATGGAGATACCCGGTGGGTGAAGGGGCGAATCGTGTCCGTACAGTGCCGTCTCTGGTCATGTCTACCTCTGTACCTGTGACTTGATATAGTTGAGCAAACCGCCCTCCTTGAGGATGTCACGCTCCCGGGCGGAGACCTGGATCGAGCCCTCAAGCCTCTTCCCGGATGCCGGGTCATGGATTGTCAGGGCCCCGCTGCCTTCGAGGGCGGCCGTGATGCCGGAGATCACGATGCGGGAGCCCTGCTTGAGGCCCTCATACGTGTCCTGACCGACGATCACGGGGAGAATCCCGAAGTTGATGAGGTTCGAACGGTGGATCCGGGCGAACGACCGGGCGAGCACGGCCTTGACTCCCAGATACATCGGGGCGAGTGCGGCATGCTCGCGCGAGGACCCCTGGCCGTAGTTCTCCCGGGCCAGCACGCAGCCCGCGCCCGCCTGCCGGGCGCGGGAGGAGAAGTCCGGGTCGATCCCGGAGAACACGTAAGAAGAGATGGCCTCGATGTTCGACCGCAGGGGCAGGATCTTGGCCCCCGCAGGCATGATGTCGTCGGTGGTGATGTTGTCTTCGAGCTTCAGGAGGACCTCCATCTCGATCCGGTCTTCCATGGGCCCGCGCCTGGGGAGCGGCCTGATGTTGGGGCCCCGGGAAATCTGCACGGTTTCGCCCTCTTCAGACGGGGGGATGATCATGGAATCGTCGACCAGGAACTTTTCCGGCAGGGTGATGTCAGGATATGCGCCCAGGTCTCTGGGGTCGGTGAAGCAGCCAGTCAATGTGCACGCCACGGCGACCTCGGGGGAAACGAGATAGACACCTGCGCTTGCCGTGCCCGACCTGCCCGGGAAGTTGCGGTTGAAGGTCCTGACCGATACGCCTCCGGTCTTCGGGGCCTGGCCCATGCCGATGCAGGGCCCGCAGGCGTTCTCGAGGATCCGCGCCCCGGCGCCGATGATGTCGGCCAGTGCGCCGTTCCCGGCCAGCATGGCGAGCACCTGGCGCGAGCCCGGGGCGATGGCGAAGCTCGTTTCGGGGTGGATCTTCCTGCCCTTGAGCACGGCGGCCACCATCATGAGGTCTTTGAGCGAGGAGTTCGTGCAGGATCCGATGAGCACCTGGTCGACCTTTTTCCCGGCCAGCTCTCTCACCGGCACCACCTTGTCAGGGCTGTGGGGGCACGCGGCCAGAGGCTCGATGCCGGAGAGATCGATCTCGATGGTCTCGTCGTACACCGCACCCTCATCCGCGGCAAGGGGCCTCCATGCATCCCCTCTGCCTTGGGCCGCGAGGAAGGCCCTGGTGACCTCGTCGCTCGGGAAGATCGAGGTGGTGGCGCCCAGCTCGGCGCCCATGTTCGTGATTGTGGCCCGCTCGGGCACGCTCAGAGTGGAGACGCCGCTGCCCGTATACTCGAATATCCGGCCCACGCCGCCCTTGACCGTTACCCGCCTGAGCACCTCAAGGATGACGTCCTTGGCGCTCACCCAGGGGTTCAATCGTCCGGTGAGGACGACTCCCACCACTTTCGGCTTGGGGATCGAGAAGGGCATGCCCGCCATGGCGGAGGCCACGTCGAGCCCGCCCGCGCCGATAGCCAGCATGCCGATGCCTCCTGCGGTCGGGGTGTGGCTGTCGGAGCCCAGCAGGGTCTTGCCCGGGACCCCGAACCGCTCCAGGTGCACCTGGTGGCAGATGCCGTTGCCCGGACGGGAAAAGTAGATGCCGTATTTCCGTGCGATGTCCTGCAGAAAGCGATGGTCGTCGGCATTCTCGAACCCGGACTGCAGGGTGTTGTGATCCACATAGCTCACCGAGAGCTCGGTCTTGACCCTGTCCAGCCCGATGGCCTCGAACTCAAGATAAGCCATGGTGCCCGTGGCGTCCTGGGTCAGGGTCTGGTCGATCTTCAATGCATATTCCTTTTCATTCTCTCCTATGATGTGCTCATCGATGATCTTTCGAGCAAGGGTCTTCTTCTCCATGCATGCTCCCCGAATGTATTCTGTCCTTCTTATGCCCTATGCTCTCTAATCCATGACTCCCTAAGAGTCAATAGTTCCTCGGATTTCAAGATTTCGAGGACGGGTTCACATTTTCCAGGCCATTTCTCCCCCATCTTGCTGTTCTTGGGGAAACGTCCCAGTGAAGAGGTTCGGGCTGGGGAAAGACTTTGACAATGAAATCCGGCATGCGGTTGTACCGTCATAAGAAGCGGTAATGGTATCGTCAGAGAACCATCCTGCATGATGGGGACGCTTAAGTCCGCAGAGGCCGTAATGCCTGGCATCAATGAGAAATAGACAGCTTGCCGGAAGCTGCTTTCATGAGAAAAAGTGAATAGGATCGGCTGTTTCTCTCAGCCCTGTAGCGACACGAGGCAAATGTGAGCCAAACTTTAAGAAAATTTTGGACACACCTCCCGATGAGGTGTGTCCATCTGAAGGAGGGTTACACTGTTACTCTGTTGTTCTGCCTCTTTTTTAAGCGGAGGCAGCATGCTTCATCCTGTACAAACCTCGTGCTCCGGGAACGGCATTCCGAATATCTATAAGCATGCTGCCTCCGGTTGTATGAGGGACTGTAGTGGTTTGGTGTGTGCGATCGATGATTGGAGCATAGTGGTTACCATTATCAGTCCCCTCATTTTCTGAAATCACCTTTTTCAAACGCCCGCTGCCTGCATGAAAATAAGTCAGCAGAACAGATATTCTGATGAGACCATCCAAGCCTGCCGCTACCTTTGGTGTAAATAGCCATCTTTTATGAATGTCCCTCTTCATAACTCCCTAGAAAATGGATAATACAGATTGAGGATAGGGTGTATCGGTGCAGAACTGAAAATGGGCTAGGACAAAAAACCTGTATATATAAGAACAAACCCGATGGCTGCAGAGATATCAGCGCATTGGTTGCCATCCTCGTACTTGGCTGCTTTGCAGAGTGTGAGAAGATAGGCATTTTGAGGACTCAAGAGGATATGCACTGCTGAAAAGGAAGGCATGCTCATTGAAGGGATTGCTCTTCTGGTCACCGGCATATCCGGTGTATCAACGGATGACCTCCCGGGCGAAAATCTCATCCGTGCATGCACCGGCGATTCGGGAAGACACTACTTCCAGTTGGCATCGTCCTTGATGTAGCTGAGGACCTTTGACGCCACGCTTACCTGCTCGTACCGAAACGTATCGAACATCAGATCATGCACACTTTTCCTGATATCCGTAGCTTGGACTTCCTTGAGGAACCTGTTGATGAAAGGCGGCCTTTTCCGGTGGCTGCCGAACCAATGCGCCCAACGAAGAATTTCCTCTTCCTTGCGGAAACCGTATGGCGGAAGGCGGTCGTACACATCGCGCTCACTCTTCCAGGGCTTGGCAGCCACAGTCTGTGCTGCATCAAAAATGAATCTCAACACATAGTCATCCCTGTAGAGGCTGCTGTCTCCATCCACCACATACTCGATGAGCCGGGAAACCGGACCTCCGGCATCATAGACATTTGCCTGACTTTCAATCAGCATGGTGATTTCGGCTACGATTCTCTGGGCACGATCTTTTATCAACAAGGAATCTTCTGTCATCGATAGGTCTTCCTGCAGGCTTTCTTGTTTGTCACTGCGTTTCGTTAATCCTTTCTTGCCATGATTGCAAGTTCACACCATCCTCGAGCCCGGGTGGAACCGGAACACCATCTTTCATTACATGAAGAATATTCGATAAAATCACCGGTAATCAACAAAAAGCGCATCGAGCTTGACAAGGGGGCACCATTTTTTTAACCTGAGACGCAAGCAGCGGATAGCGGCGGGATAAGGCGGCCATCAGCTAAAAATCGTTTCCGCTTAAGACAAAGACGACAGCCGATGCCCATGGGGAAACAACAAGACGGTGTGACCAAGAGATCCGATCCAAGACGGGCAAGTCATGAACAAGCAGCTTCAAGAGAGCGTCGACATTTACCAGTGCCTTTTCAAACTCTATCCTGATGCGGTTTTTCTCGAGACCATCGATGGACACATCATCGAATGCAACGAGAAGGCGCTCAAGATGTACGGCTATACCAAGGAAGAAATGCTCAGGCTGAGCGTGAGGGACCTTGTTCATGAACAGGCTGCGGGCATCGTCCCCGAATCGTACAGCGAAGAGAACATCACCCAGGGGGTGTTTGTCTGGGTCAGCGGCAGAAAGAAAAACGGGGCGGCCTTCCCCGTCCAATACAGCAACCAGCGCATCACCGTAAACGGCCGCCAGTACGTCTTGGCCTTCGTACGCGATGTCTCCGAACACTATTGGAGCAAACACGACCTCCACCACAGCGGGACCCATCAGACCCCCTGGGACAACCAGGGCATTCCCATCTTGAGCCTCACCTGGGAACGCCACGGCGATACCTTTGTACTCATCGGGTTCGATGATCGCGCAATCACTTCGACAAAGAGCAGGATCCAGAATTTCGTCGGGAAAAGCATCAATGAGCTCTACGCGGACAGGCCGGATTTCCTCAATGATTTCAAAAACTGCAGTACCAGCCTGTCAATCATCCGCCGAAAGACCATCTACCGGTTATTCACCACCGGACAGGAGGTCATCGCCGAGATCACCTATGTCCCCATTTCCGCGAATCTCGTTACCACGCATCTGGAAGATTTTACAGAGAGGGACTCGGCCGAGGCGCTCAACCAGAGCCTGGTGAAAGGCTCGCCGGTGGGGCTCTCGCTGGTGCAGGACGGAAGGTTTTCTTTTACCAACCCCAAGCTGCAGGAGTGCACAGGCTACAGCGAACACGAGCTGGCAGAGCTTGATCCCCACCTTCTCGTACACCCGGATGACAGACATCTTCTGCTCGGTCTGCTGGACCGCACCAGCCACATAAACCTGGCCGGCAAGCCCATCGAGATGCGGCTCATCAGGAAGGACGGGAACATAACCTGGACCATGGTCACTGCAACCTCTGTCTTCTACCGGCATAAACAGGCCATCCTCATCAAGTTCATGGACATCACCGAGCTCAAGCAGGCCAGAAAGAAGCTCGATGAACTCACCTCGCTGCAGTCTTCGATCATGGCCGCCATCCCCCATGCAGTCGTTGTTCTCAAAGACCGCATCATCACCTTCGCCAACCATGCGGTCGAGTCCGTGTTCGGCTGGAGGCCGGAAGAGCTCATCGGCAAGAGCATGCGCGTACTCTTCCGCTCCCAGGAAGAGTACGACCAGGAAGGGAAGAGGTTTTACTCACTCATCGAGAACTTAAAGACCTATTCCATGGAGTTCACGTACCGTCACCGCAGTGGTCACGATGTAGTGTGTCTGACCAGCGTGTCATGGATCAAAGGTACGGGAGAGGACGACATCACCCGCATCGTCGCAACCCATACGGATATCACCGAAAAGAAGCGTGCCCTGGAACGCCTCCAGGAAAGCCAGCGGGTACTCTCCACGCTCATGGGCAATATCCCGGGCATGGTATACCGGCGCAGACCCGGAAAGGAATGGCCCGTGGAATTCGTCAGCGAGGGCAGTCTCGATCTCACCGGATATCGTCCTTCAGATCTCGTGGACAGCAAGGTCACGTCCTTCAGCCAGCTCATTCATCCAAACGACCGCAAGGCTGTCTGGGAGAAGGTGAAAAAGGCCCTGAATGCCGGCGAGCACTTCGAGATAATGTACCGCATCATCCGGGCCGACAAGGAGGTCCGCTGGGTATGGGAGCGTGGCCTGGGCATCTACTCGCCGTCGGGAGAAATCGTGGCCGTAGAGGGCCTGATCACCGATGTCACCGAGCACAAGCGAGCCGAGTTGGCGCTTGAGAAGTCACGCCGGCAATTGAGCCTTCATGCCGATCACCTGGATGTGCTGCTTGAGGGCGTGCGCACTGAGATCGCCCGGGAGATCCACGACGAGCTCGGCCAGATTCTCTCAGCCCTCAAGATGGACCTCTTCTGGCTCAGCCGGAGGATCCCGGAGGGATGCTCCGACATGATCCAGAAGGTCCAGTCCATGATGCTGCTCCTCGATTCAACCATCAAGACGGTCGAGCGGATATTGGTGACCTTACGACCTTCGATGCTCGACGAGCTCGGGCTGACCGCCGCAATCGAATGGCTGGGCGAGGAGTTCCAGGCCAGGACGGGCATTGTCTGCGAGGCTGTTCTCGAGCCCACACCCGAGCGTCTCATCACCAATGACAAGATATCGACCGCCCTGTTCCGGATCTGTCAGGAGGCACTCACCAACATCACCCGCCACGCCCAGGCGACTAACGTACAGATCACGCTGAAGACCATGGACGACCAGATCGAGCTCCAGGTAAGCGATAACGGGATCGGCATATCCAATCAGGACGTAAAAAAATCCGGTTCTTTCGGGCTCCTCGGTATCAGAGAGCGGGTCAACCTCCTGGGCGGCAGGGTGAACATTGCAGGCAGGAAGGGAAAGGGGACCGTTCTCAGGGTGCGCATACCCTTACAGTGAGACGATCTCTCGACGTTAAGATCCGCCCGGCTTCCACGAGAAAGAATGGAAAAACTCTCGATATAGTGATCAGTGAACCCGCCAGGCCCGAGATCGGTGCAAAACCGGCATCCAGCAGACAAACAGGCACTGGAGATCGCATACCGGAAATGACCTATACACCATCGAAATATGTCCTAGGAAACAACCGGATTATGCTGACAATCCGGCAGGACTGACTCTGTTGCAAGATTCAGGACTCCACCGATAGTTCATAACCATTATCTATGGTTAACCTTTCTCAAATGAACAAAAAGGAGGAAGGGATGTCGAACGCCTCAGCCGCGGAACATATCGAACAGAGGGAGATAATCGGTGCGCCGTCGACGGCGCGAGTGGAGAAACGCTATCAAGATCTTCTCGATAACGAACCGTGCATTGATTCCGAGCGGGCGGTTCTCTTTACCGAATACATGAAGCAGCACTGGACCGAGCCCCGGTACCTCAGGGCCGGCGGTGCCTTGAAGCACGTGCTCTCCAATCTCACTGCAAGGATCTGGGACGGCGAGCTTATCGTGGGCAACTGCTCGCGGTATTTCAAGGGCACCCAGGTTTACCCTGAGTACGAGTGCTGGATGATGGAGGGTTTCAAGAAGATCAAGCGCGAGGAAGAGCGCTATATCGAAGGCACCCTGCAGAAAAAGAAGGGCGACCGCCTGGGCATCTATCTGATCTACCCCGAGGATAAGGAGCAGCTCCTTGAAGTAGCCAAGTTTTGGGAGGGCAAGGACTGGCGGAGCATGGCGGAGAAGTATCTGCGCGAGACCAAGGAAGATTTCGAGCTGGTCGAGAAGTGGATGCAGCAGCTCGTGTTCCTGCGGTTCATGTTCGACGTTCCCGAGGGGCGGCTGATTGTTGATTACCAGAAGATCATCGACGAGGGTGTCGAGGGCATCATCAAACGGATCGACGGCAAGATCGAAGGGCTGGGCGACCTGAACACGAAGGAGCTCTTCGACAAATACAACTTCTATCAGGGTGTGAAGATGGCGCTCGAGGGTCTGGTCGCCTTTGCCGAGAACCACGCTAAAGAGGCCGAGAGACTCGCGGCCGAGTGTCAAGACCCTGTCCGGAAGAATGAACTGCTCGAGATCGCACGCATCTGCCGCAAGGTTCCGAGAAAGCCCGCTGATACCTTCCGCGAGGCTATGCAGTCGTTCTGGTTCACGCACGTGGTCCTCTTTATCGAGCTCAATGGCCGCGGCATTTCGCCGGGGCGTTTCGACCAGTACATGTACCGTCCTTTCAAGGCGGATATGGATTCCGGCATTCTCACGGAGCAAGAGGCGCTGGAGCTGCTGGAGCTCATGCGGATCAAGTGCGGTGAGATCTGCCGCGCACACGCGACGTTCACGGAGTCATATCTGGGTGGCAGCGTGTACCAGAACGTGACCTTGGGCGGCTGCGACCGCTACGGCAATACTTGCGACAACGAGCTCTCGAAGCTGGTGCTCCAGGCCGGCATCAACGTAAAGACCTGGCAGCCGACGATTTCGGTTCGCTGGCGCGAGGATATGGACGAGGAATTCAAGCACAAGGTTGTGGAATGCATCAAGGCCGGCTCCGGCTATCCCGCGCTGTTCAACGACAAGATCGCCACTGAGCGTTTCGTCAAAGTCACAGGGGCGAATATCGAAGACGCTCGAGACTGGGCCCCCTGCGGATGCGTCGACATGCAGATCTGCGGCAAACGCATGCCCATGTTCTCGGTACCGCACACGAACAATCTCAAGATCTTCGAGCTGGTCCTCCACCATGGCATAAACCCGGTCACCGGCGACAAGCTGATTGACGTCAAGATCGATGTGAACACAGCCACCTTCGAACAGATCGTGGATGAGTATAACCGGGTGCAGGACATCATCGTCAAGCGTGAAGAAGAGTATTGCAACACCATCATGCTGGTGCACAACGATCTGGGCCTGGTGCACCCGATCATGACCGCACTGATCGATGACTGCATTGACCGGGGTATGGACGCCTACGAGGGCGGCTGCAGGTACAGTGACTCTCCTTACGTGATTTCCTGCGGCGTGGTGAACGTGGCCAATTCGCTGGCAGCCATCAAGAAGCTGGTGTTCGAGGATAGGAAGATCACGATGAGCGAGCTGATGGATGCGATCAAGAACAACTTCGAGGGTCAGGAGAGGCTCAGAAAGCAGTTACTCGACGCACCGAAATATGGCAACGACAATGACTATGTGGACCTTATCCTCGCCAGACTCTATGATGCCTGGTCCGACTCAGCTCAGAGCGTGATGAACTGGGTGGGTGCCCCCTGGAGACCGAGCACACTGTCAGTGACCACGCAAGTGCTGCACGGTAAGGCGTGCGGTGCTACGCCGGACGGCAGGCTTGCAGGCGACTTTGTTGCGGACGGCGCGCTCTCGGCCTTCCCGGGAACAGATGTGAACGGCCCCACGAGCCTGATCAGGTCTGCAACCAAGATCAATGCCCTAAACCTGCAGTCAACGCTGTTCAACA
Source organism: Candidatus Phosphitivorax anaerolimi (assembly GCA_001896555.1). Classification (GTDB taxonomy): domain Bacteria; phylum Desulfobacterota; class Desulfomonilia; order UBA1062; family UBA1062; genus Phosphitivorax; species Phosphitivorax anaerolimi. The sequence continues at coordinate 176,990 of MPOS01000011.1, forward strand.
TGAAGTTCAACCCCTCGGCGATCGAAGGCAGGCAGGGCGCAGAAAAGTTTATCTGCCTTAATGATGCCTACTTCAACCTGGGCGGCTACCAGGTGCAGTACAATATCGTAGACCGCAAAATGCTCATCGATGCCCAGAAGCACCCAGAAAAATACACCGATCTTATGGTCCGGGTCGCAGGGTTCACCGCGCGTTTCATCGACCTCGGACCCGAGGTCCAGAGGCAGGTGATCGAGAGAACTCAGTTTTCGGAGGTCTAAATTTCAAGACACGCGTGGGGTAAGGCCCCTTAGACTATCCGAGAGAACATGTCCCCTGATCTCTCTGGAGAGAGAAAACAAAGATGAAGGGAGCGAGATTATGAGCAAAGCGATGGATGATTGGTCGAAGATGCCCTTTGGGAGGGCGATAACCGCTGAGGAGCTCAAGAAGAGGACTCATCCGGCATGGCCCTACAACTACTTCAATCCCGGCAAGCCGGTCGATCCGGAGAAGGTCGACGAGTTGCTCAAGGGCTGTATCGATGTGCATATTCACGGCGCACCGCTCGGCGGCTGGCTTCCCGGCAGGCCCACCATGGTGGAGACCTGCATTGAGGCGAGCGAGGCCGGCATGAGGGCGCTGGTCTTCAAGGACCACAACACCATGGTCAACAACTGTGCCGCCATCATCCAGGATTTTTTAGGCAGGATGGCAAAAGAGAAGGCCAAGGATGGCATTGAGTTCACCCCGGTTGAGGTTTACGGCGGCATCACGCTCAATCACACGGTTGGCGGCATGAACGCCCATGCGGTGAAGGTGGCCCTCGGCTACGGCCGCTGCAAAGAGGTATGGCTGCCGTCTCTGGATGCCATGCACCAGA